>NZ_JAALFQ010000009.1:0-199022 GCF_011800365.1 Pantoea sp. EKM103V | reverse complement strand
GTCGTTAGCTCAGTTGGTAGAGCAGTTGACTTTTAATCAATTGGTCGCAGGTTCGAATCCTGCACGACCCACCAATTCAGAGAAAAGCGCCTTTCAGGCGCTTTTTTCGTTTCAGCCCCCCTTCACTTATTCTGGCTGCCTGAGTACCACGTTTATTTTACTGCGCCAGGCTAAGCCTGAATGACGACTCCCCTCAGAAAGGGGCTTTCAGAAGAAGAATCTGCTTTTTTACTCCCCTGCTCTTTTTGACACTTCAGTTATTCCTGCCTGCGCCGATAACCTTATAGACGAACTACAGGGAGAAAATGATGTCCTCGATAGCCGGAGTTTTAAAAGTTATGCCAGGTGGAGGTGACAGCGGCGGCGGCAGTATCGCCTCGCAGATCGCCGCACTGAATAAACAGATTCAGAGCGTGATGAAAAAAATCAAAGAGCTGGCCGACAACCACGATCTTGACGAAGACCAGAAATCTAAAATAGCGCAGATGTACCAGTCGCAGATCACCATGCTGGAAGCGCAGATTGCTCAGCTGCAAAAGAAGCAGGCTGAGCAGGCCGAAAAGGCGCAGCAGAAAAGCGACAGTGTTAACCCGGTCAGTGAAAGCAAGGCGAACGGGATTAACCGCCCGACTGACAAAAATAATGTCGATGTCTATATCTAAAACGCGGGCGTAATGGCACGCTGTTGCGCCAGCAGCGCCGCCTGCTGGCGCACCTCCTGCCAGATGGCTTCGGCGGCGGGCGTCAGTGAGCGGTTTTTGCGTTTAATGAGGGTCAGACTTCGATTGATCTCGGGATAAAGCCGCCGCACGGTGAGCGCGCGATCCGCCGGCAGGGGTAATGCCAGCGCGGGCAGAATACTGATACCAATCCCTACCTGCACCATCGGAAACAGCGTGGCAGGATGACCAATCTCCTGCACCACCTCTGCCTGAATATTCTGCTGCTGCATGGCTGCATCAATCAGTACCCGGCTGCCGGATGCATAATCCTGCAACACCAGCGTGCGCCCATCCAGCATCGACCATTCCGCCCTGTCCACCCGCGCCAGCGGATCATCATCCCGGCACAACAGTAAGAAAGGCTCATCCAGAATGGCAATCGTGTCAAAATCGCTGTCGCGCAGCGGCCCGATCACGATGCCAAAATCGACTTCGGCGTTTCGCACACTTTGCAGCACCCACTGCTGCGCGCGGTCGTGCAGTATCACTTTAATGTCGGGGAAGTGCTGCTGGCTGGCCGCCAGACACTGAGGCATCAGATGCGCGGAAATCGTCTGGCTGGCTGCCACCCGCACGGTGCCGCTGCGCTGTTCGCCAAAACTGCGGATATCCAGCAGCGTGGTATTAATCTCCTCCAGCAGACGTTCCATGCGGGATGCCAGCTGTTTTCCTGCCTCGGTCAGCATCACCTCGCGCGTGGTGCGATCCAGCAGCCGCACGCCGGTTTCCGCCTCCAGCTCTTTGATGCTGTGACTCACCGCCGACTGGCTCAGGCCTATCGCCTGCCCCGCCTGACTGAATCCACCATAATGTGCCACCGCAATGAAAGTCCGCAATTGCCGCAGGGTATAATTCATCGATTACGCTCATAGATTAATGCAATAAATCAATTTTATTTCTAAAAATGATTCCCGCACAATCGGCCTATTGAAAAATTTACCGGATTTTAACAATGGGATTTTTAAAACTTGATCCGATGATGGTTAAGCTCATCATCACCGTGCTGCTGGCCACCTTCCTGCCTGCCAGAGGAATCTACGTCGATATCTTCAGCTACCTCGCCACCGCGGCTATCGCACTGCTGTTCTTTATGCACGGTGCCAAGCTGTCGCGGGAGAAGATCATTGCGGGAAGCAGTCACTGGCAGCTGCATCTCTGGATCATGTTCAGCACCTTTGTGCTCTTTCCGGCGCTGGGCATGCTGCTGGTCTGGTGGCATCCGGTTGATGTCGGTCCGGAAATTTATACCGGCTTTATCTATCTCTGTATCCTGCCTGCCACCGTGCAGTCCGCCATCGCATTTACCTCGATGGCTGGCGGTAACGTCGCGGCCGCCGTGTGCAGCGCCTCGGCATCCAGCCTGCTGGGAGTCTTCATCTCCCCGTTGCTGGTAAATGTGGTGATGGATATCCACAGCAGCGCGCCGACTGACGGTCTGGAGCAGATCGGTAAGATTATGCTGCAACTGATGGTGCCGTTCATACTGGGCCATCTTTCACGCCGCTGGATCGGCGGCTGGGTTGAAAAGCACCGCAGCCTGATTGGCAAAACTGACCAGACCTCGATTCTGCTGGTGGTCTACAGTGCCTTCAGTGAGGCGGTGGTGAACGGCATCTGGCATCGCGTGGGCGTGATTACCCTGCTCTGGATTGTGGCAGGCTCCATTCTGCTGCTGGCCACCGTGCTGATTATCAACCTGCTGGCTTCGCGCCTGTTCCGCTTCAAACGCGCCGATGAGATTGTGGTGCTGTTTTGTGGATCGAAGAAGAGTCTGGCAAATGGGGTACCGATGGCAAATATCCTGTTCCCGGCCAGTACCGTGGGGATTATCGTGCTGCCGCTGATGATCTTCCATCAGGTTCAGCTGATGGTCTGTTCGTTCATCGCCGGACGCTACAAGAAGAGCGGTGAGAAAAAGCAGGCTTTAGAGGTGAAAACCTCCGTGATGGAGTCGCAGAAATAGTCTGCATGGCCCGCCTGTGCGGGCCACGTTATTTCCGGGTCTGAAGCGGCTTCACCAGCCCCTCCAGACCTTCGATTTTTATTGTCAGCGTGAGCTGCATCAGGTCACCCAGTTGGCCGGAAGGGAAGTCGCCACTGCGGGCAAACCACAGCAGGTAGGGTTCAGGCAGATCGATCAGCATCCGCCCTTTATATTTCCCAAACGGCATCGCCGTGTTCGCTATCGCCACCAGCTGATGCTTATCCATCTCAGGCACCCAGCAGACGGATCATTTCAGCTTCATCGATCACCTCGATGCCCAGCTCCTGCGCTTTCGCCAGCTTGGAACCCGCCGCTTCACCGGCAATCAGCAGATCCGTTTTCTTCGACACGCTGCCGCTGACTTTAGCTCCCAGCGCGATCAGCTGCGCTTTAGCATCGTCGCGGTTCATCTGCGACAGCGAACCGGTCAGCACCACGGTTTTCCCGGCAAACGGACTGTCAATCTCTTCGGCTTTCACCACCACAACAGCTGGCCAGTGAACACCAATATCGTCCGTCAGCTGGCGGATGACCTCGCGGTTGCTCTCCTCTTCCATAAAGTTGCGAACGTGCGCGGCGACGACCTTACCCACATCCGGCACGGCAATCAGCGCCTCCAGATCGGCATCCATCACCTTCTGCAGCTCACCAAAGTGGTTTGCCAGATTGGCGGCGGTGGCTTCGCCCACTTCACGGATCCCCAGCGCATAGAGGAAACGCGCCAGCGTCGTCGACTTCGCTTTTTCCAGCGCATCCACCACGTTCTGCGCCGATTTTGGCCCCATGCGATCCAGCCCGGTCAGCTTACCCGCCGTGAGACGGAAGAGATCGGCGGGGGTCGAGACATACTCTTTCTCCACCAGCTGGTCGATAATCTTATCGCCCATGCCGTCAACATCGAGCGCACGGCGCGAGACAAAATGCTTCAGCGCCTCTTTTCGCTGCGCGCCGCAAATCAGACCGCCGGTGCAGCGCGTGACCGATTCACCTTCGACCCGTTCCACCTCAGAACCACAGACCGGGCAGTGAGCGGGAAACACCACTTCACGCGTCTCTTCAGGACGTTCAGCGGTGACCACATTCACGACCTGCGGGATCACATCGCCTGCACGGCGAATCACGACCCGGTCCCCGATGCGCAGTCCCAGCCGCGCGATTTCATCGGCGTTGTGCAGCGTGGCGTTGCTGACAATCACACCCGCTACCTGCACCGGCTCCAGGCGGGCGACAGGAGTGATTGCCCCGGTCCGGCCAACCTGGAACTCGACATCCCGCACCCAGGTCAGCTGCTCCTGCGCCGGGAATTTAAAGGCTATCGCCCAGCGCGGCGCACGCGCCACAAAGCCCAGCTGTTCCTGCTGCGCCTGTGAATCGACTTTGATGACCACGCCATCGATATCAAATCCGAGATTGGGGCGCTGTTGCTCAACGTCGTGATAAAAAGCCAGTGCCTCTTCCGCATTATGCACCAGCTTAATGCGGTCGCTGACCGGCAGCCCCCAGGCTTTGAACTGCTGCAGGCGTGCCATGTGACTGTGCGGCATCTCGCCGCCTTCCAGCAGGCCGAAACCGTAGCAGAAGAAGGTCAGCGGACGTTTTGCGGTGATGCGCGGATCAAGCTGACGCAGCGAACCTGCCGCTGCGTTGCGCGGGTTAGCAAAGACTTTGCCGTCCGTGCGGCGCGCTTCCTCATTCAGCTTTTCGAAGCCGCGCTGCGTCATAAAGACTTCGCCACGCACTTCCAGCCGCGCCGGAATGTTGTCACCTTTAAGACGCAGCGGAATAGCGCGAATGGTGCGCACGTTGGCGGTAATATTCTCGCCGGTGGTGCCGTCTCCCCGCGTTGCGGCCTGAACCAGCAGCCCGTTTTCATACATCAGGCTGACCGCTAAGCCATCGAGTTTAAGTTCACAGCAGTAGGTAATCTCTTCACTGCTTTTCAGCCGATCGCGCACCCGCTTGTTGAAGGCCATAAAGGTCGCTTCATCGAAGGCGTTATCCAGCGACAGCATCGGGACTTCATGGCGAACCTGTTCAAACACCGTTAGCGGCGCAGCGCCGACGCGCTGGGTTGGTGAGTCCGGCGTAATCAGATCGGGATGATCAGCTTCCAGCTGGCGCAGCTCACGCATCAGGCGATCATATTCGGCATCCGGCACTTCCGGTGCATCCATGACGTGATAGAGGTATTCGTGATGACGCAACGTAGTGCGCAGTTCGGTGATGTGATCCTGGACGGATTTCATAAAGCCCCATCAGATAAAAAACCCCCGACATGCGGGGGTTTGTTTTAACAGTTCAGATAGCGGTTTGCGCCGTGGTCAGACACCGACCACATCGCGAATACGCGCCTTGTAAGTTTCCAGCTTCTGCGGCGTCATCATGCGACGTTCATCATCCAGCACTACGCCGCCAACATCATCAGCGATGCGCTGTGCCGACTGCAGCATCAGCTTGAAGTTCTGATTCGCATCGCCATAGGAAGGCACCATCATAAAGATAGAGATACCCGGCGTGCTGAAATCTGTCATCAGGTCAGGGTTAAACGAGCCAGGCTTGACCATATTGGCCAGACTGAACAGGACCGGACCACTGCCTGCCGGACTGAGATGGCGATGAAAGATGTTCATCTCACCAAACTGGAAGCCCGCCTGCAGAATCCCCTGGAGGAGAGCCTCACCATTGAGTTCGCCACCCGAGTGTGCGGCAACATGCAGAACCAACACGGCTTCTTTCGGCTTCTCTGCCGGTGCGGCAGGTGCAGACGGCGGAACGGGAGTCGGTTCCGGCGCCTGAGTGACTTCAGGCTGCCGCTCGGGTTCAGCCTGGTACTGCGGTGCGGGCTGCACCGATTCCAGCGGATCCAGGTCCAGCAGCGGATCGGCCTGCACAGGCGGCGCGACAAAGGCAGGCGCAGGCTGTTGCTGCTGACGAGCCGGTTCCGGACGCGGCTGAGGAGCAGGCTGCGGTGCGGGGCTGAAAAGCGGATCGCTTTCCGCTTCGGCTTGCGGAGCAGGTCGTGGCGCAGGCTGACGTACAGGCTCAGCTGGCGCGGGCTTACGCGGCGCAACCGGCTGGGATTCGCGAATATCATCGAAACGCGGTTCCTGATGGTTACTGCTGCTGCGCTCAGCGCGAACACGAACCTCGCCGACGCCATCATCTTCGTCGTCGATCAGGTCCGGCTCATCATGTTCATCACGTTGTTTCAGACGTTTGTGCGGGCGATCGCGGAACACTGACGAACGCTCTTTACGGCTGGTCCACAGTCCGTGAAGAAGGAGCGCTATTATGGCGATCGCGCCAACAACGATTAATATCAGACGCAAATCCTGCATCATTGTATTCTCTGTTGTTCCAATACCTTGCCACCGCGGCAAACTTTATCCTCTAACTGTATTTGCCCTGCTACACAAGTGCAAGTCTGTGCACTATTTTCTAACAAATAAGATAGGCAACCCACGCTTTTTCGCTGTTTTTTTACCCAAACGGCACCTGGCCTGGGGAAAAAGCCAGGTTATAGTGGGCCCGCCCTATTACCTTCAGGAGAATTGCCTATATGGCCCTTGAGAAGTCCGTCTCAGATTTTAACGGCATACACTACTTCAGCCAGGGCTGGAAACTGATGCGTTTGCCTGGCATTCGTCGCTTTGTGGTCATGCCGCTGCTGATCAACATTCTGATGCTGGGTGGCGCATTCATCTGGCTTTTCTACCGTCTGGGTGACTGGATCCCGCGGCTGATGGCCACGATTCCGGACTGGCTGCAGTGGCTCAGCTATCTGTTATGGCCACTGTCGGTGATTGCGATTGTGCTGGTCTTCAGCTACTTCTTTTCCACCCTCGCTAACCTTATCGCCGCACCGTTTTGCGGTTTGCTGGCCGAGCAGCTTGAGGGACGCCTGACCGATAAACCGCTGCCTGACAGCGGCTGGGCGGGTCTGATCAAAGATGTGCCGCGCATCATGAAGCGCGAGCTGCAAAAGCTGGGCTACTACCTGCCACGTGCGGTAGGACTGCTGCTGCTCTACTTTATCCCGGGTTTCGGCCAGACGGTTGCGCCCGTACTGTGGTTCCTGTTCAGCGCCTGGATGCTCGCGATCCAGTATTGCGACTACCCCTTCGATAATCACAAAGTGCCTTTTCAGCAGATGCGTAACGCCCTGCGTCGGCATAAAACCGCCAATATGCAGTTTGGTGCGCTTACCAGTCTGTTTACCATGATCCCGGTGCTAAACTTGGTCATCATGCCGGTAGCCGTCTGTGGGGCCACAGCGATGTGGGTCGATCGCTACCGGCAGCAACTGGCTAGGCAGGAAGTGCGCTGAACATATCAGCGCGCCTTATGCTCTTTTTAACAAGGCTTATTGCCGGGTGACATATAGATATGCGATTTCTTTCCTTCCGCCCCCAGGCAGAACAGGTATGCTCATAGGGTTCCCAATAATTCATACAGTTAAGGACAGGCTATGAGTAAGATCTACGAAGACAACTCTTTGACAATTGGTCATACGCCATTGGTTCGACTGAACCGCATCGGTAACGGCCGCATCCTTGCGAAAGTTGAATCCCGTAACCCGAGCTTCAGCGTAAAATGCCGTATCGGTGCCAATATGATTTGGGACGCAGAGAAACGCGGTATTCTGAAACCGGGTATTGAACTGGTTGAACCAACCAGCGGCAATACCGGGATTGCCCTCGCCTATGTGGCCGCCGCGCGCGGTTATAAACTGACCCTGACCATGCCTGAGACGATGTCTGTTGAGCGTCGTAAACTGCTGAAAGCGCTGGGCGCGAATCTGGTCCTGACTGAAGGTGCCAAAGGCATGAAAGGGGCTATCGGCAAGGCTGAAGAGATTGTTGCAAGCGACCCGGATAAATATGTCCTGCTGCAGCAGTTCAGCAACCCGGCTAACCCGGAGATCCATGAAAAGACCACCGGCCCGGAAATCTGGGAAGATACCGACGGCGAAGTGGATGTCTTTATTGCTGGTGTCGGCACCGGCGGTACGCTGACCGGCGTGAGCCGCTACATCAAGAATACCAAAGGTAAAAAAGATCTGATCACCGTCGCGGTGGAGCCAACCGATT
Organism: Pantoea sp. EKM103V; assembly: GCF_011800365.1. Taxonomy (NCBI): domain Bacteria; kingdom Pseudomonadati; phylum Pseudomonadota; class Gammaproteobacteria; order Enterobacterales; family Erwiniaceae; genus Pantoea; species Pantoea sp. EKM103V. Next base: position 191,226 of record NZ_JAALFQ010000009.1, on the reverse strand, counting down.
CGCCGGTCATTGCTCAGGCCCTGGCAGGAGCGGAGATCAAGCCTGGCCCTCACAAAATCCAGGGTATCGGCGCAGGCTTTATTCCGGGCAACCTTGAGCTGAATCTGGTTGATCGGGTTGTGGCCATCACGAATGAGGAAGCGATCAGCACTGCGCGTCTGCTGATGGAGCAGGAAGGCATTCTGGCCGGTATCTCCTCCGGTGCTGCGGTCGCCGCCGCACTGAAGTTGCAGGAAGAGGAAACCTTCGCCAACAAGAATATCGTGGTGATTCTCCCCTCCTCAGGTGAACGCTATCTGAGTACCGCTTTGTTCGCCGATCTCTTTACAGAAAAAGAGCTGCAGTAGTCGGGGCAGAAAGTCTGAAAATGCCACAAAAAGCACCCGACCGGGTGCTTTTTTGTGGCGCAGATCTCACTTTCACCACCCGGCAGATTGATTTCAGTGACGCCGCTCTGGTATTTAGACTGCCAATTATTTCGATGCCTGAAATTAATCCGCGTTTGAAGTGGATCAAGCTGAATCGATTTACGGATTCAGTGAAACGGCGAATCACGGCATAATTAACCGGTGACGTGTAGAATCGGTTTTACGACGCAACGGAATGTCGATTTGACGCATGCGCGTCCTGGGTCAGCATGAAGCTATACCCGCGCACCGACACAGGCTAAAGTGAAGGCTCCAGGCTAGACTTTAGATCCATAACACTCATTCTGATAACGTTGGGGAAATAGAATGTTCCAGCAAGAAGTTACCATTACTGCACCAAACGGTCTGCATACTCGCCCAGCAGCGCAATTCGTTAAAGAAGCCAAAGCTTTCCAGTCAGAAATCACTGTGACCTCTAACGGTAAATCTGCCAGCGCCAAGAGCCTGTTCAAGCTGCAGACACTGGGTTTAACGCAGGGAACCGTTGTGACCCTGTCAGCAGAAGGCGAAGACGAACAGAAAGCAGTTGAGCATCTGGTCAAACTGATGGCTGAACTGGAGTAATCTCCGCTCAGCTCTCCAGCCAATCGACTCCTCTGCGCCATTGAGTGCAAACATCTTGATCGCGGACAATCTGTCCGCGTTATTGCTTTCGTAGAGTACGTGTCCCGCGACAATGGCACCGCAAAGAGTCCCATCAGCCATCGTGATTAAAAGGTAGCGTTATGATTTCAGGCATTTTAGCATCACCAGGTATCGCTTTCGGCAAAGCACTGCTGCTGAAAGAAGACGAGATCGTCATCAACCGTAAGAAAATTTCTGATGACCAGGTTGAGCAGGAAGTTCAGCGCTTCCTCGATGGTCGCGGTAAAGCGGCACAGCAACTGGAAGCGATTCGCGTCAAAGCGGGTGAAACCCTCGGTGAAGAGAAAGCTGCGATCTTCGAAGGCCACATTATGTTGCTGGAAGATGAAGAGCTGGAGCAGGAAATCATCGACCTGATCAAAAAAGATCACGCCTCTGCCGATGCTGCTGTCGACTCGGTTATCGATGGTCAGGCGAAAGCGCTGGAAGAGTTAGATGATGAGTATCTGAAAGAGCGTGCGGCTGACGTGCGCGACATCGGTAAACGTCTGCTGCAAAACATCCTCGGTCTGCATATCGTTGACCTGAGCGCCATTCCGGATGAATCCATTCTGGTAGCAAAAGATTTAACGCCGTCAGAAACCGCACAGCTGAACCTGAAAAAGGTGCTGGGCTTTATTACCGATCTGGGTGGCCGTACCTCCCATACCTCAATCATGGCGCGCTCGCTGGAGATCCCAGCCATTGTCGGCACCGGCAATGTCACCGTCACGGTTAAAAACGGCGACTTCCTGATCCTGGATGGTGTGAACAATGCGATTCACGTCAATCCTTCTGACGCCGTTCAGGAAGAGCTGAAAGCCGTACAGAACCAGTATCTGTCGGAAAAACACGAATTAGCCAAGCTGAAAGACCTGCCTGCGGTCACGCTGGATGGTCATCAGGTTGAAGTCTGCGCCAACATCGGCACCGTGCGCGACGTCGCCGGCGCAGAGCGCAACGGCGCAGAAGGCGTGGGACTTTACCGCACCGAGTTCCTGTTCATGGACCGTGATGCGCTGCCGACCGAAGAAGAGCAGTTCCAGGCGTATAAAGCCGTCGCTGAAGCCATGGGTTCACAGGCCGTTATCGTCCGTACCATGGATATCGGCGGTGACAAAGATCTGCCTTACATGAACCTGCCGAAAGAGGAAAACCCTTTCCTCGGCTGGCGCGCTATCCGTATCGCCATGGACCGCAAAGAGATTCTGCATGCGCAGCTGCGTGCTATCCTGCGCGCCTCCTCCTTCGGCAAACTGCGCATTATGTTCCCGATGATCATTTCCGTTGAAGAAGTGCGTTCGCTGAAAGCGGAACTGGAACTGCTGAAAGCGCAGCTGCGTGAAGAAGGCAAAGCGTTCGACGAGTCCATCGAAGTCGGTATTATGGTGGAAACCCCGGCGTCAGCGGTGATTGCACGTCATCTGGCGAAAGAAGTCGACTTCTTCAGTATTGGGACAAACGACCTGACGCAGTATACTCTGGCGGTCGATCGTGGTAACGATTTGATTTCGCACCTGTACAATCCAATGACGCCGTCTGTGCTTAACTTAATTAAGCAAGTCATTGATGCATCTCACGCTGAAGGTAAATGGACCGGCATGTGTGGTGAGCTGGCAGGTGATGAACGTGCTACACTACTGTTACTGGGAATGGGGCTGGACGAGTTCAGCATGAGTGCCATTTCTATCCCTGGCATCAAGAAAATCATTCGTAATACTAATTTTGAAGATGCGAAGGCATTGGCAGAGCAGGCACTGGCTCAACCGACAGCGGAAGATTTAATGAACCTGGTGAACAAGTTCATTAAAGAAAAAACGCTCTGCTAATCTGCATGATGCTGGCCCCAAATTACTGCTTAGGAGAAGATCATGGGTTTGTTTTCTAAACTTTTTGGCGAAAAAACGGATAGCGCTGGGACAATCGATATCGTAGCGCCTCTGTCAGGCGAAATTGTGAATATTGAAGACGTACCAGATGTGGTGTTTGCAGAAAAAATCGTGGGCGACGGTATCGCGATCAAACCGACTGGCAACAAAATGGTTGCGCCGGTGGATGGCACTATCGGTAAGATTTTTGAAACCAACCATGCTTTTTCAATCGAATCGGACAACGGCATTGAGCTGTTCGTGCATTTCGGTATCGATACGGTTGAACTGAAAGGTGAAGGTTTCAAACGCATCGCTGAAGAAGGCCAGAAGGTCAAAAAAGGCGACGTCGTTATCGAGTTCGATCTGCCATTGCTGGAAGAGAAAGCGAAATCAACCCTGACTCCGGTTGTTATCTCCAACATGGATGAAATCAAGGAACTGATTAAGCTCTCTGGCCAGGTCACCGTCGGCGAAACGCCGGTGATTCGCATCAGAAAATAAGGCTTTGTTCCTGCTATGACGGCACCTTCGGGTGCCGTTTTCGTTTCTGCTCTCTGCGCTTTTCAGGAGGGCCAGTGCGGCAGCCGCAGCGTCAGTTCCAGCCCTCCTTCCGGCCGGTTCCGTGCCTCGACTTCACCCTGATGCGCCAGCACCACTTTGCGGACGATCGCCAGCCCGAGGCCATAGCCCTTTCCCATCAGCGGTGAGTTGACCCGCACAAACGGGTCAAAGATGCTGGAGAGTTTCTCTTCATCGACACCCGGCCCCTGATCGCGCACCTGAATTTCCAGCCACTGCTGCGCGGTGCGCAGTTCAACCTCGATCCGCTGGCCTGGCAGGGAAAAGCGCAGCGCGTTGCGTAACACATTCTCGGTGGCGCGCCGTATCAGTTCGGCATTGCCACGCACGGTGTAATCGGCCCGATCGTCCACCTGAAACGCCACCTGCACGCCGGGGAGCTGCGCTTCATAGCGGACATCGGTGATCACCGCCTCCAGCAGGCCGGTGAGGTCAAAGTACTGCTCATCCGGAATACTTTCATGCTCAGCCCGCGACAGCGTCAGCAGTTCACCGATCATCTTATCCAGCCGGCGCGCCTCTTCGTCGATACGATCGAGCGAACTGTGCACATTTTCTGGCGTCTGCCTGGCCAGCCCGGTCGCCAGCTGCAGGCGCGCAAGCGGTGAACGCAGCTCGTGTGAGATATCGTGCAGCAGCTCTTCGCGCGCGTGGACCAGGGTCTCCAGCCGCTCAGCCATGGTATCGAAGGCCCGGGCGACATCAGAAATCTCATCATGCCGTTTACGCATCACCGGAAAAAGCCGCACGCTTAAATCGCCCTCTGCGACCCGGGAGAACCCTTCGCGCAGCTGACGCATGGGTCGCGTCAGATTCCAGGCAAGCAGCAGGCTGAAGAGTAATCCTACCGAACCGGCGAAGACAAACATCGGCTCAGGGATATTGAGGAATCTGCGCGGCATACTGTTCATCATGCTCTCTTTTCGCATGCCATCAATGTCATAGCGCAGCTGATACCCTTTTCCATCGGCGCCGCGCACCCAGCGCTCACTTTCGGCGGGCCGATGCGCCTCCCCATCCGGGTTAGCCTGCGCAGGCGACGGTTGCGCCTGTGGCAGGATGTGGAAAAACTGCCGGTCACGTTCGTCCCAGCCCGACAGCATCGCGTTCAGCGCCTCAGGCCCGTTCTGCGCCAGCACCGTCGCCGCCGAGGTGAGTTGCAGATCGGCCACGCGACGGACCGCCACCAGTTCAGGCGGCTCGTGTCGTCTACCGGAGAGCGAAAAGCCGAGCCAGATAAGCTGACTGATGATGACAAAGACGATCCAGAAGCCGATAAAGATCTTCCAGAAGAGGCGTCCACGGTAGTGCCTCATCGAATGCGATAACCGATACTGCGAACGGTTTCGATCGTGATGCTGTCAGCGGTTAAGGCACTGAGCTTCTGACGGATGTTGCTGATATGCACATCGACGCTGCGATCATACGCCTCGCGCGGGCGACCAAGTCCCTTCTCCGACAGCTCATCTTTTGATACCACCCTGTCCGGGGCGCGCATCAGCAGTTCCAGCAGATTAAATTCCGAGGCGGTGAGATCGAAGGCTTTCTCCTGCCATTCACTGATACGGGTGGCGGGATTGAGGGTCAGCCCCCCCCAGCGCAGCGGCTCCTGGCTATCCGGCTGCGGAGCCTGCTCTTCGAAACGCCGCAGCACCGCCCGCAGACGCGCCACCAGCTCGCGCGGATAGCAGGGCTTGGGCATATAGTCATCGGCCCCCATCTCCAGACCGATTACGCGGTCAATGTTATCGCCTTTGGCGGTCAGCATAATCACCGGTATGCGGCTGTTCTGACGCACCTGGCGCAGAACGTCAATTCCACTCATGTCGGGCAGCATGATGTCCAGGATCATCGCGGTGAACTGGCCGGAGAGCGCGCCCTGAATCCCGGCGCTGCCGGTCAGCACCAGCTGAGCATCGAAGCCTTCCGCAATCAGGTACTGGCTTAACATCGTGCCCAGCTCTACATCATCATCTACAAGCAGAATTTTCATGGTCATTTCTCCGGAGAACGGGCGCTATTTTCACCTGTGCGGCCGATCGGCGCAGCCTGATTTACGTGATCCTTACAGATTCACACTCGCTGGCACAGTAAACCGGGCAAAAAAAAGGCCTGTGGGCAGCAGACGCTTCACAGGCCAGGTTTCGCATCCACAGCGGTTACGCGTGATAGAGACCGGTCGAGAGATAACGATCGCCGCGATCGCAGGCGATCGCCACCACCACGCTTCCCGGATTTGCCTCGGCGATGCGCAGTGCACCCGCCACCGCGCCGCCTGAACTGACGCCACAGAAGATGCCCTCACGGCGTGCCAGCGCCCGCATGGTCTCCTCCGCTTCCTTCTGCGTCATATCGATGACGTCATCCACCAGATTGGGACGGTAGATCCCCGGCAGATAGGCCAGTGGCCAGCGACGGATGCCCGGAATGCTGCTGCCCTCGCTGGGCTGTAAGCCAATGACCTGCACGCCGGTGTTGTGCTCTTTCAGGTAGCGTCCCACGCCGGTGATCGTGCCGGTGGTGCCCATACTGGAGACAAAATGGGTCATACGCTGATTCGACTGCTGCCACAGCTCCGGGCCGGTGGTCTGATAGTGGCCCAGCGGATTATCGGGATTGTTGAACTGATCCAGCACCCGGCCCTCGCCGCGTGCCGCCATCGCCTGCGCCAGATCGCGCGCCCCTTCCATTCCCTGCTCGCGCGGCACCAGTATCAGCTCTGCCCCATAGGCACGCATCGCATCCTGCCGCTCCTGACTCATGTTGTCCGGCATCAGCAGGCGCATACGGTAGCCTTTCATCGCGGCGATCATCGCCAGCGCAATGCCGGTGTTGCCACTGGTGGCTTCGATCAGCTGATCGCCGGGGGTGATATCCCCGCGCAGCTCCGCCTGATTGATCATCGACCAGGCCGCACGATCCTTGACCGAACCCGCCGGATTGTTGCCTTCCAGCTTAAGCCAGACCTCACTGCCGTTAGCGGGTGTCAGGCGCTGTAACCTGACCAGCGGGGTATTGCCGATGGTATTTTCGAGAGTCGTCACGGTGCGGTTCCTGGCTTAATGCAAACAGAAGGCAAAAAAAAGGCGGGAGTCACACTCCCGCCCGGTGTTGATCAGAAAATATCAGGCGCTCTGGGCAAAGGCAACAGCGCGCAGCGGGGTATCACCCTTATAGAGACGCGCCTGCTGCAGGCCAACAAACAGGCGTTCGCCACGAATTGGGGCGGTCTGTTCACCTTCAAATACCAGCGAAAACGGCTCGCTCTGCCAGCCAGCGGGCTGCACCACCAGCTGCCAGAAGTGTCCACGCGGACTCACTTCCAGCACCTGCACCGGCAGCGGGGTTTCCAGGCTGCTGTGGCGGGACACATCGATTTCCCACGGACGCAGGAACAACTCAACCGGGCCCTGATGTGCTGAGGTATACCCCAGCGGCCAGTGATGCGCGCCGACATGGAACTGCGACCCGTGGATCTCACCATCAAAGCGATTCACTTCACCCAGGAACTCCAGCACAAAGCGGGTTGCCGGATCGCGCCACACGTCATCTGGCGTGCCGACCTGCTCGATATTACCCTGGCTCATCACCACCACGCGGTCTGCCACTTCCATCGCCTCTTCCTGGTCGTGGGTCACAAACACGCTGGTAAATTTCAGCTCTTCATGCAGCTGACGCAGCCAGCGACGCAGCTCTTTACGCACCTGCGCATCGAGCGCGCCAAAAGGTTCATCCAGCAGCAGGATTTGCGGTTCTACCGCTAACGCACGCGCCAGCGCCACACGCTGTTTCTGCCCGCCCGACAGCTGAGCCGGGAAGCGGTTCGCCAGATGGGCCAGCTGCACCATCTCCAGCAGACGGGTAACACGCTGTTTGATCTCGGTCGCAGAAGGACGTTCCCGACGCGGCAGCACCGTCAGGCCAAAGGCGATGTTGTCGAACACCGTCATATGGCGGAACAGCGCATAGTGCTGGAAAACAAATCCAACCTGACGATCGCGCGCATGCAGACGGCTCACATCGTTGCCATGAAAACGGATCTGGCCGCTGTTCTGATGCTCCAGCCCGGCAATAATGCGCAGCAGCGTGGTTTTACCGGAGCCGGATGGGCCAAGCAGCGCCACCATTTCACCCGAGGCAATATCCAGAGAGATATCGTTCAGCACCGAGGTGCGACCAAAGGATTTGTTGATCTTGTTAATCTCAATGCTCATGATTTCCCTCCTGTTGCAGGTGCTTGTGCTGTTGCTCCAGACGCCACTGCACAATACTTTTCAGAAACAACGTTACAATGGCCATCAGGGTCAGCAGCGCGGCAGCGGTGAAGGCGCCGACCGTATTGTAATCCTGATGCAATAATTCAACCTGAAGCGGCAGCGTATAGGTCTCACCGCGAATCGATCCCGACACCACCGAGACTGCACCAAACTCACCAATCGCACGGGCGTTGGTCAGCACGATGCCATACAGCAGCGCCCAGCGAATGTTCGGCAATGTCACACGACGGAACATCTGCCAGCCTGAAGCGCCCAGCAGCACCGCCGCTTCATCTTCGTGACTGCCCTGGCTCAGCATCACCGGCACCAGTTCGCGCACCACAAACGGACAGGTCACAAACACGGTCGCCAGCACCATGCCCGGCCAGGCGAACATAACCTGGATGTTATGCGCATCCAGCCAGCCGCCCGCCGGACCGTTGACGCCCCAGAACAGCAGATACATCAGACCGGCCACCACCGGCGACACGGCAAACGGAATATCAAACAGGGTCAGCAGCAGCTGACGCCCCGGAAAGGTAAAGCGGGTCACCAGCCAGGCGAGCAGCGTGCCGAACACCAGGTTAACCGGAACGGTGATCAGCGCCACCATCACCGTCAGCCAGATGGCGTGCAGCATATCGGGGTCAGCCAGGTTGCTCAGGGAGACCAGCAGCCCCTGATTCAGCGCCTCCCAGAAGATGGAGACCATCGGCACCAGCAGCAGCAGAATCGAGAGCAGCGCGCCGATACCAATCAGCAGCCATTTGCCCCAGTTCACCGGCTGGCGATCCGCATGATTCAGTTGTGAGACCTCAGCCATTAGTGACCTCCCAGTCGACGGCCAAAGCGGCTCTGTAAGGTGTTAATCGCAAATAACAGGATAAGCGAGGCGGCCAGGATCACCGAGGCGATGGCGCTGGCGGCCGGATAGTCAAACTCCTGCAACCGGACAAAAATCATCAGCGAGGTCACTTCCGTTTTCCAGGCGATGTTACCGGCAATAAAGATCACCGCACCAAACTCACCCAGGCTGCGGGTAAAGGAGAGCGCCGTGCCCGCCAGCAGCGCCGGGGCGACTTCCGGTAACACAACCCGACGGAAGCTCTGCCACGGTGTGGCACCCAGCGTTTCAGCGGCTTCTTCATACTCCGGGCCTAACTCCTCCAGCACCGGCTGTACCGTGCGCACCACAAACGGGATGCTGGTGAAGGCCATGGCGATGGCGATGCCGATCCAGGTGTAGGAGATTTTGATATCGAAATGGGCAAACCACTGTCCATACCAGCCGTTGACCGAAAAGAGTCCGGCCAGTGTCAGGCCCGCGACGGCGGTCGGCAGCGCAAACGGCAGATCCATCAGGCCATCCAGCAGCGTGCGGCCCGGGAAGCGGTAGCGGGTCAGGATCCACGCCATCAGCATGCCGAACACCGCATTAAACAGCGAGGCGACACCGGCGGAGAGCAGCGTAACCTTGTAGGCCGCAACCAGCTGCGGGTTGGTCACCACATCCCAGTACTGCTGAAGGGTCATCTGTGACAGCTGCATGATCACGGCGCTGATGGGCAGCAGCAGAATCAGGCAGGTAAAAAGCAGGCTGGTACCCAGGCTCAGTCCAAAGCCGGGCAACACGCGTTTATGACTTGCTGCAAACATTATCCACGCCCCGCCGCTAACAATTTATCCAGCTCACCGCCGCTGGCGAAATGCGTTTTCATCACGTTGTCCCAGCCGCCAAAGGCCTCTTCAACCCGGAACAGGCTGGTCTGCGGGAAGCGATCCTTCTGCTCTGCCATCAGCTGCGGATTGTTCACGCGATAGTAGTAGTGCGTAATAATCGTCTGCGCTTCCGGTGTGTAGAGGTAGCGGAGATAGGCACTGGCCGCATCCGCGGTATGGTTAGCGGCAACGTTTTTATCTACCCACGCCACCGGGAACTCCGCCAGAATGTTGGTTTTCGGCACGATCACCTCATACTCATCTTTGCCGTACTGGTTGCGGATATTGTTTACTTCCGACTCAAAGCTAATCAGCACGTCGCCCAGACCACGCTCAGCGAAGGTCGTGGTCGCACCACGGCCCCCGGTATCGAAGACTTCAACGTTTTTCAGAAACTGCGTCATAAAGGTACGGGTTTTAGCCTGATCGTTACCGTCCGCTTTATCAGCAGCCCCCCAGGCGGCCAGATAGGTATAGCGACCATTGCCGGACGTTTTCGGGTTGGGGAAAATCAGCTTCACATCGTTACGGGTCAAATCTGACCAGTCATGAATCTGCTTTGGGTTTCCTTTGCGCACCAGAAACGCCATGGTGGAATAGAACGGTGAACTGTTATTCGGCAGACGGCTTTTCCAGTCTGCGGCAATCAGGTTGCCTTTATCATGCAGGACCTGCACATCCGTCACCTGGTTGTAAGTGACAACATCGGCGCGCAGTCCCTGCAGGATAGCCAGCGCCTGTTTAGATGAACCGGCATGGGACATTTTGATGGTCAGCGGGTCGGCAGGATGGCTGGCATCCCACTGTTTAACGAAAGGGGCATTCAGGGCAACAAACAGCTCCCGGGACACATCGTAAGAGCTGTTAAGAAGTTCAGTGGCATTGGCTGCGCCAGCAAGGCTCAGCGACAACGCGATACCGCTCACGACTTTTTTCATCGCTTGTAATGTCATTTGGCACCCTGAAAAAATTTGATGCGGATCTCACCCGCCGAAACATCAGTTTATTTATAACTCAGGGAAAACCAGTAACGGTTTTATATATCGTTTGATGATTTCAAAGTCGAAAAAAGCATAAGACAGCGGCAGAGTTTATGCAGAAATCAGCAAAAGCCGCAGAGAGGATAACCCCCGCTGAGCACCAGCCTGCGGGGGTAACCAGGCGCGTCAGCGCATGGCGTTTAGCAGGCAGTGTTAACGCTGCCAGACGATTTTGCTGAGTTTCCAGGTTTTCAGCGTGTCATCGGAAGGCATCAGCCCTTCCGGTCCATGCCAGTCGCCATGGTAGAGATAGGTGAGATGCTGACTGCCGGGGGCCCGGCATGCTACGTCTCGCGCATCCGTTCCGCTGGCCAGGGTGCAGTTGCTGAAGGCTTTGGTGAACTTATTGCTGAAGGCATCGCCGACTTTACTGCCGTCGCTGCTGGCAATCTGGCTGTCCATCACCTCAATGCGTTCAACCTGCGACTGCCCGTAAATCACCAGCTTCACCTTGTCGTCATCCAGCGCCTGCCAGAACGCAACCACCTGACCGTTTTCGCCACGCATGCCCTGACGCAGGGTGTAATCCCCATTCAGGCCGGCTTTGATCGCCTCCTCTTTCATGGCCGTCGAGGCGGTCAGTCCGCCTACGCCCTGCTCCGTCGCGGTGAGCGATGAACCGAACCAGTTCCACGGCAGCGCCGAGGACCAGTGATACGTCAGCGGATTCCACCAGCTGGCCTGCTGGCTGCTGTCAGTGCCGGAACCCGAACTGGCACAGCCGCTCAGTGCAACGGCGGCGATCAGTAGCGTGGAACGAACAGCTTTCATGAGAACTCCTGTAAATACGATGCCGGAAGGCGGAACTGATTGGAGTCGCAAAGCGCCAAAAAGTTTATTTAAGATGATGTTCAGGCAGAAAGCAGTCGCGGCAGCGACGGTCAGTCTGCAGCCAGATGAGTGCCAGCAGGTCAAACAGCGTCAGCAACAAGGGCAGCGGCGAACTGAGCAGATCACCCTGCACAAACTGCAGCCCCTGCCAGATAAGATTCACTAAAAATGACAGCGACAGCACGCTGCGCCAGTGCTGCCAGAGTCGCGGCAGCCGTAGCCGGTAACCGGTCAGCAGCAGACCTGCCAGCGCCGGTAATCCCAGGGCAAGACCGATCCAGAACGCCTGGCGATCCGGATAGAAGAGCGCCAGCAGATCGTTACCCTGCTGCCGTGACGCCCCGGCCATAACCAGCAGTAGCCAGGTGCGCGCCTGCAGTAACAGGATCAGCCAAAAAAGAAACGGCAGCCGCAGCTGCCCTCTGGCGTCATAGTGGTCCGGCTGATAGTCAGGGGACGGTTTAGTATTCACGATCTTCGATCAGACGTTTGCCAAACAGCAGTGCATCGACCGGCTCATAATCGAGCTTCTCGTAAAAGGCCACCACCTGATCGTTCTCTTCGCGGATCATCAGATGCAGCTTCGGACAGCCGCGAGCGATGAGCTTCTTCTCCAGACGATTCATCAGCGCATTCGCAAAACCGCGTCCCTGATAGTCAGGATGCACCGCCAGATAATAGGCCGCACCGCGATGACCATCGTAGCCCCCCATCAGGGTGCCGACGACCACGCCGCCGACTTCAGCGACCAGAAAGAGATCGGGGTCGTGATGCATTTTGCGTTCGATATCCAGCTCCGGATCGTTCCATGGCCGTAACAAATCGCAACGTTCCCATAAGGTGATCACTTCTTCAAAATCTTCCTGGCGGAAGGCGCGGATTTCCATCTTCTTCACCTGCAATTAAGCACAATTTGCTGATTATCACGCATTCTCTGCCGCACGCAACCCTCGGCTGAACGGCGGCAAATAAAAAAGCGCAAATTTTCTGTTCGCGGCCTGCAATACAAAGTAATGCCCTGAAATGGTTATGTGATCGCAGACAACAGAGCCTTAGGCTATAACACCGGCAGGATTTCTGTTACCGGACCCGCACATGCACCTGCTTAAACGTTTGATTCATCGCCGTCAGTTACTCCTTTCCGGTCTGGCTCTGGCCGTTTTATCGCCGCGCGCGGTTCAGGCCAGAGAGCCTTCCGCGCTTACAGGAACAGGCCGCCATGCACGCCCTGCTCCGCCAGCCAGTAACGGAAAGCGCATTGTGATGATTGATCCCGGCCACGGGGGCATCGACTCCGGCGCGGTCGGCGAGGAGGGTTCAGAAGAGAAACACATCGTGCTGGAGATTGCCGGTAACGTGAAACGGCAACTGCAGAGCCATCCGCGCATCGAAGTGCGTCTGACCCGCGACAGCGACCATTTTATTCCGCTCTACCAGCGGGTGGAGATTGCTCATCAGCATGGCGCGCATCTGTTTATGTCGATCCATGCCGACGGCTTTACCAGCCCCGATGCCAGCGGCGCCTCGGTATTTGCGCTCTCCAATCGCGGTGCCAGTAGTTCAATGGCGCGTTATCTTTCTCAGCGTGAGAACGATGCGGACAAACTGGGCGGCGTGAAGGCGCAGCAGCAGGATCACTATCTGCAGCAGATCCTGTTCGATCTGGTTCAGACCGACACCATCAAAAACAGCCTGACGCTGGGCAAACATGTGCTGGATCAGATTCGACCGGTTCATCATCTGCATAGCCAGCACACGGAACAGGCTGCTTTCGCGGTCCTGAAGTCGCCCTCCATCCCTTCGGTGCTGGTTGAAACCTCCTTTATTACCAATCCGCACGAAGAGCAGTTGCTCGGCACCACGGCGTTTCGTCAGAAAATTGCCGCCGCCATTGCCAGCGGTATCGTCAACTACTTTGATGAGTTCGATCGCCGTAATGCCTGATGCGTAAAGTTCCTGTATCGCGCCGCACTCATGCAAGCAGCCCGATTTTGCGTATAATCGCCCCAGACTTAAACCGACGATAAGCGAAAAGATGGCTGATATTTCCCGCGTAAAAGCATTCCTGCTCGCTCTGCAGGATGAGATTTGTAACCAGCTGGCGGCTGAAGATGGCGGCGCAGCGTTCGCAGAAGATAGCTGGCAGCGTCCTGGCGGCGGCGGCGGTCAAAGCCGCGTACTGCGAAACGGTGCGGTGTTTGAACAGGCAGGCGTAAACTTTTCGCACGTGCATGGCGATAAGATGCCGGCCTCGGCTACGGCGCACCGTCCGGAACTGGCGGGCCGCAGCTTTGAAGCGATGGGCGTGTCGCTGGTGATCCACCCGAACAATCCCTATGTGCCCACCAGCCACGCCAACGTGCGCTTTTTTATCGCGGAGAAACCCGGTGCCGATCCGGTGTGGTGGTTTGGCGGCGGGTTTGATCTCACGCCGTTCTACGGCTTCGAAGAAGATGCACTGCACTGGCATCAGACTGCCGCCGACCTCTGTCAGCCTTTTGGCGACGACGTTTATCCGCGATATAAAAAGTGGTGTGACGACTATTTCTATCTCAAACACCGCGATGAGCAGCGCGGCATTGGCGGCCTGTTTTTTGACGATCTCAACACGCCCGATTTTGAGCAGAGCTTCAGCTTTATGCAGGCGGTGGGACGCGGCTTTATTGATGCCTACCGGCCGATTGTGGCACGCCGCAAAGATCATCCGTGGGGCGATCGCGAGCGCCAGTTCCAGCTCTACCGCCGCGGGCGTTATGTGGAGTTCAATCTGGTGTGGGACCGTGGCACCCTGTTTGGCCTGCAGACCGGCGGCCGCACGGAATCGATCCTGATGTCGATGCCGCCGCTGGTGCGCTGGGAATATGATTATCAGCCTGAACCAGACTCGCCTGAAGCGGCCCTCTATCGCGATTTCCTGCCGGTGAAGAACTGGCTCAATCTGCCGTCATAATCCCCCGGACCGCAACGTAGCTGCCTGCCTGCGTTGCGGTTCATTACGCTGTCTCAACCGCCTGAAACCGTTCATTTTCCTGCCGCTCCCACCCGACCTGATAACCGATAAAAAGGGTTCAGTTCCGTTTGTTTCTCATTCATTAGTGCCCTGAATTTCATTGATACACTAGGCCATATTCAGGATAAGGACACCAATGATGGCTTCATTCACAGACCCCGATAAAAACCTTGAAAAACTGAGTTTTGCGGAGATAGCGGAACGGCTCAACATCGAAATATACAGTGGTTTCAAACCCGACCTTTCTCCCTGGCTGGGCAGAAATATTATCTTCGACGACATCATCGCAAAGAGAGCGGCGACTGAAGGTCACTACGAAGATCAATGCTCCGGGAAATATTACTTTGATATTTTCAATACCATTAAGTCGGCACTGGGTGAAGTCAGCAGAATCGTTGAAGTGGGCGTCTTTATGGGAGGCAGCACCTCTGTTCTGGCTGGCTGTGCACACTATCTGGGTATTGAACTCGATTTGATCGACATCAGCCCGGACCATTTACAGTTCGCCAGAGAGCGCGCAAGAAGAGCCTATCCGGAGACCGTCGAAAGCCGGGTCAGGATGTACCATGGCACCCTTCCGGAGTATGTCAGGGATGTGCTGATGAAAGAAGAAGGCGGAAACGTCATCATTCATCATGATGGCGCGCACGATTTCGAACAGGTGATCTGTGACCTCGGCAGCCTCTTTTATATCAAAGATAAACTGCACAGCTTACTCATTCAGGATACCCATCTGCGTGGCGTTCCGGAATCTTTCAATTTTGTCGATGCCGCCGTCTATTCTATTTTCGGTCGGGATGTCACTTATGCGCCGCTGGGCACCGTCTATAACGACGGGCCGGTTTGTGAACCGAACCGCTGGCAGGGCAACTATTTTATGCCGGGTGAACCCGAAGGGATGTATATCCCGCTGACGCATAATAAATTTTACTACCCGCACCCCAAAATAACGCTGGCGCAATTTTTTGAGAGGCAATAGCGCAGCGCGGAATTCGGGCCGCCTGTACTCTCATCGTGGCCTGTTTTAAAACGCCTCTCCCGGGGAGGCTCAGACATCCCCCCTGTTTAGCATTCAGCCTGTCCCGCCACATTTCACTGTGGCAGCGCTTTTACCGTCCCCGCGTTTTTACTTTCCGATTCACCGCACCGTTATCTGCTCCCGGCGTATGACGAGAGTGAGTGTCGTCACGCCGCTTTGATGCGGAGAGGGCACGGATTGCTACAGTGTTGCCTGCGTCATTTTCCCCGACTGCTATGCTTAAGGGTGGAATATGGCGCACCCCTCGGGTTACACCGCATGACGGCTCCTTCGCACCGCCTCGCAGCGCAACAATCAGAGAAACCGCATTTTCATCAGAAAGTGTCTGTTGCAATGTTATGGGTTCGCGTTCCCGCTAGCAGCACATGCCACAGACCGGCTGCGAGGCCTGAGGTGATCCCTGTTCGCTTTCATTTTTCTTTTCAAGGAGTTTAGAGATGAACCAGCTAGAAGCCCTAAAACAGTTCACCACCGTGGTGGCGGACAGTGGCGATATCGAATCGATTCGTCATTACCACCCGGAAGACGCCACCACCAACCCTTCACTCATTCTGAAAGCATCCGGTCTCGAAGGGTACAAGCACCTGATGGATGACGCGATTGAGTACGCTAAAAAACAGGGCGGTAGCAAAGAGACCCAGATCATCAACGCCAGCGACAAAGTGGCAATCAATCTCGGTATGGAAATCCTGAAAAGCATACCGGGCCGTGTTTCGACCGAAGTGGATGCGCGCCTCTCCTTCGATCGTGGCATGTGTGTAACCAAAGCAGAAAAACTGATTCGGATGTACGAAGAGCAGGGTATCGACCGCTCGCGCGTGCTGATAAAGCTGGCTTCAACCTGGGAAGGTATCCGCGCTGCGGAAGAGCTGGAGAAGAATGGTATCCACTGCAACCTGACCCTGCTCTTCTCCTTCGCGCAGGCACGTGCCTGCGCGGAAGCGGGCGTGTTCCTGATCTCCCCGTTCGTGGGTCGCATCTACGACTGGTATAACTCACGCAAGCCGATGGAACCCTACGTGGCAGATGAAGATCCGGGCGTGAAATCCGTGCGTCGCATCTACGACTACTACAAAAAGCACCGCTACAGCACCATCATCATGGGTGCCAGCTTCCGTAAAGTGGAGCAGATTGTGGCGCTGGCGGGCTGCGATCGCCTGACGCTCTCCCCTAACCTGCTGGAAGAGCTGCAGAACAGCGACGCGCCGCTGGAGCGCAAGCTGGAGCCGTCTACCGAAGGCTTCCATCAGCCATCACCGCTCTCTGAGGCGGAGTTCCGCTGGGAGCATAATCAGGATCCGATGGCGGTTGAGAAACTGTCTGATGGTATCCGCCAGTTCGCTGTTGACCAGCAGAAGCTGGAAGATGTACTGGCCGCACGTCTGTAGTCCTCATTTTAGTCGGGCGGGACTTTCCCGCCCTGATGCATAACAAGGGAGAACTTTATGTCCTCACGCAGAGAGTTGGCAAACGCGATTCGTGCACTGAGCATGGATGCGGTTCAGAAGGCAAATTCCGGCCACCCCGGTGCGCCCATGGGAATGGCCGATATCGCCGAAGTGTTGTGGCGCGACTTCCTTCAGCACAATCCGACCAATCCCGCCTGGCTTGATCGCGACCGCTTTATCCTCTCCAACGGCCACGGCTCAATGCTGCTCTACAGCCTGCTGCACCTGAGTGGTTACGACCTGCCGATTGAAGAGCTGAAAAACTTCCGTCAGCTGCACTCCAAAACGCCGGGCCACCCGGAAATCGGCTACACGCCGGGCGTGGAAACGACGACCGGCCCGCTGGGTCAGGGTCTGGCGAACGCCGTTGGTCTGGCGATTGCAGAGCGCACGCTGGCCGCGCAGTTTAACCGTCCGGATCATGAGATTGTTGACCACCATACCTATGTCTTCATGGGCGATGGCTGTCTGATGGAAGGGATTTCGCACGAAGTCTGCTCCCTGGCGGGCACCCTGGGTCTCGGCAAACTGATCGGCTTCTATGACCATAACGGTATCTCGATCGATGGTGAAACCGAAGGCTGGTTTACCGACGACACCCATAAGCGCTTCGAGTCTTACAACTGGCACGTCATCGGCGACATCGACGGCCATGACGCGGACGCCATTCGCGAGGCGATCAAAGAGGCGCAGAGCGTTACCGATAAGCCTTCGCTGATTATCTGCCGCACCATAATCGGTTTCGGTTCCCCGAACAAAGCCGGTAAAGAGGAGTCGCACGGCGCAGCGCTGGGTGAGGAAGAAGTCGCCCTGACCCGCAAGCAACTCGGCTGGAACTATCCGGCGTTTGAGATCCCGTCTGAAATCTATCAGCAGTGGGATGCCAAAGCCGCCGGTGCGGAACGGGAAAAAGCCTGGGATGCAAAATTTGCGGCCTATAAAGAGGCACATCCTGAGCTGGCGAAAGAGTACGAACGCCGTATGAATGGCGAGATGCCGTCAACGTGGGAAAGCGAAGCCACCCGTTTCATTCAGGAGCTGCAGGCTAACCCGCAGAAAATTGCCAGCCGTAAAGCCTCACAAAACTCGCTGGAAGCCTACGGCAAATTACTGCCGGAGTTCCTCGGCGGTTCTGCAGACCTCGCGCCCAGTAACCTGACCATCTGGTCTGGCTCCAAATCGATCAAAGAAGATCCGGCCGGTAACTACATTCACTACGGCGTGCGTGAGTTCGGGATGACGGCGATTGGTAACGGTATTGCGCACCATGGCGGTTTCGTCCCCTACACGGCCACCTTCCTGATGTTTGTCGAATATGCGCGTAACGCAGCACGCATGGCGGCGCTAATGAAGGCGCGACAGATTCTGGTCTACACCCATGACTCCATCGGTCTGGGCGAAGATGGCCCGACTCACCAGCCGGTTGAGCAGATCGCCAGCCTGCGTCTGACGCCCAACATGAGCGTATGGCGTCCGTGCGATCAGGTGGAAACGGCTGTGGCGTGGAAAGCGGCTATCGAACGCCATCATGGCCCGACTGCGCTGATCCTCTCCCGTCAGAATCTGCTGCAGCCGGAACGTACCCCGGAGCAGATCGAGAACATCAAACGCGGCGGCTATGTGCTGAAAGATTGCGACGGCACCCCCGAAGTGATCCTGATTGCCACCGGTTCAGAAATTGAGATCACCCTGGGTGCAGCCGATAAGCTCACTTCAGGCGGTCACAAAGTGCGGGTGGTTTCACTGCCTTCAACTGACCTGTTTGATGCGCAGGATGCCGCCTACCGCGAATCCGTTCTGCCTGTCGGCGTGAAGGCGCGCGTGGCGGTGGAAGCCGGAATCGCCGACTACTGGTTCAAGTATGTGGGTCTGGAAGGCGCGATTGTCGGTATGACCACCTTTGGTGAATCAGCGCCAGCCGGCAAGCTGTTCCCGGAGTTTGGCTTCACGGTAGAGAATATCGTCAGTCACGCTGAAGCATTACTCAAGCCGGTGTAATGCTTTTGCCCTTCTCGGCACACCGGGAAGGGCCATTTCATCACATAGCCCGAAACAGAAAAAAATCTCCTCTCCCCTCTTCACGCCCCGCACAAACTGATTACTATAGAGCCGTCATAGTTAATGCTGCCTGCGCCCTGGCTGCCCGCCTGTTCCTGCTGCTCTTCTGCCGGAATAACGCGATGTGCTGCCCGCGTCTGTCCGATGCGTGAAGGCAGATCTCCTCCGATCTCTATAGCGAAGCCATTTCCGTTGAACATGCGCACACCCTATTTACTGGCCCTGATGGTTTCACTGCTTCCATTAAAAAGCATGGCGCAGGTCGCGCCCGATCCGCTGCTCGCCTCTCAGATTGTTGACCGCTATGCGGAGCATATCTTTTATGGCAGCGGTGCAACCGGTATGGCACTGGTCGCGATTGATGGCAATCAGCGGGTCTTCGCCAGCTTTGGTGAAACCCGGCCAGGCAACAATGTGCGCCCGCAAAAAGATTCGCTGATTCGTATCGCCTCGCTGAGTAAGCTGATGACCAGTGAAGTGATGGTCAAGCTGGCGGAGCGCGGACAGATTCGCCTCGACGATCCGCTGAGTAAATATGCGCCGCCGGGCACCCGCGTGCCTGCTTATAACGGACAGCCCATTCGTCTGATCAACCTCTCCACCCACACCAGCGGACTGCCGCGTGAACAGCCTGGCGGCAAGGCGCAGCGGCCGGTGTTTGTCTGGCCGACGCGCAGTGAACGCTGGACGTGGCTGTCACGGGCGAACCTTAAAGCCGCACCGGGCAGCAGTGCCGCCTACTCCAACCTGGGTTACGATCTGCTGGGCGATGCGCTGTCGCGCGCGGCGGGCACGCCCTACCCGGCCCTGTTTCAGCAGTTGATCACCCGTCCGCTGGGTATGAAAGACACCACCTTTACGCCTTCGCCTGAGCAGTGTGGTCGCCTGATGGTGGCTGAGAAAGGGGCCAGCCCCTGTAACAACACCCTGGCGGCGATTGGCAGCGGCGGCGTTTACTCCACGCCGGATGATATGGGCCGCTGGATGCAGCAGTTCCTTAACTCGTCGGTTAACCATCGCACCCCGCAGATCGATCGGCTGCAAACGCTGATCTATCGCCGCGATCAGCTGACCCGCGTGGAAGGCATGGATGTGCCAGGGAAAGCGGATGCGCTGGGGATGGGCTGGGTCTACATGGGACCAAAGAATGGTCGTCCCGGGATTATTCAGAAAACCGGCGGTGGCGGGGGTTTCATTACCTATATGGCGATGGTGCCGCAGCATAACGTGGGCGTGTTTGTCGTGGTGACGCGCTCGCCGCTGACCCGCTTTACGCCAATGAGCGACGGCGTAAACAACATGCTGGCTGAGCTGGTCGGCAACCAGACCGGCTCTCCGATGATGGTGCAGGTCATCCGCTAACGCTGCTGGACGCCACCGTCTGACTGGCTGACCCACAGGGTTGGCCAGTCATCACTGCTGTGCCAGGCATCGCAGGTCGACTCCTCCGCATATTCCGCCAGCACAAAGCGGGTGCCATCAAACTGCCAGCGTGTGGCATTGCCGCAGTCACCGAGTCCCCGCCCCTTGCCAAACGTATAAAGCTGGCCGCTGGCCGCATCATACTCAGCGTTAATCAGCTCAAGCTGGCGGTCACTCGCTCTCGGCGGAGTAAAGGGCAGCGTCAGCGTCATACCCCGGGCCACGTAGGGCGGGCTGCGCGTCACTTCAAACGCCAGATCGATGACGTTATATGCCCCCATTTCACAACTGACCAGCAACAGCGCATGCTGATCGGTGAGAGGCGCAACGCTGACCTCACGCCGCAGCGGGTCGAGTGAGCAGGAGTCGGTATTGATGCGCCAGGTGCCGTAATCGATTAATCCGCTGGTCTCTTCGCGCGTCAGGGGCGCAGGCGGCCTCACGGGGGGAGGCAGCTGTGGCAATGCTGGCGGCGGCGGAACCTCCCAGCTGGCGCGCTCGCCACGTTTAATCCACGCGCTCATGCTGTTCACCCGCCCCTGCCTGTCATCCATCAGCAGCAGTGCAGCTTTCATACCGCGCAGGGAGATCGTGGCACTGGCATCGTAGGTGAGTTGCAGAGTTTTGGCTTCCATCACCAGATCAAGAAATTCATCAATGGCGATAGCATTGCTGGTGGCGAGATGGTGCGGTTCAGCCGTCCAGTGTTTGAGGTCCGGTTTCAGACGCCGCTGGTCGAGCAGCAGATTATCCTGCAGCGGGCCGCCAGGCAGCGCGCCGGTATAGGCACTGCCGTAGTCGATGCGGAGTAAGGGGCGATCGTTAACGCCCGCATGGCGCGAAATCGTCATCACCAGCCCTTTATCGCCGGGGATATTGCGGGCCACGCAGAAGGCTTCGTTGTTGCAGGTGATTTGCCAGTCGTTGAATGACTTTTGCAACGGTTCCGCCTGAACACAGGTCACCCACAGAGACGTCGACAGCCACAGCGATTTCATCCAGTACGACATTAAGAAAATCGATCCCCAAAAACCCAGAGTGGAGAGGATAGCGCATCAATGGGCCAGACAGGGTTCGCATTCTGTGAACCCGTGCAAAAAGCGCAGTTAACTGTTTAAAAAGCGTGCATAACCTGGAGACAGTGTCCGCATTACATGCCGGGCTGTCGCGCGGCGGGCCGTTCAGGGCACGTTTATGGCGTCAGCCAGCCTGCGATGCGGGCATGCTGCAGCAGCATAATGGTTTTACCGTCGCGAATGCGGCCATCGGCGACCATCGCCAGCGCATCCGGGAAGCGCAGCTCCAGTACATCAATCGACTCATCATCAACGCCCCCGCCCGCATTGTCACGCAGCGCGTCGTGATATTCCGCCGCGAAAAAGTGAATCAGCTCGGTCACGCCGCCTGGTGACATGTAGCAGCTATAGAGTTTTTCCACCTCACCCACGGCGTAGCCGGTCTCTTCGATGGCCTCTTTGCGGATGCAATCTTCCGGCGTGTCATCATCCAGCAAACCCGCGCAGGCTTCGATCAGCATGCCGCTGTCGTTACCGTTGACGTAGGTGGCGATGCGAAACTGGCGCGTCAGCACCACACTGTTTTTTTCACGGTTATAGAGCAGGATGGTCGCCCCGTTGCCGCGGTCGTAGACTTCACGCTTGTGGCGGATCACCTCACCCTGACGGTCGGTTATCTCATAGGTGTAGTTACGCAGCACAAACCAGTTTTCAGACAGGAGTTTATCTTTGATGATGTTGATCTTAAACGACATGCAGACTCCGCTACCGCATAAAGGGAGCCTTTCATCATAGGGGCAAGGAGGCGGGAAAACTATCCTAATTCGTGGCGCCGGTTTGCGCCCAAAAAAAAGCCAGCCCGGAGGCTGGCCTGATGATGGCAATGGCGATCAGCGGGAGGATTCATCCGCCAGCTGGGTCGGCTTTGCCTCCTCTTCATGATGATCATGCTCGGTTTCGGCGATAGCGTTAACGCGCTTACGCACGCCAAACCATCCCAGCACCAGCACCACGGCAATCAGTGGAATAGAGGCGATGGTATAGGTGCCGTTCGGGTAGTCGAACGCCATCAGCACCAGCACGCTGAACAGGAACAGCAGGGTCAGCCAGGACGTAAACGGCGCGCCCGGCAGCTTGAAGCTCACATCGTCCGCCTTGCCCTCTTTGATCGCCTTACGCAGACGCAGCTGGCAGACTACGATAAAGGCCCAGGAGGAGATAATACCCAGTGAGGCGACGTTCAGGACGATCTCAAACACCTGCGACGGCACGTAGTAGTTAAGCACTACGCCAATGACATAAACGCCGATGGTGACCAGAATCCCGGCATAAGGCACCTGCTGACCGTTCATCTTAGACATGAACTTCGGTGCAGAACCGCCCATCGACATGGAACGCAGAATACGTCCGGTCGAATAGAGGCCGGAGTTCAGGCTGGAGAGCGCCGCGCTCAGCACCACGATGTTCATGATGCTGCCGATGTAAGGTACGCCCAGCTTTGAGAAGAAGGTCACGAACGGACTCTGACCGGCCTGATAGGCGTTCCACGGCAGCAGCAGCACCAGCAGGACCACCGAACCGACGTAGAACAGACCGATACGCCAGATCACGCTGTTAATGGCTTTCGGCAGCATGGTCTGCGGATCTTTACATTCGCCCGCCGCCGTTCCGACGAGTTCGATCGAGGCAAAGGCGAACACTACCCCCTGAATCAGCACCAGCGCAGGCAGTAAGCCGTGCGGGAAGATACCGCCGTTGTCGGTAATCAGATGCAAGCCGGTGCTGTTGCCATCCAGCGGTTTGCCGGTGCCAAGGAACACCACGCCCACCACGAGGAAGACCACGATGGCCAGCACTTTCACCAGCGCGAACCAGAACTCCATTTCGGCAAACCACTTCACGCCGATCATGTTCATGGTGCCAACAATCGCCAGCGCACCCAGGGCAAAGACCCACTGCGGCACATCACCAAACGCGCCCCAGTAGTGCATGTAGAGCGCGACGGCGGTGATATCCACGATACCGGTCATGGCCCAGTTGACGAAATACATCCAGCCCGCCACGTAGGAGGCTTTCTCGCCGAGGAACTCACGGGCGTAAGAGACAAAGCTGCCGCTGCTGGGACGGTGTAACACCAGCTCACCCAGCGCACGCAGAATAAAGAAGGAGAAAATGCCACACACCAGATAGATGATGGCTAAGGCGGGGCCCGCAGCCTGCAAACGGCCACCTGCGCCCAGGAACAAACCGGTGCCGATGGCACCACCGATTGCGATCATCTGTACGTGCCGGTTACCCATAGCCTTCTGGTAGCCCGCGTCATGAGAATTGAGCCAGCGTCGTTTCGCAGCGCGCAACTCGCCTGGGGTTTTCTTTTTAGATTTCATAGCTTTCCTGTTTGTCCTGACCATCAGTCGTCGCTTCCCCC
This sequence comes from Pantoea sp. EKM103V, assembly GCF_011800365.1. Lineage (NCBI taxonomy): Bacteria > Pseudomonadati > Pseudomonadota > Gammaproteobacteria > Enterobacterales > Erwiniaceae > Pantoea > Pantoea sp. EKM103V. The sequence goes on along the minus strand of NZ_JAALFQ010000009.1, from coordinate 167,457 downwards.
ATGCAGGTGTCATGCCCTGAGTTATGGGGTATTTTCCTCTGTGCGCTTGCCTGTGAGTGAGTGCCAGGCAAGGCGGGAATTTACGGCGATGAATCCTACCCGTTATGCAGGAACGAAGCAAAATATACCGGGCGGATGCACAGGCTGATTTGTAAGAATCCGTCATGATGCACAAAAATAAAAAAACCGGCCATTTTCAGGCCGGTAAGAGCTACAGGGATGGAAACAGGAGGGTATAGCTAGCGATAAATCTCTGCGGTGCCGCTCCACAGGCTGGAGTCGCCTGGGTTATCGACGCCGATAACACGGTAGTGGCTGGCGCCCATCTCTTCCGCTTTTTGCGACAGATGGCGGCTGGCATCATCCAGCGAGCCTCGCACGCCGGAGACCGAGACGCTGCCAATGCTCTGCAGGTTCTGCGCCTGGGCCTGATCGACCGGTGCAGCAGCGAAAGTGGCAAATGAGGCGGTAGTCAGTAAGGCGCCCGCCAGAACAGCATTCAGTTTTTTCATGGGATGCTCCTTAATCTGTAATCGGGGGTAAGTCAGTGACTGGAAGAATTATTAGCGCTGCAATGAAAAGCAACATCGGGGCGGTGTAAAGCTGTTTGTTTTTTGACCACAGAACCGTCGTCGATCCTGGGAACTGTCAGTTGCGGTCATTTTTTGTTCTGTCCGACACGACGGAGGCGATAAACCGCAGCAGGATCATTTGCGTCAGGGGATTGCTCTTTTATAATCCCGCACTCACCACAGGGCCATTCATGTGATTGTTAAACGTTCCGTAACTCAAAGCATCGCGCAGGCGCTCAGTGCAATTGTCCTGCTGTCGCTGCTCACAACAGGTCTGGCCCTGGTCACGCTGCTCAGCAGTCAGCGCGACGCAGAGGCGATCAATCTGGCCGGTTCACTGCGTATGCAGAGTTACCGCATGGCCTGGGATGCCAGCCGTCAGCCACAGAATCTACCGCAACATCTGGCGCTCTATCAGCAGACGCTCGACTCCCCGGTGTTTCAGAAGCTGGATCGCCCCTGGGTTCCGCGTGAAGTCAGCACTCGCTATCAACGTCTGCGCGCCGCCTGGCCCGACCTGCAACAGCAGCTGCTGCAGGGCGATACCGTCACCTGGCAGCATCAGATCCCGGTTTACGTCGCCGAGATCGACCGCTTTGTGCTGGGCTTACAGCGTTACACCGAACTGAAAATGCATCTGGTGGCGGGCAGCAGCCTGGTGGGGGTGATTGCGATTGTGGCACTGGCGCTGATGACGATTCGCTTTACCCGCCTGCAGGTGGTACGGCCTCTCAATGCGCTGGTCACCGCCAGTCGCTACGTTGAGAGCGGCAATTTTGCTTTTCCGCCGCTGCAGGTCGAACAGCAGAATGAGCTGCGGGTACTGTCTCACGCCTTTAGCGGCATGGCGGCACGCCTGCACTCGCACTATAAGCTGCTGGAAAGTACGGTGCGTGAAAAGACCGAAGATTTAACCCAAGCGAACCGCACCCTGTCTCTGCTCTATGACAGCTCACAGATGCTGACGGCCAGCCCGCTGCATCCGGCCCTGTTTGAAGCCGTCCTGAGCCGCGTGCTGACGCGTGAAAAACTGACGGCTATCCGGCTCGACAGCGATCAGTTTCAGTTCTGCGCCGGTGATGAAGAGGCCGGGGGTCAGTGGCAGCGGCTGCCGGTCCGGCAGGCCGATCAGCCAATGGGCGAGCTGCGCTGGCAGACAGCCGGGGCCTCTCCCCCGGATGAGCTGATGCGCAGCCTCGCGGCGATGCTCGGACGCGCTATCTGGATCTGGCAGGCGCAGCAGCAGTATCAGCAGATGCTGCTGATCGAAGAGCGCACCACCATCGCCCGAGAACTGCATGATTCGCTGGCGCAGTCGCTCTCCTTTTTACGCATTCAGCTGACCCTGCTGCGCCGCACCGTCGATAAAGAGGATAGCGCAGCGCACACTATCATTGCCGACTTCGATCGGGCGCTGGCTGATGCCTACCGGCAGCTGCGTGAATTGCTGACCACCTTCCGCCTGACCATTGAGCAGGCAGATCTGGTCGCGGCGATGCAGGCGATGATCGCCTCGCTGCAGGAGAAGAGTGGCGCAGAGATACAGTTTCACTATCAGACCGGGCTGCTGAGTCTGGAAGCGCAGCAACAGGTGCATGTATTGCAGATCGCCCGTGAGGCGCTGCTGAACGCGATACGTCACGCCAGCGCAGAGGTCATCCGGGTGGAGTATCAGCACAGTGAAAAAGGTGAGCACTTACTGACGATTACAGACGACGGTGTGGGCATGAACAGCACCGACGAACCCCCCGGCCACTATGGCCTGACCATTATGGCGGAACGCGCTCAGCGCCTGGGCGGCAACCTGACCATCCACGCGCAACCGCGGGGCACCCGGGTCGAACTGCGCTTTCCGCCGCAGCCTGCCCGCCCGCTGGAGTAACGGGCCGCCGCCTGGTTTACTCGCCAGAACAGACTGTCGGTTTCACTGCACCGATAAACGGAGAGACTATGCAACAACCCGCATTAACCCTGATGATTGTGGATGACCACCCGCTGATGCGTCGCGGTATTCGTCAGCTGCTGGCGCTGGAGCCGCAACTGACGGTGGTCGCCGAAGCGAATAACGGCACAGAGGCGCTGGCCGAGGCGCGCCGTCAGGAGCCCGACATCATTCTGCTCGACCTGAATATGAAAGGCATGTCCGGACTGGACACGCTGAAGGCGCTGCGCCATGAAGGGATCAGCGCCCGCATTCTGGTGCTGACCGTTTCTGATGCCCGCAGTGACATTTTTGCGATGGTGGATGCCGGTGCCGATGGCTATCTGCTCAAAGACAGCGAACCGGAGATCCTGCTGGCGCATATTCTGCAGGCATCGCGTGGCGAAAAGGTTTTCAGCGAAGGCGTCGCCAGCTATCTGACCAATCGTCAGCACAGCGCCGATCCGCTGCGTCAGCTCACCGATCGCGAGCGGGACGTGCTGCAGGAGGTTGCGCGCGGCCTGTCGAATAAGGAGATTGCCGCTATTCTGCACATCTCGGAAGAGACGGTAAAAGTGCACATCCGCAATCTGCTGCGCAAGCTGGATGTGCGTTCGCGCGTCGCCGCCACGGTGATGTGGCTGGAAAGCCGCAAATAGCCAACGAATTTACACTTTCTCCTCAATTTCTCCACGATTTCCCCCGCTGCCGCACGTAGAGTGAATGGCGGCGGCGAATCGTGGCAAAGCACATCCGATTTGTCTGTCAGTACGCCCGTAGCGGGCAGGCCTGGTCGATTTTAACTGTCGTGAGGAGTGTCGGTTTAATGTCGAATTTCTTTATCGACCGCCCCATCTTTGCCTGGGTGCTGGCGATTCTGCTGTGCCTGTGCGGCACGCTGTCGATCAGGTCACTGCCCATTGAGCAGTACCCCGACCTGGCCCCGCCCAATGTCCGCATTACCGCTAACTATCCAGGCGCATCGGCCCAGACGCTGGAAAATACGGTCACCCAGGTGATCGAGCAGAACATGACCGGCATCGATAACCTGATGTACATGTCCTCCAACAGCAGCAACACCGGCCAGGCGCAAATCACCCTCACCTTTACCGCCGGAACCGATCCTGATGAAGCGCGTCAGCAGGTGCAGAACCAGTTGCAGTCTGCGCTGCGCAAATTGCCACAGGCGGTGCAGTCACAGGGCGTCACGGTGAATAAAACCGGTGACAGTAACATTCTGATGGTGGCTTTCGTCTCCACCGACGGCAGCATGGATAAGCAGGATATTGCAGACTATGTCGCCAGCAACATTCAGGACCCCCTGAGCCGCATTGATGGCGTCGGCCAGGTGGACGCCTACGGCTCGCAATATGCGATGCGCATCTGGCTCGATCCCAACAAGCTGATCGCCTATGCCCTGACCACCGGGGATGTGGTCAGCGCTATTCAGTCGCAGAACACACAGGTTGCCGTGGGTCAGGTCGGAGGCCTGCCCTCGGTGGAGAAGCAGGCGCTGAACGCTACGGTCAATGCGCAGTCGATGCTGCAGACCCCGGAGCAGTTCCGGGCCATCACCCTGAAGAACAATCCTGACGGTTCCGTGGTGACGCTGGGCGATGTCGCCAGCGTGGCGCTGGGGGCGGAGAAATATGATTATCTGAGCCGCTACAATGGTCAGCCCGCCTCGGGGCTGGGGGTAAAGCTCGCCTCCGGCGCCAACGAGATGAACACCGATAAGCTGGTGCGGGCACGCATTGAGGAGCTGTCGCACTACTTCCCGCACGGGCTGGAAGCAAAAGTGGCCTATGAAACTTCGCCATTCGTTAAAGCGTCAATTACCGATGTGGTGAAGACGCTGCTGGAGGCGATCGTGCTGGTGTTTGGCGTGATGTATCTGTTCATGCAGAATTTTCGCGCCACCCTCATTCCGACCATTGCGGTGCCGGTGGTGCTGTTTGGCACCTTCAGCGTGCTCTACGCCTGCGGATTCAGCATCAACACCCTGACCATGTTTGCCATGGTGCTGGCGATCGGGTTACTGGTGGATGATGCCATCGTGGTGGTGGAAAACGTGGAACGTATCATGCGCGAAGAGGGACTCTCGCCGCGGGCCGCCACCCGGAAATCGATGGGCCAGATTCAGGGCGCGCTGGTCGGTATCGCGCTGGTGCTGTCAGCCGTGTTTGTGCCGATGGCATTTTTTGGCGGAACCGTCGGCGCGATTTACCGTCAGTTCTCCATCACCATCGTGTCGGCGATGGTGCTGTCGGTGCTGGTGGCGATGATCCTGACTCCGGCACTCTGCGCCACGCTGCTCAGGCCGGTGGCACAGGGCGAACAGCATGCGGCGCGCGGCTTTTTTGGCTGGTTCAATCGTCACTTCAACCGCAATGCTGAGCGCTATGAGCGCGGGGTCGCGGCGATTCTGCGCCGCGGCGGTCGCTGGCTGCTGCTCTATCTCGGCCTTATCGGCCTGATGGCCTTTCTGTTTCTGCGCCTGCCCACCTCGTTTCTGCCGCTGGAAGATCGCGGCGTATTCCTGACGCAGGTACAGCTGCCGGCGGGCTCGACGCTGGAACAGACCGCTCGCGTGGTCGCCAGGGTGGAGCACTACTATCTGACTCAGGAGAAAGCGAACGTACTGTCGGTCTTCTCCACCATCGGTGCAGGCCCGGGCGGCAACGGACAGAACGTCGCGCGTCTGTTTGTGCGGCTGAAAAACTGGGAGGAGCGGCCCGGTGACGATCGCACCTCCTTTGCGATTATCGAGCGCGCGACCAAAGCTTTTCAGCAGATCAAAGAGGGCCGGGTGATAGCCAGCAGTCCCCCCGCGATTACCGGTATGGGCAGCAGTTCCGGCTTTGACCTGCAGCTGCAGGATCACGGAGGTATCGGTCATACCCAGCTGATGGCGATGCGCGACAGGCTGCTGGAGATGGCGGGCAACGATAAGGCGCTGTCGCGGGTGCGGCACAATGGCCTGGATGACAGCCCGCAGTTGCAGATCGATGTGGATGCGCGCAAAGCGCAGGCGCTGGGCGTGTCACTGGATACCATCAACGACACCCTGACCACCGCGTGGGGCTCCAGCTATGTCAACGATTTTCTGGATCGCGGCCGGGTGAAAAAGGTCTATGTGCAGGCCGCCGCTCCGTTCCGCATGCTGCCGGACGACATTGACAAATGGTATGTCCGCAACAGCAGCGGCAAAATGGTGCCCTTCTCCGCCTTTGCCACCAGCCGCTGGGAGACCGGTTCGCCACGCCTTGAGCGTTATAACGGCTACTCATCGCTGGAGATCGTGGGCGAAGCCGCCAGTGGCGTGAGCAGCGGCGCGGCCATGGATGAGATGGAGAAGCTGGTTAACGCCCTGCCGCTGGGTGTCGGCTTCCAGTGGAGTGGCGCCTCTTATCAGGAGCGCCTCTCCGGCTCACAGGCCCCGGCGCTCTATGCCATTTCGCTGCTGGTGGTCTTTCTCTGCCTGGCCGCGCTCTATGAGAGCTGGTCGATTCCTTTCTCGGTGATGCTGGTGGTGCCGCTCGGCGTCGTCGGGGCGCTGATCGCCACCTGGCTGCGCGGGCTGGAAAATGATGTCTATTTTCAGGTGGGCCTGCTGACGGTGATCGGCCTGTCGGCGAAAAACGCCATCCTGATTGTCGAGTTTGCCAGTGAGATGAACAGCAAAGGGCGTGAGCTGGTGGAGTCTACGCTGGAGGCGTCGCGTCAGCGCCTGCGGCCCATCATCATGACGTCACTGGCCTTTATCTTTGGCGTGCTGCCTATGGCGATCAGCAGCGGAGCAGGCTCCGGCAGCCAGCATGCCGTGGGAACCGGCGTGATGGGCGGCATGACCTCCGCGACGCTGCTGGCGATCTATTTCGTGCCGCTGTTCTTTGTGCTGGTACGCCGTCGCTTCCCGCTGAAAGAGAAGCCGCATGACTGAATGCGGAGCCAATAAAAAGCGGCCCCTGAGATCAGCGGCCGCCTTATTTCTGTGTGTGGTAAGAATGTCAGCAAGCGGGAATGTCCTGCTTTAATCTCCACGTGTTACTTGTTGCGTAACATCGCTTCGATGAATTCTTTCCAGGTTCCCATTTCAGTGTCAATCATAATGCCCTCTCTTATTGTGCTGGCAATATTACGCGTTTTTTTTCGCCAGGTGAATACGTTTACACCTGTTATCACTATCGGCAGCAGCGATGAAAACATGAATATTGCGGATTTTGTAAGCTGACGCACATTTCAGCAACCTCCTAATTACGCAGGAAATATTTCGCGATTAACCCAGCGGTAGACGATTTTTTCAACATGGCGAAATTCTTAATCGCGAAATGATGAGCAGGGTAATGATTGCCCGCTGAATTGATAGCGTTTACCCGGGGGGAAATGATCGTCTGCCTGAGGCTCGCTTTACGCACGATCAGCCGTCGGGGCAGATGCCGCAACGGATCACACTATGCTAAACTCGCGCTTTGGCTGCTTTTTCAGCTTAACGCGCTTCATAACAATAAGGATCAGGCGATGTGCACGCAGTGGGTGATGTTCGGGATAAAAAATTGCGACACCATAAAAAAAGCCCGGCGCTTTTTAACAGATGCAGGCGTTGATTATCACTTTCACGATTACCGGGCCGACGGCCTGAGCGATGCACTGCTGCAGGAATTTATCGATGCGCTGGGCTACGAAGCCCTGCTCAATACCCGCGGCACTACCTGGCGTAAACTGCCCGAGGCTGACCGCGACGCGGTGACCGATGCTCACAGCGCCAAAGCGCTGATGCTGGCGCATCCCGCCATGATTAAGCGTCCGCTGTTGCGCGCCCCGGATGGCAGCCTGCTCGCCGGTTTCAGCGAAGCCACCTATCAGAATGCTATTCAGGAGAAGCCATAATATGTTTTGCCCGGTCATTGAGCTGACGCAGCAGCTTATTCGTCGTCCCTCTCTCAGCCCCGATGATGCCGGATGTCAGGCTTTGCTGATCGCCCGTCTTGAAGCCATTGGCTTTCAGATTGAGACGATGAACATCGACGATACCCTGAACTTCTGGGCCACCCGTGGCGAAGGGGAAACGCTGGCGTTTGCCGGTCACACCGATGTGGTGCCGCCGGGCGATGCCAGCCGCTGGATTAACCCGCCGTTTGAACCCACCATCCGCGACGGCATGCTGTTTGGTCGCGGTGCGGCCGACATGAAAGGATCGCTGGCGGCCATGGTCGTCGCGGCCGAGCGTTTTGTGGCAGCCCGTCCCCATCACAGAGGGCGACTCGCCTTTCTGATCACCTCTGACGAAGAGGCCAGCGGTGCCAACGGCACGGTGAAAGTGGTGGAACGGCTGATGGCGCGCCGGGAACGCCTCGACTACTGCCTGGTCGGTGAGCCTTCCAGCACCGAAGTGGTGGGTGACGTGGTAAAAAATGGCCGACGCGGCTCGATCACCGCCAACCTGATGGTACATGGCGTGCAGGGTCACGTTGCCTATCCGCATCTGGCTGACAACCCGGTTCACCGCGCGATGCCTGCCCTGAATGAGCTGGTGGCGACGGAGTGGGATCAGGGTAATGAGTTCTTCCCGGCCACCAGTATGCAGATTGCCAACGTCCAGGCGGGCACCGGCAGCAACAATGTGATCCCCGGCGAGCTGTTTGTGCAGTTCAACTTCCGCTTCAGCACCGAACTCACCGATGAGATGATCCGCCAGCGGGTCGCAGAACTGCTGGATCGTCACCAGCTGCGTTACACCATTGAGTGGAAACTTTCAGGTCAGCCCTTCCTGACCTCACGCGGAAAGCTGGTTGATGCCGTCGTGAAAGCGGTAGCGCACTATAATGAAATTAAGCCGCAGCTGCTGACGACGGGCGGCACCTCCGATGGCCGGTTTATCGCCCGGATGGGGGCGCAGGTGGTGGAACTGGGGCCGGTGAATGCCACCATTCATAAAATCAATGAGTGTGTGAAAGCTTCCGACCTGCAGATGCTAAGCCGGATGTACCAACGCATCATGGAACAACTGATCGCCTGATGGCGATGTTAAGGAGCAGCAAATGGAATTTATCAAAGATTACTGGTGGATCCTGGTGATCCTGCTGATGGTTGGCGTGCTGATGAATGTCTATAAAGATCTGAAACGGATCGACCATAAAAAATTCATGGATAACAAACCTGACCTGCCGCCCCACCGTGACTTTAACGATAAGTGGGATGACGAAGACGACTGGCCGAAGAAGAAGTAACGAAAATGCCCCTGCTCTGCAGGGGCATTTTTACATCATCGCAATGACATCATCGTCACCGGGTTTTGCCCCGCTTAACGCTTCATCGAAGTAGCGTTTTGGCACCGTGTAGCGCAGATGATTCAGCGCCAGCGTCATGCTGCGGTCATCAATAGCGTGCGCCAGATCGTCGACGATATCGAGCGTGACGTCGCCTCCGCTGGCGGTGAGTCGCTGCTCCGCCTGCTGCGCATGAAACACCGGAATCTGCTCATCATAATCACCGTGGATCAGGTGAACCGTGGTACGGGTGCTGGCTTTCTCCGGCAGGGTAATAAACCGGCCGTTGAACACTACCGCGCGGCCGGCCAGATCGGAATGGGCTTTCACCCCTTCCAGCACCATACTGCCGCCCTGGGAAAAACCGATTAACGCCGTCGCTTCCGGGCGCACACCGCTTTTTTTCTGCCAGTGACGCACGGATTCCACAAACTGTGGCATCGCCGCGTTAACCCGCTGCTGTAGCGTCATATCGTGCAGTTCAGCCTCGCTGAACCACTGACGGCCCGCAGCCGGCGAGCCAACAGAAACCACCAGCGCCTCAGGAAATGTCCGGGCAAACCAGCTGCCAATCTCACCCATCGAATCCGGGTTATCGCCTACGCCATGGTAGAGCAGAAACAGCTGAGCCGTGGTGGCAGGCTGTTGAACGATTACATATTTCAGTGTCATAGTGACCTCCGTTATTCACTCTACGCCAGCTGGCAAAGAATGATATGAGGATTATTTGAACCCGCTGGTCGAATTATTTCAACGACGGGTGCAGCGCATCCTGCCGAATGCCCAGACTTTCCAGGGCGGCTGCCGCCTGCTGACGCAGTACCGAAATCAGCGCCTTGCGTCCGCTTATGCCCGCCTGGTGTGCCAGCCCGCTTAACGCATCCGGTGTGCTTACCGCTGCGGCCAGCAGTGAGTCTGGGGCCGCACTGGCCGCCACCAGACGCTGCAACACCGGCAGGCTCGCTTCCAGTGGGCGCTGCGCCCAGGCAAAACCCGCGGCCAGCGGGATGTCCTGCACACGCCATCCATCATCACACCTCGCCTCAAACTGCAGATCCAGCGCGATGTGCTGGCGCAACAGCGGCCAGTCACGCGCCAGCTGGTCTGCCGCGCGACGCTGCAATGCCTCGCCGGCTGCAGAACAGGGCAGGATGGCCATCGCCGCATAACAGCCGCTGCTGGCCTCACGCTGACTGCCAATCCGTACCAGCGTAAAACCACAGGCGCGCCAGAATGACCAGAGAGATTCAGTGTAGCCGAAGCTGACCGAGAGGTAGTCGCGATCGGCGGCGGCGCGGGCGGCAGCGGCCACGAGCTGCTGCCCCATTCCCCGACGGCGGCTCTCCGCCGCCACGGCAATCCGGCTGATGCGCAGCGAGCGCAGGATTGCCGCCTCAGCCAGACCCGCGTGTGCGGCCAGCGACTGCGCCACCAGATTGCCGCGCGGTCGCCGGGTGCCTGCCCAGACCGCCTGCGCCAGGGCGGGCTCCAGCCCGCCCTCCTCCACCAGCCAGAGCGCCCCCTGCAGACCCGGCGGCTCCCCTGCCCGCCAGAGCTGCATACCCGGTGCATCCAGCAGGCGGCGCAGATCGAGCGGCGAGGTGCGGTAGTGCGCGCTGGTCAGCAGACGATAGGCGGCCTCCAGCATGGGGAAATCGTGACGCGGGACCGGGTGTGGCGTCACGGCAGAAGCGGGCGTGGTGGCAGCGGCATCCTCAAACAGCAGCGCCGCATTCAGCCACTGCTCCAGCGGATCGTGACGCGACCAGCGCAGCGGCTCATCCAGCGTGAAGTAGCGTGCCTGCGGCAGCCCGGCACAGAATTTAAGGATAAACCCGCGCCCGCTCCCCTCGTAGCCCTGCACGGTGGTAGTCAGCAGGACGCGGGGATAGCGGCTGACCAGCGCCTGCAGCAGTGGAGCCGGGATGGCCGCCGCTTCATCCACAATTAGCCACGACGCCGCTGGCACGGGATCCGACGCCAGCAGGGCATCCGGGGCCATAAAATGGAAAGCCTCAGCAGCAAAGGTCGCCAGCACATCCGTGGAGGCTCTGGCCGGGGCAGTCACCAGACACTGCCCGTTCTGCCGGGCCAGCATGCCCGCCAGCGCCGATTTGCCCCGTCCGCGAGCGGCCGTCAGGACCGCGACGCCGGAAGGCATCGTCGCCAGTTGATCGAGTATCGCCTGCTGCTGTTGCGGTGCCTGACAGTGCCAGAGCGGCCAGTCCGGTGGAGGCGGAAAACGGTCAGGCTGATGCTGACGCACCAGCAGCACCTGCTCATCGCCGATTATCAGCTGTTGCAGGTGGCGAACAAAACCGGGCGTCGCGATCGGTTCCGCAACATCTGCCCAGCGCAGGCTATCGGCGTCAGGCTGCTGCGACCATTGCCCCCAGGGCGGCACCAGCAGTAACAGCCAGCTACCGGCGCTGAGCGTCCCCGCCAGCGCAGCGAAAGCCTCGGCATGAAATCCCTGTCGGGCGTCAAAAATGGCGTGATGAAACTCGCGGCCAAGCAGCGTTCGCAGCGCTGCGGGCGGTTTATGCGGTTCGGGAGCCTCAGAGGGCCCCGTAAACAGCGGTTCAGGACTCACCTGCAGCCAGTCGCCCGGGAGCATTTCACGCCACTCTACAGCCCGCATCACACACCAGGCCGGGTCGCCGCTGATCACCGCCAGACGACGGACACCGGCCTGCTGCATAAGCTGCGTCTGCTGTGGCAGAGACATCAGTTGCTGGCGAAGGTGTTGCACTGTCCTGGATCGCCACCATCAAATCCGCGCTTGAACCAGGTGTAGCGCTGCTCAGAGGTGCCGTGGGTAAAGCTGTCCGGCACCACGCGCCCCTGACCTTTCTGCTGCAGACGATCATCACCAATCGCCTCGGCAGCATTCAGCGCCTCCTGCAGATCGCCCGCTTCCAGAATGTTTTCCTTCTGCATGTAGTGTCCCCAGACACCGGCAAAACAGTCCGCCTGCAGTTCCATTTTGACGGAGAGCTGATTGACCTGTGTCTGGCTGGCGCCCTGCTGCATTTCACGCACTTTTGGCTCAATGCCCAGCAGCTTCTGCACGTGGTGACCCACTTCATGGGCGACCACATACCCCTGAGCAAAGTCTCCGCCCGCGCCCAGTTTCGTCTTCATCTCGTCGTAGAAGGAGAGGTCAATGTAGACGGTCTGGTCAGCAGGACAGTAAAACGGTCCCATCACTGACTGGCCTGTGCCACAGCCGGTCCGGGTTGCGCCGCGATACATCACCAGCTTCGGAGCCACATACTGCTTGTTCATCTGCTGGAACAGTTTGCCCCAGGTATCCTCAGTGGTAGCCAGAATCACCTTCGTGAATTTCGCCGCCTCATCATCATTGGCGCTGACGCTGCGCTGCTGCTGACTGGTCGGTGCCACGTCGCCGCCGGTCAGCAGTCCGGTGAGGTCGTAACCGTAATAGCCTGCTACCGCCACCACAATCAGCAGCACGATGCCGCCTTTACCACGTGGCAGACGAATCTGGCGTCCGCCGCCGCCAAAACCGGATGACTGATCGCGACGGTCCTCTACATTGTCGCTCTCGCGACGCCCTTGCCAGCGCATGCTCTACTCCCTTTGATAATCTTCAGATGGCATGATTTTAGTTGTGCGACGAAGCAATCACCAGCTTTACGCCAAAATGAAAAAAGGAGAGCCGGGGCTCTCCTTTTTATGTTCTGCACGGTCGTCAGACTCAGTCGAGTTTAACGCCCAGTCGCTGTGCCACCGCCTCATAGGCTTCCACTACACCCCCCAGGCTCTGGCGGAAACGGTCTTTGTCCATTTTATCCAGCGTCTCTTTGTCCCACAGGCGCGCACCGTCCGGGGAAAACTCATCGCCCAGCGTCACTTCACCGTTGAACAGACCAAACTCCAGTTTGAAGTCGACCAGAATCAGACCCGCCTCGTCGAACAGCTTGCTCAGCACCTCGTTAGCTTTAAAGGTCAGCTCCTGCATCCGCGCCAGGTTCTGTTTACTGACCCAGCCAAAGGTTTCGCAGTAGGATTCGTTGACCATCGGGTCATGCTTTGCATCATCTTTCAGGAAAAGATCAAACAGCGGCGGATTAAGCACCATGCCCTCTTCCACGCCCAGACGTTTTACCAGCGATCCTGCGGCGCGGTTACGCACCACACACTCTACCGGTACCATCTCCAGCTTCTTGACCAGCGCCTCATTATCGGACAGCAGCGCTTCCATCTGGGTCGGGATACCCGCTTCCTGCAATTTGGTCATGATGAAGTGGTTAAACTTATTGTTAACCATTCCCTTACGATCAAACTGCTCGATTCGGGCGCCATCACCTGCTGACGTATCGTTGCGGAATTCGAGTATCAGCAGATCCGGGTTATCGGTGCTGTATACGGTTTTCGCTTTACCGCGATACAACTCAGCTCGCTTTTGCATCTTGTTCACTCCAGACTTGAAATAACGGGTGTTCAGCGGCCAGCGCCGCTGCGGCGATTGCCTTGACGCAATCGTTTACTTCGCCGCGCGCTATTATGCCAAAAACAAAAAAAAAAGGCCGGAGAATCTCCGGCCTGAGGCAACTTTATTTGTTCAGCGCCGCCTGGAACACGGCCACCAGCGCATCGTTCTGCGACTGGGTCAGCACATGCCCTTTCGGGTCGATGAATTGCAGACTGGTGCGGTTGTCGAGATCGCCGACCTGCACTTTGTAATCGCCGTTCGGCAATTCCGGATCTTTCGCGCCCAAGGAATCCCAGTCGCTGCTGCTCAGTGACTTGTAGGTCACCTTCATGCTGCCGGTAGAGCGGGTGGTGTCAGTCACCTCCATGCCAACGCGTTTCATTGCGTCTGGCAGACGCTGCCAGGCCACGTTGTAAGGCGTTCGCAGGATCAGCATAGGCAGACCGGTATCATCGGCACCGCTCTGCACATCGATCGCGCCATTCACCCGGCCGGATGCCGCGTTTTCACTGGCGGTATCGATCTTGTCCATGCCGGTGCTGATGTCATTCAGCATCTGCGCGGTGTAACGCTGGATCTGGGCAGGTGAAGTGATGGTTTTCCCATCCTGCTGCAGCTCCAGCAGACGCACGGTCAGCAGCTGCTGATAGCTCTGCGACTGCACGCTGATCTGATAGCGACCGCGGTACTGCTGATCTTCATCCGCACGGTTCCACTGAACCCAGTCGGTCGTCAGCTGCTGACCGGCATCATTGCGGGAGGCGATCGGGAATTTGTAGGACTGCACCACATTGACGACCTGCGACCAGACCGAGCCACGGCTGTTATCAATGATCAGCGCGCCGGTATTGTTACTGAACTGCGCGCGGGTGCCGTTCATCAGTGCCAGCGGCTGTGCTGGCGGACGGATGTCCAGCTGCTTGCCGGTAGGGCCCTGACTGGCGGTGCGGGGCACATCATAGTCGCCACGCTGCACCGGCAGGATCATTCCGGCAGGCGCTTTCAGCTCATGCAGTTCACTGGCCTGAAGATAGGATTCGTCGCCGCTGACCTGGCGCTTATAACGCTGATCGGTTGAACAGGCCGACAACAGCATCAGGGTAGAAAGCCCCACCACTGTGGCAATTGTTGACCGCTTTACTGAGTAATTCATTCAAACTCCCTAAATTATCGCAAACCCGCTTTCACCAGCGCCTGTTCCACTTTCGGCTGGCTGGCTGCTGTCAGTGGCGTCATTGGCAGACGCAGCGTGTCGTTAGCGATTAATCCCAGCTGCTTCGCTGCCCATTTCACCGGGATAGGATTGGGTTCACAGAAAAGCGTCTGGTGCAGGTGCATCAGACGCTGATTCAGGCGGCGTGCCTCGACGAAATTGCCCTGCTGTGCGAGCTGGCAGACTTCCGCCATTTCGCGCGCAGCCACGTTCGCGGTCACCGAGATGACGCCTTTGCCGCCCAGTTGCATAAAGTCCAGTGCCGTCGCGTCATCGCCACTCACCAGAATGAAATCTTCATTAACCAGCTCTTGGATCTGACTAACCCGCGATAAGTTCCCGGTTGCCTCTTTGATTCCGATAATATTTTTGATTTCGGCCAGGCGGGCAACGGTTTCCGGCAGCATGTCACAACCGGTACGTGAGGGAACGTTATAGAGCATCTGTGGCAGGCTGGTGCTGTCAGCAATCGCTTTAAAGTGCTGGAACAGCCCTTCCTGCGTCGGGCGGTTATAGTAAGGGGTGACGGTCAGGCAACCCACCACGCCGGAATGTTCAAAACGCTTCGTCAGGGAGATGCCTTCAGCGGTGGCATTAGCCCCGGTTCCGGCAATCACCGGAATACGGCCATCGGCCAGTTCCAGGGTCAGCATCACCACATCGCCATGCTCTTCATGACTCAGGGTGGCAGACTCGCCTGTGGTGCCGACGGAAACGATCGCCGCGGTGCCGCTGGCGACGTGATAATCAATCAGTTTTTTCAGACTCGACCGGCAGACATTACCGCTGTCATCCATTGGCGTAACGAGTGCAACAATACTTCCCGTAAACATTGGCGATCCCCTCGACAAACAAGTGCTTCATGGTACGTTTTACGCTTAGGGAAAAGCAAGCAAGCCACGCCATTCCCGCGCTTGTCAGCAGTTTTTTTTATGTTTACCTTATGGTTATTAGCGAAAGCAGAGGAAAAGCCATTTTGTCGCAATCTCAGCCCCATCATCTGGTGATCACCGCCCTCGGTGTTGACCGTCCGGGTATCGTCAACACCATTACCCGACACGTCAGCAGCTGTGGTTGCAATATTGAAGACAGCCGTCTTGCCATGCTCGGGGATGAATTCACGTTTATCATGCTGCTGTCCGGCAGCTGGAATGCGATCACGCTGATTGAATCGACGCTGCCGCTGAAAGGGGCAGAGCTGGAGCTGCTGATCGTCATGAAGCGTACCAACGCGCGGTTACGCCCGCCGATGCCTGATACCGCCTTTATCCAGGTTGAGGTCGCCGATTCACCGCACATCATCGAGCGCTTTACCGATCTCATTGATAAGCATCAGATGAACGTGGCGGAACTGGTGTCGCGCATCACCCCCGCGCAACAGAGTTTGCCGCCGACACTCTATATTCAGATGACGGCACACAGTCCGACACGCACCAGCGGCACCACCTTTGAGCAGGCGTTCAATGCGCTGTGTCAGGAGCTGAATGCCCAGGGCACGCTGCGCCTCTATAGTGTGTCAGATGCCGACAGCAGCGAATCTGTCAGCGCGGTGCGCTAAACTTTGCAAATAAACCGGAGTTATTTCTCCACATTACTGCCACTGAAACGTGACCGGCTATGTGGTGAAATACCCCCTGATGGTAACGTTCCCTCTGGTTGTTTTTCGCTGGATGGTGTATTACCCACAGCCTGAATAAAAAAATGGAGAGATGTGATGAATCCACTGAAAGCCGGTGACACCGCACCCGCATTTAGCCTGCCCGATCAGGACGGCGAACAAGTGAATCTGACCGACTTCCAGGGACAGCGCGTTCTGGTCTACTTCTACCCGAAAGCGATGACGCCAGGCTGCACCGTGCAGGCGTGCGGTCTGCGTGACAACATGGATGAGTTGAAAAAAGCGGGTGTGGAAGTGCTGGGTATCAGCACCGACAAACCGGAAAAACTGTCACGTTTTGCGGAAAAAGAGCTGCTGAACTTTACCCTGCTCTCAGATGAAAACCATGAAGTCTGCCAGGCGTTTGGCGTCTGGGGTGAAAAAACGTTTATGGGTAAAACCTATGACGGCATTCATCGCATCAGCTTCCTGGTGGATGCAGAGGGCAAGGTTGAGAAAGTGTTTGATAACTTCAAGACCTCGAATCACCACGACATGGTGCTGGATTACGTTAAGTCCGCCTGATCGTAAGGGCGCGGTAGCCTGGGTGCCGCGCCCTTCTTCTTTCTCTTTCCCCGCCCTCCCCGCTTCCCGAACCGTTAAGATCGGACAACGATGACGCAGTTGCGCCCGGCATTCTTTGCCTCATAAAGCGCGGCATCCGCCTGTTTCAGGCTCACTTCCAGCCCGGCATCCTGCGTTCCTTTCCAGGCCGCGACACCGATAGAGAGGGTAATCCGCCCCACATCCCTGAGCCAGGCTTCTGCAATGCCCTGCCGCACCCGCTCTGCGATGACCTGCGCTTCATCCAGCGACGTTCCTGGCAGCAGCATCAGAAACTCTTCTCCGCCGTTGCGGCATACGACATCCGAGTGACGGGCGCTGGCACGCAGCGTGCTGGCCACCTGCTGAATCACCCGATCACCGACGTCATGGCCCCAGCTGTCGTTAACGTTTTTGAAATGGTCGATATCCAGTGCCAGCACCGCGAAAGGCTGGCGCAGCGTGCGATAATACTCCAGGACCGCGTTCAGCCCGCGGCGATTCAGTAGCTGGGTGAGCGGGTCGGTCTGCGCTTCTGAGCTGAGACGGCCGATTTTGTCCTGCACCAGGCCGATACCGGTGAGCAGCGCGCGCTTCACCTGTGCGGCCTCAAAGTACCAGGCGCTGATACCGCCAATCTCCTTAGAGACGCCCTGCGCATCCATCCGGCTGGCTTTGCGTGCCAGCTGAAACAGCGGCCGGGCGATCAGTCGCGCCAGCACCACAGCCACCAGCAGGGTCAGCAGCGCAAACGGCACCGAGTTTTTCAGCACTTTCATTAACAGCCCGGAAAGCGGATCGAGCGTGGCATTGATGGGCTTCAGGGCCACCACCGTCCAGCCGGTGGTCGGAACGACGGCATAGCCGGCCAGCTGCGTGGATTCTCCCGCACCGGTCATCATCAGCGAGCCGTTGGTCTCCTCACCGTTGGGACTGACGATGGCAGGCAGGGTTTTGCCCACCAGCTGACGATTCTGGTGATACAGCACCTCATTATTACTGTCGAGCACATAGACCGTGGTGCCATCACGATAGAACTGTTCACCCAGCAGCGCATTCAGAATACTTTTCTTTTTCAGATAGATGGTGCCGCCGACGTAGCCCAGATAGTCGCCCTGTTCGCTCCAGATCGGCCACGAGACAAACACCAGCAGATTATTAGCCGGTGACAGCGTCGGTTTGCTGATTGCCGGCTGCCGCAGCGTCAGCGCTTCGCGCGAGGCATCACTGGTGAGATGCATGCCTTTCAGGGTCAGGGACTCAGGCGAGATCGCTTTGACCACGCCCTGCCCATCCACCACCACCACCGAGTTAAAACTGGTGGTCTGCTCACGCAGGCGGTTGACCTCACTGCTCAGCAACGCATCATTATTGAAGTCACGGCTGAGCTGATTGGCGCTGAAGTGCAGCTGTGACTGCGCCAGCTGGAAGAAGATTTCGCTGGTAGAGGCGAGCTTGGCGGCATAGGCGCGGTTAGCTTCAAGCGTGGAATCGATCAGCACCTGACGCTGCACCCGCCAGGTGGCGTAAAGTGTGTTGGCGAGCGTAATGACAATACTGACAATGACCAGCAGGGCGATGAGATTGCGTAAATCGGCTTTAGGCCGAAACAGCTTTAGCATGGCGTTGCCGCCCCGAAGAAGGAAGTCATGTCATGAATGCCTGATTATTTTTTTAATGAAAGCCAGCTGATAATCCGGGCTTAAGTCTACACCCTGCTGGCCTTTTTGAGCAGCATTAAGACAAATTACAGCCGACTAAATACAAATTATCCTGGCACTGATTTAATGATCAGGGCTTCTCTGCTGACAGGGAAAAAGCACGATAGATAGTGGTCCCGAACCCCGGTAAACATGACGTTTTATCGTAGGAGCCGCGGCAATTAAGGCCAGCCTGAAGCGACAGGGCGCATCCGGTGAGAAGAAAGGAGTAAGGCCGGTCCGCCTTACAGGAAAAGCAAAGCACAGCAGATGACAGCGGCGATGACGCCGCTGTCAGGAGGATCAGAGCATCAGAAAGGCGTAACCGCTGTTTTCCAGGGTGGCGACTGTGGTGCCGCTGGAGATCGTGTGGGTGACCATCGGGTCGATCCAGTCACGCTCCAGCTGATGAAACGCCACTGACTGGTCACAGATAGTGACCTGCACACCCGCTTTTTTCAGTTCGCTGATTAATTTCAGGTTCGGGTTATCGACACCGTAGGCTTTGCTGAACTGCGCATTATTCAGGGCAGATGAAACCGCGTCGCCGTTAATGGATACCACAAATTTCAGTTGGTCGAGCGGCACACCCGCCGCATAATAGAGGTTGGTTACACGCGCGACGCGCTCCAGACCGAGATTCGGTTTACGAATATCGCCTTCACTGCGGTTGATCTGAAAGACGATTTTATTACTCAGGCCTGTCGTTGTGCCGGGTTTAAAGGCTGGCGTATCGACATAATGTATTTTGCCATACCCCTCAATTGCCGGTGTACTCCAGAAGTCGGCAGGCTCGGTTTTATTCTCCGCCAGTTTATCGCTGGCCTTACCAAATAAAGCGGGCAGCTGTAAAACATTGCCGCCAATAAATCCCGCGACGGCTGCCACCACCACTAAAGTTGCTGGACGCATCAGATATTCTCCCGATAAAATAAAACGTTAATTACATTGCCAGCCACGCATACCCCTGATTTTGCAGCGTTGAGACCGTGGTTGGACTGGAAAGCGCATGCACAACGGATTTATCAATCCAGTTGTTGGGATAGTGGTGGAAGGCCACCGACTGATCGCACACGGAGACTTTGACGCCCGCCTGATTCAGCTCGTTAATCAGCTTCAGGTTGGGATTGTCGATGCCATAAAACTGTTTGAAATGGGCGTTATCCAGCATGGCGGGGGTCGCGTCACCGGTAACCGAAACCACAAACTTCAGCTGATCGGCCGGAACGCCAGAGGCGATATAAAGATTCACTACCCGCGCGACGCGCTCCAGTCCCAGATTGGGTGCGGTCATCGCGCCATCGCTGCGGGTGATCTGGAAAACGATTTTATTGCTCAGACCCGGCACCGGCTTAAAGGCGGCATCAGGCTCATAATGAATTTTGCCGTAGCCTTCAATCGCCGGTGTACTCCAGAATCCGGCGGGTTCCTGAGGCTCTGAGGCAAAATGGCGTGTGACTTTGTCATAAATAGTGCCACTCTGTGTAACAGCCGCACCCACTACGCCACCGATAATGGCGATTAACGCGTACGAAATAGCTGAACGCATAACACTTCTCTCCGGCAAATAATCTCTGGCCTATTCAGGACTGAATCAGGTCGGCTATCTATATCACAGCGCGGACGTGATTCTCTCCTGAAGGAAAGGCGGGCAGGCACGCTGCTGATGACAGCAGAAATGATTCACCGCCTGAATTAATCGAAAAATTTCATTAGCGACTAAAAACCATCTTCTTATCACTGGCCCGCGATAAGGGCCGCCTTATTTATGGCGACAGGGGAAAGATTTAAAAAATAACAGCCAGCGTTAAATAGAAAAAAACAGATATGGCCGGAATAACGATTGAATTTATCAATGTAAAAACGGAATTAAACCCATGCGTTTCGCTGTTTTTTTCAGATTTGACCTGGAAAAAATCATGCCATATTCAGTTTTTTTGAGTGAATTTACATAACTTTAAAAAGGAAAGCGGATTAACGTCAGAAGACCGACAGAAGATTCTGCTTTATTCATGCCGGACTCAATCAGCAGGGTAAATAAGCCGTTGTATAATTGCGCGCCGGCGCGGGCAATCCCCTGCCCCGACTTATCCGTTTAACTACGGTTTAGGTTTCAGGAATGTTCAATTTTTTTCGTCATATTCGCTGATCTTGCACAAACCGCGCCGCCGGCTGGCCCCGAAAACAGCATTTCTTTCTTTTCGGGCACTGGTTAAGATAGGCGCAAACCGTCGTTATCTGCGGAAAAGGGAACCTACCCGCTGCGCACCTGTCTCTTTTCAGAGCCTCTCTACAGGATTAAGGCATGTTGAACCGGTTAAAAAAAACGCTGATCGCCGCGCTTCTGCCGACGCTCATTCTGTCCACGCTGTCACCGGCTTACGCTGATGTCAGTGATTCTCTTCCCGATATTGGCACCACGGCCGGTTCGACGCTGTCGATTAATCAGGAGCTGCAGATGGGCGACTTCTATGTCCGCCAGCTTCGCGCCAGCGCACCGCTGATCAACGATCCGCTTCTCAATCAGTACATCAATCAACTCGGCCAGCGCCTGGTTGCGCACGCTGACTCGGTGAAAACGCCGTTCCACTTCTTTCTGATACAGAACGATGAGCTGAACGCCTTTGCCTTCTTTGGCGGCAATGTGGTGCTGCACTCCGCGCTGTTCCGCTTTACCGAGAATGAAAGCCAGCTGGCGTCGGTAATGGCGCATGAGATTTCTCACGTTACCCAGCGCCATCTGGCGCGCGCGATGGAAGATCAGAAGCGCAATGCGCCGCTGACCTGGGTCGGTGCGCTGGGCTCCATTCTGCTGGCGATGGCGAGTCCGCAGGCGGGCATGGCCGCACTGACCGGTACGCTGGCGGGCACCCAGCAGGGGATCATCAGCTTTACCCAGGGAAATGAGCAGGAGGCAGATCGCATCGGGATTCAGGTGCTGCAGCGCGCCGGATTCGATCCGCAGGCGATGCCGAACTTTTTGCAGAAGCTGGCCGATCAGAGCCGCTTCTCGTCAAAGCCACCGGAAATTCTGCTGACACACCCCCTGCCCGACAGCCGTCTGGCGGATGCCCGAAACCGCGCCAACCAGATGCGGCCAGTAGTCGTGCAGTCGACGGAAGATTTTTATCTGGCGAAGGTCCGGGCGCTGGGCATGTACTCCACCGGGCGCAATCAGCTTACTGACGAACTGCTTAGCCAGTATGCCAGCGGCAATTCGCGTGAGCAGCTGGCCTCACAATATGGCAAAGCGATACAGTTTTTGCAGGCGAAGAGTTTTGCCGACGCGAAGCGGATTATGACCCCACTGCTGGCGAAGCAGCCCGGTAATGTCTGGTTCCTCGACATCATGTCCGATATCGATATCGGCCTGAACCAGCCGCAGCAGGCGATTGCCCTGCTCACCGCGGCTACCGGGGCGAAAAACAGCCCGGTGGTGCAGCTCAACCTGGCGAATGCCTATGTAGAAGCGAAACAGTATGCCAGCGCCAGCCGCATTCTGAATCGCTACACCTGGGCAAACAAGGATGACCCCAACGGCTGGGATTTACTGGCGCAGGCTTCTGCTCAGCAGGGGCTGAATGATGAGGAGCTCTCGGCGCGGGCCGAGAGTCTGGCACTGAATGGTCAGCTCGATCAGGCGATTAGCGCACTGAGCAGCGCCAGCGCCCAGGTGCCGCTCGGCAGCCTGAAGCAGGCGCGCTACGATGCCCGTATCGATCAGCTGCGTCAGTTGCAGCAGCGTTTCAAACAATATCAGAAAGGCTGAGCATAACAGCCAAAAAGGGAGAGCCTGACATGGTGACGATTTACCACAACCCGCGCTGCAGCAAGAGCCGCGAAACTCTGGCCCTGCTGAACGCCCGCGGCCTGACACCGGAAGTGGTGCTCTATCTGCATACGCCGCCTGACCGCGAGACGCTGCAGAGTCTGCTGCAGAAGCTGGGGATGCAGAGCGCACGCCAGCTGATGCGCACGAAAGAAGCGCTCTACAGTGAACTGGCGTTGAGTGATAAAGAGGAAAGTGCGCTGCTGGACGCGCTCACCGCCCATCCGAAACTGCTTGAAAGGCCGATTGTGATCAAGGGCGATCGGGCGCGAATCGGACGTCCGCCGGAAGCGGTGCTCGACATTCTTTAAAGGCCGAGCGTCTCTTTAACGAAGGGAATGGTAAGTTTGCGCTGGGCGCTGATCGAGGCACGATCCAGCCGATCCAGCGTCTCAAACAGGGTGCGCATTTCACGGTCCAGTCGCTTCAGCAGGAAACGTCCCACATCCTCCGGCAGCTCAAAACCGCGTAAGCCGGCGCGCAGTTGCAGCGCCTGCAGTTTATCTTCATCGGAGAGCGGCTGCAGGCGATAGATCTGCCCCCAGTCCAGGCGCGAGGCGAGATCGGGCAGCTGCAGATTCAGCTGGCGCGGTGGACGATCGCCGGTGATGAACAGCCGCGTGTTGCCGGTTTCCAGAATGCGGTTGTAGAGATCGAAGATCGCCATCTCCCACTCCGGCTCACCGGCAATGCACTCAATGTTATCGATGCAGACCAGTGACAGCTGCTCCATCCCCTCCAGCACTTCCGGTACAAACCAGGTGCGTTTGTCCAGCGGCACATACCCGACCGCTTCACTGCGTGCGGACATTTCGGCGCACGCGGCGTGCAGCAGATGACTCCGCCCGCCGCCTTCGCGTGACCAGAAGTAGAGATAGCTGCCATGTTGTTGGCTGAGAGCGCCTTTCAGCGCGGCAATCAGCGACGGGTTCTCCCCCGGCCAGAAGCTGGCGAAGGTTTCATCGTCAGGTAAATAGAGTGGCAATGACAATTGTGCCGGCGTGTTCAGAAGCACCTCAGCAAGAGAACAAGCAAAAAATCGGGGGAAGTCTATCACAGTTTTCAGAAAGAGATGAATGGGGCGTCCCTGCCCCGATCCTGTCCGTCACGATGCGATCAGGGCTCGCGGGATTCTTCGGCGTCCAGCACCACTTCTTCCGGACGCAGCAGCGAGATCACCCTGAAGATCAATGAGAGTCCGACGCCCACGATTGTCGCTAACGCCATGCCCTTCAGCTCTGCCGCGCCGATGTGCACCTTCGCGCCGCTGACGCCAATGATCAGGATCACCGAGGTCAGGATCAGGTTTTGCGCTTTGTTGTAATCGACTTTCGATTCGATCAGGACGCGGATACCCGAAGCGCCGATCACGCCATACAGCAGCAGCGACACGCCGCCCATAACCGGCACCGGGATCGCCTGGATCACCGCCGCCAGTTTGCCGACGCAGGAGAGCAGGATCGCCAGAATCGCCGCACCGCCAATCACCCAGGTACTGTAGACACGGGTAATCGCCATGACGCCGATGTTTTCGCCGTAGGTGGTGTTCGGGGTGGAGCCAAAGAAGCCGGAGATCACCGTCGACAAGCCGTTGGCGAACATTGAGCGATGCAGGCCAGGGTCGCGGATGAGATCTTTCTTCACGATGTTAGCCGTGACCACCAGATGCCCGATATGTTCGGCAATCACCACCAGCGCGGCGGGGAGAATTGTCAGCATCGCCACCCACTCAAAGCGCGGCGTATAGAAGGTCGGCAAAGCAAACCAGGGGGCACTGACCACGCCGCGCCAGTCCACGATGCCCATAAATGCGGAGAGCAGATAACCCGCCACCACGCCGACCAGGATAGGGATGATCGCCAGGAAGCCGCGGAACAGCACCGAACCAAATACCGTGACGGCCAGGGTCACCAGCGAAATCAGCACCGTTTTACTGTCGGGTGCACTGCCTTCTGCCGGCAGCAGGCCCGCCATATTGGCTGCTACGCCCGCCAGCTCCAGACCGATTACGGCGACAATCGCGCCCATCGCCGCTGGCGGAAACATCACGTCCAGCCAGCCGGTTCCCGCGCGTTTAACAATCAGCGCCACGAGGCAAAAGAGCACCCCGCAGAGGATAAATCCTCCCAGCGCCACCTCATAGCCCAGCGGCAGTAACAGCAGTACCGGCGAGATAAAGGCGAAACTGGAACCGAGATAGGCGGGGATTTTGCCCTTACAGATAAAGAGGTAGATCAGCGTGCCGACGCCGTTAAACAGCAAAACCGTCGCCGGGTTGATGTGAAACAGAATCGGCACCAGCACTGTGGCACCAAACATGGCGAACAGGTGTTGCAGGCTGAGTGGAATGGTTTGCAGTAACGGCGGTCGTTCAGTGACGCCAATGGCGCGACGAGTCATCATTTATCCCCTTATGTTATTTTCCCCACGGGTGCGCGCTTCAGGCACAGCCTCAGGCACGCGGGTCAGCCCTGCGGCAAACCCGCCCCGGTCGGAGAGCTTTTTTTTGCAAAAAAAAGCCGACTCTCTGGTCGGCTATGCGATTTATTTGGTTCCGAAAATCTTGTCCCCGGCATCGCCGAGTCCGGGAATGATGTAACCCTTCTCATTCAGTCCCTGATCCACGGACGCCGTGTAGAGCTCAACGTCAGGGTGTGCCTTCTCCAGTGCAGCGATCCCTTCCGGGGCGGCAACCAGTACCAGCACTTTAATGCTGGTGCAGCCCGCTTTTTTCAGCAGGTCGATGGTGGCGATCATTGAGCCCCCGGTCGCCAGCATCGGGTCTACCACCAGCGCCAGGCGCTCTTCGATGTTAGAAACCAGCTTCTGGAAATAGGGAACCGGCTCCAGCGTCTCTTCATCACGGTAAACCCCAACCACGCTGATACGGGCGCTGGGAACGTGCTCCAGAACCCCTTCCATCATGCCAAGACCGGCACGCAGAATCGGCACTACCGTGATCTTTTTGCCTTTGATCTGATCGATTTCAACCGGGCCGTTCCAGCCCTCAATGGTGACGCGCTCCGTTTCCAGATCGGCGGTCGCTTCGTAGGTCAGCAGGCTGCCCACTTCAGACGCCAGCTCACGAAAGCGCTTTGTACTGATATCATGCTCACGCATCAGGCCCAGTTTATGTTTGACCAGCGGGTGTCTGACTTCCACGATCTTCATTGGTGTTCTCCCGGAATGAGTTGAGCTAAAAAAAAATCGCGGGATTATACCGCCTTTTCCGCTCTGCGCCACCTGTCCTTGCGCAAAGCCGCGAGTCTGGCCGGGATAAACAAGGATTAATGAAAATTGTCCGATGCGCAATCCCGGACTCGCAAACGTTTGCCTGCACTGTTAGAATTGCCGCGCTTTATTTTAACCACCAACCGCAACTCGCGTGGGGACCTCGCAGTGACCGACAAAACCTCTCTCAGTTACAAAGACGCCGGTGTTGATATTGATGCTGGTAATGCCCTGGTTGACCGTATTAAAGGCGTAGTGAAAAAGACGCGTCGCCCGGAAGTGATGGGTGGACTGGGCGGTTTTGGTGCGCTTTGCGCGCTGCCGCAGAAATACCGTGAACCCGTGCTGGTCTCCGGCACCGATGGCGTTGGTACCAAGCTGCGTCTGGCGATGGATCTCAAACGTCACGACGCCATTGGTGTTGACCTGGTGGCGATGTGCGTTAACGACCTGGTGGTACAGGGTGCTGAGCCGCTCTTCTTCCTGGATTACTACGCGACCGGCAAACTGGACGTGGACACTGCCTCCGCGGTGATCACCGGCATCGCCGAAGGGTGTCTGCAGTCAGGGTGTGCGCTGGTCGGCGGTGAAACGGCCGAGATGCCAGGCATGTATCACGGCGAAGATTACGACGTGGCCGGTTTCTGCGTGGGCGTGGTGGAAAAATCAGAAATCATTGATGGCAGCAAGGTGCAGGATGGCGACGTGCTGATCGCTCTCGGCTCCAGCGGCCCGCACTCCAACGGCTATTCGCTGGTGCGCAAGATTCTGGAAGTCAGCAACACCGATCCGCTGACCGAACAGCTTGAAGGCAAACCGCTGGCTGATCATCTGCTGGAACCGACCCGCATCTACGTGAAAAATATCCTGAGCCTGATTGAACAGGTCGATGTGCATGCTATCGCACACCTGACCGGCGGCGGCTTCTGGGAAAATATTCCTCGCGTGCTGCCCGACAACACCCAGGCGGTGATTGATGAGAAGAGCTGGCAGTGGCCGGCCGTCTTCAGCTGGCTGCAGCAGGCCGGTAACGTCAGCCGTTTCGAGATGTACCGTACCTTTAACTGCGGCGTCGGGATGGTCATCGCCCTGAGCCCGGCCGACGCGGATAAAGCGATCGCGCTGATGGAAGCGGCCGGTGAGAAAGCCTGGAAGCTCGGCGTGATCAAAGCGTCAGAGGCGGAAGAGCGTGTGGTCATCAACGGATGAAAAAGCTGGTTGTACTGATCTCCGGCAACGGAAGCAATCTTCAGTCCATCCTTGACGCCTGCGCCAGCGGGCGCATTCACGGCAGCGTGGCTGCCGTGTTCAGCAACCGCGCCGCTGCCTTTGGCTTAACGCGGGCGCGTGAGGCGGGCATCCCGGCTCACGCGCTGGCCGCCAGCGATTTCACCGACCGTGACGCCTTTGATCGCCAGCTGATCGCTGAGATTGAAGCGTACTCGCCCGATCTTGTCGTCCTGGCGGGGTATATGCGTATTCTCAGCAGCGCATTCGTGGCCCATTTTCACGATCGCCTGCTGAATATTCACCCTTCCCTGCTGCCGAAATATCCGGGCCTGCATACGCACCGTCAGGCGCTGGAGAACGGTGACAGCGAGCATGGCACGTCAGTGCATTTTGTCACTGACGAGCTGGATGGCGGGCCGGTGATCCTGCAGGCAAAAGTACCGATTTTTGCCGACGACACGGAGGCGGAGATCACGGAGCGGGTGCAGCATCAGGAGCACGCCATCTATCCGCTGGTCATCGACTGGTTTGTTGAGGGACGGCTGGCGATGCGTGACGGTAAGGCCTGGCTGGATGGCGAACCGCTGCCGCCGCAGGGCTATGCTAACGACTGATACACCGGAAGTCACACAGACAGCGGATAAACCTGAAGCGATGGGGGCCTGTGTCCGGAGTAAAGCATAGCGGGCCATGGAGGGCCCGCGCTGAGCCCGCCATGGAAAGCGTCTTTTGCGTCTTTACGCAGGACACAGGCCCCCTGAGCCGGTGACAGAGCGCCCCTTTCCCGTTGCGGACTCAGCCGTAACGCCCCGTAATATAATCTTCGGTCCGGCGCTGTTTCGGCGCGGTGAAGATACGGTCGGTCTCATCAAACTCCACCAGCACGCCCTGATGCATAAACGCGGTGTAATCTGACACGCGAGAGGCCTGCTGCATGTTGTGTGTCACCAGCACCAGCGTGAAATGCTGCTTCAGCGTGGTCATCAGCTCTTCAATCACCAGCGTCGAAATAGGGTCCAGCGCAGAGGTCGGTTCATCCAGCAGCAGAACCTCCGGTTCAATCGCAATAGCGCGGGCAATCACCAGCCGCTGCTGCTGTCCGGTCGAGAGCGCCAGCGCATTCTGAGACAGCTGATCTTTCACCTCGCCCCAGAGCGCCGCCGCACGCAGCGCACGCTCACAGGCTTCGTTCAGCACCCGCCGGTCGCGAACCCCCTGCAGGCGCAGCCCGTAAACCACATTCTCATAGATCGACTTGGGAAACGGATTCGGCCGCTGAAACACCATCCCGACCCGACGCCGCAGCGCGGAGAGATCCTGCTCCGGTCGCAGTATCGGCAGCGAGCCCAGCAGCACCTCTCCCTCAACCCGGCAGTGATCGATCACATCATTCATGCGGTTAAAGCAGCGCAGCAGCGTCGATTTACCACAGCCTGAGGGACCAATCAGCGCGGTGATCCTGTTTTTCGGCACCTGCAGCGAAATATCCTGCAGCGCCTGGCGCTCGCCATACCACAGCGACAGATGGTTAACGGTAAGCGCCATATCCGTGTCGGACGTCATAGTCATAGCCTGTTATTGAGTCATAAGGCGATAGCGTTCACGCAGACGGTGACGCAGGGCCATCGCCAGCAGATTAAGCGACAGAATAATCAGCACCAGCAGCAGCGCGGTGGCAAACACCAGCGGCCGGTCAGCTTCAATATTCGGGCTCTGAAACGCCAGATCGTAAATCTGGAAGCCCAGATGCATAAACTTGCGATCCAGATGCAGATAAGGAAACACCGCGTCTACCGGCAGCTCCGGCACCATTTTTACTACCCCCACCAGCATCAGCGGTGCGGTTTCCCCGGCCGCCCGCGCCACCGCCAGGATCAGGCCGGTCAGCATCGCGGGCACCGCCATAGGCAGCACCACATTCCACAGGGTTTCCGCCTGCGTTGCGCCCAGCGCCAGCGAACCCTGTCGCAGACTGTTGGGAATACGGGACAGCCCCTCTTCGGTCGCGACAATGACCACCGGCAGCGTCAGTAACGCCAGCGTCAGTGAGGCCCACAGCAGCCCTGGCGTGCCAAACGTCGGATTGGGCAGCGCGCTGGCGAAGAAGAGCTGGTCGATCGTGCCGCCCACCAGCCAGACGAAAAAGCCCAGGCCAAAGACGCCATAGACAATCGAGGGGACGCCCGCCAGATTGACCACCGCAATACGCACCAGCCGGGTCAGCGCATGACGTCCGGCATATTCATGCAGCCAGATTGCCGCGATCACACCCAGCGGCATCACCACCACCGACATCAGCAGCACCATCAGCACGGTGCCGAAAATGGCCGGAAACGCGCCCGATTCACTCTCGCCCTCCGCAGGGGAGTCGCTGACGAAGCGCCACAGCTGATGCAGGAAATGCAGCATTTTGCCGCCTGGCGTCATCGCATTGGGCTTCCAGCTGTCCACAATGTCGGTCAGCGGAATCGCATGTTCGGTGCCGTGCACATCCCGCAGGATCAGCAGATCGCGCTGACTCTGCTGCTGCAGAGAGGCCAGCGTCTCACTCAGCTGATTGAAACGGCGCTGCAGGGCGGCCTGATTGGCCTGAAATTCCGACTCAGTCTGCAAATCAAAGCGTCCGGCGGCCCGTCGTGCCTCCGCCTGCTCGTCTAACTGCTCCCGCTGGCTGTTGAGACGCGCCATATCGACCCGGCGGATCTGGCTGGCCTGGCGCACCAGGGTCTGCACCTGCCCGAGCCGTTGATGCAGCAGCGCATCCGGGTCTCTGGCGGTTAACTCTTCATTGTCTTCACGCAGCCCGACAAACCAGCCATAGGCCTGACCGTGGCCGCGCCGCTGCAGCACCATGACATCGGCGGGCTGAGTGACCTGCGCCGCCTGACGGCTGTAAACCACGCGGAAATCGGGCGCATCCCACTCCCGGTTACCGGTCTTAATCAGATAGCGATGAACCTTCTCACCCTGGTTGCCCTGCTCATCGGCCGGGGCGGGAAAGTGCCGCTGATGCTCCAGCGTTTCACCCAGCAGGCGCGTCTCGCCGCCGTCCGGCTGGGTGAAGCTGTAAAGGTCAACGCGCTGCGGCCAGAAGGCACGCACCCCCTGCCAGGCCAGCAAACCAATCAGCAGCGTAAAGGCGAGCAGGCAGACGGCTACCGCGCCAGCGGTTAACCACCGCCAGCGATCGTTCTGGCGCATCATCTTCATGCTTGCTCCTCCTGCTGACTGTATCGCTGACGCAGCCGCTGACGGATCAGCTCTGCAATGGTGTTGATAACCAGCGTAAACAGCAGCAGCAGCAGAGCGCTGAGAAACAGCACCCGGTAGTGGGCACTGCCCGCCGCCGCTTCCGGCATCTCGATAGCGATATTGGCGGACAGCGCGCGCAGGCCGCTGAACAGGCCCCCTTCACTTTGCGGCGTGTTACCGGTCGCCATCAGCAGAATCATGGTTTCTCCCACGGCGCGCCCCAGACCGACCATTAGCGCGGCAAAAATACCGGCAGAGGCACCGGGCAGCACCACGCGGGTCAGCGTCTGCCACGGCGTCGCGCCCAGCGCCAGCGAGCCCTGTCCCAGCGCCGCGGGGACGCTGAAGAGCGCATCTTCCGAGAGGGTAAAGATCAGCGGCACCAGCGCAAAGCCCATCGCCAGCGCGGCCACCAGCAGATTTCGCTGTTCATAATGCGGCAGCCAGTCGCCGGCATCCGGCATAAATCGAGCGGGCAGCCACAGCGTCAGCAGCGTCACTGACAGCAGCAGCGGCAGCAGAATCAGCACTTCGCGACCGGGCTGACGCCAGCGCGGCGGTAAGCGGGCGCTGAATACCCCGCACAGCAGCAGCGCGCCCGCCAGGGTGAGCGGCAGCAGCAGCACCCCCAGCAGGGCCTGCCCGATGTGCGGTGCCAGCCAGAGTCCGGCAATCAGCCCGACCACCACACTCGGCAGCGCCCCCATCATCTCAATCGCCGGTTTCACCCAGCGTCGCAGGCCGGGGGCCATAAACCACGCGGTGTACATGGCGGCGGCCAGCGCCAGTGGCGTGGCAAACAGCAGCGCTAACCCGGCCGCTTTCAGCGTGCCCGTCACCATCGGCACCAGACTGAACTTTGCCTGATAGCCGTCGCCCGCGGCGGTCGACTGCCAGACCCAGTCCGGCGCGGGATAGTTCTCATACCAGATTTTCTGCCAGAAATTACGCCACGTGACGTCGGGCCACGGGTTATCGAGCCGCAGCATCTGCCAGTGTCCGGGCCGCTCAATCAGCAGGCTGTCGCCGCGGGGTGAAAACTGCGCCTGTACGATGCCGGGCGCCAGCTGACGCTCCAGTATCGGGCCGCTCTGCTTGCTGGCGAACAGCCGCAGCAGGCCCTGCCTGCTGAGTGTGGCGAACACGCGACGGTGCGGCTCCGTCACCAGAAGCGTCTCACCGTCGCTTTCCGCGAAGGTCTTTATGCGCTGCAGGCGCGGCCCCTGCTCGCCGGCCACAGCAAACCACTGTGTCACGCCGCTGCGATCCTGAATCAGCAGGCTTGCACCGCCCACCAGCAGGTGCAGGCTTTGCGGCGGCTGCGGCAGGGTGTGCGTTTCGCGTAATGACGCCTGTGCATCACCCAGCTGCCAGACGCGCAGCAGATTGCCTTCCGTGGTGTAGAGCAGATCGCCTGTCGGTGAAAGCGCCAGCAGATCAAGCTGATGCTGAGGCAGCGAGAGAATAGCAGCCTGACGATCGGTGCCGATCGTCAGCACCTGAAGTCCGGCCTGGGTGAGCGCCGCGATACGCCATTGATCGGCATGGCGGGTTGCCAGCGCCATCTTCGTCACCGCGCCAGCGGGTAGATGAAAGGGTTTGTCGCCCAGCGGAAAGCGCCACTGCTGGTCGGCTGTGGGCTGCAGCAGCGTCAGCGCTCCCTCAATATTGAGCAGCAGCGTCTGCCCGTCGGCACTCTGCACAATCGCACCCGGTGGTGGCGTCAGCGCCAGTGCCGGTTCTGCGGGCTGCCCATCCAGCGGAATAAAACGCGCCGCGCCGCGATCGCTGATACGCCAGCCGACCTTGCCCTGATTGCCCATCGCTAATGCAGGCGCACGATCCCAGAGTTGCTGGCTGGAGGCGATTTGCAGACCCGGCGCCGTAAACAGCGGCAGTACCACTCCAATCAGCCAGCAGAACAGCAGCAGCATCAGCAGCAGGATCGCCACGCCGCAGCAGGTAACCAGCCGCCGCGTCAGGCGGTCAATGGCACGACGCTTACGATCGCTGAATTGGACAGGAATGTGGTTTACGCTCATGCGGTTCCGGCAGCAGGCTGAAATAAGCCGCTATGTTGCCCGTAGCGGGTTGATAAGACAACTCCTGGCGTTGGACAACGCTGCCATACTCTCGCCATAATGTTCAGGGACACTGGATCTTCAGTCCTGCAACCGCTAAATGGAGTGAGAATGGGTCAGGTAAAGCTTTATATTGAAAAAGAATTGAGCTGGTTATCCTTTAATGAACGGGTTTTGCAGGAAGCGGCAGATAAAAGCAATCCACTGATTGAGCGGATGCGCTTTCTGGGTATCTACTCCAACAACCTCGATGAATTCTATAAAGTGCGTTTTGCCGACCTGAAACGCCGTATTCTGATTGGTGAAGAGCAGGGTTCCGCCAGTACGCCACGTCATCTGTTTAAGAAAATTCAGCAGCGGGTGATGAAGTCCGATCAGGAGTTCGATGCCCTCTATAACGAACTGCTGCTGGAGATGGCGCGCAACCAGATCTTCCTGATCAACGAACGTCAGCTGTCGCCCAATCAGCAGGCGTGGCTGCGTCACTACTTTAAGCATGAGCTGCGTCAGCACATCTCGCCGATTCTGATCACCCATGAAACCGACCTGACCGAATTTCTTAAAGATGACTACACCTACCTGGCGGTCGAGATTATCCGGGGTGACGACATCCGCTATGCGCTGCTGGAGATCCCGTCCGACAAGGTGCCGCGCTTTATCAATCTTCCGGCTGAGCCACCGCGTCGCCGTAAGCCGATGATCCTGCTCGACAACATTTTACGTTACTGCCTGGATGATATTTTCAAAGGCTTTTACGACTACGACGCGCTCAACGCCTATTCCATGAAAATGACGCGTGACGCCGAGTACGATCTGGTGACGGAGATGGAGTCGAGCCTGCTGGAGCTGATGTCCTCCAGCCTGAAGCAGCGACTGACGGCAGAGCCGGTGCGTTTCGTCTATCAGCGCGATATGCCGGAGGCGATGGTTGAACTGCTGTGCCACAAGCTCTCTATCTCTAACTTCGATTCGATTCTGCCCGGTGGTCGCTATCACAACTTTAAAGATTTCATCGGCTTCCCGAACGTCGGCAAAAACAACCTGATAAATCGTCCGCTGCCGCAGATCCGCCACATCGGCTTCGACGGCTACCGCAACGGCTTTGATGCGATCCGCGACCGCGACGTGCTGCTCTATTATCCTTATCACACCTTTGAGCATGTGCTGGAGCTGCTGCGTCAGGCGTCGTTTGACCCGAGCGTGCTGGCGATCAAAATCAATATTTACCGCGTCGCCAAACACTCGCGCATCATGGATGCGATGATCCACGCCGCGTATAACGGTAAGAAGGTCACGGTGGTGGTTGAGCTGCAGGCGCGCTTCGATGAAGAAGCCAACATCTACTGGGCTAAACGCCTGACCGAAGCCGGTGTGCATGTGATTTTCTCCGCCCCTGGCCTGAAAATCCACGCCAAGCTATTCCTGATTTCACGCCGTGAAGGGGAAGAGATTGTGCGCTATGCCCATATCGGCACCGGCAACTTTAACGAGAAGACCGCCCGGCTCTACACGGACTACTCCCTGCTGACCGCCGATGCGCGTATCACCAACGAAGTGCGTCGGGTGTTCAACTTTATTGAGAACCCCTACCGGCCCGTGACGTTTGATCACCTGATGGTGTCTCCGCAGAACTCACGCCGGATGCTGTATGAACTGATCGACACCGAAATCGCCAATGCCCAGCAGCAGAAGCCCTCCGGCATTACTCTGAAAATAAACAATCTGGTGGACAAAGGGCTGGTTGATCGGCTTTATACAGCCTCCAGCGTAGGGGTAAGAGTCAATCTGCTGGTGCGTGGCATGTGCTCACTGATCCCGGCTCTGCCGGGGATCAGCGAGAACATTCGCGTCATCAGTATTGTTGACCGCTATCTGGAACACGATCGCGTCTATATTTTTGAGAATGGCGGCGATAAGAAGGTGTTCCTCTCCTCCGCTGACTGGATGACGCGTAATATTGATTACCGTATCGAGGTGGCGGTGGCGATTCTCGATCCACGCATCCGGCAGCGCATACTCGACATTATTGCCATTCAGTTGAGTGATACGGTGAAAGCCCGCATCGTCGACAAAGAGCTGAGTAACCATTACGTCCAGCGAGGCAATCGCCGTAAAGTGCGCTCGCAGCTGGCCATCTATGATTACATCAAGAAACTGGAACAACCTGACTAAATCCTATGCCAATTTCTCATAAAAGTACGCCTAAACCCCAGGAGTTTGCGGCGATTGACCTGGGCTCGAACAGTTTCCATATGGTGATTGCGCGAGTCGTCGACGGTGCGATGCAGGTGCTGGGTCGCCTGAAGCAGCGCGTCCATCTGGCTGACGGGCTGGATGCTCAGCACAAACTCAGCGAAGAGGCGATGGAGCGCGGCTTAGCCTGTCTGGCGCTGTTCGCCGAGCGCCTGCAGGGGTTCAGCCCGAGCAACGTGACGATTGTCGGCACCCATACGCTGCGTGAGGCGGTAAACGCCGAAACCTTCCTGCAGCGGGCGGCTGAGGTGATCCCCTACCCGATCGAGGTGATTTCAGGTCATGAAGAAGCGCGTCTGATCTTTATGGGCGTGGAGCATACGCAGCCGGAAAAAGGCCGCAAGCTGGTGATCGACATCGGCGGCGGCTCGACCGAGCTGGTGATTGGCGAGGATTTTGAACCGCAGCTGGTTGAGAGCCGCCGTATGGGCTGCGTCAGTTTCGCCCAGCTCTATTTCCCTAAGGGGGAAATCAGCCGTGAAAACTTCCGTCGTGCCCGTTTAGCGGCCGCGCAGAAGCTGGAAACGCTGGCGTGGCAGTATCGTCTGCATGGCTGGAAATATGCGCTGGGGGCGTCCGGAACCATCAAAGCCGCCTGTGAAGTGCTGCAGGCGATGGATGAGAAAGAGAAGCTGATCACCCCTGAGCGTCTCGACAAGCTCTATGACGAGGTAATGAAGCATAAATCCTTTGCGGCACTGAGCCTGCCGGGCCTCTCTGAAGAGCGCAAAAACGTCTTCGTGCCGGGACTGGCGATTCTCTGTGGCGTATTTGATGCGCTGGCGATCCGCGAGCTGCGCCTCTCTGACGGTGCGCTGCGTGAAGGTGTGCTCTATGAGATGGAAGGCCGCTTCCGCCATCAGGATATTCGCAGCCGGACCGCACAGAGTCTGGCGAATCACTACGCCATCGACAGCGATCAGGCGCGACGCGTGCTTGACACCACCGAGCAGCTTTATGTGCAGTGGAGCGAGCAGAATCCAAAGCTGGCCAATCCGCAACTGGCCGCGCTGCTGAAGTGGGCGGCGATGCTGCATGAAGTGGGCCTGACCATTAACCATAGCGCGCTGCAGCGCCATTCCGCCTACATCCTGCAAAACACCAACCTGCCCGGTTTCAATCAGGATCAGCAGATGCTGCTGGCTGCGCTGGTCAGATTCCATCGCAAAGCGATTAAACTTGATGAGTTGCCGCGCGTCACGCTGTTCAAGAAAAAGCAGTTTATCCCGCTGATTTTCCTGCTGCGCCTGGGTACGCTGCTCAATAATCAGCGCCAGGCCACGACGCGCCCGGATGCGTTAAGCCTGAAGTGTGATGACGGCCACTGGACGCTGACCTTCCCGGCAGGCTATTTCAGTCAGAACAACCTGGTTCAGCTCGATCTCGAACGTGAGCAGGTTTACTGGAATGACGTGACGGGATGGAAACTGATCCTTAAAGAAGAAGCCTGACCTTACGGGCGCCTGGCGCCCTTTTAACTGAACTGATGACTATGACACAACCAACCACACTGCTTTCAGGCGCAAACTACTTCGCCGAAACCTATGGCCTGACTCCGCCTCACTCTGAAGTGGTTGCGGCGCTGCCCCAGCTCACCGTCGGCAAGGCGCTGGATCTTGGCTGTGGCGTGGGCCGTAACACGCTGTTTCTGAATCAGCAGGGATTTGACGTGACGGCGTGGGATCACAATCCACAAAGTCTGGCGCGCCTGCAGGAGATTGTGACGCAGGAAAACCTCAGCGGTATCCACACCGCGCAGCATGACCTGAACACGACGCGCTTCAATGGCGGCTATGACTTTGTGCTGTCGACCGTGGTGATGATGTTTCTGCAGCCGCAGACCATTCCACAGCTGATTGCGGATATGCAGGCCTGCACGGTGAAATATGGCTTTAACCTGATTGTGGCGGCGATGAACACGGACGATATGCCCTGCCCGGCTGATTTCTCTTTTGCGTTTAAATCGGGTGAACTCAGTCACTACTATCGCAACTGGCACATCGTGAAGTACAACGAGCATCCCGGCCAGCTGCACCGTAAAGATGAAAACGGCCAGCGCATCACCTGCCGCTTTGCCACGCTGCTGGCGCAGAAAGCGAGTTACTGATCATTATCTGCTGTTTTTTTCAACAGCGATTGATTTCATCGGGCGACTGTGACTAAATATTGCAATCGCCCCGATGAGGGTCACTACAGGAACCACCCCGCGTGAACAGCGCTATTTCTCCCCGAAGACGTCAGAAAACCGGCACCATGACCCGCATCGTGTTGCTGATCAGTTTTATCATTCTCTTTAGTCGCCTTATTTTCATCCTGCCTGCTGCCTTCGAACATCATCAGCAACAGAAAGCGACGCCTGGACCGGTTACAGTGACATCAGGCGATACCCGCTAACGCACAGTCCCCTTCTGAACTGAATTTAAAACGTTATCCGACCGATCGGACGCTTTTTTGCATCCCTTTTTCAGGCGAAACGCTACACTTCGTGCTGGTGCTTTCAGACTAAAGGGATCCAATGTGTCTGCCTCTCACTCTCAACATTTAAGTGAAACCCGTCATCGCATTCTGACGCTGCTGCTCAATGAACACGATCTGGTTGATGCCCTGCTGGAGAAATCCGGCGATCGCCCGCCTGAACAGCAACGTGAAAATGCGGCCCAGCGTGAAGCGCTGGAACAGGATATTCTTCAGCTGCATGCCGCTGACCTTGCCGATATTCTCGAAGCCCTGCCGGAAGAGGAGCGCCAGGCGCTGTGGCGGCTGGTGCCAAACGAGCGGCGCGGTCACGTGCTGGTCGAAGCGTCAGAAACGGTCTGGGCCAGCCTCACGGAGGAGATGAGCGACCGCGATATCCTGCGCGCCATCCAGCCGCTGGATATCGACGATCAGGTCTGGCTGGCGCGCTATCTGCCGCGTGACCTGACCGGACGCCTGCTGGCCACTGTGGAACCTGGCCTGCGCGCCCGGATGCTCAGCATGGTGCAGTTTGACCGCGACCGCGTCGCCAGGGTGATGGATTTCAACATCCTGACGGTGCGTGAAGATGTCACGCTGGCGACGGTGCAGCGTTTCCTGCGCAAGCGCAAAAGTATGCCGGGCGGCACCGATAAGCTCTTCATCACGAATAAAGATAATCAGCTGCTGGGTGAACTGCTGCTGACCGATATCCTGCTGAATAAGCCCAAAACGCTGGTGAGCGAGGTGATGAACGCACGCCCCACCACCTTCCAGCTTAATGACAAGGCTGAAGACGCCGCCAGCGCCTTTGAGCGTTATAACCTCATCTCTGCCGCCGTTACCGATGCAAAAGGAAAACTGATTGGCCGTGTGAGCATTGAAGATATCATCGACCTGGTTAACGCCGAAAACGAAAGCAATATCCGTAAGATGGGTGGTATCAGTCAGGAAGAGGATGTCTTTGCCCCGGTGCATAAGTCAGTCCGTAAACGCTGGGCCTGGCTGGCGATCAACCTCTGCACCGCCTTTGTTGCCTCACGCGTTATCGGGCTGTTTGAAGGGACCATTTCGCAAATCGTCGCCCTCGCGACACTGATGCCGATTGTGGCCGGGATCGGGGGCAATACCGGTAACCAGACGATCACCATGATTGTGCGCGCGCTGGCGCTGCATCAGGTGGAGCCGGGGAACTTCTCGTTTCTGATCGTCCGTGAACTGGGCGTGGCGCTGATCAACGGCCTCTTCTGGGGCGGCATCATGGGCGGCATCACCTGGCTGATGTATGACAATATGGCGCTGGGCGGCGTCATGATGCTGGCCATGGCGCTTAATCTGCTGCTGGCGGCGCTGATGGGCGTGCTGGTACCGCTGGTGATGACCAGACTGAAGCGCGATCCGGCCGTCGGCTCCAGCGTTCTGATTACCGCCATCACCGACACCGGCGGATTCTTTATCTTCCTGGGACTGGCGACGCTGTTTCTGACCACGCACTGACCCTCAGCCGTGGAGACCGTAGCGTTGCAGTGACCCGCTGAGATTACGCTGACGCGTCACCTGCGCCAGTTCCCGGATCGCCACCGGCAGCACATAGTTACCGCGCTGGTTCAGCCACTCCAGCACATCCGCCAGGTGCCAGATGGCGGTTTTGCCGTCATGCACCGGCAGCGGAAATGGCGGGCGGTGGCTGAGCATCAGCTTGCGCATGTTCTGGCGCGACATACCGATCAGCTCGGCTACATCAGTCAGTCCCACAAAGTCAGGCGCCGCTTCCACCAGCGTGGCACCCGGTATCGCGTGCAGGACCGCCGCTTCTGCCTCTGCCAGTGCCTCCGTCGCGGAGCCTGAGTCCCGGGTAAACTCCAGTGCGATTCGCCCCGGCATCCCCAGACCGATCAGCGCATCGTCACAGCCGGCTGAGGCCAGCACTTCCATCATCTCATCTGCCGGCGTATGCCCTTCCGGCAGGCTGAACCGTAATGTAAAACAATATTCCATATGCCTCTCCTTACGCACGTCCTCCCTATCCTCCCGCCGGACTAATAAGTTGTCAACTGACAACCGATAAAAATATTCTTTTACGGCTGAGCATGCGCAGACTTTTTCACACAGTAAAACGGTCAGGATCTACACTGGAAAACGTTACGCAAAAAATGTCAGCGCGATGCTGGCAGCAATCACGACTCACGACGGAGAAACTATGTTTAAAGCAGAGGATTTTGTTCAGTCGAAAACCGGTGGCCCTAAAATGCAGGTATTGCGCGTTGAAGGTGACACCCTGTATTGCGCACGGGTGGATGATGCGACCAAAAAAGAGATTGAAGTGAAGGCAGAGAGCGTTAACCTCTATCACGAAGAGGGCGATTTTGGCGTGTGCTGAAACAAACCGGCCCCGTTAGCGGGGCCAGACGATCAGGGCTTATCCTGCTGCAGGTTGTCGTTACCCAGCCCGCCAATAAACGGCAACCGCAGGCGGAACGGGGTAAAGTCGAGGCCCATGTTCAGACCCAGCAGATTCACTTCGAACCCCTCTTCCGCTCCCAGCGTGACGCCCGCCACACCCAGAACCGATACCTGCAGCCCTCGCCCGGATGGCGGCAGCCCGACCGGACGCCACAGTGGCCGGTAATCTTTGCCCAGGGCATTCGCAGGCAAATCGAGTTTTAAGGCCGGGACTTCGCGACCAATGTGCGCCAGGAAAGTATTGCTGTTGGGCCCCGGCCACGCGTGATAGGTCGTCGGCCAGGGATAGGATTGAATAGCCGCTTCAATCTGCGGGATCATCGCTTCTGCCTCGGGTCCGCGATGGTTCACCAGCAGCCGCGGTTTTGCACCATACCAGTAGCCATCAGGAAGATTGGTATTGTGACGCACTTTATCGCCACTGCCCCAGCTGATCACTTCATAGCGATTGTAGTGCGTTTCACCGGCACGTTTGAAGATGATCCAGGGATGCACCGCGACCCGCCCTTTCCAGCCATAGGTGGGCGCGGCATAGACCTGCACGATAGCCAGATTAGCGAAGGCGCGTGGGTCGGGCGCAATACCGGCTGAATCGCGTCGCGCCGACCACCAGCCGCCCCGCTCTGCGGTTTCGCTGTGACGGGTCGCCTGGGCGATACTGGCTCCCAGAGAGAGCAGCAATACGACAACAAAAAACAGGCTGAACACTTTGAGTGAGAGCATGACAACATTCCTGGTGGCGTCAGAATCAGGAAACGCCTGCGGTGCGGGCAGTTTCCGTAAGCGGCGGCTTTGAGATATGGACAATCGGTAAAAGCGGCGAGTCAAAAGCGGGCGTCAGACAGGAAACCCGACGTGCGTTTGCTGACCAGCAGAATAGCGCAATTTGCGGCAAAGTGAACAGAAAATCGCCAGGCTCGGGTGCGGATGTGCTGAAAGGTTAAAACGGCGGATCGGCGCGCAGCCAGGGCAAAAAAAAGCCCGCTGAGAAGCGGGCTTAAACATCGTCAGGGTAAACCGGCTACAGGCCGATTATTCCCACTCAATCGTCGCCGGTGGCTTACCGCTGATGTCATACACCACGCGGGAGATCCCGTTGATTTCATTGATGATACGGTTAGAGACGCGGCCCAGGAAATCATACGGCAGATGCGCCCAGTGAGCGGTCATAAAGTCGATGGTTTCCACCGCGCGCAGTGAAACCACCCAGTCATATTTACGGCCATCGCCCATCACACCGACCGAGCGAACCGGCAGGAAGACGGTGAACGCCTGACTGACTTTGTTGTAGAGATCCGCTTTGTGCAGCTCTTCGATGAAGATAGCATCGGCACGACGCAGCAGATCGCAATACTCTTTCTTCACTTCGCCCAGCACGCGCACGCCCAGACCCGGGCCCGGGAAAGGATGGCGGAACAGCATGTCGTACGGCAGGCCCAGCTCCAGACCAATCTTACGCACTTCGTCTTTGAACAGCTCTTTCAGCGGCTCAACCAGGCCCATCTTCATCTCTTTCGGCAGGCCGCCAACGTTGTGGTGCGACTTGATGACGTGCGCTTTACCGGTGGCTGACGCCGCCGATTCAATCACGTCCGGATAGATGGTGCCCTGCGCCAGCCACTTAACGTCTTCCAGCTTCAGCGCTTCTTCGTCAAACACTTCCACAAAGACGCGACCAATGGTTTTACGCTTGGCTTCAGGTTCATCAATACCCGCCAGTGCGTCCAGGAAACGCTGCTCAGCCGGGACATGGACGATGTTGAGACCAAAGTGATCGCCAAACATATCCATCACCTGCTGCGCTTCGTTCAGGCGCAGCAGACCGTTATCCACAAACACGCAGGTCAGACGGTCGCCAATGGCACGGTGCAGCAGCATCGCCGTTACCGATGAATCCACACCGCCAGACAGACCGAGGATAACTTTGTCATTTCCTACCTGCTCACGCAGACGTTCTACCGCATCTTCGATGATTTTAGCTGGCGTCCACAGGGCTTCACATTCACAAATGTCGATGATGAAGCGCTCAAGCATCCGCAGGCCCTGACGGGTATGGGTCACTTCCGGGTGGAACTGCACGCCGTAGAAACGCTTCTCTTCGTTCGCCATGATAGCAAACGGACAGGTTTCGGTGCTGGCAACGGTTACGAAGTCAGCCGGGATAGCGGTGACTTTATCGCCATGGCTCATCCAGACATCCAGCAGCGGTTTACCGGCCGCGCTGATCGCATCTTCGATGTCGCGAACCAGAGCGCTTGGCGTGGTCACTTCAACCTGCGCATAACCGAACTCGCGTTCGTTTGAACCGGCAACGGCGCCGCCCAGCTGCATCGCCATGGTCTGCATACCGTAGCAGACGCCCAGGACCGGCACGCCAGCATTAAAGACATATTCCGGCGCTCGCGGGCTGTTCAGTTCGGTGGTGCTCTCCGGGCCACCGGAAAGGATGATGCCGCTTGGGTTGAACTGGCGAATCTGCTCTTCGCTCACATCCCATGCCCAGAGTTCACAGTAAACGCCAAGCTCGCGCACGCGGCGTGCCACCAGCTGAGTATATTGCGAGCCGAAATCGAGAATCAGAATGCGATGCTTATGGATATTTTCCGTCGTCATTGAGGGGGTTCCAGAACGGTGACTTAATAAATAAAAGCGCCCGGCTGAAGCCGGGCGGGAAATCGGAATTACGAGCCCATACGGTAGTTCGGTGACTCTTTAGTGATGGTCACATCATGTACGTGACTCTCATTGATGCCAGCGCCGCTGATGCGGACAAACTCCGCTTTAGTGCGCAGGTCATCAATGGTCGGGCAACCGGTCAGGCCCATGCAAGAACGCAGTCCACCCATCTGCTGATGGACGATCTCTTTCAGACGGCCTTTATAGGCCACGCGGCCTTCGATGCCTTCCGGCACCAGCTTGTCAGCGGCGTTATCGGTCTGGAAGTAACGGTCTGAAGAGCCTTTGGACATCGCGCCCAGTGAACCCATGCCGCGATAGGATTTAAATGCACGACCCTGGTAGAGTTCGATCTCGCCCGGAGACTCTTCGGTGCCCGCCAGCATTGAACCCACCATGACACAGGAGGCTCCCGCCGCGATCGCTTTGGCGATATCACCGGAGAAACGGATACCGCCATCGGCGATGACCGGAATACCGGTGCCTTCCAGTGCAGTCACGGCGTCAGAGACGGCGGTGATCTGCGGAACACCGACACCGGTGACGATACGGGTGGTACAGATAGAGCCAGGGCCGATACCGACTTTGACCGCGCTGACGCCGGCCTCAACCAGTGCCAGTGCGCCGGCACCGGTAGCGACGTTACCGCCGACAATTTCGAGGTCCGGATATTTAGCACGGGTTTCACGGATACGGGAGAGCACGCCTTCAGAGTGACCGTGAGAAGAGTCAATCAGCAGCACGTCAACACCCGCAGCAACCAGCGCATCGATACGCTCTTCGTTGCCTGCACCGGCACCGACAGCGGCACCCACACGCAGACGGCCCTGCGCATCTTTACAGGCGTTAGGCTTACGTTCGGCTTTCTGGAAGTCTTTAACGGTGATCATGCCCAGCAGATGGAAGCTGTCATCCACGACCAGCGCTTTCTCTACACGTTTTTCATGCATTTTGTGCAGCACGACATCACGCGCTTCACCCTCTTTCACCGTCACCAGACGGTCTTTCGGGGTCATAACCGCAGAAACAGGCTGGGAGAGATCGGTCACAAAGCGCACGTCACGACCGGTGATGATACCAACCAGTTCATTGTCGCGGTTAACTACCGGATAGCCTGCAAAGCCGTTGCGCTCGGTCAGCGCTTTGACGTCAGCCAGTGGGGTGGTCGGCAGTACGGTCTGCGGTTCAGTCACGACGCCGCTCTCATGTTTCTTCACCTTGCGCACTTCGTCCGCCTGGCGTTCAATCGACATATTTTTATGGATGAAGCCAAGGCCGCCTTCCTGTGCCAGCGCAATTGCCAGACCCGCTTCGGTCACGGTGTCCATGGCAGCGGAAAGCATAGGAATGTTTAAACGGATGTTTTTGGTCAGCTGTGTGCTGAGATCGGCCGTATTAGGCAGGACGGTGGAGTGAGCAGGAACGAGCAGAACGTCGTCAAAAGTGAGTGCTTCTTTAGCGATTCTTAACATGGCAATACTCCACCTCGGGTGATTGAGATTAGATAAAATATTGCCGCGGCATTATACAGGCCGTAATCGATTGCCTCCACTATTATTTACGAAAAACTCTTGATCCGCACTGGCAGCCCTGTAGTATCGGTGAATTAACCTGCTGATTTGGAATTTGATCTTCGTCACATGTCGCTGCCATCCAACGCCAATATTTTTACCGTCAGCCGTCTCAATACGACAGTGCGTCAGCTGCTGGAGAAAGAGATGAGCCTGGTCTGGATCAGCGCCGAGATCTCCAATTTCACTCAGCCGGCTTCCGGTCACTGGTACTTCACGCTGAAAGATGATGGCGCGCAGGTGCGCTGCGCCATGTTCCGCAACAGCAATCGTCGCGTCACTTTTCGTCCGCAGCACGGACAGCAGGTGCTGGTACGCGCCAGCATCACCCTTTACGAGCCTCGTGGCGACTATCAGCTGATTGCCGAGAGTATGCATCCGGCGGGCGAAGGGCTGTTGCAGCAGCAGTTTGAACTGCTGAAGGCAAAGCTGTCGTCCGAAGGATTGTTCGACCCGCAGCATAAGCAGCCGCTGCCGGAACCAGCGCGTCAGGTCGGGGTGATCACCTCGGCGACCGGCGCCGCCCTGCACGATGTGTTACGCGTGCTGCATCGCCGCGATCCCTCCCTGCCTGTGGTCATCTATCCTACTGTCGTGCAGGGTGTCGATGCGCCTGCGGCTATCGTCCGGGCGATTGAAGTCGCTAACCTGCGCAATGAATGCGACGTGTTAATTGTCGGGCGCGGCGGCGGTTCGCTGGAAGATTTGTGGAGCTTTAACGACGAACGGGTAGCGCGCGCAATTTTTGCCAGCCGCATTCCCATCGTCAGCGCAGTCGGACACGAAACCGACGTCACCATTGCCGACTTCGTCGCAGATTTACGCGCGCCCACACCGTCGGCCGCAGCAGAAATTGTCAGCCGCAATCAGCTTGAATTGCTGCGTCAGCTGCAGTCACAGCAGCAGCGGCTGGAGATGGCGATGGATTACTATCTGGCGCGCCAGCAGCGGCTTTACAGCCGCCTGGAGCATCGCCTGCAGCAGCAGCATCCGCAGCTGCGTCTGGCCCGCCAGCAGACTGCCCTCTTCCGCCTGCAGCAGCGTCTGGGGGATGCGATGGAAACCCGTCTGCGTCACGCTACCCGTCAGCAGGATCGCCTGCAGCACCGGCTCAGTGCCCAACAGCCGCAGCAGCGCCTGTTCGAAGCGCAGAAGCAGCTGCAAAGCTGGCACTACCGCCTGCAGCAGAGTATGACCACTCAGCTGAGCAGCGGAAAACAGCAGTTTGGTCAGCTGGTAGCGCAACTTGAGGGCGTCA
Source organism: Pantoea sp. EKM103V (assembly GCF_011800365.1). Taxonomy (NCBI): domain Bacteria; kingdom Pseudomonadati; phylum Pseudomonadota; class Gammaproteobacteria; order Enterobacterales; family Erwiniaceae; genus Pantoea; species Pantoea sp. EKM103V. The sequence continues at coordinate 122,825 of NZ_JAALFQ010000009.1, read as the reverse complement.
GTCCCCTGGCCACGCTGGCACGCGGATTCAGCGTCACGACCGACACCACCGGACAGGTGGTGAAAAAAACGGCGCAGCTGCAGAGCGGCGACCTGCTGCGCACCCGTCTGGATGATGGCTGGGTCGAAAGCCAGGTCACACAGTTACTGCCTGAGAAAAAGCGTCGCCGCAAAACCGCCTCCTGACCCGCTCCGCTCTTATCGCCCTTCTTTCCAGTTATGGCTGGTCTCATTTACCGCGTGCATTCGCCGTGACCGGTCTATACTTTCTGGTACATCTCTGCTGCCAGAGCGTTTCAGATGGCCTGTCAACGTGGTCTGTCTGACGGGTCTGTACTCTCCGGTACATCTCTGCTGCCAGGGAGTTTCAGATGGCCTGTCAAAGTTGTCTGCCTGACGGGTCTATACTCTCCGGTACCTCTTTCTCAGCTGCCAAGGAGTTTCAGATGGCTTACTGCGTTATTCCTCCCTATATCCTTCGTAAGATCATTGCTCACGGTTCAGGTCACCAGCAGGCGCAGGCGCGTCGCACCCTCACCCACGTTCAGCACCTGATGGCAGAACACTGGCAAAAGCCCGCCGTGGCTAAAACGGCTGCGGGCGGCCATGTGGACCGGGAAATTTATGATGCCCAGGGCAGAGAAACCCTGCCCGGTAAGCTGATTCGACAGGAGGGCCAGCCCGCCAGCGATGATGTGGCGGCTGAAGAAGCCTGGGACTACCTCGGCGTGACCTATGACTTTTTCTGGCAGGCTTATCAGCGTAACTCGCTGGATAATCAGGGGCTGAAGCTGCTTGGTACCGTCCATTACGGGGAAAAATATCAGAACGCCTTCTGGAACGGACAGCAGATGGTATTTGGTGACGGTGACGGCGAAATTTTTAATCGCTTTACCATTGCGATTGATGTGGTGGCACATGAACTCGCGCATGGCGTCACGGAAAATGAAGCCGGATTGATCTACTTTGAGCAGGCTGGCGCACTGAATGAGTCCCTGTCTGACGTCTTTGGCTCCCTGGTCAAACAGTACAGCAAGAAACAGCGCGCCGAAGAGGCGGACTGGATTATCGGTGAAGGCCTGCTGGCAAGCGGCATCAATGGGCGCGGGTTACGTTCAATGTCAGAACCCGGCACCGCCTACGATGACCCGATGCTGGGTAAAGATCCGCAACCGGCGCACATGGATGACTATGTGAAAACCCGTGAAGATAATGGCGGAGTTCACATCAACTCCGGTATTCCTAACCGGGCATTTTATCTGGCGGCCACCGCGCTGGGCGGCTTTGCCTGGGAGCAGGCAGGCTACGCCTGGTATGACACCCTGTGTGACGACGAGCTGCCTCAGGATGCGGACTTTAAGACCTTTGCCCGCTTCACCGTTCAGCATGGTGAAAAGCGCTTTAATTCGTCGGTCGGCCGTGCCATTGAACAGGCGTGGAAGGAGGTTGGCGTGCTATGAGTGAACTGCCCGAACTCACCGATGACGCTACGGTCATCGTCGCGCGTGAAGGCGGCATGGCCTTTATTCCGGGGCTGCGCGCCGAGCGTCGCTTTATGCTGGGCGATCTGCCACCGCCTGAAAAACAGCGCGTCTGCCATGCGCTGGAACAGGCGATGCCGCTGGGCGAACCCGAGGAGAAAGCCGCGCAGGTGGGCAGTGGCGATCAGCGCTATTTTCGCATTCAGATCCAGTATGCGACCCGCCGTGAGGTCGGCACCATTGTGCTGCTGATCCCGGAACAGGTCGCCCCTCCCGAATTGCAGGCGCTGTGGCGCGACGGCAAATAAGCAAAAAAAGGGCCGACAATGTCGGCCCTTTTCCTTATGCATGGTTACTTGCTGTCTGGCAGCGCGTAAGCAATCACGTAATCACCGCGGTCCGGTGACTGACGTGCGCCACCTGCCGAGATGAGGATGTACTGCTTACCATCTTTCGGTGAGACGTAGCTCATCGGGCCACCCTGACTGCCGACCGGCAGGCGCGCTTTCCACACCTCTTTACCGGTTGAAGAATCAAAGGCGCGCAGATAGTAATCCTGGGTACCGGCGATGAAGACCAGGCCACCCTGCGTTGCCAGCGTTCCGCCCAGCGTCGGCATACCAATCGGCATTTTCACGCCCATTTTGATACCAAACGGTCCGGTGTCCTGCACGGTACCAACCGGTACCTGCCAGACGATTTTCTGGGTTTTCATGTCAATCGCCGACAGCGTACCAAATGGCGGCTTCTGGCAAGGGATGCCCAGCGGAGACATGAAGCGATTTTTGTTTACGGCGTACGGCGTGCCTTTCAGCGGTACTGCACCCATACCGGTGTTGATCGCTTCGCCACCGTTGCTGCCACGTGAAATGCTATTGGTGTCAGCAGGGATCATCTGCACCCACAGGCCGAGACGCATATCGTTAACGAACAGCAGATGATTGTTAGGGTCAGTCGACATGCTGCCCCAGTTCATTCCACCCAGCGAGCCCGGGAAGCTCAGCGACTTGTCGGTGTCCGGCACGGTGAACAGGCCGTTATAACGCATCGATTTAAAGGCAACACGGCAGGCCAGCTGATCAAACGGCGTTGCCCCCCACATGTCAGACTCTTTCAGCGTCTGGTTGCCAATCTGCGGCATGCCGGTCGAGTGTGGCTGAGTTTTGGTGTACTGCTCGTTCGGGATATGGCCCTGCGGCATCGGCAGCTCTTCGACTTTGGTCAAAGGCTTACCGGTCATCCGGTCGAGCACAAAGATCATGCCGGTTTTACCACCGATCACCACCGCTGGCGTGGTGCTGCCATCTTTCTGCGGGAAGTCGATCAGGCTTGGCTGCATCGGCAGGTCAAAGTCCCACAGATCGTTATGCACGGTCTGATAGACCCACTTCTCTTTACCGGTGGTGGCATCCAGCGCCAGCACGGATGCGCCATATTTGTGATCCAGTGGAGTACGGTTCGCGCCCCAGAGGTCAACAGAGGAGCTGCCCATCGGAATGAACACGGTGTTCATGGTCGGATCGTATGACATCGGTGCCCAGGAGTTTGGCGTACTGCGGGTGTACTCCTTGCCCGGCATCAGGATCGCATTCGGGTCAACGTTGCCCGGGTCAAACGCCCAGCGCATCTTGCCGGTGATAACGTCGAATCCACGCAGCACGCCGCCCGGCATATCGGTCTGTACGTTATCCGCCACGCGTCCGCCAACCACGACAGTGGTGCCTGCCAGCGTAGGGGCTGAGGTCAGCTGATACTGCGGGTCTGGCGCCTTACCGATGCCGGCTTTCAGATCGACAATGCCGTGATCGCCAAAGTCTTCACAGAACTCACCGTTGTCGGCGTTGATGGCAATCAGACGCGCGTCGATGGTGTTCATCAGAATACGACGCTGACAGGTGTCACCGGCAGGCAGGGTAACGGCCGTTACCGGAACTGACCCCGACTTGTCCGGCTGTTGCAGCGGTTTCGTCGCGTCAAAGTAAGCCAGACCACGGCAGCGCGGCCAGACTTCAGCCTGCGCATTGATTTCGCGTTTCCAGATCTGCTTACCGCTGTTCGCTTCCACCGCAATCACATTATTGTGTGGGGTGCAGAGATAGAGCGTGTTGCCAATCTGCAAAGGCGTCTGCTGATCTTCTGCGCCGTTACCGGTCGGGCTGACCGGGGTGTCACCGGTGCGGAAGGTCCAGGCAACTTTCAGATCCTTCACGTTGTCGCGGGTAATCTGGTCCAGCGCCACAAAGCGACTGCCCTGCGGCGTATTGCCGTAGTTATCCCAGTCTTTCTGCTGTTTGGTTTTATCGACCGGGATCAGCGGCAGCTCTTCACCGTTACCAGCCACGGTAGGATGCGGCTGGAACATCTGCACCAGCATGACCACCATGCCTGCGGCCAGCAGTGCGGAGAAGGTATAGGAAGGTTTTGCCAGTGAGGGCTTACCTTCATGCTTACGCAGTGAAGGCCAGATCAGGAAGGCCAGCAGTGTCAGTCCGGCTGGCACCATCAGGCGTGAGACCAGCGGCCAGAAATCCAGGCCGGCATCAAAAAGCGACCAGATCAGCGTGCCGATGAAGACCAGCAGGAAAAGAACCGCTGCCGACGATTTGCGGCGGAAGAACTGAATTGCGGAAAGTACGATGACGATCCCTGCAATCAAAAAGTACCAGCTGCCGCCAAGCGCAACCAGTTTGCCGCCACCGATTGCAAAGAACAGACCGGTAGCAAGCAGCACCAGTCCGAGCAGCACGGATGCGATTCCCAACCCCCTGGCGGAGCGGGAGGATGTTTCAGCCATAAACTATCTCTCCTGAATAAACAGAACGTCCGGACAGGTGCCGTCCGGACTCCGCGCCTTAAACGTTCTGCGCAGAGCCCCGTTCTGTTTCAAATCAATTATAAACAGACCCGCGTCCGTAAGAATCTGAGGGCCGGAAGCATACAGATGTGGCTGGCCCCTCCCACGACGCGGCAGGATTGTACCACCTGGTACATAACCGAGTGAACATATACAACTCATTTGTTACGACGTAATAGCATTTTTGCTACAAAACGGCGGGCGGGCCGGGTTCACCGGTGCGTTTAATCATAGCCAAATCTTACGGTGCAGACGGCTGAAACTGCACCCGCCTGCGCGAGATCAATCCGTGGCCATGTTGACAAAAATAGTCGACCGCACCGCAGGCTTTCAGTACCGTCAGTGGCTGGTGACAGTCCGGACAGACGGGCTGCGCCGGATAGTGCGCACTGCAGCGGTCACAGATAAATTCGCCGTCGCTGAGCCGCAGTGGCTGCTGACATTTTTCGCAGTGAATAGTCACCTTTCTCCTCCTGAGTGGCGTGTTCAGCACAAAAAAAAGAGGGCCTCATGGCCCTCTTCTCGTTAACGCTTATTCTTTTTCATATGCGCCATCAGACGCTTACGTTTACGCTGCTGAGTCGGCGTCAGCAGGTTACGCTTGCCTTCATAAGGGTTCTCACCCTCTTTGAACTGAATACGGATTGGCGTTCCCATCACATTCAGGGATTTGCGGAAATAGTTCATCAGGTAACGCTTGTAAGAATCTGGCAGATCTTTCACCTGATTCCCGTGGATGACCACGATGGGCGGGTTGTAACCACCGGCATGGGCATACTTAAGCTTAACGCGACGGCCGCGCACCAGGGGTGGCTGGTGATCGTCTGACGCCATGTTCATGATGCGCGTCAGCAGCGAGGTGTTTACGCGCCGGGTCGAACAGTCATAGGCTTCAGTGATCGATTCAAACAGATTACCCACGCCGCTGCCGTGCAGCGCAGAGATAAAGTGGATGCGGGCGAAATCGATAAAGCCCAGACGGAAGTCCAGCGTCTCTTTCACTTCGTCACGCACTTCCTGCGACAGGCCATCCCATTTGTTAACCACGATTACCAGCGAGCGGCCACTGTTGAGAATAAAGCCCAGCAGGGAGAGATCCTGATCCGAGATACCGGCGTGGGCGTCGATGACCAGCATCACCACGTTGGCATCTTCAATCGCCTGCAGCGTCTTGATCACCGAGAATTTCTCTACGGTGTCAGAGATTTTGGCGCGCTTACGCACCCCGGCGGTGTCGATCAGTACGTAATCACGTCCGTCACGCTCCATCGGAATATAGATACTGTCGCGAGTGGTGCCGGGCATATCGTAGACCACTACGCGGTCTTCACCGAGGATACGGTTAGTAAGCGTTGACTTACCTACGTTAGGACGCCCCACGATGGCCAGCTTGATAGGTAAACCTGTCGGGTCGAAGTTTTCTTCTTCCTCGGCGGCTTCCTGCTCAGCGATCTCCTCGGCGTCCAGCGCCGCCCAGTAAGCCTGGTTCTCTTCTTCTTCGGTCAGTTCGACCGGCTCAACCGTCTCCATCCACGGCAGCAGCGCCGTTTCAATCAGGCTGGTGACACCGCGACCGTGCGACGCTGCAATGGCGTGGATCTCGCCCAGGCCGAGTGAATAGAAGTCGATAACCGCCTGATCCGGATCGAGCCCGTCAGTTTTGTTCGCCACCAGGAAAGTGGCTTTCTGGCGGGAACGCAGGTGTTTAGCGATTTGCTGATCGGCGGCCATCATGCCCGCACGTGCGTCGACCATAAACAGTACGACATCCGCTTCTTCAATCGCCAGCAGTGACTGCTCAGCCATCCGCGTTTCAACACCCTCTTCGGTGCCGTCGATACCACCGGTATCAATAACAATAAATTCGCGCCCTTCCACTTCGGCGCGACCATATTTGCGATCGCGAGTCAGTCCGGGAAAATCCGCTACCAGCGCATCACGAGTGCGGGTTAAGCGGTTAAATAGCGTAGATTTTCCCACATTGGGACGCCCAACCAGCGCGACCACAGGTACCATAACAAAATGCCTCAATAAAAAATGAATCGCCCGAATGGCGTGATTATAACGGCTCTGGCCGTTAAGTTCAGGCTTAAGGCGCAAAGAATACCATGCCTGACTAAAAACGAAACGGCCCCTGATTAAATCAGGAGCCGTCGGAACGGAGGATTTCACCTGCCGGACGTTTACCCGTTAACGGGTAATCGCATAAACCTCACCATCTTTCGACTGGATCAGCAGCTTATCGCTGGCGACCACGGGCTCGGTCTGGAAACCGGAACTGTCCAGCTTCTGCTGCGCGACAAAACGACCGTCGGTGGTGTTCAGCCAGTGCAGATACCCTTCGCTGTCGCCAACCACCAGATAGCCGTTGTAGAGCACCGGTGAAGTCAGGTTGCGATGCAGCAGATCGCTCTGACGCCAGATAGCGACGCCACCGTCCGCGTTCAGGGCAATCACACGGTCATCCTGATCGACCAGATAGATGCGGCCGGCATCAACAATCAGATCTTTCACACCGCCGATTTCGCGTTTCCACAGAATCTGGCCGGAGCGCAGATCCAGCGCCGTCAGGTCACCGTTGTACGCCAGCGCGTAAACCACGCCGTTGACGATAACCGGGGTCGTATCGACATCGTTCAGACGATCGATTTCGGTTGCGCCGCTGACCTGAGAAATACGCTGCTGCCAGATCAGTTGCCCCTGGTTCAGCACGACGGCACTGACGCGGCCGTTGTCACCACCGACAATGGCCCCGCCAAACGCAACAGCCGGAGCCGATTCACCGCGCAGTGATAGCGCAGGCATATCCAGGTTAACGCTCCACTTCACCGCCCCGCTGCTCTGGTCCAGACCCTGCAACATGCCGTTGCTGGTATGGATCAGCACCAGGCCATCGCTGACCACCGGACGTGACAGCGCTTCACCGGCGACTTTCGTCTGCCAGGCCAGGCTGCCATCGCTGCTGTTCAGGGCATAAACCTGACCGCGCTCGCTGCCGACATAGATCCGATCGCCATCCGCCGTCAGGCCGCCCGATAACAGGGCTGAGCGATTTTTCGAGAAGAAGCCGGTTTTCTCAGAGAGATCGACTTTCCATTTTTCTTTACCGTCTGCGGCATCCAGCGCTTTCACGATACCAAAGCGGTCGGCTGCGAAGACCGTATTGTCCTGCCAGGCAGGATGCAGATTGGAGTAGAAATCACCCACGCCATCGCCGACCGAGGTGCTCCACACTTTCTCTGGCGTAAACTGATTTTCCACCTTCGGCAGCGGGGCCATTTTCACTACATCTTCTTCGCCGCTAAACAGCGAACAACCGCTGAGCAAAGTGACTGAAATCAGTCCCGGCAGCAGGTATTTACGTAATTCCATGCGCTCTCTCTTGACTGGCTTAGCTTAAGTTATTCATCTTCATCTGCATCATTTGCTTCAATGCCGGAGAGGCGTCAGATTCCACCCCTTTACTCCAGGCATCGCGCGCGCCCTGCTTGTCGCCTTTGGCCAGCAGCGCTTCGCCGCGAATATCGGCCACAATGGCTGTCCAGCCATCACCCTTCACACCGTCAAGGGTTTTAAGCGCCGCATCCGCTTGATTCTGTTGCAGTTGAATGCGAGCCAGACGCAGGTTAATCACCGCCTGCAGATTGGCATCTTTGGTATCTTTCAGTCCGTTTTGCAGCAGTGCTGCGGCTTTATCAAGCTGACCGGCATCCACATACTGCTTCGCCAGATCCATCGCCGCCAGCGCACCATAAGTGTTGCTGTTTTCGCTGGCAAACCGGTTGACCGCTTCCAGCGTCTCAGGTTTGCCCGCCTGCATGGCGGTGGTCAGCTGCTGATATTGGGCCGATACCGTTTTCGCAGTATCGTCCTGATGACTGCTCCAGTAACGCCAGCCACCCAGCGCAGCAATGCCGATGACTACGCCAATGGCTAACGCCTTACCATTGCTGGTAAAAAAGTTGCGCAGCGCTTCGGTCTGCTCGTTCTCATTGCTATACACTTCCACGCAATCCTTCTCCTTTCTATGGTTGGTGCTGTGTTACGCCTGTAACAGCGTGCGCAATACAGCAGCAGCCTCTGCCTGATCCAGCGTTTGCTGCTCGCCACGGCGCAGATCTTTCACCACGACCTGACCGGCTTTGACTTCATCCTCGCCCAGCACCAGCGCGACGCGAGCGCCCCACTTGTCAGCGCGGGCAAACTGCTTCCTGAAGTTGCCGCCGCCAAAGTTAGTCATCAGCCTCAGCTCTGGCGCTTCATCGCGCAATTTCTCAGCCAGCTGCATCGCAGCGGACTGCACGCCCTGACCGGAAGCGATAACATAGACATCCACATTGCTCGTCGGTTCAAATTCCGGATTCACCGCCTGAACCAGCAGCACCAGACGCTCCATGCCCATCGCGAAGCCCACCGCAGGGGTGGCACGTCCACCGAGCTGCTCTACCAGACCGTCATAGCGACCGCCGCCGCACACGGTACCCTGTGAACCCAGGCTGTCGGTGACCCACTCAATCACGGTGCGATTGTAGTAATCCAGGCCGCGCACCAGACGCTGATTAACGGTGTAGCGGATGCCCGCGTCATCCAGCAGGGCACACAGGCCGCTGAAATGGTCGCGTGATTCGTCATCAAGATAGTCGCCGAGCTGCGGCGCATCATTCAGCAGCTGCTGAATATCGGGATTTTTACTGTCGAGAACGCGCATCGGGTTGCTGTACATGCGGCGTTTGCAATCCTCATCCAGCACCTCTTTGTGCTGTTCAAGGAAGGCGACCAGTGCATCGCGGTAGTGCGCACGCGCTTCCAGTGAGCCGATGGAGTTGAGTTCCAGGCGAACGTGGTCGGCAATGCCTAACGCTTTCCACCAGCGGGCGTTGAGCATAATCAGCTCCGCATCGATGTCCGGTCCCTGCAGACCAAACACTTCGACGCCGATTTGGTAAAACTGGCGATAACGGCCCTTCTGCGGACGCTCATAGCGGAACATCGGCCCCATGTACCACAGGCGCTGCTCCTGATTGTAGAGTAAACCGTGCTCGATACCGGCTCGCACGCAGCCTGCGGTTCCTTCCGGACGCAGCGTCAGGCTTTCGCCATTGCGGTCCTCGAAGGTGTACATCTCTTTTTCAACCACATCGGTGACTTCACCGATGGCGCGTTTAAACAGTGGGGTCTGCTCCACCAGCGGCAAGCGAATTTCGCTGTAGCCGTAGCTCGCCAGCGTCTGCTTGAGTACGCCTTCAATCCGTTGCCAGAGAGCGGTATCCGCAGGCAGGTAGTCGTTCATCCCGCGAATCGCCTGAATATTCTTCGCCACGTTAAAATCTCTTAATGCAAAAAAAACCTGTCCGGCATCATACCTTATGAGGATGAAACCGCACAGGTTCAGTCAAAAAAGTCACGCACGCAGGCTGCGCACGCCATTATTTTTCCAGCTGCTGCACATCAATCCGGCGGCTGGCATCCAGCATCGACGCTTTGGCACGAATGCGCGCTTCCAGCTGATCGATCATGTCGTGGTTATCGAGACGATTGCGCTGACGCACGCCATCCTCGTAGAAACCACTCTTCTTGCTGCCACCGGTCACGCCCAGGGTCGAGAGCGTTGCTTCGCCCGGTCCGTTGACCACACAGCCGATAATGGAGACATCCATCGGCGTGATGAGATCTTCCAGACGCTGCTCCAGCGCGTTGACGGTGCCGATCACGTCAAACTCCTGACGTGAACAGGTCGGGCAGGCGATGAAGTTAATCCCACGCGAACGGATGCGCAGTGATTTCAGAATATCGAAGCCGACTTTGACCTCTTCAACCGGATCGGCCGCCAGCGAGATACGCAGCGTGTCGCCGATCCCTTCTGACAGCAGCAGACCCAGCCCAATCGCCGATTTGACTGCGCCAGCGCGCGCCCCGCCCGCTTCGGTGATCCCGAGATGCAGAGGCTGATCGATCTGTTTTGCCAGCAGGCGATAAGATTCCACTGCCAGGAAGACGTCAGAGGCTTTTACACTGACTTTAAACTGGTCGAAGTTAAGACGGTCGAGGTGATCGACGTGACGCATGGCCGATTCCAGCAACGCCTGCGGCGTCGGCTCGCCATACTTTTCCTGCAGATCTTTTTCCAGCGAACCGGCGTTAACGCCAATCCGGATCGGAATATTGTTGTCGCGCGCGCAGTCAACCACCATACGGATGCGCTCATTGTTCCCGATATTACCGGGATTGATGCGCAGGCAGTCAACGCCATATTCGGCGACTTTCAGGGCGATGCGGTAGTCAAAATGGATGTCTGCAACCAGCGGCACGTTCACCTGCTGTTTGATCAGCCTGAACGCTTCTGCGGCATCCATGGTCGGCACCGAGACACGAACGATGTCGACACCGACGCGCTCAAGGGCTTTGATCTGATTTACCGTCGCTTCCACGTCAGTGGTGCGGGTGTTGGTCATCGACTGGACGGCAATAGGTGCGCCGTCACCGACCGGCACCTTGCCGACGTAAATGCGTCTGGATTTACGACGGATAATGGGTGCTTCGTTATGCATATTTCTTCTCCACAATTGCCCGGTACGCGATACGCTGTTATTGCGCACCCAACGTCAGGCGAGCAACCTGGTTATTACGGATAAAACGACTTAAATCAACGGGCTGATTCTGATATTGCACCTGAACCGCGGACGGCGCGCCAATTTTCAGACGATACGGAGGTGTGCCCGCGAGGCTCAGTTTACCACCACTACGCTGAATGCCGCTGAACAGTTTTTTGCCGGTGGCATCGCTCACTTCCAGCCAGCAGTCGGCAGTGAAGTTCATGACCACCGCATTCGGGTCGGCCGCCGGTTCACTGACTGCGGCAGCGCCGACCGGCATCTGTGGTGTCGTGCTGGTTGCAGGGTTAGTCGTGGCCGGTGCTGCCGATGTGGTGTCCTGTGGCGCCTGGCTCGGTGACACGACAGCATTGCTGCTGTCGGTCTGCGTTGTGGCTGGGGTAGTGGTGGTGCTGGCAGCCGGCGCAGAGGTGGCTGGCGTGCTGGTCGCGCTGTTGTCGCTGGCGGCCGTATTACTTTCGTCAGGCGCGGCTGGCGCCGCGCTGTCACCGCTGGTCTCACCCAGCGGAATCGACTGGCCGCTATCGCCGCTGCTGCCGTTCTGGTCGGTCATCGGCACCAGTTCGTCCTGCGACGCTTTGTGATTCTGCCACCACCAGGCGCCGGTCAGGCCAATCACCACGAACACCACCAGCCAGGTAAAAATCATTAACCAGCCGTCGCGTTTCTTGCGGCGCTTGCCCAGGGAGAAACTTTGCATCGGCTCGATTTTTGCCGCCCGGACCGGCGTCTGTTTCGCCATCATCGGCAGCAGTTCCTCTTCAGGAATGTGCACCAGACGCGCATAAGAGCGGATGTAACCGCGCAGGAACGTCGAGGCTAAATCGGCAGGCGATTTGTCCTCTTCGATGTCACGCACGGTAGAGAGTTTCAGACACAGACGTTCAGCGACGTTCTGCTGTGACAGCCCCATCTGCTCACGGGCCAGACGCAGGCGATCACCTGTTGAATGTAATGCAGAGTTTTCTTGAGTGGCTTCAGTATTCATTAGCTAAATAACGCTGGTACTGTATCGATTGCGGAAAACGTCGCGCTAACTGGTCGCCATAACGTGAAACGTCTGCGGCATTTCCCTGTAGCGCGGCGAAACGTAAGTGTAACGCCAGACTGCGTGCCGTTTCGGGCAACTGTAGCTGGTAAACGTCGAGCAAAATCTGCACCCTCGCCAGATGGTTTTCAGCCATCTGCTTTTCAGCCTCCGCCAGCAGCGAATCAGCTTTTCGCCTGTCGGCTTCAATGGCCCGGCGTAGCATCCTGCGGGCGGCAACAACATCCCCCGCCTGCAGGTAACAAAAACCTGCCAGTTCAAGCGCGTCGTTGCGTGCATCAGACGACGGAGCGGTTTCTGCCCGACTAAACTGTTGATGCGCTTCGTCATACTGCCCTAAAGCGCAGAGAAACGCACCGTAATTGTTAGCAACAAAACCATTATCCGGGGCATGCTGCTGTGCCAGTATAAACCCTGCCTGGGCTGCTGTCTGATTGCCCTGCTGTTGCGCCAGTCGTGCCAGCGCAAGCGAGACCCGGTAATCCTCTGGCGCGGCGGCCTGTGCGCGCAGAAAGTTTCGCTCAGCGGCGGCATAATCACCCGCCGCCAGATAGTGCATCCCTAACTGCAGACGCACCTCTTCAGCACCGGATGAGTGCGGCTGGCTGACACACCCGCTTACAACAAACAGCGCCAGTACACTGGCGGGTAATCCGTTACGCACGATCGTTTCCCTCTGCCTGACATTGACAGGCTGCAGCCTGCCACGCGTCTTCACGTCAGGAAACGTTCTCTGTCACGCTTCTAGAGCGCCTTCACAGAGATGGCTTCACCCGCCATTTTTTTACGCAGCGTACGCTTGGTGCGGTCGATCACCTCACCCGCTAACTGACCACAGGCGGCATCAATATCGTCGCCACGGGTTTTACGCACAATGGTGGTAAAACCGTAGTCCATCAGCACCTTGGAGAAGCGATCGATGCGGCTGTTTGAGCTGCGGCCATAAGGAGCACCCGGGAAGGGGTTCCACGGAATCAGGTTGATTTTACACGGTGTTTCTTTCAGTAATGCGGCAAGCTCATGCGCATCGTCGGTGCTGTCATTGACATGATCCAGCAGGACGTACTCAATGGTCACGCGTCCCTGGTTGGCGTTAGATTTGCCAATGTAGCGTTTCACCGCTGCCAGGAAGGTTTCGATATTGTACTTTTTGTTGATCGGAACAATATCATCACGCAGCTTGTCGTTAGGCGCGTGCAGTGAAATGGCCAGCGCCACATCAATCATATCGCCCAGTTTGTCCAGTGCAGGCACCACACCTGAAGTAGAGAGGGTCACACGACGCTTGGAGAGACCGAAGCCGAAGTCATCCAGCATGATCTCCATTGCCGGAACCACATTATTGAGGTTGAGCAGCGGCTCACCCATGCCCATCATCACCACGTTAGTGATAGGACGCTGGCCGGTGATTTTTGCTGCGCCGACGATTTTCGCCGCACGCCATACCTGACCAATAATTTCTGACACCCGCAGGTTACGGTTAAAACCCTGCTGTGCGGTCGAACAGAATTTACACTCCAGCGCACACCCCACCTGCGAAGAAACACACAGCGTGGCGCGGTCGCCTTCCGGGATATAGACCGTTTCCACCAGCTGATCGCCCACGCGGATGGCCCATTTAATGGTGCCGTCAGTGGAGCGCATCTCTTCAGCCACTTCCGGTGCGCGGATCTCCGTCAGCTCCATCAGCCGGTTACGCAGCTTTTTGTTGATGTCGGTCATCTGCTCGAAATCGTCGCAGCAGTAGTGGTAAATCCACTTCATGACCTGATCGGCACGGAACGGCTTTTCGCCCAGCGACTGGAAAAACTCGCGCATCTGCTGACGGTTGAGATCCAGCAGGTTGATTTTCTGGCTTTTAGGGGAAACGACAATGGGGGATGCGGACGCGGACGTCACAATCTGTTCGGACATAATATTCTCTGGCCTCGTTGTTACACGTTATGGCGCTGTTCAGGGATAGGTGAAAAAAATTGCGCCTTCATTAAGCGAAGTCAATGAAGGCGCAATATTGTACAACATCTGCGGCCTGATAACAGGCGGGAGTGGCTCCCTCAGGCAGATTTTTGTAAAGCCGACCTGCTGTTTATCGCCAGGCGATTAACGGGTACGTGGGCAGATTTCGTTTTCGCCGAAGAAATAGGCGATTTCGCGGGCAGCGGATTCAGCAGAATCTGAACCGTGCGTGGCGTTTTCGGTGAAGCTGTCTGCGTAGTCAGCACGCAGGGTGCCAGCCAGTGCGTTTGCCGGGTTAGTCGCACCCATCAGGTCACGGTGACGCTGAACGGCATTTTCACCTTCCAGTACAGAAACGACAACCGGGCCAGAGGTCATGAATTCAACCAGACCATCAAAGAATGGCTTGCCCTGGTGCTCAGCGTAAAAACCTTCAGCCTGCTCTTTGCTCAGCTGCAGCATTTTTGCACCAACGATTTTGAAGCCAGCGCTTTCAAAACGGTTGTAGATAGCACCAATCACATTTTTAGCGACGGCGTTTGGCTTGATGATAGAAAAAGTACGTTCGATTGCCATGATGACCTCTGTCTTGACGTCCTGAAGAAACCGGCGGCGCAGCCCCCGGCCAATAAACGGCGCCGATTATAGGGGCTGAGTGCGGCATTGCCTATCAGAGATCCCTAATTTGTTGAAAATTCTTGATCTGAGTCGACGCAGAGGCGTCTTCGTTATGATTTTGCCTGAAAAAGCGCCGGTGCTGCGGCCCTGACGGACGATTCCTGAGCAGCACGCCAGGCTTTTTCTCCTCCCCTGCCCCATTTTATTAACGCATCGCTTGAGATGGTTTCCACATTCCCCGACACTGCTATCACAGATTGCAGAGATGAGGTTGTTATGACGACGCCACTGTTTGTGTCCGCCGACTGGTTACAAGAGCACTATGATGATGAGCGGCTTCAGGTACTGGATGCGCGCATGTTGCCACCCGGCATGGAGGCCGTGCGTGATATTCAGGCTGAATATCTGGCGGGACACTTACCCGACGCCCCTTACTTCGATATCGAAGCGCTGTCCGACCACACCAGCCCCTATCCCCATATGCTGCCGCGCGCCGAACGCTTTGCCGTGGCGATGCGCGAGCTGGGCGTCAGCAGCGATAAACACCTGGTGGTCTATGACGAAGGCAATCTCTTCTCCGCGCCACGCGCCTGGTGGATGCTGAAGACCTTTGGTGTCGCGCAGGTGTCGATCCTGACGGGCGGACTACAGGGCTGGAAAGCAGCAGGCTTTGCGCTGGAAACCGGCGAGGTCAGCCTGCCGGAAGGCGAGTTTGAGGCTCAGGCGGATGAAAGCCGGGTGAAACGTCTGACGGACGTGCTGCTGATCAGCCATGAAAGCGGCGCACAGATCGTGGATGCACGTGCGGCCAATCGCTTCAACGCGGAAGTGGACGAGCCGCGTCCCGGATTACATCGCGGGCATATTCCCAACAGTCTGAACGTGCCGTGGAACAGCCTGGTAGAGCAGGGAGAACTGAAGCCGGAGGCGGCGCTGCGCCAGCTGTTCGCTGACGCCGGCGTCGATATCAGCAAACCGGTAGTGGCCAGCTGCGGCTCTGGCGTCACGGCGGTGGTGGTAATCCTCGCACTGACGGCGCTGGGAGCGCGGGATGTCACGCTGTATGACGGCTCCTGGGGTGAATGGGGCAGTCGCGACGACTTACCGATTGCGAAATAAAAAACAGGCGGCCCATGAGCCGCCTGTTTTTAACTGCGTCAGATAATCCGCTCGCTGCCCTTGAAGTCACGCAGGAAACTGCCCCAGCGACGTTCATAAAAGGGCGTGATATGCGCGGTAAAGAAGTGGCTGATACCGCGGTCCTGCAGGGTAACTTCGCAGATATCAATCGGCGCATCGTCCGGCAGCGTATCCGTTGCCACGCTGCCCGCCGCCTGAATGATCGCCTCAATGTTGCTGTCCGCTTCAATTCCAATCAGCAGATTAGGCGCTTCGTCGGCCTGCTCACGAATGCTGGCAACAAAGGCGCGCCGCACCTCCTTGTGCTTGCTGAACAGCTGCGTCAGCGAGTCGATCATCTGCGCAGGCGGCTCGGCCACCTCAGAGAGCAGCAGGGCGTGCCCGCCTTCCAGCACGGTCTGCTGACTCAGCGCACTGCCCTGCTCCGCCAGCAGATGCGTAATCTCTGCCGGGGTAAACTCTTTGCCGGATGGGAGTTTTGGATTGAGAAACAGCGTTTCGCCGCGCGTAATCTCAAACAGCGTCCGCACCGGCAGACGCAGCCAGGCCTGTTCACCGGTGACGGCTTCGCTCATCGCATGTTCCGACGTGAAAAAAGGAATGATGCTGCTGCCATCCTCTTTTTCCCAGTGCTGCAGATCAACCGGCGTACTGGCATCGAGCTGTGGCTGGGTGCTTTCACCCGGAACCCAGACATCGGACTCCAGCAGCAGTTGAAAAAATTCGGGCCGATGGGCTGGCTCAGTTGCGGCCAGCTTCAGCACCTCTTCAAGACGGTTCATAGTTGCTCTCTGCATAGCGGTGGCATCGGCCACCGCTGGGGTCAGCTTATTTCAGTAACAGGTTGGCGATAGTGCGCACGCCCAGGCCGGTTGCGCCTGCGGCCCACTGATCGACCGCGCCTTTGCGATAGGTCGCAGAGCAGTCGATGTGCAGCCAACCCTGCTGATAGTGGCTGACGAAGTGGGACAGGAACGCTGCCGCACTGCTGGCACCCGCCGCATGGGAAGGGCTGGCGATATTGTTAAGGTCGGCGAAGTTAGACGGCAGGTGGCTGCGATGGAATTCTGCCAGCGGCAGACGCCAGAAAGGTTCATTCTCGCTCACCGCGCTGCCCATCAGCGACTGCGCCATCACGTCGTCAAAGGTAAACAGCGCATGGTAATCGTTACCCAGCGCCGTTTTGGCTGCGCCGGTCAGGGTGGCAGCGTCGATCAGCAGCGTCGGATTCTGTTCGCTGGCATCGATCAGGCCGTCAGCCAGAACCAGACGTCCTTCCGCATCGGTGTTCATCACTTCCACCGATTTACCGTTGCGATAGCGAATGATATCGCCCAGTTTAAAGGCGTTGCTGCTGACCATGTTGTCGGCACAGCAGAGGTAGAGTTTGACTCGCTTGTTGAGGCCACGGGAAATCGCCAGCGCCAGCGCGCCGGTGACGGTCGCCGCTCCGCCCATATCTGACTTCATCGAATCCATGAAGCTGCTCTGCTTCAGGCTGTAGCCGCCGGTATCAAAGGTGATGCCTTTACCGACCAGACAGGCGTAGACCGGCGCACTCTCATCGCCGGTCGGGTTGTAATCCAGCGCCAGGAAAACCGGCGGGCGATTCGAGCCACGTCCTACCGTGTGCAGGCCCATGTAGCCCTGCTCGCGCAGATCGTCACCTTTGGTGATGCGATAGCTGACGGCGCTGCCGCCCACTTCACTGATCAGATCGATCGCCATGTGTGCCAGCTGTTCCGGCCCCAGATCTTCTGCAGGCAGGTTGATGACGTTGCGGACCCAGTCGATCGCTTTCAGACGACGGTCAAACTCCGCCTGCTCATGTTCGCCCAGCGCCGGCCACTCCACCTGACGCTGCCCTTTCGGGCCACGGAAGCCCTGCCAGAATGCCCAGCACTGCTCAAGGTGCCAGCCTTCGCCGGTGAGCGCCACGTGGCGGATCCCCTGGCTGTCGATTTTGTGCGCCGCGCGCTGAATGGTGTTCAGCGCATCCGCGCCGGTCAGATGCAGCGTCATGCCGCTGTCGTTGCTGCTGAGAATCGCTTTTTCGCCCCAGCGCGCATCGGCGGGCTGGCTGCTAAGCGTGATGTTCATCGGTTGTGTGGTCATCGAAAAGCTCCATAATCGTTATCTGTTTCATCCAGCCTGATTGTTATAACGGCTTTAATAAGATGTTAAATGCAATCCGCAGACAGACCTGATAACAGATTCCGTCGGGTGATGCCAGCGAAGTGCAATGACAGGTGCCGTTTCCGGATTCTGACCGGGTGTCAGGATTTCATTAATGCCCGCAGACGCGTCACGGATTTCTGCACCAGCGCGATGGCGTAGTCGATCTCTTCATCGGTGGTGAAGCGTCCCAGCGAAAAGCGCAGCGAACTGTGCGCCAGCTCTTCACTCAGCCCCAGCGCCCGCAGGACATAGGAAGGCTCCAGGCTGGCGGAGGTACAGGCCGAGCCGGAAGAGAGCGCCAGATCTTTCAGCGCCATGATCAATGATTCACCCTCAACGTCAGCGAAACTGACGTTGAGAATATTCGGCGCGCTCTGCTGAGGATGGCCGTTAAGGGTCACGCCCGGCAGTGCGCTGATGCCCTGCCACAGACGCTCACGCAGCGCCTGCAGACGCGCCATCTCGGTTTCGCGCTCTTCAGCTGCGATGCGAAAGGCTTCCCCCATCCCGACAATCTGATGAACCGGCAGGGTGCCGGATCGCATACCGCGCTCGTGCCCGCCACCGTGGATCTGGGCGGCGATCTGCACGCGCGGTTTCCGCCGCACATAGAGCGCGCCGATGCCTTTCGGGCCATAGAGTTTGTGAGCAGAAAAGGACATCAGATCCACCGGCAGCACGCCGAGATCGACAGGCAGCTTGCCGACGCTCTGGGTCGCATCCACATGAAACAGAATCTCACGTTCGCGACAGAGTTCACCAAAGGCGGCGATATCCTGAACCACGCCGGTTTCATTATTGACGTGCATCAGGGTGACCAGAATGGTGTCGTCGCGCAGCGCCGCCCGCAGCTGGTCAGGGGAGATAATGCCGTCATTGCCAGGCGTAAGCCAGGTGACCTCAAAGCCTTCACGTTCCAGCTGCTGACAGCTGTCGAGTACCGCTTTGTGTTCGGTCCGGCTGGTGATGATATGTTTGCCACGCGCCTGATGGGCGTGGGCCGCACCTTTGATTGCGAGGTTGTCAGATTCGGTGGCGCCTGAGGTAAAGACGATTTCACGCGGATCGGCATTGACCAGTTCGGCGATCTGATTACGCGCAACATCAACCGCTTCTTCAGACTGCCAGCCAAAACGGTGCGATCGCGAGGCCGGGTTACCGAACGTGCCATCCAGCGTCAGAAACTGCATCATTTTGCTGGCTACACGCGGATCGGCCGGCGTGGTGGCGGCGTAATCCAGGTAAATCGGTAATTTCATTGCGCTACAGCTCCGTATAAAAAATCATACGTCTTTATAGCAGATTCGGCCCTGACCGCGTTAGCAGTAAGGGCCGCAACAGGGGGGATTACGAGGCGCGCTGATTGATGTTGATTTCCTGAGTACGCGGGCTCTGGAAGCGGCGATTATCAATCGCATTCTGCCGGTCGGCGACGTCCAGGATCTCCTGATTGTTCACCAGCTCAGCCAGCGTGATGTTATTCAGGAAGTCACTGATGCGCACGCTCAGGTCGCGCCACAGTACGTGGGTCAGGCAACGTTCGCCGCCCTGGCAACCCTCTTTCCCCTGGCACTTCGTTGCATCAACAGACTCATCCACGGCGGTGATCACTTCACCGACAGAGATGGTATTGGACGCTTTGCCCAGCAGATAACCGCCGCCCGGTCCCCGGACGCTGGAGACCAGATCGTTTTTGCGCAGCCGCGAGAATAACTGCTCCAGATAGGAGAGCGAAATGCCCTGACGCTCTGAAATATCAGCCAGCGGGACCGGGCCTTCATGGGAGTGAAGGGCAACGTCCAGCATTGCGGTAACGGCATAACGTCCTTTGGATGTCAGTCTCATAGCATACGACCTCAATAGCGTCCGGTTATCGGAGGATTAGCAACAGATGCTCTGAAGTCTGACATTCCCGAGTAAATTGGTCAACTATTTAACCTGGTAAAACACTCAACTATTTAACCTGGTAATTCAGTCAACTATTAACCGCTTATTTTTTATCGCTTTTTGGCTTTTCAAAGGAGGAAAGCATGCCGCGCAGAATGTTGAGTTCATCGCGTTCCGGACGCGCGCGGGTATAAAGACGGCGCAGTTTGCTCATCACCTGACCAGGGTTGGCTTCACGGATAAAGCCGCTGTTCAGCATCATCTGTTCCATATGCTGATAGAAGCGCTCCAGGTCGTCGACCAGCGGATAAGGCGATTCTTCATACTTCGGTGCCGGGCTGGCCTGCTCCTGCGACTGTAACCATGCCATGCGCACTTCATAGGCGATAATCTGCACCGCCATCGCCAGATTCAGCGAGCTGTACTCCGGATTCGCCTGAATCGCGACGTGATAATGACACTTCTGCAACTCTTCGTTGGTCAGGCCGACGCGCTCACGCCCAAAGACCAGCGCGACCGGTGCCTGCTGGCCCTCTTCCACACTTTTCACGCCGCACTCACGCGCATCCAGCATTGGCCATGGCAGTGAGCGGGAACGGGCGCTGGTGCCCACGACCAGGCTGCAGCCGGCGATCGCCTCATCCAGCGAGTCGACGATTTTCGCGTCGCCGATAACGTCGCTGGCACCCGCCGCGAGTGAGATGGCCTGTGAGTCGGGCTTGACCAGCGGATTCACCAGATAGAGGTTGGTTAAGCCCATGGTTTTCATGGCGCGCGCAACGGAGCCCATGTTACCGGTGTGAGAGGTCTCAACCAGAACGATACGAATATTTTGCAGCATGATTAGGGATACTCAGAAACGGGTCAGTAAAATCAGTGGGGAGAATCCTAACATAAAGCAGGACATTTACCGAACACACTGCTATACTCCGCGCCGTTTTCCCCGTTCTTTAACATCCAGCGAGAGATACCGATGCATCCAATGCTCAACATTGCCGTGCGCGCAGCGCGCAAGGCCGGAAATTTAATTGCCAAATATTATGAAACCCCGGACGCCGTCGAAGCCAGCCAGAAAGGCAGCAACGACTTCGTAACAAATGTTGACCGTGAAGCAGAACGCCTGATTATCGAAATCATTCGTAAATCTTACCCGAAACACACCATCATCACCGAAGAAAGCGGTGAGCTGGCGGGCGAAGATCAGGACGTTCAATGGGTTATCGATCCGCTGGATGGCACCTCAAACTTCATCAAACGTCTGCCCCATTTCGCTGTCTCTATCGCTGTGCGCATTAAAGGCCGCACTGAAGTCGCGGTCGTTTACGATCCGATGCGCAATGAGCTCTTCACCTCTTCACGCGGTCAGGGCGCCCAGCTGAACGGCTATCGTCTGCGCGGCAGCATTGCCCGCGATCTGGATGGCACCGTGCTGGCAACCGGCTTCCCGTTCAAGATGAAGCAGCATGCACCGGCTTACATGAACATCCTGACCAAACTCTTTACGCAGTGCGCCGATTTCCGCCGCACCGGTTCAGCTGCGCTGGATCTGGCCTACGTGGCCGCCGGTCGCGTGGACGGTTACTTTGAAATCGGCCTGAAGCCGTGGGACTTTGCGGCGGGAGAACTGCTGGTTCGTGAAGCGGGCGGTCTGGTGACTGACTTCACCGGTAACCATGGCTATATGCACTCCGGTAATATCGTTGCCGGTAATCCGCGCGTGGTGAAAGCGATGCTCTCCTCCATGCGTGATGAGCTGAGCGAAGCGTTAAAGCGCTAAGTCTCAGACAGAAAAAAGGCGGCTTCTCAGCCGCCTTTTTTATTGCCTGTTACAGGGGATTAGCGACGTTCGTGCGCCAGCACCTGACGAGGCTGAGTACGACGACCCACCATGCCCATCACACCCGCCAGCACGGCTTCGATAATCAGCAGAATCAGGGCATACCAGCTCGCTTTCGCAGTAGCAGCGGCCGCTTTTTCGCCGGCTTCACGCGCTTTCTGCTCAGCCTGCTGTTTCAGTTCCTGATACTTCTGAACAGCCTGCTGATAGCTCTGCTCGGTTTTGGCAACGATCTGATCCACTTCCTCATCGCTTTTACCGGTACGCGCCTTGATAATATTTTTCAGCGCATCACGGTCAGCGGCCTGCAGCGTATCAGAATGACGATCCATCACACCTTTTAACCAGTTAGCCAGATCGGTATCGGCCGTCTGCGGATGGTTTGCGGTATTGTTCGCCTGATTCTCTGCATTCTGCGCTTCGTTATTCGCGTCCTGTTTTAAATTCTCTGGCTGTAATTCCGGCTTACCGGTCTGACGCAGCGTGGTTTCCAGTTCGCTCTGCAGGTTATCCAGATTAATATTATTTTCCTGCAGCTTCTCTTTTGCCATTTGCGTTACCGAAGGTGCCGCTGCGGAAATACCATTACCCAGCGCCTGGAAGCCGGATCCTACAATATTCATCGCGCCGCCTAATACACTGGAAGCCAGCGTAACCGCCAGGTAAATAGTGAAAATTGTGCTAAGGCCAAACATCAGTAAGCCGTGCATGGCGCCTTCGCGCTGCGCCAGGCGTCCTGCCACATAGCTACCCGCCGCAATGGCAACCAGCATCTCAATCGCCGTCCAGACCAGTGCGCCCGTACCAAGGCCATCCAGAGGATTCTGTTCTTTCATCGGATCAATGGTGGTGGCACCGATCGCCGTTCCCAGCAGCGTCAGAATGATATGAACGATAAGCGCGCAGATAACACCGGCAAATACGGCGCTCCAGGAAATACGCTTTAACGGTAATCCTGCGGGCCCGGTCGCCAGCGTTTCGGTATAACCATTATTAATACGGGTATCAGCCATGAAATATACTCCTCGCAAAAAAGAAAGCTGCTTTGATCTTTTATCATCCCGACGGCGACGTGCCGATTTGGTATTAACAGCGTAGACAGGAAATAGTCACTTCTCCACTAAAGCGGCGTGAGAAAATAATAAAGATGTGAATCTAAAGCGGATTAGCGAAGAGAAAAACGCAGCGGCTATTTTATTCCCGCTGCGTTTTTAATTCAGAAAGGCCGGATGCCACCGCCCAGCGTCAGCTGGGCTGATTGCCACAGGGCGAGACCCGCGACGATTAAAATCAGACTGCCGGTCAGGGTCAGCAGCGGGATAAGCAGCCGCGCCCTGCCCGCCGTTTCGCGGGGCTGCGCCAGCCGTTGCGCCACCGAGCGCGCCTGCTGAACCAGCACGCCTATGGCGGAAATGGTGAGGGCCGTGCCGAGCGCCATCACCGCAGCCGAGAGCACGCCCCAGCCATACACGCCGATCACTTTGGCAAACAGCAGCATCATGATCGCGCCGGAACAGGGGCGTAATCCCATCGACACCACGACCAGCAGCTGAGTTTTCAGGCTGACACTTCCCTGCATCTGCTGCGGTGTCGGCAGGTGCGCATGTCCGCATCCACACTGCGCATCATGCTGATGATGGGGCTGGAAGGCGCGAAACAGTGGCGCAGGCCGGGGACGCAAAGCCCGCCACAGGGCACGCAGCGCCCGATAGCCCATCAGCACACCCAGACCGATCACCAGCAGATAGCTGCCCTTCTCCAGCCAGAAACTGCTGAGGTGCAGCTGGCGCGACGAGGTTTGCAGTATGACCAGCATCACCGTCACCAGCCCGATAGCTACCGAGCCCTGCAACAGTGAGGCGAGCAGCGTCAGCCTGATACTGGTTTTCACTCTGGCAGGATGGGTCGCCAGAAAGGTGGCGATCACCACTTTTCCGTGGCCCGGCCCCAGCGCATGCAGCACGCCATACAGCAGGCTGAAAATCACCAGCGACAGACCCGCCTGATGGGGTTGCTCAGCCACCTGCTGCAACAGCTGCGTCATCTGCCGGTGCAGATCTTTCTGCCACAACACGCTCTGCAGCAGAATCTGTGACCAGTAGATCCAGACCAGCAGTCCGCCGCTCAGCAGCAGCGCCGCCATCAGCCAGAGTGGCCAGAGCCGCGATCCCCGTTCCGGTGTGGACATTACTGACATGTCAGCCCCACCGTCTGAGCAAACTGGCGGCCCAGATCCATCTCCTCTGCGGGGGCATCGGCTTTATCCAGCGACAGCGCATACTGCTTCAGCGAATCATTGGGTTTCGGTGTTGTCAGGGTAAAGCGGCAGCGCCCCTGCAGTGCAGGCGGCAGCGTTAAGGCGCCGGGATTGTCATAGAACATATCGACGAAGTAAGTGGGATCGAAGGTCAGGATCTCAAAGTGCTGTCCGGTCAGCGTCGGCGGCTCCGCCAGCGGCAGAATAAATTCGAGCACCGCCTTGTGGCCATTGCGTGACAGATTATATTCCGTTGGCAGATTCAAAAACTTTACCCGCTGTTTGTTATGCCAGACTTCAGAAAAGTAGTGCTGGCCAAGAACGTTAGCCATCACGCCCGCCGCAAGCTTTTTCCACACCACGCTGCCTGGTCTGGCGTCGCCTGCATCATAAAGCAGATCGGCGGAGGTGATTTCATCCATGGTCCAGGTCATCTTTAAACCGGTAAAGGTGTCACCCTGTGCCACCAGCGCGGTTTTCATGTCGATGAAACTGTGAGGGTGAGCCACGACAGCCGGACTTAGTGCCATCAGTAAGGTCAGAAGTGCGCGTTTCATAATGTTATAAAGTAACGTTCCCGATGAAAAGAATCTATAAGTAACAAAATTTTGTGACCCGCCTTAAACCTCCGGCAAATAAACTGCGCAAAGCGCACAGGCGCTGACGCGGTTGACTATTCTTAGCTCAAAATAGCCTGCTGGAAATCTGATTGATGAGTTCTGCTACCCCTTTGGCACCACTCTTCACCCGTTCACAGCGTCAGTGCCACCTTTTATTGCTGCTGTTTCTGCCATCATCCGCGCTCACACTTGAGAAAGTCTGCCAGCTTAATGGCGTCGATCCTGCCGTTGCCCGACAGGATATCGCGGATGTCGGTCATGAGATACAGCGATATCACCAGCTGGAATTGCACCAGATGGTGGACGGCAGTTTTCGTCTTCATGGCACAGAGCTGAATCGGCGACTCTGTCTGCTGCACAACCTGCGGCGCAGTCTGCGTCTGTCGCAGGAGTTTGTCTGCGCGCATTTTGCCGCCCCGCTGCGCCAGCGCCTGAAGGTGATGAAGATTGAGAAAGCGCTGTGGGATGAGACCAATCTGCAGGCACTGATCCAGCACTGCGGCCTGCGCCTGAAGCGGGATTTCAGCGAGCGCGACCGCCTTTTTCTGCAGATTTTTATGAAATATGGCTTATGCGAGCGCCAGCCGGTGCTGTTCAGTGAGGCGCAGCGTCACTGGCTGCTGCATAAGGCAGAGCGGCAGGCCGCCGAGGATGTGATTCACCACTGGCGCAAACGCTGCCACCTGGCCCCGCCGATCAGTGAAGCGGATTTCTGGACGCTGCTCTTCAGCCAGATCCATACGCCGCTGACCCATGCCATTCATCATCCTGCCGAGCAGCAGTTAATGACGGCGACGCAACAGTTGATCAATGACTTTGAACAGTGCGCCGGTGTTACCTTTGCTGACCGCGACGGGTTGCTGAACCAGCTCTACCCGCATCTGGCCCAGGCGCTGGAGCGCACCCACTTCCATATCGGTATCGACAACAGCGTCGCGCTGGATGTCAGCCGCCTCTATCCCCGTCTGCTGCGCACCACCCAGCAGGCCTTACAGCCGTTTGAACAGCACTACAGCGTCGCTTTTACGCCGGAAGAGGTGAGTTTAATGACCATTATCTTCGGTGCCTGGCTGATGCAAGAGAGTGCGTTGCAGGAGAAGCAGGTGCTGATTCTGACGGGGGATGATACGCAGCTGGAGCAGGATGTGGAGCAGCAGATCCGCGAGATCACACTGCTGCCGATCAATATTACCTATCAGGATATCAGACAGTTTCAGCAGGAGGGCGCACCGCGTGATGTCGATATCATCATCTCGCCCTACCCTACTTCGCTGCCTCTCTTCTCGCCGCCGCTGGTGCACGCCGAACTGCCGCTGACGTTACACCATCAGCAGCGTATTCGTTATTTACTGGAGTCGTAGCCGGGACGAAGGAACAGGGCGGGCAGCGCCACCAGCGCCATGACCCAGAAAAGGTGGCCCTGCAGATGGGTAAACAGCACGCCACAGATCATGGTCATTATCGCTATCCCGCCGCCCATTGCCAGGGCGGAGTAGAGCGACTGCAGGCGGATCACTTCGGCTCCCTGCCGCGCCGCAATAAAGCGCATCGCCGCCAGATGACAGACGGTGAAGCTGCCACAGTGGAGGATCTGCGCCACAATCAGCAGCGGCAGTGCGGTGGTGGCTCCCATCAGGCTCCAGCGGATTAGCGCGCAGATGCCTGAAAGCAGCAGCAGATCCCGGGCGCTCCAGCGACGGAACAGGCGGTTGCTCAGGGCAAAGACCACGACTTCCGCCACCACGCCCAGCGACCAGAGATAGCCCACCGTCGAGGCGGAGTAGCCGCTCTCCTGCCACCAGATAGCACTGAAGCCGTAATAGGCGGCGTGCGCGCCCTGCAGCAGCGTCACGCAGAGCATGAACCGCCAGACCGCGTTCTCACGCAGCAGCGCCCGCCACGCCTGCCAGCCCCCACCTGCGGCGCCCTGACGCTCATCGCCCTGTGGCTGCGTGACGGGGGTCAGCATCATGCCGGCCAGCATACTGACCGCGCCCAGCGACAGCAGCAGCAGAATCGCCTGGGAGGTCCAGGCGCTGACCAGCACACCGGTTAACGCCGAGCTGAGCACAAAGGCCAGCGATCCCCACAGTCGCACCGGTCCATAAGCCAGACCAATCTGCCGTGTCCAGGTGGCGGCCAGCGCATCGCTGAGCGGCACCAGCGGGGAGAAAAAGAGGTTGAAGCCAATCATCACCGCCATCAGCCACATCCACTGCTCACCCACCCAGAATCCGATGATGAACAGGCAGGTCATCAGGGCCAGCAGGCGCAGCGCCGTGATCAGCCGGGCAGGATTTCTGACCTGAGACGCGATAAGCAGGCTGCCGACAAAGCGCGCCACCATGCCACAGCCCAGCAGCAGGCCGATTTTTTCTGCATCCAGACCGGTGCCTTTCAGCCACACGCCCCAGAATGGCAGGTAGATGCCGTAACAGAAGAAGTAAGTGAAGTAGCCCAGTCCGAGCCATCTGGCGGAGCCGATTGCCATATTCCCTCCGGCAGGTTTGCTGCCTTGCAGCACAGGTGGGCGCTACTCTGGCAGAGCGCCACCGGACAGGCAATAAAAAAGGATGGCAGATGCCATCCTTTTTGTGGTGTCTTACAACAGGTTAGCGATTAAGCGTAGACCGGCAGACGACCGCAGATTTCCAGTACTTTCTGCTTCGTGCGCTCAATGGTCGCTTCGTCGTTGACGTTGTCCAGCACGTCCGCGATCCAGCCTGCCAGTTCACGCACGTCTGCTTCTTTAAAGCCACGACGCGTGACGGCCGGGGTACCGATACGGATACCCGAGGTGACAAACGGGCTCTTCGGATCGTTTGGCACGCTGTTTTTGTTGACGGTGATGTTGGCACGGCCCAGTGCGGCATCCGCTTCTTTACCGGTCATGTTTTTGCTCACCAGATCGATCAGGAACAGATGGTTATGGGTTCCGCCAGAGACGATGTCGTAACCGCGCTCAATCAGCACCTCTACCATCGCTTTGGCGTTTTTTGCCACCTGCTGCTGGTAGGTTTTGAACTCCGGCTCCATCGCCTCTTTGAAGGCTACCGCTTTACCGGCGATAACGTGCATCAGAGGACCACCCTGACCGCCCGGGAAGACCGCAGAGTTCAGCTTTTTGTAGAAATCTTCGTCGCCGTTTTTCGCCAGAATGATGCCGCCACGCGGACCCGCCAGGGTTTTGTGGGTGGTGGAGGTGACGATGTGCGCATGCGGAACCGGGCTCGGATAGACCTCAGCCGCGACCAGACCGGCAACGTGCGCCATGTCGACGAACAGCCAGGCACCGACGCTGTCGGCGATTTCACGCATTTTTGCCCAGTCGCAGACGCCGGAGTAGGCAGAGAAGCCGCCCACGATCATTTTTGGCTTGTGGGTCTGCGCCAGTTCAGCCAGCTCGTCATAGTCGATTTTACCGGTTTCATCGATGCCGTAAGCAACCACGTTATAGAGTTTGCCGGAGAGGTTAACCGGTGAGCCGTGAGTCAGGTGTCCACCGTGCGCCAGGTTCATCCCAAGGATGGTGTCGCCCGGCTGCAGCAGCGCGGTGTAGACGGCGAAGTTTGCCTGTGAACCGGAGTGAGGCTGCACGTTAGCGTAGTCGGCACCAAACAGCGCTTTTGCGCGATCGATCGCCAGCTGCTCAACGATATCAACGTATTCACAACCGCCGTAGTAGCGTTTACCCGGATAGCCTTCAGCGTATTTGTTGGTGAGCTGAGAACCCTGCGCCTGCATAACACGCGGGCTGGTGTAGTTTTCAGAAGCAATCAGTTCAATGTGCTCTTCCTGACGCACTTTCTCCTGCTCCATCGCCTGCCACAACTCGGCATCATAATCGGCAATGTTCATATCACGCTTTAACATCCGGATCTCCTGACTCAGCTAACTTTCTGACGGTATTTGCCCCCTCTGGGAGCGAAGGCCCACAGTGTAAACCGTTTTAACAGGTGAAGGTAGGGTGAACCGTCTCTTTTTACGCAAACGATTGGCTGGCGGGTGGCACTGCTTTTTTACACCTTTTCTCCCCTCTCCGGCCCGCCGATTCCGCGTCTGATAACAGGCGCTTTTTTCCAAATGCACGTAAAAGTTGCCACCGGCAGTTGGTGAAAACTGACCGGCGGGTTTACAGCAGAAGCGAGACGGCATTAAGATGCATTTAAAATGCAACTTTAAAATGAGGTCACTGATATGCTTGATGCACAGACAATCGCCGCTGTTAAATCGACCCTCCCTGCCGTCGCCGCCTGCGGTCCGAAGCTGACCGCGCACTTTTACGAACGCATGCTGACCCGCCACCCTGAGCTGAAAAACGTCTTCAACATGAACAATCAGCGCAACGGTGCTCAGCGCGAAGCCCTGTTTAACGCTATCTGCGCCTATGGCGCGAATCTGGAGAATCTGGCCGTGCTGCTGCCCGCCGTAGAGAAGATTGCGCAGAAGCACACCAGCCTGAATATTCAGCCTGCGCAGTACGCTATCGTCGGGGAGAATCTGCTGGCAACGCTGCGCGAGTTGCTGAACCCGGGTGAAGAGGCGCTGGCCGCGTGGGGACGGGCCTATGGCGTGCTGGCGGATCTGTTCATTCAGCGTGAGGAGGAGATTTATCAGGCGACAGAGAACCAGCGCGGTGGCTGGCGCGGCACCCGTGCGTTTCGCATCAGCGCGATTGCACAGCAGAGCGAGGTGATCAAAAGCTTTACCCTGACGCCGGTTGGCGGAGGGCCGGTAGCGGCCTTTAAACCGGGTCAGTATCTGACCGTTCATCTGCAGCCCGCCTGTTTCGACCATCGTCAGATCCGTCAGTATTCGCTTACTCACCTCAGCAACGGCAGAGATTACCGTATCGCGGTGAAACGTGAAGCCGCGGGCAGCGTCTCCGGCTGGCTGCATCAGCATGCCTGCGAAGGTGATGTGCTGCAGCTGACTGCGCCGCACGGGGATTTCTTCCTTGAGGTGACGCCTGCTACGCCGGTGGCGCTGATCTCCGCGGGCGTGGGCCAGACGCCGATGCTGGCGATGCTGCATGCGCTGGCCGCCGGTCATCATCGCGCGCCGGTCAGCTGGCTGCACGCGGCAGAGAACGGCAGACAGCATGCGTTCCGCAATGAAGTGGCCGCGACAGGCGCACAGCTGGCCGATTTCACCCACCGGGTCTGGTATCGCGAGCCCGCAGCTGAGGATGCCGGGCACTATGAGGCTCAGGGCGTGATGGATCTCACCGCTCTCTCTGCACGCCTGGCCTCACCCGCCACCCACTTCTATCTCTGCGGTCCGCTGGCTTTTATGGAGCACGTGGTGGCGCAGCTGCGGGATGCCGGCGTGGCAGACATTCGCATTCATTACGAGCTCTTTGGCCCGCATAAAGGCATGTAATAAGCGTGAAAAAGCCCGCAGCGCGGGCTTAATCTGTTGAACGATGCAGGGTAATGCTGGCAGCAGCAGATACACGCAAGGCGCAGGAGGGCATCAGATTGCCTCTTCATCCTCTTCGCCGGTACGGATTCGCACCACGCGCGCAACGTCAAAGACAAAGATTTTACCGTCACCGATTTTGCCGGTCTGCGCCGTGCGCATAATGGTCTCGACGCAGGTATCAACGATATCGTCGCCCACCACCATCTCGATCTTCACTTTCGGCAAAAAGTCGACCATATACTCTGCGCCGCGATACAGCTCGGTGTGCCCTTTCTGGCGACCAAAGCCTTTAACCTCACTCACGGTCATCCCGGTGATGCCCACTTCCGCTAAGGCTTCACGAACATCATCGAGCTTGAATGGTTTGATAATCGCATCAATCTTTTTCATGTCAGACCCTTTTTCACTCCCTCCATGGTCAGAGGGTTTATCAAGTATAAATGTTGCTGGCGCTGTCGGGCGCTAATATCCGGGATTCTTCAGGTTGCCGCAAGCGCTGTCAGCGCCGGGAGACTGCCCGGCAACGATCCGCGCCTCAGCAGGCAACCTGCCGCTCGCCCGTCTCAGCCTGCCCTACTCTTTGAAATCACTGGCATCCAGCTCATGACGGGAGAGCAGCTTATAGAACTCCGTGCGGTTGCGTCCAGCCAGTCGCGCGGCGTTGGTCACGTTGCCCTTCGTCATCTGCAGCAGCTTACGCAGATAGTTCAGCTCAAACTGATTGCGCGCCTCGGCAAAGGTGGGCAGCGCACTATTTTCTCCGCTTAACGCCTGCTCCACCAGCGCATCGCTGATGACCGGCGATGAACTCAGCGCCACGCACTGCTCAATCACGTTAACCAGCTGACGCACGTTGCCAGGCCAGCTGGCGGCCATCAGACGCTTCATCGCATCGACTGAAAAACTGCGCACCTGCGGTTTATGGCGTTCCGCAGCCTGACGCAGCAGATGATTAGCCAGCAACGGAATATCTTCGGTGCGCTCATGCAGCGCCGGAATTTTCAGGTTCACCACATTGAGACGATAGAAGAGATCCTCGCGAAACTCTTTTTTCTCCATCGCCTTCGGCAGATCGCGGTGGGTGGCGGAGATAATGCGCACGTCGATCTCGCTGTCATGATCGCTGCCCAGCGGCCTGACCTTACGCTCCTGCAACACCCGCAGCAGCTTGACCTGCAAGGGTTGCGGCATGTCTCCAATCTCATCCAGGAAAAGCGTGCCGCCGCCCGCGGTTTTGAACAGCCCTTCGCGGGCGCTGACCGCGCCGGTAAAGGCACCTTTGGCGTGACCGAACAGCTCCGACTCCAGCAGCTGCTCCGGCAGAGCGCCGCAGTTAATGGCGACAAACGGCTTGCCGTTGCGCGGGCTGGCGGCGTGGATCGCCTGCGCCAGCATCTCTTTACCGGTGCCGCTCTGTCCGTTGATCAGCACGCTGACGTCAGACTGCGCCACCATATGGGCCTGCTCCAGCAGCCTTAACATCAGCGGGCTGCGGGTCACGATCGCCTCCCGCCAGCGGTCATCACTGACCGGCGCCTGCTGGGCCAGCGCCTCATCAATCGCTTTATAGAGCGCATCGCGATCAACCGGCTTGGTCAGGAAGCTGAACACCCCCTGCTGCGTAGCGGAAACCGCATCCGGGATCGACCCATGTGCGGTCAGGATAATCACCGGCAGACCGGTATGGCGTTTCTGAATCTCGCCAAACAGCGCCAGGCCATCCATTTCATCCATGCGCAGATCGCTGATCACCAGCTCAATCTTCTCTTTCTGCAGCAGGCGCAGCGCCTCTGGTCCACTGGCTGCGGTGGTGACCTGATAGCCTTCGCTGCTCAGACGCATGCCCAGCAGCTTCAGCAGGCTGGGATCGTCATCCACCAGCAGCAGTTTTGCCGCTTGTCTGACCATTATTGCTCCTCATCCTGCGGCAGCGCAGTGCCGTGGCCGTTTTCAGAGACATCCGGGGCTTTGCGCGAGGAGAGCTGACGCTCAATGTCCGTCAGCCGCTCCAGCTTATGCTGGGTATCGCTGAGCTGCTGCTGCTGTTTAACCATCTGCTGGCGGAGCGTCTCCTGCTGAAGGTCGCTGCTCTGTTGCAGATGCGCATAGCGGGTGCGCGCTTCGCTCAGGTCAAGCTGCGCGGTCTGGTTACTGCGCCACAGCTGAATCAGCGGGCGCACGGACGGCGGAAAATCACTGTTGTAGCGATCCAGGGTTGCCACATAGTCACGGCGCTCTAC
Organism: Pantoea sp. EKM103V; assembly: GCF_011800365.1. Classification (NCBI taxonomy): domain Bacteria; kingdom Pseudomonadati; phylum Pseudomonadota; class Gammaproteobacteria; order Enterobacterales; family Erwiniaceae; genus Pantoea; species Pantoea sp. EKM103V. Next base: position 90,675 of record NZ_JAALFQ010000009.1, on the reverse strand, counting down.
GGGGGTCACGTTGCCATTGGCCATCAGCACGCCCTGCTTGAACGCGCGCGACCAGCTCTCTGCCGGCCAGCGGTGGGCTTCGGCTCTCGCTTCGGCGGGAGAGAGGCGTTCCGCGCAGTCAATCGCCCGCATCCAGTAGAGGGGATTGCTCAGCGCCGCGCTCTTCTCTATCGGCCACAGATCGTTACAGCGGGTCGCCAGGTAGTCAGCGACCGTCACCTCCGGCTCCGCCACCTGATGACCAGACGGCAGAGAGGAGGTGGCCGGTGCGGTGGTGCATCCGCTGAGCAGCAGCGTCGCCAGCGTGCTCAGCAGCAAAGCGGGTAAATATTTCATCAGTCAGACGTTCCCGGCTGTGGTGTTCAGTTCAATTCGAAAACAGACATCCGCCTGTTCGCAGGCAACCAGCGTCAGGTCGCCCTGCATCCGGCGCAGGCAATCTTTGGCAATGCTCAGACCCAGTCCGCTGCCCTTGACCGGCCCTTTACGCTGCTGGCTGCCCTGATAGAACGGCTCAAAAATCATGGCCTGCTCCTCCGGCGGGATCGGCGTGCCGCTGTTGGCGACATCAATCCAGATCCGATCCCCCTGCTGCTGACTGCGCAGCCAGATGGTACCGGATTCGCTGCCGTAGTTCACGGCGTTCGAGTAGAGGTTATCGATGACCCGCACCAGAAGCGTGGGTTCAGCAAGACAGTGACTGACTTTGAGGTCGACTACCGTCTGCATCATTCTGGCATGGGCCGAGAGTGCATGCGCGTTCACCACCGACCCGACCGCATCCACCACGCTGACCGGCTCCAGCCGAATCGGACCATCGGCCAGTTTGCGGTTGTAATCAAGCAGCTGTTCAATCAGGCGTTGCAGATGGCGACTGCTGCCGTCGAGGATAGCGACCACCTCTTTCTGATCGGCATTCAGCGAGCCAGCCACCTCATCCGCCAGCAGTTCCGTGCCTTCGCGCAGGCTGGCCAGCGGCGTTTTCAGTTCGTGAGAGATATGGCGCAGAAATTCATGGCGCTGCGTTTCCAGCCAGGCCAGCCGTTCGCTCAGCCAGACGATGCGCTGTCCCAGCGACCGCAGCTCACGCGGGCCACGAAACTTCACGCTGTTCCCCAGCTCCCGCCCTTCTCCCAGCCGGTTGATCATCCGCTCGATACGCTTGACCGGTCCGATAATCATGCCGGTGAACAGCGTCATCAGCGCGAGGCTGATGATAAACAGAATCAGCGCCTGCCAGCCGAAAAACTGGCCACGATCGGCAATTTCGCGCTGCAGCTGTAAGCCGCGCGCAAACACCACTTCACGCGTGTCCTGCACCATCTGCGCGTTGGTGGCAGAAAAGCGATCCAGCGCCTCTGCGGCAACCGGCACCGGATTGCCGTTGTCACATTTCAGTGGCGTCAGCAGCGGCAGGGTGGCCTGCAGCGTCTGAAAGACGGGCAGTTCCGGCAGGCTGGCGCTGTGTGAACTCAGCATCTGACTGTAGCGGGTGTGCTGGGTCTGATAGAGGCGGGCCAGTGAGGCATCGTCCAGCACGCAATACTGACGATAGCTTCGCTCCAGCTCCACCGCCGTGCGCGCCATCGCCTCACTGCGGCGAACATCGGTAAACGTATTGCGGTTGGTGTCAGCGGCCTGCTCGCTTAGCGCAGAGAGACTTTCCCACGCCTGCCAGGCCAGCACCAGTAAAGGCAGCAACACCAGCACGAAAGCCATCAGCACCAGCTGACGCAGAGAACGGGGAAATAAACGCCATTTTTTCACGCGGCCGCTTCCTTAAAAGAGTGCTGACAGGATGCTAGCGGACTCTGCTGACGGAAGAAAGGGGAAGAAAAGAAAACGGCAGGCTCAGTGGCCTGCCGTGGACACGACGCGCAATGCCTCGTGTAAGAATGGGTGGAGCCTTACTCAACGTTACGTCCGGTGTTTGATAACGCAAGCGATTATCGGTCAGTTGGACGGCAGGCTCCGTTTGGTGCGTCATTCGGGCTTTATGAGCTCTTTTCCGCCAGGCGGGGCAATCATAAACAGGTGAATGAGCAGCTGCAGGATTATAGCAAGTTCCGTGCCAGAAAATAAATGATTATATTTTTCAGCATATTGCCTGCCTTAGCCCGCCTCCCCGTGCGAAAAGTCTGATGATGACAGGGGCGGAGTGTCGTCCGAAAGCGACATAAAATCACCCCTGTTCAGCAACCCAATAAAATCAGCAGGATAGATGTCGCCAGAAAGCGACACCCTCCTTACCGCTCTGTCGCCTTTTGCCAACAGGGGCAAAAAAAGAGGAGGCCCGGAGGCCTCCTCTTTAATGCAGCGGATGAGATTAACCCAGCTGTCTGCGCGCGTTGCGGAAAATACGCATCCACGGGCTGTCTTCGCCCCACTCTGCCGGATGCCAGGAGTTGCTGACGGTACGGAATACGCGCTCCGGATGCGGCATCATGATGGTGACGCGACCACTTTCGTTCGTCACGGCCGTGATACCGTTTGGTGAGCCGTTCGGGTTAGCCGGATAGGTTTCGGTCACCTTGCCGAAGTTATCCACGAAGCGCAGCGCCACCAGACCTTTCGATTCCAGCGCGGCCAGATGCGCCGCATCACGCACCTCAACGAAGCCTTCACCGTGGGAAACCGCGATAGGCATGTGCGAGCCAGCCATGCCGTCCAGCAGCAGTGACGGACTGGCGGCCACTTCGACCAGGCTGAAGCGGGCTTCGAAGCGCTCAGACTGGTTACGCACAAAGCGCGGCCAGAGATCGCTGCCCGGGATCAGCTCACGCAGATTCGACATCATCTGGCATCCGTTACAGACGCCCAGCGCCAGGGTCTGCGGACGGTGGAAGAAGGTTTCGAACTCATCACGCACGCGCGGGTTGAACAGAATCGATTTCGCCCAGCCCTCGCCAGCGCCCAGCACGTCACCGTAGGAGAAGCCACCACAGGCAACCAGCGCCTGGAACTCTTCCAGACCGCGACGACCGGCCAGCAGGTCGCTCATGTGCACATCAATGGCGGTGAATCCGGCCCGGTCGAAAGCCGCAGCCATTTCCACATGGGAGTTGACCCCCTGCTCACGCAGCACGGCGACCCGTGGACGCGCACCCGTGGCGATCATCGGTGCCGCCACATCTTCCTGCGGATCGAAGGTCAGATTAACGTTCAGGCCTGGATCGCTGTCGTTTTTCTTCGCCTCATGCTCCTGATCGGCGCACGCCGGGTTGTCACGCAGGCGCTGCATCTGCCAGGTAGTTTCTGCCCACCAGGTCCGCAGCGTGGTCCGGCTTTCGCTGTAGACGGCACTCTCACCGGCACGGATCACGAAGCGATCGCCCGGTTGCGCGCTGCCCAGCAGATGCGTTGAGGCGGCAAGGCCGTGATCGGCAAGGATCTGCTCAACCGCAGCACGATCGGCGGCGTCAATCTGGATCACGGCGCCCAGCTCTTCGGTAAACAGTGCGGCCAGCGCATCGTTACCCAGCGCGGCGATGTCAACGTCGATGCCGCAGTGACCGGCAAAGGCCATCTCGGCCAGGGTCACCAGCAGGCCCCCGTCTGAGCGGTCGTGGTAGGCCAGCAGTTTCTGCTCAGCCACCAGCGCCTGAATGGCGTTAAAGAAGCCCGCCAGCTGAGTGGCATCGCGCACGTCCGCAGGCTTGTCGCCAAGCTGACGATAGACCTGAGACAGCGCGGTTGCGCCGAGGGTGTTTGCCCCATTGCCAAGATCGATCAGCAGCAGCAGGTTATCCCGGTCGGCCTGCAACTGCGGCGTGACGGTGCGGCGCACATCTTCGACCCGGGCAAACGCGGTAATTACCAGCGACAGCGGAGAGGTCATCTCACGCTGTTCGGTGCCTTCCTGCCAGCGGGTTTTCATCGACATCGAATCTTTACCGACCGGGATAGTTATCCCCAGCGCCGGACAGAGCTCTTCGCCGACCGCTTTCACCGCCGCATATAAACCGGCATCTTCACCCGGATGACCGGCTGCAGACATCCAGTTTGCCGAAAGCTTCACGCGCTTCAGCGAGCCAATCTGGGTTGCCGCCAGGTTGGTCAGCGCTTCACCCACGGCCAGGCGGCCCGAGGCGGCGAAGTCGAGCAGTGCAACCGGCGAACGTTCGCCGAGGGCAAAGGCTTCACCGTGATAGCTGTCGAGGCTGGCGGTGGTCACGGCACAGTTGGCGACCGGGATCTGCCACGGTCCGACCATCTGATCGCGCGCCACCATGCCGGTCACGCTGCGGTCACCGATGGTGATCAGGAAGGTTTTTTCCGCCACGGCTGGCAGATGCAGGACACGATTGACCGCATCAACCAGGGTAATGCCGTCACGCTGCAGCGCGTTGCCCTGCGCCTGCTGCGTTACCACATCCCGCGTCATCTTCGGCGTTTTACCGAGCAGAACGTCAAGCGGCATGTCGATCGGCTTATTATTGAAATGCGAATCTTCCAGGCTCAGGTGCAGCTCTTCGGTCGCTTCACCAATCACCGCAAACGGGGCACGTTCGCGCTGGCAGATCGCTTCAAACTGCGCCAGCTGATCCGGGGCCACGGCCATCACATAACGTTCCTGTGATTCGTTGCACCACACTTCCAGCGGGCTCATACCCGGCTCATCGCTCAGGATGTCACGCAGATTAAAGCGGCCGCCGCGGCCGCCGTCGCTGACCAGCTCTGGCATCGCATTGGAGAGGCCACCCGCGCCCACGTCGTGGATAAACAGAATCGGGTTCTCATCGCCCAGCTGCCAGCAGCGGTCGATCACTTCCTGGCAGCGGCGCTCCATCTCCGGGTTATCGCGCTGAACGGAGGCGAAGTCGAGGTCAGCATCAGACTGGCCCGAGGCCATTGATGACGCGGCACCGCCGCCCAGACCGATGTTCATGGCCGGGCCGCCCAGCACCACCAGTTTGGCACCGACGCTGATTTCGCCTTTCTGCACATGGTCGGCACGGATATTACCGATGCCGCCTGCCAGCATAATCGGCTTGTGATAGCCGCGCAGTTCGGTGCCGTTGTGGCTGGTGACCTGCTCTTCGTAGGTACGGAAGTAGCCATTCAGAGCCGGACGACCAAATTCGTTGTTAAACGCCGCCCCGCCCAGAGGACCGTCGGTCATGATCTCCAGCGCGCTGACGATGCGAGCCGGTTTACCGAAGTCCTCTTCCCACGGCTGCTCAAAGCCCGGGATGCGCAGGTTAGAAACGGAGAAGCCGACCAGGCCCGCTTTCGGCTTGGAGCCGCGTCCGGTTGCGCCTTCATCACGGATTTCGCCACCGGAACCGGTCGCTGCGCCTGGCCACGGTGAGATGGCCGTCGGGTGGTTGTGTGTTTCCACCTTCATCAGGATGTGCGCCGCTTCCTGATGCCAGCGGTATTCGCTCTCTCCGGCGTCAGCGAAGAAGCGGCCCACTTCGGAACCTTCCATTACGGCGGCGTTATCTTTATACGCAGAGAGCACGTAGTCCGGCGTCTGCTCCATCGTGTTTTTGATCATCTTAAACAGCGACTTTGGCTGTTTTTCGCCGTCGATAATCCAGTCGGCGTTGAAGATCTTATGACGGCAGTGCTCAGAGTTCGCCTGAGCAAACATATAGAGTTCGATGTCGTTGGGGTTGCGCCCCAGCGCGGTAAAGGCCGTCACCAGGTAGTCGATTTCATCATCCGCCAGCGCCAGACCCAGCGTGGTGTTCGCCTGAACCAGCGCCTGACGGCCCTCACCCAGCAGATCGACACTCTTCACCGGCTGCGGCGTATGGTGCGCGAATAATTGCTCAGCCTGCGCCAGATCGCTGAAGACCGTTTCCATCATCCGGTCATGCAGCAGTGTGCTCAGCGCCTGCCACTGCGTTTCGGTCAGCTGCGGGGCCTGCACATAAAAGGCCAGGCCGCGTTCGAGGCGGCGAACCTGCGGCAGGCCGCAGTTGTGGGCGATGTCGGTGGCTTTGGATGACCAGGGCGAAATCGTACCGGGACGCGGGGTCACCAGCAGCAGACGGCCCTGCGGGGCATGTTCAGCAAGAGAGGGACCATATTTCAGCAGGCGCTGCAGACGGCTCTGTTCGTCTGCGCTTAACGGCGTGCTGACATCAGCAAAATGGATGTACTCGGCGTAAATATCACTCACCGGCAGATGAGCGTCCTGAAAGCGGGTCAGCAGTTTGTTTACACGAAATGCCGACAGGGCGGGCGAACCACGCAGAATTTCCATTACATAAGTCTCTCGTCAGGGCGCCGGGCGACGCTTGATTGGGCGCAACAGGGAAAACGGGGCGTATTATAGAGAAAGCGCCTTCGCGACGAAACCGTTTGCGCACAATTTTTGGCGACACGGATTTGCCTGAAATTTGCGCAAAAGCTGCTATAAAAGTTGCTCAGCGTCATTTTGTTGCGCAAAATGCCCCTCGCTCTGGGAGTTCAAAGAAGACAAATACTGCCTTTAAAAGACAGAGGCCTTAGAGCCAGCGAGAGATAACTATTTGAAACGCCTAAAATTTAATTATCTGTTTATCGGTCTGGTTGCCGTGCTGTTAGCGTTAGCGCTGTGGCCATCCATTCCCTGGTATGGGGGTGGGCAGGACACGATTTCACAGATTAAATCACGGGGAGTGCTGCGCGTCAGTACCATCAATTCCCCCCTGACTTACTACACCGTCAATCAATCTCCGGCCGGTATGGATTATGAGCTGGCAAAACGTTTTGCTGATTATCTGGGCGTCAAGCTCAAGGTCACGGTGCGCCCTAACCTGAGCGATCTGTTCGATGACCTGGATGATGGCAAAGCCGATTTGCTGGCCGCAGGCCTGAATTACAACAGCGAACGCCTGACCCGTTATCAGACCGGGCCGGGTTACTACAACGTATCGCAGCAGCTGGTCTACCGCGTGGATAAGCCTCGCCCCAAAAACCTCGGTGACTTAAAGGGGCGGTTAACGGTCGCGTCCGGATCGGCTTACCTCTCCACGCTGAAGAGTGCCCGTTCCAATCAGTTCCCCGATCTGGACTGGGCCATCTCCACCGACCAGAGCCCGAAAGCCCTGCTGGAAGCGGTGGCAGACGGCAAGCTCGACTACACCATTGGTGACTCCGTCACCATCGCCCTGCTGCAGCGTATCTATCCGCAGCTGGCGGTGGCGTTCGACGTGACTGATGAGGAGCCGGTCACCTGGTATGTGCGGCACAGCGACGATGACAGCCTGAATGCCGCGATGCTGGACTTCTTTAATGGCATGGGTGAAGAAGGCGCGATGGCGCGACTGGAGGAGAAGTATCTCGGCCACGTCGGCACCTTCGATTATGTCGATACCCGCACCTTCCTGCGCGCAATCGACAACACGCTGCCCGACATCAAGCCGCTGTTTGAGAAGTACGCCACCAGCATTGACTGGCGGCTGCTGGCGGCGATCTCCTATCAGGAGTCACACTGGAATCCTCAGGCCACCTCCCCTACCGGCGTGCGCGGCATGATGATGCTGACGCGCAACACCGCAGAGAGCCTGGATGTGGGCGACCGCACCGACCCTGAACAGAGCATTCGCGGTGGCAGTCAGTATCTGCAGGATATGATGTCGAAAGTGCCACAGACCATCCCGGAAGATGAGCGCATCTGGTTTGCGCTGGCCGCCTATAACATGGGCTACGCCCATATGCTGGATGTGCGGAAACTCACGGCCCGCCAGGGTGGCAATCCGGACAGCTGGGCAGATGTGAAGCTGCGGTTACCGATGCTGAGCCAGAAACGCTACTACACCCAGACGACCTACGGCTATGCGCGCGGGCATGAGGCCTATAACTATGTGGAGAACATCCGCAAGTATCAGATCAGTCTGGTGGGCTATCTGCAGGAGCAGGAGAAGCGCCTGGCACGCCAGGCGGCGGAGGCAGCAGCCGAGGCCGAACTGGCCAAAGGCTATCCGGCGGTGGAACCGAAGATCGCCATGAACTAACTCTGGCGTTGCGCCTGACGCAACGCTTTTTTCTCTTCGCGACGCATACGAAAGAAGTCGCTCAGCATCGCAGCACACTCCTCCGCCAGCACGCCGCTCGCTAACTCAACCTGATGGTTCATACCGGGGTGACCCAGCACATCCAGCAGCGAACCCGCCGCCCCGCTTTTCAGATCGTGCGCGCCATAGACGAGCCGGGTGATCCGGCTGTGCACCATCGCTCCGGCGCACATCACGCAGGGTTCCAGCGTCACATAGAGGGTGGTTTCCAGCAGACGGTAATTTTCCAGCACCTTGCCGCCCTGGCGCAGAGCCATGATCTCCGCATGGGCGGTGGGATCGTGCTGGCCGATGGGCCGGTTCCAGCCTTCGCCGATCACCCGGTCATTCTGCACCAGCACCGCCCCCACCGGCACTTCGCCCTGCTCCCAGGCCCGGCGTGCCAGGCTGAGCGCATGGCGCATCCAGTATTCATCTTGTTGTTTCATGCAGACCACTCCGGGCGACAGAAAAGCGGCGCATTATAGCGGGTGCCGAAACTTATTCCAGCTGTTGCAGCTCACCTGCCGGTGTCACGCGCCAGCGATGCTGGCAGAAAAACAGCAGCGGGTTATCCTGTTTGCTATCGCTGTAGCCGCTGTAGAGCTGCAAAGGCGTGCCGATTTTCTCTTCGAGCTGGGCGACTTTCTCATGGCCGAGGCAGCGCATGGCCAGCACCCGTCCCCCCCAGCCTCGCCGCATCTGACTGGCAATCAGCTTCACGCGCGGCAGAAAGGCGGAGTCATAGTAGACCTGCTCCACCAGCGACTGAGGCGATCCGGTGATCAGCCAGACATCGGCGTCATCACTGCCGAGGTAGTCGGTCAGGCGCTGCTGCACCACCGGAAAGGCGGTGACCCGCTGGCGAAACCACCGGGCAAACTCCGCCTCAAGTCGCAGCAATGCCTGCTCTGAACGGCCAAAGGTAATCGACCAGAGCAGCAGGCTCATGGGCCAGCGGGCCGCCCGGCCTTTAAACAGCAGGCCGATCCCCACCACCGGCAGGAGGGGCACCACCAGCAACAGATTAAGTGGTCGCCGGCGCAGCAGATAGCGCATAAAGGTGCCGAACATGTCCTGCTGGTGCAAAGTGCCATCCAGGTCGAAAAATACGATGCGACGTTGTGTTCCCCTGGTCAAACAACTCTCCTTCGGGTCTGGTTCCGGAATCATAAAGAGTAGTGTAGCCATCATCAGGCGTAACGGCGATGAGTGTCATTTTTAATTCCGATGACTACAATGCCTGATGAATAGTTTATTCTTCTCCGATTATCCCCTGAATGATGAGGATTGGGCATGAGTTCATTGCTGCGCATTCGCCAGCTTTATCCACGTCTGGCACTGAACGAGCGTCGGCTGGCCGATTTTTTACTGTCGCAACCTGACAGGGCGCGTCATCTCAGCTCGCAGAAGCTGGCGGAGGAGTCCGGCGTCAGCCAGTCGAGCGTGGTGAAGTTTGCGCAGAAGCTGGGATACAAAGGATTTCCGGCGCTGAAGCTGGCGCTGAGTGAGTCACTGGCGGACAAGGATGCCATCACGGTGCATAACCATATTCTCAGCGACGACCCGCTCAAAATGGTGGGTGAAAAACTGCTGACCGAAAAGCTGTCGGCGATCCGCGCCACGCTGGATATCAACAGCGAAGAGAAGCTCAACGATGTGCTGCAGCTGCTGAAGAATGCCCGGCGTATTCTGCTGGTGGGGATTGGGGCGTCAGGTCTGGTGGCAAAAGACTTCTCCTGGAAGCTGATGAAGATCGGGATCAATGCCGTGGCGGAGCAGGATATGCACGCCCTGCTGGCCAGCGTCCAGGCGATGGGGCCGGGCGATGTGCTACTCGCCATCTCCTATACCGGTGAACGGCGCGAGATCAATCTGGCCGCGCAGGAGGCCGCTGAGGTGGGTGCGGATGTGGTCGCCTTTACCGGCTTTACCCCGAATACGTTGCAGCAGAGCGCCAGTTACTGCCTCTATACGGTGGCGGAAGAGCAGAGTACCCGCAGCGCGGCGATCTCCTCGACGACGGCCCAGCTGGCCCTGACCGATCTGCTGTTTATGGCGCTGGTGCAAAACGATCCGGAGCGCGCCTCCAGCCACATTCGCCACAGCGAGGCGCTGGTGAAAAAGCTGGTCTGATCAGCGGGAGCGCGTATAATACCCGCGCTTTTTCTGTTGTTATCAGGTGGGAAACATGGCGTTATTGATTACGTCCAGATGCATTAACTGCGATATGTGCGAACCGGAGTGCCCGAATCAGGCGATCTCACTGGGCGAGGCGATCTATGAGATAGATGTCAGCCGCTGCACCGAATGTGTCGGCCATTATGAGGCGCCAACCTGTCAGCAGGTCTGCCCTATCGATAACACCATCATCGTTAACCCACAGCACACCGAATCACGCGATGCGCTGTGGGAGAAGTTTGTGCTGCTGCACGGCTAGTTTTCGATAATCACCGTGGCGCAGGCGTAGTGACGTTCATCTGCCAGCGTCACGTGTACCCGGCTGACGCCCAGCTGCTGTGCCACTTCCGCCGCGTGCTGGAAGAAGCGTAATCCCGGTTTTCCCAGCGCATCGTTGTAAACTTCAAACTGATTAAACGCCAGGCCGCCGCGAATGCCGGTACCAAAGGCCTTGGCCGCCGCCTCTTTCACCGCAAATCGCTTGGCGAGAAAACGCACCGGCTGCTGATGGGCCTGATACTGCTGCCATTCGGCTTCGCTCAGCACCCGACGCGCCAGACGATCGCCGGAGCGCTCAATCACCCCGGCAATGCGTTCGATCTCAACGATGTCCGTGCCCAGTCCCAGAATAGCCATCAGCGACGGGCTTCACGCAGCAGCTGTTTCATCTCTCTGACCGCTTCCGGCAGGCCACTCATCACCGCACGACCGATAATCGCATGGCCGATATTCAGCTCATGCATCTCCGGCAGTGCCGCAATGGGCAGGACGTTGTGGTAGGTCAGGCCGTGACCGGCATTCACCTTCAGCCCCAGGCTGGCGGCAAAGGTCGCGGCGTGGCGAATACGGGCCAGTTCCGCCTCGCGCGCCAGCCCTTCCGGTGCTTCGGCGTAGGCGCCGGTGTGAATTTCGATATAGGGCGCGCCGCTGGCAACGGCGGCTTCGATCTGACGGTGGTCGGCATCAATAAACAGCGACACCAGAATGCCCGCATCACTCAGCAGTCGTACCGCCGCAGTGATCTTCTCCTGCTGCCCTGCCACATCCAGGCCGCCTTCAGTGGTGACTTCCTGACGCTTTTCCGGCACCAGGCAGCAGAAATGGGGCTGAATATCGCAGGCGATACCGATCATCTCATCGGTCACCGCCATCTCCAGATTCATACGGGTCTGGATGGTGTCGCGCAGAATACGCACGTCGCGGTCAGTGATGTGGCGGCGATCTTCCCGCAGATGCACCGTGATGCCATCTGCGCCCGCCTGCTCAGCAATAAACGCCGCCTGCACCGGATCGGGATAATTTGTCCCACGGGCATTTCGCACCGTGGCAATGTGATCGATATTGACGCCTAACAGCAACTCAGCCATGACTATCCTCACTTCTTTTCCATCGGGGTGTTGAGTGTACCGCGCCCATCTCAGCAGGCGGTACGACCAGCGCTACTCATCTGTCTGTTCGGGCTTCTTCTTCGGGATAAGCTGGCGAAACAGCTCCTGACTCTTCAGCGGCTTGCCGCCCAGATAGGGCTTCAGGGCGATGCGGGTAAAACGCTTCGCGGCGCGCAGGCTCTCTGCATCGGGAAAGTCGCGTTCATAGAGGGCACGCAGTTCCCGGCCGGTAAAGCTGCGCTGATTGAGCACCAGGCTGGCGATAAAGCCACGCTCTTCGCGGTAGCTGTAGGTCATGTTATCCGTGATCGGCTCGCCGCTGCCTGCGCAGTGCAGGAAATCGACGCCATAGCCCAGGTGACCGAGCAGCGCCAGCTCAAAACGGCGCAGGGCCGGTTCGGGCTTGCCGTGCGTTGAGGCTAGCGCCTGCAGACAGTGAAGGTAGTCGAAGAAGAGTTCCTGGAAAGGCGATTCCTGCTGCAGCACGCGAGAAACCAGCTCATTCACATAGAGACCGCAGTAGAGGGTAATGCCGCTGAGCGGCAGTGCCAGCGACACCGCTTCGGCGTTGCGCAGGGTTTTGACTTCACCCCGCCCGCTCCAGCGAACCAGCAGGGGGGTAAAAGGCTGTAACGCGCCCTTCAGCTGTGAGCGCCGGGAACGTGCGCCCTTGGCCAGAACCCGCACCCGCCCTTCATTTTCACTGAACAGGTCGAGCAGCAGGCTGGTTTCGCTGAAGGGGCGACTATGCAGCACAAAAGCGCGTTGCCAGCCTTCCATCAGATCAGAGATCGTCTGTATAACCCAGGCTGCGCAGAGCACGTTCGTCATCTGCCCAGCCGGATTTCACTTTCACCCACAGTTCGAGATGCACTTTCGCTTCGAACATCTCTTCCATATCCCTGCGCGCTTCGGTGCCGATGGTTTTGATTTTGGCTCCTTTGTTGCCAATCACCATCTTCTTCTGCCCTTCGCGCTCGACCAGAATCAGACCGTTAATATCGTAACCGCCCCGCTCGTTGCTCACGAAGCGTTCAATCTCTACCGTGACGGAATAAGGCAGTTCAGCGCCCAGGAAGCGCATCAGTTTTTCACGGATGATTTCAGACGCCATAAAACGCTGGGAGCGGTCAGTAATGTAATCTTCCGGGAAGTGATGATCGGCCTGGGGCAGATGCTTGCGGGTGATCGCCGCAATGGTATCGACGTTTTTGCCGCTTTCGGCAGAGATCGGCACGATGTCGAGGAAGTTCATCTGCTGGCTCAGGAACTGCAGATGCGGCAGCAGCACGCTCTTGTCCTGGATATTATCGACCTTGTTGATCGCCAGGACGACCGGCACTTTGCCGTCACGCAGCTTGCCTAATACCATCTCATCGTCTGGCGTCCAGCGGGTGCCTTCCACTACGAAGATCACCAGCTCCACGTCGCCAATAGAGCTGCTGGCAGCGCGGTTCATCAGGCGGTTAATCGCGCGCTTCTCTTCCATGTGCAGACCGGGGGTATCGACGTAGATCGCCTGATATTCGCCCTCGGTGTGAATGCCCATGATGCGGTGGCGCGTGGTTTGCGGCTTACGCGAGGTGATCGACACCTTCTGCCCCAGCAGCTGGTTCAGTAAGGTGGATTTACCGACGTTAGGTCGGCCAACAATCGCGACAAAGCCGCAATAAGTAACGTTTTCGCTCATTCGAATCCTGAGTTATTCAGCGCCTGCTACGGCGCCGAAAGAGTGCAATGTGTCTTAGCGCATCCGGCGTCCGCAGACGCCGGTATGCCGGAGTGCTATTCGAGGCCCAGCTTGATCAGCGCCTGCTCAGCGGCAGCCTGCTCAGCTTTACGACGGCTGGAGCCGACGCCGACAACCGGCTCGGCCATGCCACTCACCTGACAGTGAATGGTGAATTCCTGGTCGTGGGCTTCGCCACGCACCTGCACCACCAGATAGCTGGGCAGCGGCAGGTGTCGTCCCTGCAGATACTCCTGCAGGCGGGTTTTGGGATCTTTCTGTTTATCGCCCGGACTGATCTCGTCAAGGCGCGTCCGATACCAGTCGAGGATCAGCTGCTCTACCCGTTCGATACTGCTGTCGAGGAAGATGCCGCCAATCAACGCTTCGACCGTATCGGCCAGAATCGATTCGCGGCGGAAGCCGCCGCTTTTCAGCTCGCCCGGCCCTAAGCGCAGGCATTCACCGAGATCAAATTCGCGCGCCATTTCAGCCAGCGTATTGCCGCGCACCAGCGTGGCGCGCATGCGGCTCATGTCACCTTCATCAACCCGCGGGAAGCGATGATAAAGGGCATTCGCAATCACATAGCTAAGAATAGAATCGCCAAGAAATTCCAGGCGTTCGTTGTGCTTACTGCTGGCGCTGCGGTGTGTCAGGGCCTGCTGTAACAGTTCCGAATGAGTAAAAGTGTAGCCCAGTTTGCGCTGAAGCTTATTAATCAGGATGGGGTTCATGCGATTCCAGTTCTTTGTTGCGTCTGTGACTCTGCATACCAAACGGGGCTGGCTTTCCAGCACGTTCCGTTTGGTGTGCAGTGGCCTCCCAAAGGAGGCCACCCGTTTTGCCTGTTAATCAGACAATTTTATCAGTGAATACCGCCGATACGACTGAATCGTACGCCGGTTGGCCACTGGCCTTCCTGTTTCTCAAAGCTCATCCAGATAGCGACCGCTTTACCGACCAGGTTACGCTCCGGGACAAAGCCCCAGTAGCGGCTGTCGGCGCTGTTATCACGGTTGTCGCCCATCATGAAGTATTGCCCTTTCGGCACCACCCAGGTCGCTTGGGGCTGGCCCGGCTGCTGATAATACATGCCTGCCTGACTCTGCGCTTCGTTTACCAGCAGAATGTCATGCGTTACGCTTCCGATGGTCTCTTTACGGGTGCCCAGGCGCAGTCCGCCGCGCAGGGTATCGCCCTGCGGCACCTGATAAAAACCGTTACCGGTTTCGTTGCCATCAAAGCCGCTGAAGGTCTGGATAAACTTGCTTGGCTCAACGCTGGTGTAGGTCACCGGCAGCGCAGAGTCACAGGCTTTGCCCTCATCGCAGGCCGGTTTCACCGTCAGCGTCTTACTGTAAGGATCATAGATGACTTTATCGCCCGGCAGGCCGATCACGCGCTTAATGTAGTCCAGGCTCGGATCTTTCGGGTATTTAAAGACCGCGATATCGCCGCGCTTCGGCTGACCGGTTGGGATCAGCGTGGTCTGGGTGATCGGATCTTTAATCCCGTAAGCAAACTTCTCCACCAGGATAAAGTCACCGATCAGCAGGGTTGGCATCATCGAGCCAGACGGGATCTGGAACGGTTCGTAGATAAACGAACGCACGATGAACACCACGGCCAGCACCGGGAAAACAGAGGCGGTGGTCTCCACCCAGCCAGGCTGTGAAGAGACCTTCGCCAGCGTTTTGCTGTCGAGTGCGTTGCCGGTCTGCGCCTGCGCCGCGGCCTGCTTTGCACGGCGCTCCGGCGCCCATTTGAAACGATCAATTACCCAGACGATGCCAGTAATCAGCGTCGCTATCGCCAGAACCAGGGCGAACATATTAGCCATTGGAAATCCTTATTTGCTGTCCTTACCGACATGCAGAATGGCGAGGAACGCTTCCTGTGGCAGCTCAACGTTGCCAACCTGCTTCATTCGCTTCTTACCATCTTTCTGCTTCTGCAACAGTTTCTTCTTACGGCTGACGTCACCGCCATAACATTTGGCGAGAACGTTTTTACGCAACTGTTTAACCGTTGAACGTGCGAT
This sequence comes from Pantoea sp. EKM103V, assembly GCF_011800365.1. Lineage (NCBI taxonomy): Bacteria > Pseudomonadati > Pseudomonadota > Gammaproteobacteria > Enterobacterales > Erwiniaceae > Pantoea > Pantoea sp. EKM103V. Next base: position 75,345 of record NZ_JAALFQ010000009.1, on the reverse strand, counting down.
GATGTGGTTACCAATGGCGGCCTGAATCGCAATATCAAACTGCTGACGCGGGATGAGATCTTTCATCTTCTCAACCAGTTCGCGGCCGCGATAAGGGGCGTTGTCGCGGTGCGTGATCAGCGCCAGCGCATCCACACGCTCAGAGTTGATCAGAACGTCAACGCGCACCATGTCAGAGGTCTGGAAACGCTTGAAGTTGTAATCCAGCGAGGCATAACCGCGTGAGGTCGACTTCAGACGGTCGAAGAAGTCGAGCACCACTTCTGCCATCGGAATTTCGTAGGTCAGCGCGACCTGATTGCCGTGGTAAACCATGTTGGTCTGCACGCCACGCTTCTCAATACAGAGCGTAATAACGTTGCCCAGATACTCCTGCGGCAGCAGCATGTGACATTCCGCAATCGGTTCACGCAGCTCTTCAATGTTGTTCAGCGGCGGCAGCTTAGAGGGGCTGTCGACATAGACCGTATCACCGCTTGTGGTCACGACTTCATACACAACCGTCGGCGCGGTGGTGATCAGGTCGAGATCGTATTCACGCTCCAGACGCTCCTGAATGATCTCCATGTGCAGCAGACCCAGGAAGCCACAGCGGAAACCAAAGCCCAGCGCCGTTGAGCTTTCTGGCTCATAGAACAGCGAGGCGTCGTTCAGGCTGAGCTTGCCGAGCGCATCACGGAAGGCTTCATAGTCATCGGAGCTGATTGGGAACAGACCGGCGTAAACCTGCGGCTTCACTTTTTTGAAGCCAGGCAGCGCTTTGTCAGCCGGGTTGCGGGCGGTGGTCAGGGTATCGCCCACCGGCGCGCCGAGGATATCTTTGATGGCGCAGACCAGCCAGCCCACTTCACCGCAGTTCAGTTCGGTACGGTCGACCTGTTTCGGGGTAAAGATACCCAGACGGTCCGCATTATAGGTCTGGCCGGTGCTCAGGACTTTAATCTTGTCGCCTTTGCGCATGGTGCCGTTTTTCACACGCACCAGTGAGACCACGCCCAGGTAGTTATCAAACCAGGAGTCGATAATCAGTGCCTGCAGTGGCGCTTCCGGATCGCCTTCCGGCGGCGGAATATCGCGCACTAAACGTTCCAGCACGTCAGGCACGCCAACGCCGGTTTTGGCAGAACAGCGCACCGCATCGGCGGCATCAATGCCGACGATATCTTCAATCTCCTGCGCCGCGCGCTCAGGGTCGGCAGCCGGCAGGTCGATTTTATTCAGAACCGGCACTACTTCCAGATCCATCTCAATCGCGGTGTAGCAGTTCGCCAGTGTCTGCGCTTCAACACCCTGACCGGCATCCACCACCAGCAGTGCCCCTTCACAGGCAGCCAGTGAGCGGGACACTTCATAGGAGAAGTCTACGTGGCCCGGGGTGTCGATGAAATTGAGCTGGTAAGTTTCGCCGTCTTTCGCATGGTAGTCGAGTGTGACGCTCTGTGCTTTGATGGTGATGCCACGCTCACGCTCCAGATCCATAGAGTCAAGAACCTGCGCAGCCATTTCACGGTCTGTGAGGCCACCGCAGATCTGAATAAGGCGGTCAGAGAGCGTGGATTTACCATGGTCGATATGAGCGATGATGGAGAAATTTCTTATGTGCTTCATTTATAGGGATATCTTCGCTTAAAATTCAGTTGAAAACCTGAGCACAGACACATTCAGGAAGATCGCTCTTTACCCACAATCCTGTCAGCCTCATTAATGACGACGCATATTACACTGTTAACGCCGCGCATAAAAGAATGGAACGAGGTGGAAGCGAAACAGATATCTGCGCAGGGCAGAACGGACAAAGGCCGCGGAGTGCGCGGCCTGGACGTGCATTACGCTTCGCTTTCGACACGCAGCGCATCGGGAGGTAAAGCGATGTTGAGGATCACCGGCTGAAAGGCTTCGCGATCGCCAAATTTCAGTGAAACGCCTTTGGCGATAATAAAGCCGCCAACGCCGCCCAGCAGTGCACCGCAGGCCGCCGCCAGATCGCTGCTGAACAGCGACTGAAACAGGCCTGCCACCAGAAAGAGGCCCAGCAGTGGCGTCATGTAGACCAGCAGTGCCGAACCGAGCAGGCTGCTCTCCCTGATGCCCAATTCGATGCGCTGCCCCGGCTGCAGTGGCTCGCTGCTGGCGATCTGCATCACGTGCGCATTTTTCGGGCCGAGTTTATTCAGCATATGACTGCCACAGCCTTTGCGCGCCTGGCAGCTGTTGCAGGAGGTTTTTGCTTCGGTGTGCAGCGTGGCGATGCCATCCTGCCATGCCACCACGGTGGCCCATTCTCTCATCATTTCTGTGATCCCAGGTCGATGCTGTCCGCAATACGTTTAGCGGTTGAAGGCGGTATCTCGCCAATCACCGCAATCTCGTAATTATTGCGCACAACAGTCTGAACCGTACGACGCCCAGTGCGCAATGTCTGGGTAAGGCTGGTTTTATCCGCCGGCGTCACGTTGATCGCAAAACTGAACAGGCCGTCGCTGTAGAGCTTCGATTCCATATTTTTGTTCAGCGCCGGCAGCGAACGGCGATTCTGCGACACCAGTGACATCCCGGCAGGGATCCAGCCTGGCTGCCAGGTAAGCGTGACCGCATCCCCTTTCGGCACCGACAGCGACGGCGGCAGATTGGCTTTTTCCAGCCCCTGCATCAGGTTTCGCACCCCCTCATCCACCGCAAAACTGATCACGCGGAACTGCTCCAGCGTTTCACCATCACGGTCAAGCAGGTCAATGCGCAGCGGCAGTTTGGTGTCGACATCCAGCCAGACCACATAGCTGTAGCGGGTCCCATCCCGTGAAACGATACGCAGCACATCACACATCTGATCGGCAATGCGCGAGCGTCCCACGGTAATAAAATCGTAGGCGCTGGCCAGCTTGCTGAAGTCAGCAAAAATCACAGACGGCAGTGCGTCAATGATGTGATTGCCGGGAAGCGAAAAGGGATCGAGGCCAGGTTCGAAGTAACTGATATCGTTGCCGCGCTGGATCACTTCCCGACGCGGCCCGTCCATCTGCAGTAGCTGAGCAAATATCCGGTTATCGATCACAGCATGTCGATAGCGCAGCGATTCGATGCCGATGCGGGAGACGTTGATATAGGCGAATTCGTAGTTGAGGTTCTGGCTTGCCTGTTCCATCTGCTGCAATAGCGCCCCGGACGCCGAAGTTTGCGCCGGGGCAACAGATGACCACAACAGGCTGCCTGCCAGCAGGCTAACAGCATACCAATGCGGCTTCATTACTGCTGCTGCTGTCCTAAAGATTGGTTTCCGGGAACATCCACCTGTGCCTGTTTAGGGGCATCGGTTTCGAATTGCAGCTGATCAGCGTGCAGACGACGCTGCAGTTCATAATCCTGCAGCATCGCATTGACGCGACGGCGCTGATCCTGAACCTGCTGATTAGAACTGTTGGTGTCAAACGCATCAGACGGCACGCCCAGACTGACCGGCGACGCTTTACCCATCATCGGCAGCGTATTGAACACCGGCGAGTCAGAGGTCTGAGTCGCGCTACCCTCAGGCTGATTGTAATGCTGAACACCCACGATGACGGCCAGTGACACACAGGCCGCCACACCCACCTGCGTCAGCTGTGCTGCCCACGGACGCGCTTTTTTCCAGAACGGCATTTTTTCCCAGCGGGAAGGTTCTGGCTGAGCTTCAGGGATCAACGTTGTGACAGAACGCAGCGGTTCTTTTTCGATAGCAGCAGCGACGCGCGCAGAGATATCGAAATGCAGGTGCTCACTGACGTCACCGCGCATGGTATCGCGGATGAGGTGATAGCTTGCCCAGCTTTTCTGCAGTTCTGCGTCCTTCGATAAGGCGGAAAACAGCTCGTTATCTAAGGTCTCACCATCCATTAAAGCGGAAAGTTTTTCTTTCTGCATGCCTATGTACCCTTCCAGTAGCCGTTATCACTGACGTTGGATAAGCGGTTGAACTTTGTTATCAATAGCCTCTCGCGCACGAAAGATACGTGATCGAACAGTGCCTACCGGGCAATCCATAATGACGGCGATCTCTTCATAGCTCAGGCCGTCCAGTTCCCTGAGGGTGATTGCCATACGCAAGTCCTCGGGTAGCGCCTCGATGGTACGAAAGACAATTTGTTTCAATTCGTCAGACAACATTAAGTTCTCAGGGTTCGAAATTTCTTTTAATGCACCCGCACTTTCGAAATTTTCTGCGTCAATCGCATCCACATCGCTGGATGGCGGACGACGCCCCTGAGCAACCAGGTAATTTTTCGCTGTATTGACCGCAATGCGGTACAGCCAGGTATAAAAGGCGCTATCGCCACGGAATGAATCCAGTGCGCGATACGCTTTGATAAATGATTCCTGTACGACATCAGGCACATCGCCTGAAGGTACATAGCGTGAAACCAGGCTCGCCACTTTGTGCTGGTAACGAATCACCAGTAAGTTGAAAGCTTTTTGATCTCCCTTCTGAACCCGCTCGACAAGAACCTGATCCGTTAACTGCTCGCTCATCCGAGGTAATGTCTCCCCAAACTTTTCTTACGCATAAAGTAACTGCCAGCACATCTCATTGGTTCTGAGCAAGCATGCGCTTAGAGTTGTGATGTGGTGCGAAGTTCACTTCCCGACCTGATATTTGCCGCTCCGGAATTGATTACACAGGTTGTTCGTTTTCGTTCAGTGTAAGGAGCGCAAATCGCAGGCAGAGTAACCTATGACAACAGCTTTTTCATCATTAAATCCTCCGCCGATAATAAGTTTGGTATAGAAAACAGAGCTCAAATTGTACTGTTTATAACTTAATGATTATCGGTGATTTTTCTGAATTCACACCGTGAATCTGCGAACTTTTGTTTAAAATACTTCACAGCGACCGGCTCAGGGCATATGCTCAGGGCAATCTTTGTTTAGTAAATTAAACACCATGACAAATGCGAATCCGGATTATCAGTGTGATGTATTGATTGTGGGCAGCGGTGCGGCGGGCCTCTCTTTAGCGCTGCGCCTGGCGAAACAGTATCAGGTCACGGTGCTCAGCAAAGCGCAGGTCAATGAAGGCTCTACGCTTTATGCTCAGGGCGGCATTGCGGCGGTGTTCGATGAGACCGACAGTATTGAAGCGCATATAGAAGATACGCTGATTGCCGGCGCCGGACTGTGCGACCGGGAGGCGGTCTCGTTTATCGCCAGCAATGCCCGGCACTGCGTGCAGTGGCTGATCGACAACGGCGTTGCCTTTGATCTTGATCCGCAGGCCTCAGGCGAGATGCGCTATCACCTGACGCGCGAAGGCGGACACAGCCATCGCCGTATTCTGCACAGTGCCGATGCCACCGGTCATGCGGTTGAAACCACGCTGGTAAGCCAGGCGCTCAGCCACCCCAATATCCGCATTCTGGAACGCACCAATGCGGTCGATCTGATTCTCTCCGATAAAATCGGCCTGCCTGGCCCGCGCCGGGTGGTAGGTGCCTGGATCTGGAACCGTAACCGTGAGCAGGTGGAAACCTGTCAGGCGCGGGCGGTGGTGCTGGCGACCGGCGGCGCCGCCAAAGTGTATCAGTACACCACGAATCCTGACGTCGCCTCCGGTGACGGGATTGCGATGGCCTGGCGTGCGGGCTGCCGGGTCGCCAACCTCGAATTTAATCAGTTTCATCCTACCTGCCTGTTTCATCCCCAGGCGCAGAACTTCCTGCTGACTGAAGCCCTGCGCGGAGAAGGCGCCTGGCTGGTGCGTCCCGATGGCAGCCGTTTCATGCCCGATTTTGATGAGCGCGCCGAGCTGGCTCCGCGCGATATCGTCGCACGCGCCATCGATCATGAGATGAAGCGGCTGGGCGTGGACTGCATGTATCTGGATATCAGCCATCAGCCGGAAGAGTTTGTGCGCGCCCACTTCCCGATGATCTATGAAAAGCTGCTGACCTTTGGCTTCGACCTGACCCGGGAACCGATCCCGATCGTGCCTGCCGCCCACTATACCTGTGGCGGCGTGATGGTGGATCAGCATGGGCAGAGTGACGTCAGCGGCCTGTATGCCATCGGTGAGGTGAGCTACACCGGCCTGCACGGTGCGAACCGCATGGCCTCCAACTCACTGCTGGAGTGCCTGGTCTATGGCTGGTCAGCCGCCGAAGCGCTGATCCAGAGCCTGCCTGGCATAGAGGCTGTGACCACCCTGCCCGCCTGGGATGAGAGCCAGGTCGATGATGCCGATGAGCGCGTCGTCATCCAGCACAACTGGCATGAGCTGCGGCTCTTCATGTGGGATTATGTCGGCATTGTGCGTACGACCCGACGACTGGAGCGGGCTTTGCGCCGCATCACCCTGCTTCAGCAGGAGATCGATGAGTATTACCGTCACTTCCGCCTCTCCAATCATCTCCTTGAGCTGCGGAATCTGGTTCAGGTGGCGGATCTGATGGTGCGCTGTGCGCTGGAGCGAAAAGAGAGTCGCGGCCTGCACTACATTCGCGACTACCCGAACCTGCTGCCTGAGGCGCTACCGACAATTCTGACGCCGCCCGGCTACATAAAGAGATAGAACGCCCGCGTCAGGCTGCACCACTCATCCGAATAGTGGGTGTCTGCTGCGCGGATAGCGAGCCGCTCCAGCAGGGTTTCGCCAGGCTGCGGCGAAAAGCCCAGCACAACCCGGTGCGGCGGACGATGGGCATACTCCGCCACATCCAGGCGCGAACGCAGATGCCAGCCATCCGCCTCTGCCAGCGCGATAAAATCCTGGCCGATGGCGGCAGGCAGCACCACGCAGAACATCCCCTCCTCCTCAATCAGTAACGCCGCGCTGCGCAGTAACGTCTGATGGTCGAGCGAGGCTGTGGCACGGGCGCTGTCCCGCGCTGGCGTAGAACAGGCCACGCCAGGCGCAAAGTAAGGGGGATTGCTGACGATGAGGGAATAGCGTGCTGTGGACTCCTCTGCCCAGGAGGCGATGTCGTGCTGATGCACCCGGATTCGTTCAGGCCACGGCGACTGCTGCACATTCTCCTGCGCCTGCTGCGCGGCCTCTGGCTCTAATTCAACCGCATCGACCAGCACCTGCGACGGTGTACGCTGCGCCAGCATCAGGGCAATCAGCCCGCTGCCGCTGCCGATATCCAGAATGCGCCTGACCCCGGCCACCGGTGCCCAGGCCCCGAGCAGAATGGCATCGGTTCCTACTTTCATCGCACAGCGATCGTGTGCGACAAAAAATTGTTTAAAGGTAAAACCGTTCTTGTTTAACTGTGGCCGTTCACGCGGCTTATCCTGCATCATTGTTCACTACCATCGTTTTTTCCTGCCGTCCGGCAGCGCATGAGTGTAACGTGGCAACAGAGGGAATTCACGCGGCAGACAACCCCAGGCGCAGCGGAAACGGATTAACAGATGAAGATTCAGTCTGATCTGTCTATAATCAGCGCCCCAAACTGAGGTAGACCATGACAGTAACCACATTTTCCGAACTCGAACTCGACGAAAGCCTGCTACAAGCGTTGCAGGAAAAAGGCTTCACGCGTCCAACAGTGATTCAGGCTGCTGCAATTCCGCCCGCGCTGGAGGGCCGCGACGTTCTGGGTTCGGCACCTACCGGGACCGGGAAAACCGCCGCCTATCTGTTACCGGCGCTGCAGCACCTGCTTGATTTTCCGCGCAAGAAATCTGGCCCGCCACGCATCCTGATTGTGACCCCGACTCGCGAACTGGCGATGCAGGTCGCCGAACACGCGCGTGAACTGGCGAAACATACCCATCTGGATATCGCGACCATCACGGGCGGCGTGGCCTACATGAACCACGCCGAAGTGTTCAGCGAAAACCAGGATATCGTGGTCGCGACCACCGGCCGCCTGCTGCAGTATATTAAAGAAGAGAACTTCGACTGCCGCGCTGTGGAAACGCTGGTGCTGGATGAAGCGGACCGTATGCTGGATATGGGCTTCGCCCAGGATATCGAAACCATCGCGGCTGAAACGCGCTGGCGCAAACAGACCCTGCTCTTCTCCGCCACGCTGGAAGGCGACAACATCCGCGATTTCGCCGAACGTCTGCTGAACGATCCGGTTGAGCTGGAAGCGGATCCGAGCCGTCGCGAGCGCAAAAAGATCCAGCAGTGGTACTACCGCGCTGACGATCTTGAGCACAAAACCAAACTACTGATTCATCTGCTGAAGCAGCCGGAAGTGACGCGCAGCATCGTGTTCGTGCGTAAGCGTGAGCGTCTGCATGAGCTGGTGAGCTGGCTGCACGAAGCGGGGATTCGCACCAGCTATCTGGAAGGCGAAATGGTGCAGGCGAAGCGTAACGAAGCGATCAAACGTCTGAGTGAAGGACGGGTGAACGTGCTGGTTGCCACCGACGTTGCGGCGCGTGGCATCGACGTTGAAGATGTCAGCCACGTCTTCAACTATGACATGACGCGCACCGCCGATACCTATCTGCACCGTATTGGCCGTACCGGCCGCGCCGGTCGTAAAGGCATCGCCATCTCGCTGGTCGAAGCGCACGATTATGTCCTGCTGGGTAAAATCACCCGCTACGTTAATGAGCCGATTAAAGCGCGCGTCATTGACGAGCTGCGTCCGGTGACCCGCGCTCCAAGTGCGAAAACCACCGGCAAACCGTCGAAAAAGGTGCTGGCTAAGCGCGCAGAGAAGAAAGCGAGCGAAACTGAAAAACCCCGCGTGAAAAAACGCCATCGTGACGCCAAAAATATCGGCAAACGCCGTAAGGCAAGCGGCAGCGCGGCCGCTAACGAGAATGCGGAATAAAACAGCGCTTAAACAAAAAAATCGCCTCTGATGAGGCGATTTTTTTTAGCTGACAGCTGTTAACAGCCTTTTCACACCATTTTACCTGCCTGATCGCGTTGCTGGCGATCCTCACTGACCGGCTCGCTGCACATGACTCTCTATCTTGCTGATAAGGATGATAAAATCTGCTGTGTGCGCTTTGCGTTTATTTTCAGCGTCCGATCACTCAGGCCTCTTAAAGACTTTCGGTAAAAGTACGGGCAATCACGTCACGCTGCTGTTCAGGAGTCAGTGAGTTGAAGCGCACGGCATAACCCGACACGCGGATGGTCAATTGCGGGTAGTTTTCCGGGTGCTTCACCGCATCTTCCAGCGTTTCACGACGCAGCACGTTGACGTTCAGATGCTGACCGCCTTCAACACGCACCTGCGGTTTGATTTCTACCGGAACTTCACGATAAGCAAATTCGCCCAGCTCGCTGATAGCCACAACCTGGTCTTCTTCATAACCCCCGGCGGCACAGAGGCAACGCGCCTGAGCTTTCTCTTCGTCCAGCAGCCAGAAGGAGTTCAGCAGGTTGGCATGGTTGGATTGAGTGATCTGGATTCCTGTGATCATCTTTGCATCTCCCGAATAATAGGTGAATAAATCAAATTTAAGGCTCCGGTATACCACCCATCCTTTCGACCGGCCTTGACCTGCATCAATCTTCACCCGGCGCTCCGTGGCCATTCAGGCTAACCCGTTGATCTGAAGATGCATTGCTTCTTAACTTTATTTGTATTTTTCAAATTTATTTTACCTTCAGCTGGGCGGCAGGAACGGCTAAGCTTACGGCACTAACGGAAAGGGAGTTGAACATGGCTGAAAAGCTGACCTGGCACGACGTGCTGGCTGAAGAGAAACAGAAACCCTATTTTGTCGAGACGATGAAGCTGGTCGCCGATGAACGCGCTGCGGGGGTCACCGTCTATCCGCCGCAGAAAGATGTCTTTAATGCCTTTCGCCTGACGGAACTGGGCGACGTCAATGTCGTCATCCTCGGCCAGGACCCCTATCATGGCCCTCACCAGGCACATGGCCTGGCCTTCTCTGTGCTGCCAGGCGTACAGGTGCCGCCATCCCTGCAAAATATCTATAAAGAGTTGCAGCAGGATATTCCGGGCTTTGAGAAACCCAGTCACGGCTTCCTGGAGAGCTGGGCGAAACAGGGTGTGATGCTGCTGAACACCGTTTTAACGGTCGAGGCGGGCAAAGCGCACTCCCATGCGCGATTCGGCTGGGAGACGTTTACCGATAATGTGATTGCAGCGATCAATCAGCATCGTGAAGGGGTGATTTTTCTGCTGTGGGGATCGCATGCCCAGAAGAAAGGCAGCATCATCGATCGCCAGCGCCATCATGTGTTGCAGGCACCGCACCCTTCGCCGCTCTCTGCGCATCGCGGCTTTTTCGGCAGCCACCATTTCTCAAAAACCAACGAACTGCTCAGCGCGGCCGGTAAAAAACCGGTGGACTGGACGCCGGTATTACCGGACTGACGCCAGAATGCACACGGCCGCGTCAGTGCGCGGCCGTGTAGCAGCATTCCGGTGCTGAATCAGCCTTTGGCTTTGGCAACGGCAACCATTGCCGGACGCAGCAGGCGACCATTCAGCGTGTAACCACGCTGCATCACCAGCATGACATGGTTAGGCTCGAACTCTTCAGACTCCATCATCGACATCGCCTGATGCACTTCCGGGTTAAACGGCACGCCGGTTTCGCCGACCACTTCAACACCGAATTTACGCACGGCACCCAGCAGACCTTTCAGAGTCAGTTCAACCCCTTCGATCATAGGCGCCAGCTGTGAATCTTCTTTGTTCGCCACTTCCAGCGCGCGCTCAAGGCTGTCGATAACCGGCAGCAGTTCGTTGGCAAATTTCTCCAGCGCAAATTTGTGCGCCTTCTCAACGTCCATTTCCGCACGACGACGAATGTTTTCGACTTCAGCCTGCGCACGCAGCTGAGCATCACGCACGCCGGTCTGCGACTGCGCTAATTCAGCTTCGAGCTGAGCGATACGCTCATCACGCGGATCCACCTCTGCCGCTGTCTCCGCTTCCTGAGGTTGCTGCTGATCCTGCTGAATTTCGTCTGAGACTTGCTCGTTTGGGGTGTTCTGTTCTTTACTACTCATGAATTTCTCCGCGTTTTGCACATTCATTTCGCTGGTTGGCTTATTATGGGGATTGAAATAGCGGTTTCAAGGGAACCTGTCACATTGCCTTGCCGTTTTGGCTTATAAGGAACACCGACCAGATGAACAAACACTTTAACTGCATTGGTATTGTGGGTCATCCACGCCATCCCACCGCGCTAACCACGCATGAGATGCTCTGGCGCTGGCTGACAGCCAAAGGTTATCAAGTGATCGTCGAGCAACAGATTGCGCAGGAGCTGTCGCTTCACGATGTGCAGACCGGCACGCTGGCGGAGATTGGTCAGCAGGCCGATTTAGCGGTCGTAGTAGGCGGTGATGGCAACATGCTGGGTGCCGCGCGGGTGCTGGCCCGTTACGACATCAAGGTGATTGGCATAAACCGCGGTAACCTCGGCTTTCTTACTGACCTCGACCCGGACAATGCGCAGCAGCAGCTGGATGAGGTGCTGCAGGGCAACTATTTTGTCGAAAGCCGCTTTCTGCTGGAAGCGCAGGTGTGCAAATCGGCCTGTTCGCCGCGCATCGGCACCGCCATCAACGAGGTGGTACTCCATCCCGGCAAAGTCGCACACATGATCGAATTTGAGGTTTATATCGATGAGGTGTTCGCCTTTTCGCAGCGCTCTGACGGACTGATTATCTCCACCCCTACCGGCTCGACCGCATACTCGCTCTCTGCGGGTGGCCCGATTCTGACACCGTCGCTGGAAGCGATCGTGCTGGTGCCGATGTTCCCGCATACGCTCTCGGCGCGGCCGCTGGTCATCAACAGCAGCAGCACCATCCGCCTGCGCTTTTCGTCCCGCCGCAGCGACCTGGAAATCAGCTGCGACAGTCAGATCGCCCTGCCGATACAGGAAGGAGAGGATGTTCTGATCCGGCGCAGCAATCATCACCTCAACCTGATTCACCCTAAAAACTACAGCTATTTCAACACGCTGAGCTCTAAGCTGGGCTGGTCAAAAAAATTGTTCTGAAAAGGGGTGCCGCCTCTTTACTGGATAAAAAACCAGTTTATACTGTATGAAAAACCATATGTGTTTATTCGTACAGGTGAACCTATGCTGGCCCAACTGACCATCAGTAATTTCGCTATCGTTCGTGAGCTCGACATTGATTTCCACCGCGGCATGACAGCCATCACGGGTGAAACCGGTGCCGGTAAGTCCATCGCGATTGATGCGCTGGGATTATGTCTTGGCGGTCGTGCTGACGCCGACATGGTGCGTCAGGGAGCCAGCCGGGCTGACCTGTGTGCCCGCTTCCAGCTTAAGGCCTCCCCTTCAGCCCAGCGCTGGCTGCTGGATAATCAGCTGGATGATGGCAACGAGTGTCTGCTGCGCCGGGTGATCAGCGCCGATGGCCGTTCGCGCGGCTTTATCAACGGCACCGCGGTCCCGCTCTCTCAGCTGCGCGACCTTGGTCAGCTGCTGATTCAGATCCACGGTCAGCATGCCCATCAGCTTCTGCTTAAACCCGATCACCAGAAACATCTGCTGGATGCCTATGCCGGTCATGATGATCTGCTGCAGCGCATGCGTGCCAGCTATCAGACCTGGCATCAGAGCTGCCGCACCCTGGCGCTGCATCAGCAGCAGGCGCAGGAGCGCGAAGCGCGCCGTGAACTGTTGCAGTATCAGCTGAAAGAGCTGAACGACTTCGCTCCGCAGCCGGGTGAATATGAGCAGATCGACGAAGAGTACAAGCGTCTGGCGAACAGCGGCCAGCTGCTGTCAACCAGTCAGCAGGCGCTGCAGATGCTCTCCGACAGTGATGACACCAATCTCAACAGCCTGCTCTACAGCGCCCGTGAGCTGATTTCTGAGCTGACCTCGCTGGATGAGAAGCTGAACGGCGTGCATAACCTGCTGGAAGAGGCGGCTATCCAGCTGAGCGAAGCGAGCGATGAGCTGCGTCACTACTGTGACAGCCTCGATCTGGACCCTAATCGCCTGTACGAACTGGAAAAACGGATTTCACGCCAGATTGCCCTGGCGCGTAAGCATCACGTCACGCCAGAAGCGCTGCCTGAACTGCATCGGCAACTGCTGGATGAAGCGGAGCTGCTGTCACAGCACGAAAGCGACCAGGAGAGCCTGCAATCGCTGGTCGGTGAACACTATCAGGCTGCCCTTAAGAGCGCCGAAGAGCTTCACCAGCAGCGCAGCCACTTTGCAGATGAGCTGCAGCATCTGATTACTCAGAGTATGCATCTGCTCTCGATGCCGCACGGCCAGTTTAAAATCGCCCTGACCTTTAACCCGGATCAGCTGACGGCTGATGGCGCAAGCCGCGTCGACTTCCAGGTCACCACTAACCCTGGTCAGCCGTTGCAGCCGCTGGGTAAAGTGGCTTCAGGCGGTGAGCTGTCACGTATCGCGCTGGCGATTCAGGTGATCACCGCGAAGAAAATGGAAACGCCGGCAATGATTTTCGATGAGGTTGATGTCGGTATCAGCGGCCCGACCGCCGCCGTCGTAGGTAAACTGCTGCGTCAGCTGGGTGAATCGACGCAGGTTATGTGTGTCACGCACCTGCCGCAGGTCGCCGGTTGCGGTCATCAGCACTTCTTTGTGAGCAAAGAGACCGACGGCGCAATGACTGAAACGCATATGCAGCCGCTGGACAAGCGGGCGCGCCTGCAGGAACTGGCTCGTCTGCTGGGCGGCAGCGAGGTCACCCGCAACACCCTGGCGAATGCAAAAGAACTTTTAGCCGCATAGCAGCGCACTTTTTTAACCTGACGGGGTCATATGCTTGCTCTGCAGAGGTTTCCAACAGCGAAAAGGTTTATTATCATCGGCACTTATGTCGCCAGAGTAATAAAGCCTGCCGCAGGCAGAGTTCAGATTTTGATGGCAATAAAATCGCCTGTTGAGGCGTTTGGCCCCGGAAAAGGAATGTATAGATGCGCTGTAAAACGCTGACTGCCGCGGCAGTGGTAATGTTGATGATGACCGCCGGATGTTCCACTTTAGAGCGCGTGGTCTACCGTCCTGATATCAACCAGGGCAACTATCTGGTTGCCAACGATGTGGCCAAGATCCATACCGGTATGACACAGCAGCAGGTGGCTTACACCCTCGGCACGCCGATGATGAAAGACCCGTTTGGCAGCAACGTCTGGTATTACATCTTCCGTCAGGAACCCGGCCATGAGCGCGTCAAACAGCAGACGCTGACCCTGACCTTTGATGGCAACGGTGTGCTGACCAACATCGACAATAAGCCAAATCTCTCTCAGAACAGCGATTAATCACACGGCAGAGAGTCTGAAAAACAGGCAGCAAAAAGGCGCACCGAGCGCCTTTTTTTATGTCCGTTATCTGCCAAGCCAGACAGAACTTATTTTTTGCTCACCGCAGCCCGCTCTGCACGCTGGCGACGAAGCTCTTTAGGATCGGCAATCAGCGGACGATAAACCTCGATACGATCGCCCTCATTCACCTCATCATCCAGCTTCACCGGCCGACTGTAGACGCCGACCTTGTTGCTGGTGAGGTCAATTTCGCGACGCAGCTCCAGTAATCCTGATTTTACGATGGCCTGTTCTACCGTGCTGCCCTGCTCCACTTTGACGTAGAGCTGATACTGCTTTTCAGGCAACGCATAGACCACCTCAACGGCGATATCAGGCACTGTAGACCTCTTTGGCGCGCTGGGTGAAAGCCTGGACCATGCTGTTGGCAAGCTCTTTGAAGATGCGTCCAAAGGCCATCTCTACCAGCATATTGGTGAATTCAAACTCCAGGCTTAATTCGACTTTGCAGGCGTCATCGCCCAGCGAGACGAACTTCCATCCGCCGGTCAGCTTACGGAACGGGCCATCAACCAGCTGCATATGGATGCTCTGGTTATCCGTCAGGGTGTTACGGGTGGTAAAGGTTTTGCTGATACCCGCTTTCGAGACATCCACGGACGCCGTCATCTGATTCTCTGACGCATCCAGCACGCGGCTTCCGGTGCAACCCGGCAGGAATTGCGGATAGGCATCCACATCATTTACAAGTTTGTACATCTGCCCGGCACTAAACGGGACCAGTGCCGAACGACTAATCTGAGCCATAATGGTTCCTGTTCATCAAGAAACCGCTGAATAATAGCATTTTCAGCGATCAAACAAAAATGTCCCTGGTAAAGGGTGTGCTAGAATATCCCGTTTCCTGCTGCCCCGCTGGACTGGGGATGCGATAACCGACTAAGTGATGTAAAATACGCCTCATTATGACAAAGAAAAAAGCACACAAACCCGGTTCGGCCACTGTTGCCATGAACAAACGCGCCCGCCACGAATACTTCATCGAAGAGGAGTATGAAGCGGGATTATCGTTACAGGGATGGGAAGTTAAATCACTTCGTGCCGGTAAAGCTAACATCAGCGACAGCTATATTCTGCTGCGCGATGGCGAAGCGTTCCTGTTCGGTTCAACCTTTCAACCTTTAGCGGTTGCGTCCAGCCATGTGGTCTGTGACCCGACCCGTAACCGTAAGCTCCTGCTGAAGCAACGCGAACTCGACTCCCTCTATGGGCGCGTTAACCGCGAAGGTTACACCCTCGTGGCGCTGTCGCTTTACTGGAAGAACGCCTGGTGCAAACTGAAGATTGGTGTGGCACGCGGTAAGAAAGAGCATGACAAGCGCGACGACATCAAAGATCGTGAATGGAAATTAGACAAAGCCCGTATCATGAAGAATTCAGCGCGCTAAGCACTGGATTTTATGCTGTTTAATTGCTAACATTTGAAGTTCTGGGGCTGATTCTGGATTCGACGGGATTGTGAAGCCTTAGGAGCATGCCGAGGGGCGGTTTGCCTCGTAAAAAGCCGCAAAAAAATAGTCGCAAACGACGAAAACTACGCTTTAGCAGCTTAATAACCTGCTCTGAGCCCTCTCTCCCTAGCTTCCGCTCTTAAGACGGGGATCAAGAGAGGTCAAACCCAAAAGAGATCGCGTGGAGGCCCTGCCTGGGGTTGAAGCGTTAAATCCAATCAGGCTAGTCTGTCAGTGGCGTGTCTGTTCGCAGCTGACCGGCGAATGTAAAAACTGACTAAGCATGTAGTGCCGACGGTGTAGTAATTTCGGACGCGGGTTCAACTCCCGCCAGCTCCACCAAAATTCTTCAAAGATGGTTCCAGAGCCATCCGTAGAAGTCCTGAAAGCCCGCACGGCACAAGCCCTGCGGGCTTTTTTGTGTCTGTAACCTTCCGAGACGATCCGCCTGAATCCAGAGATAATTGGTACACGAATTGGTACACGTTATAATACGTATCAAAAACGTGTACCAATTATGGACGGAAACCAGTCATGGCGCGGATAACACGCCCACTCACCAATAACGAAATCCTTAAAGCTAAGCCTCAAGAAAAAGACTTCACGCTGCACGATGGCGACGGACTTTTCCTGCTCGTCAAAACATCTGGTAAAAAGCTGTGGCGTTTTCGTTACCAGCGGCCAGCAAGTAGCAGCCGTACAAATCTCAGTCTTGGATCATACCCTGCTTTAACGCTCGCTGCCGCACGTCAGATGCGTGACCAGTACCTGTCGTTGCTTGCTCAAGGGATTGACCCGCAGAAGCAGCAAGAGGAAGTATCAGAGCAACGCCAAATTGAGCTAGATAGCATTTTCTCAGTTGTGGCTGGGAGGTGGTTCCAGCTCAAAAGTAAAAGCGTCACAGAGGATTATGCGAAGGATATTTGGCGGTCGCTGGAAAAGGACATCTTCCCGACTATAGGTGAGATTCCTGTTCAAGCGCTCAAGGCCAGAACGATCGTTGAAGCATTGGAGCCGATAAAAGCTCGCGGGGCGCTTGAAACAGTCCGTCGCCTGGTTCAGCGTATAAACGAAATCATGATTTATGCGGTAAACACTGGCCTGATTGATGCTAATCCGGCATCAGGGGTTGGCATGGCCTTTGAAAAACCAAAAAAGCAAAACATGCCGACACTGCGGCCAGAAGAATTACCCAAGTTGATGCGTTCTTTGGTAATGTCGAATCTGTCCGTTACGACTCGCTGCCTTATTGAATGGCAACTCCTGACTCTGGTACGCCCTTCTGAGGCCTCTGGTGCTCTGTGGGCAGAGATTGATCGCGATGCAAAGATTTGGACAATTCCGGCAGAACGAATGAAGGCCAAACGTGAGCACATCATACCTTTATCGTCTCAGGCATTGGAAATTCTGGATGTGATGAAACCTATCAGTGCTCACCGTGAACATATCTTTCCGAGCAGGAATGATCCAAAAAGAGCTATGAATAGCCAGACAGCTAATGCTGCTTTAAAACGTATTGGGTTTGGAGGTAAGCTCGTAGCTCATGGATTAAGGTCAATCGCAAGTACAGCAATGAATGAAGCTGGCTTAAATTCTGACGTAATAGAATCAGCATTAGCTCACACTGATAAAAATGAAGTTCGTAGGGCTTATAATCGATCAATTTATCTAGATCAGAGGATTGATTTAATGAACTGGTGGGGTAAACAAGTGAGTAAGCATAAGGAGTTAAGCTAATGGATAGAGAGTTCCCTTGCAAAGCTTCAAATATTTATGACAAAAATATAAATTTTTTGTTCGGTTCAGGAGCCTCTGCTGCATACATACCCACTTTATGGCTAGATGATGACACAACATATGAAACCTTACTCTCACACGATGATGTTAAAGGTAAAACTGATGTAGAAAACTACATATTAAGCGCCTATTACAACAACATTATTCATAAAACATTTTGCATTGAGCCAGAACCGATATCCAAGAAGTTCTCTAAAACCTTACAAGATTACAATAGATTTTTATACGAACTGGTTTCTCTATTGGAAAGAAAAGGCTCGAATCAAATCAAAAGAGGAAATATCTTCACTACAAACTACGATCTCTTTTTCGAAACAGCAGCTGACACTGCGCTCAACAAAAAAAGCTTTTATTTTAATGATGGTGCTCTGGGTTTTAGAGAGCGAAGCCTAAATATTAGTAACTTCCATTTATCGCATTGGCACCAAGGAACTCACGATTTATATAAACAAGAGGTCCCAACAGTCAACATAATCAAAATGCATGGGTCGGTATCTTGGAATAAAAACAACGAGCAAAAAATTAACATCGCTTACCCCAAGATGGCGCCAGAAAAAACAAATTTAGAGTGCAATATAACCATAAAGGACTTTACCGAGAGTTTTAACAATACAGATGAAGACCTTTCTAATTACTTAGATCTTAGTAAAAAAGATATTGAAATTCTTTCTGAATTTAGAGTTGAATACAACAGGTTAGCAATAGTAAGCCCTACAAAAGAAAAGTTTTCTGAGACTGTTTTTCAGCAACATTATTATCAAAGCCTTAGGCTGTTAAGCTATGAACTTGAAAAACCTCAGACTGTTTTAATCTGCTTTGGTTTTTCATTTCAAGACGAGCATATTTTAGAAATAATCAAGCGTTCTCTCAGCAATCCAACATTGAAAGTTTTTGTATTTTGCTACAGTAAAGATAGTCGACGCTCCATAAATGAAACAATTAATGATTCGAGAATATCATATATTTACCCTAAAAATGATGCGCATAATATTTCTTTCGATGCTTTCATAGATAGAATTTTTACATCTGATAATGGAGATTGGATTTCATGGACGGATTGAATGTTGGCTATGTTACTCAAGTAAAAGGGACGATGGTTGTCGCGAAAGTTGATCATGCTTTGTATCAATCAACATACTTTCATCATGGTAAAATCCTTCGAGGGATAACTATTAACGAATTCGTCCTAATTCGCAAGGGTTATCAGGATATAGTCGGAAAAATAATCGGTGAAGAAATCATTGAGAACTTTAATGTTCGGCAAGATGAGATAGAACAAAAAAAATATGACAGATTCATTGAGCTAAGCATTCTAGGGTATTTTTTTGAAGACCGGTTCTATTCCGGCGTTAAATTCCTCCCAATGATAAATGACCAGCTTTACTTAATATCAGATGAAAAAATCTCTGAGATTTACAACTTCAGGAAAGGCAAGAACACGCCTCTAATTAATATCGGGAAGTCTATTCTTGAAGAGTTGCCAATTAGCATTCCTATCAATGGTGTTTTCAACTCGCACATAGGTATTTTTGGTAATACTGGCAGTGGGAAATCAAATACTTTGGCAAAACTATATCATTCGCTTCTAACTCTCATTAAGGATAATGACGACTTTAAGCGAAAATCAAAAATTGCAATCATTGACTTCAATGGCGAGTATGGAACTTTAGCCAAAACCTTTCCAAACATAACCAGTACCTTAGAATTAAATACTAAAAACCCTCAAGATAAGTTACATTTTTCCGAAGATGAATTTTGGGATGATGAGTTGTTATCGGTTTTATTTTCAGCAACTGAAAAAACTCAAAAGCCATTCCTCACCCATCTTGTGAGAAACAAGAGTGATTACGATAACGACCTTGAAACTTATTTAAAAAGAACTATATCCCTCATGTTTGGAACTAATCAACACAGGGAAACCATTAACTTACTTAAAGGCTTAATTCCTTATTTCAGCGAGGGGGAACAAAAGCGAATCGCCGATGAGTTGGCTCTTTTTTCTTGGCATTCAAACGCTAATAAATATGAGCATCCAAATGGATTCATCAACAAATACTCTGATGCATTGCCCCAATTGACTTGCACCTATAATACCTCGATAGCAGTAAGCAATGTTTTTGATGAAATATTTATACGTTCAACTTTACAACTAATAAACTCCGTATCTAAAAACTACGTTCAATATGAACACATATCACCACTAATCAACAAGATTACAGCAACAGGCCCATCCTTATCAAAGGTGATTGAAGTAACAACGCAAGAAAAAAAATACTTCCACTTTCCATTATATCGTTAAAGAACTGCAATCAATCTACAAAAAAAACAATCCCCATGATGATTGCTAAGTGTTCTTTTTTAGAACACAAATCAACAGACAATGATTGTGAAAGCTTCCATTTGATTATTGACGAAGCTCATAACATTTTATCAGAAAGTTCAACAAGAGAGGCTGAAAGCTGGAAAGATTACAGACTGGAACTGTTTGAAGAAATAATCAAAGAGGGTAGGAAATTTGGTTATTTTGTAACTATTTCCAGTCAGCGACCTTTTGATATATCACCTACAATCATATCTCAATTACATAATTATTTCATACATAGACTAGTAAATGAGAATGATCTCTTTCTGTTGAAAAATACGTTAAGTACTCTTGATGCAGCATCGAGATCATTAATTCCTACGCTTCCTCCCGGAGCCTGCATAGTCTCAGGAACAGCCTTTCACACTCCATTGATTGTTCAAATGGAAAGGCTTACTGAAGACACAGCTCCACAGAGTGATACGTTAAGTCTTGAAACTTTGTGGGGACTTTCATAGACGCGCGCAATGCTATCCCCGCCACGCCTGCCCGCTTTATGCATTATTTTTCATGCAGGTGCATGATACGGGCCGGGCCACGCTTGGCATGGTCTGAAAGGTGGAAAGCGGTACATATTTTTCATGCAAATCCATGCAGGCTATGCATGCATGACTCTTTACAAAGCGGCTGGCCAGAAAAAGGGCTTCAGAAAGTCAGAGTACAGACATAAAAAAGCCGCTGGTCGTGCAGCGGCAGTGAGGATTAATGAACCTGACGAAATGCTGAGCCGTAGCGGCCCAGCGTCTGACGTTCTCTTACCGGTCCCGGTGGTGCTTCCGGTACGTTTTCCGGCTGTGGCGGTGCGGTGATCACCTTTGTGATGCTCTCATTCGTCTTGAAAGTACAGGAGCAGTCCAGGTTAGTGCACTGGTGATAACGCTCTTTCACCTGTTCGGACATATAGCGGCTCGATTTGGTATGTGCCGCACTTTTGCAGTAAGGACAGTGCATCATTTCTGGCTGCCCTCCTGAAGTTTTGCACGCTGCGCGCGGATTGATTCAGCCAGCTTCTGACGGCGCAGAGGGCTCGTATAAAGCTCCATATCAATACCCGTCAGGGCCGGACGATGCAGGCCGATATTCTCCAGTAACGGTGCCTCTTTCAGCACACTGTCCGGCAGGGCCACAGCCGCCCGCGTCAGTGCTTCACCAACCAGATAAGCTACGTCATTAATCCGGTCACGGTCTTCACCGGCAAATGTCGGTGAAAGCTCTTCACGACGGAGACGCAGCTTAATGGCCCACAGCAGCGACGGACTCACGTTACGCAGGGCCGACTGCCAGTGTACATCCGCGAATCCGGTAAACGCCTTCCGGTGCGATTCAACGTACTCTTTTCCACTACCGCAGCACTTCAGCATCGCCTCCTGCTTATCCAGCGCCAGTTCTTTGAGCAGTTCGCCGAACTCGTCGGCCAGTTCCCGGCTGGCGATGCGCTGAGAATGTTCGGCGCGCAGCTCGTCAGTGAGATTGCCTCGCAGGTTACGGAAGCGCGTGCGCCAGTTGCTTTCGGCTTCTCTCCCTGCCTGGATGGCCGTCTGCTGCTCTCTTTCACAGCGGACGATATCGGCGCAGATGCCGTTGTAGGCTTTCATTCTTTCGGTATGTTCAGTGCGGGCTTTCTCGAAGCATTCCAGTGAAGCGGGTTTCTGTTCCGGGGTGGTCATGGTGGTCTCTCATCGTCTGTAAAGGATGGGGCCATTCTGTCGTGTACCACAGGACAGCGCATTTCATTGCTTTCCGCCTGTCGATGAGCAGACAAGAGCACAACCGGTGCGAGATAGCCCCTTGAGAGATTATGTTTCTTATATAACTATTCACTAGTATTCATTGAGATAAAAAAGACAATAAATACAGTAGTTAAAGCAGTGAACACTTTGAGATTTAGTCTTCACTTAGTATTCACCAGTGTTCACATTCGCTCAGTAATAAGTTTCTTTCTGGCAAGCGTTATTCAACGTTATTTCCTTTTAATGATGGAATTTTGATAGTTGCGCACCTCTTTGAATTTTACTGACTGCACTTCACTGCATCACACTGCACCAAATTAAATAAACTGCTTATTTTTCAGGCTAACCTAACTGGTCATAAGCCAAAACAGGGTTGTTTACACAGTAAAAAATATTCTCAAAATAGGGGGTTACCTGAAGACACTACCGTAACCGGACAGCACCGGTCGGACTCATAATGAGGTAACACCATGCACGCAGTTTCATCCATACCGGCACCCGCCATCCCAGTAACCCGCGATACCGTTTATCCACGTGATCGCTTTATGCGTCTGCCGGAAGTCATCAGCACCTGCGGTCTGTCACGCTCGACCATTTACGACTTAATCAGCCGGGAGCAGTTCCCCTCGCAGATTTCACTTGGCGGTAAAAACGTCGCCTGGCTGGCATCAGAGATTGACGGCTGGATGCAGGCCCGCATCGCGCAGCGTGCCGGAGGTGCAGCATGATTACGCTGAATTTCGGCACGAAAACTTATCCCCTCACCCGCGAAGAAGCCGCCTTTGTCGCGGAAAGCCTGACGGCAGCGGTGAGCGGTAAACCCGCCACGGCACCGGCCTTTACCAGCAGGATGCACGGTCATATTTCCGTGCTGAGTCAGAAAGCGAAGCCTGCAAAGCGAAGCGCAAAGAAAGAGGACGGTGAATTCCGATCAAATCCGCCGCAATCCGATCACGTCCTGACCGATTGCTGAGGAAAACGCCCCGATGAGTGAAAAAAGGCTTTTCTCTGGCGAGCGGCCGTTATACAGTTTTCGTGCTGCCGCAAAATCGGCAGCCGGGATTTGCAGCCCGTGTAACTCAATGGCGACACAACACGCGCCAAGCGTGTTTTTTTGTGTCATTGCTCTGGCTTACCCATTTTTCAGGCTGTGGTTCTTAGACCGCAGCCGCTGTCAAATAATGGTGGCCCGGGCGGGGCAGCCTTCGGGCTGGCCGGTATCCATTGAGGCCGGTACTGCAAACCCCGTTCGGGCCACCACCCATGAGATTTGCAGCTCCGGTGGTGGCGTTAACCGCTACTCAATGGAGATTGTCCTCATGACAACGGCCCTTACTGCCTCTCACCCCGAATTCACCTTTATTTTTGCCGCCGTGCGCCGCACTGATGCCGCCGCCCGTCCCTGCATGCTGCGTACTGTGGCAGGCGATGAGCGGAGCGCCCGTGCCAGCCTCGCCTGCGATTACGTGCTGTCCTTCGCCGGTCGCCTGCCGGTTAAGGCGGTGGCGGCATGAACACCCTTTCCCGGCAACTGAATAACGATGACACCTACCCCATTCCCCACGCTGACTATCTGCGTCTGCTGCACGCGCACACGGTCGGCGTGACCGTGCTCGATATGTTCGACTCGGTGAACTGCCTGAGCGCGCGCGGCTGCGTGCCGGACGGCGCGGCGCTGGCCTCGGTCGTCGCCCTGCTCACCGACCAGCTCGGTAAAGTCGTTGAAACCTGTGAATCCCGCATGTTAGCCACGGAGGCCCGCCATGATGACCGTTAATCACTCCTGCCTGCCCGTTGAGGTACGCACCGCCGTTTACCGTCGCGCGCTGGCGCAGGGCTACCTGAACGCCTGCAAAGGCCTCGGCATCGCCGTGTCAGCCACGCTCGATGAGCTTCAGATGACCATTGCCCTTGAGCTGGAGGGCTTCTATGTGCGCCGCCACGGCCCGGATGCAGGCATGGAGATGGCCTGCACCATGCTGGGCGATATGGTTGAGCCGGACCTGCTGACCGCGCCGCCTCGGCTGACGCAGCTCGGCGTCACCATGATGGATGAACTTTTCCGCAGCCAGCTTGCGGCCGTAAGCCGCATCACGCTGCACTGAGGGAGAACATGCAGATGAAACATATCGTCTCTGACACCGTAAAGGCGGCCACCGGATTCTGGCCGCAGCTTCTGCCCGCCCTCGGTATCAGCGTGCTCGCCGGAGGGAGGCACGGTGCCTGCCCGGCGTGCGGCGGTAAAGACCGCTTCCGCTTCGACAATCAGGACGGGCGCGGAACCTGGCTGTGTAACCAGTGCGGGGCCGGTGACGGCCTTAGCCTGGTGGAAAAGGCGCTCAGTATCAGCGCTAAAGAGGCCGCCATGAAGGTAGCCGGAATGCTCGGCACGCTGCCGGAATCAGCCCCGGTTATGCATGATGAAGCCGCAGACAAAAGCCGCACACAGGCAGACGCCGCCGCACGGGCACAGGCCCTTATCGCCGCCGCCGTCAGCCGCACGGACAACGCCTACCTTTTAGCCAAAGGGCTGCACGGTACGCAGGCGCTCACACTTGCTGATGCGCTGCGCTGTGGTGGCATCAGCTTTGCCACCGGGGATGTGCTCATCCCGCTGACCGGCGAAAACGGTACGGCCGTAAACGTGCAGCTCATCAGCGCCGCAGGCGACAAGCGCACCCTGCCAGGCGGACAGGTGAAAGGCACATACTGGCTGGCCGGTGAGCCGGATGGCAAAACGCTGTGGCTCACTGAAGGATACGCAACCGGCCTGACAGTGCACCGGCTGACCGGCCAGGCGGTATACGTGGCGCTGAGCGCCAATAACCTGCCCTCACTGGCAAAGCGGCTGCGTGAGTCATACCCAGGCGCGATGATGCTGATTGCCGCCGACCGCGACGACAACGGCACCGGCCAGCTAAAGGCAGAGGAAGCGGCCAGAGCCTGTAGCGGCAAAGCCGCACTGCCGCCGGTTATGGGTGACTGGAACGACGTGTGGCAGGCGCAGGGCGATATCGCCACGCTGGCGCAGCTCACCGCCTTTACGCAGCCGCAGCCACACAGCCCGTTTGAATCCGTCAGCGAGGCAGACCTGAAGGCCATGAGCGCCAGCCAGAAAGCGGAGCTGCTGGTCGCCCACTACGGGGAGGCGCTGGCCGTGCCGCCGGTCGGGGAGGAAATCTGCCGCTATGAGAACGGCGCATGGCAGGTGATGGAGGCGAAGACGCTGCGCCGGGAAATCGCCGCGCTGTTTCAGAAGGTACGCGCACCGTTCTCGGCTGCCGGTATCGGCAGCGTGCTGGACACGCTCAAGCTGATGGTGCCGCAGATGGGTGAACCGTCCCGCCGCCTGATTGGTTTCCGTAACGGCGTGTATGACACCACAACAGGAACCTTCGGCCCGCATCGCCGCGAAAACTGGCTGCGCACGGTCAACAGCGTGGACTACTCCGCACCGCGTCCCGGCGAAAATCTCGCAGACCACGCACCGCACTTTTACCGCTGGTTAACGCGGGCTGCCGGACACAATCACGACAAGCAGGAGCGTATTCTCGCGGCGTTATTTATGGTGCTGGCAAACCGCTATGACTGGCAGATGTTTCTCGAAGTCACCGGCCCCGGCGGCAGCGGTAAAAGTGTCATGGCCTCGATAGCCACTCTGCTGGCTGGAAAAGACAACACCACGTCCGCAACCATCGACACGCTGGAATCTTCCCGCGAGCGCGCCAGCGTGGTGGGCTTCTCGCTGGTTATCCTGCCAGACCAGGAGAAATGGAGCGGCGATGGCGCGGGCATCAAGGCGATAACCGGCGGCGATGCGGTTGCCATCGATCCGAAATACCGCGATGCCTATTCAACCCATATCCCGGCCGTCATTCTGGCGGTGAACAACAATCCGATGCGCTTCAGCGACCGCAGCGGCGGTGTTTCGCGCCGCCGGGTTATCCTGACGTTCCCGGAAGTGATACCGGCAAAAGAGCGTGACCCGCAATTGCTGGATAAAATCAGCACCGAGCTGGCCGTGATTGTTCGTCATCTGATGCAGCGCTTCGCGTCACCCGATGAAGCGCGCGAGTTGTTGCAGGCGCAGCAATCATCCGGCGAAGCGCTGGAAATAAAGCGACAGGCCGATCCACTGGTCGATTTCTGCGGCTACCTGATGCCGCTGAGCACGCCGAACGGACTGTATATCGGTAACGCCAATATTCGCCCGATTAACCCTAAGCGCTATCTCTATCATGCGTATCTGTCATTTATGGAATCGCGCGGCCATCAACATCCGCTCAGCCTGACGGCTTTCGGCCAGGCAGTGCCGCAGACGCTGAAAGAGTATGAGCGCGTATTGCTTAAGCGCAGGACGAATAACGGTATACAGACCAATCTCACGCTGCATGAGGACAGTGAGGCTGATTGGTTGCCCAAATGTAGCATATGAGAATTTCAATTCATCTGAACCGGCTGAGGCCGGTTTTTGTGTATTTGATGAAAATAAATACAGAAGTAATAATTATAAGCAACCAGAAGCCAGAAGCCAGAAGCCAGAGGCCAATGCTGTCATCAATCAGCTTTCAAGCAATGTTTTCTAACTAGATATTGACCAATTTAACAGCCATGATAGTATGAAAATCAACGCCTTTAGTAACATCTTTATATGTTTTATATCTTTTTTGAGAATATAATTAGTTTTGAAATAACTTATCATCCCCTAACATTTACCACTATGCGTCTTTTATATGAATGAATACGAAATTGTGGAAAACTGCACGTCAATTGAAAGTTTTATTAAGCTGGCTAAAAGTTTAGGTGAAATAATTTCTCACCCTAATGGCGAGATATACGATGTAGTTATTGCAAACGACGGCACCAATGCTAAAACAGGTACTTTTAGTCATAAGTTTGGCTTTAACGAATTCCCATTACATACTGATACTGCTTTTTGGGCTATACCTGCAAGGTTATTAATAATGTGGTCACCTGTGGCTAGTACAACATCAACAACTATCTTACCCTGGAGAGACATATTAGATTCTTTTTCTAAGAGCGATAAAAAAATTATCAATGAAGCCATATTCCTTGTTAGAACATTCGAAAGCACAAGCTATCGAAGTGTAAAATTCACATCCTATGGAGAAACAGGTTATAGATATGACCCAAACATAATGATCCCTGCTAATGAGCAGGGTAAGAAATTCGCAGAATTATTCAATAAAGCCATCCAAAAAATAAGTTTAAATAACTTTAATTGGTCGGGTTCAAATGCTTTAATTATTAACAATTGGAAAATGCTTCATGGCAGAAATCAGGTTAATAATGAGCAAGAGAGCCGGACAATATTCAGAGCCTACGTGAGGTAAAAATGAGTTGGGATAATGATTCTTTGTGGTCGAAAAGTAAAATTTACTTTCAGAGAGCATTTAATGAAGATAGGGCATCAGACGTTTTTGGGCTATGGTGTGCGATGGGTCTGGAGTTACTCTCGCGGTCCACTATATCACATTTTAGCCCATGCCTACTTGCTGAGCCTGATAAAGACCAAAAAAACCTTCTTGCTGCACTTGGTTATAATGCAAATTTGACCCAAGCCAAATCCATTTCAATTTCACAGGTGTTAAAGCTTTGCAAAGATCTCATTCCAGATTTCAATGAGGAGGAGATAACTATAGCTTTGGCTTTAGCTGGACGCAGAAATGAGGAGGTTCATTCAGGCACGGCTGCTTTTGTTGAATATAAACCTCAACAATGGATTGGACCATTTTATAAATGCTGTAAAGTCTTATCAGAAGCTCAAGCAAAAAATTTAGAAGATCTGTTCGGCGCAGATGAAGCAATAGTAGCCCAAGAAATAATTTCCGAACTTGATAAACAGGTAAAGAAACATGTAATAACTCAAATTAATGCTTACCAAAAAGTTTTCAATGATAAATCTTTGGATGATAAAGAAGCGTTAAAATTACTTTCAGAACAGCAAGGTGAAATTCTTTCACACAATAAACATCATAAGGTAAAATGCCCAGCTTGTTCATGTACAGCCACAGTTCACGGAAATGAATATGGTAAAGAACAAGTGGAAAATAGAGGAGATGAAATAATAACAAGAAGAACGGTAATTCCGACTAACTTTTCATGTCCAGCATGTGGATTAAAGCTAAATGGTTATGCACAACTAGCTGCTGCCGGGGTTGCAGATCATTACACTAACAGAACACATCATACCCCCCAAGAATATTATGAGTTAATTGACCCTAATGATCATGAATCAATGGCTTCGTATGCAGAGGATCATGGGTACTACCACTTTAGTAACGATTAGCTCAAAATTTTTATAATCATCCTGCCATACTTTGGCAGGATATAATGAAACATTAATTCTTAAGTTCTCATTGGCTTTAAAAGAGTATTACGCTTTAAGTTTTTGTGGGAAAGCACAGACATTTCTCCTGTAAAAAATTTTAATTACGCTTGTAGTACTGAGTATGATAAAGGTGTAGTGACTGACTTAACCAAAACTAGTTTCGTCCGTTATCATAGAATTACGGTTATAGTGATCCCCCTCTGTGCACACTAGTGTACATCACACCTCAAACCCGTCACTACCTAACACAATGAATTTAATACACAAAAACCAAAAGTGAACAGTGTGAACACTTTTCCCTAAAATCATTTTATTTTGGATTTAGCACCGGACTTTAGTTATCCTTGTAATGTCGTTTCGAGGTATGAGATCCAATAATTGGTACACGCTTAGGTACACGAACCAAAGTTGAATTGGCTAAAAACAATTAATTTCATAAGCTTGCAAACTTTATTCAGATTCCGCCAGCCCAAAATTCCCCATTGATGATTACCAGATTCATCCGTTGAAGCCCTAAGAGCCCGCACGGCGCAAGCCCTGCGGGAATTTTTTGTCTGCGGCCTGCTGCTGGTACCCCGTCAATAATCGCGACGATTATCCATTCCTGATGCTGACTGATCTAGCTTTTGTAGTGACGTGTTTGATAGTGACACCAGCACGTTCACCCCACACCGCCGCGAGCACTGGTTGTGCAACGTAAGCAACGTGGACTTCACCGCCCTGCTTCTGAATGAAAACAGCGAGTCCGACTGACTACCCGCATGCAGTCATTACCCCCGCAGCAACCGAACCGGTTCATGCCGTTTTTTTTAAGTTCCAGCCAGAAGTGATTACTCCATATGTACACCGATGTCCATGCAGCTCTTATCCCTTCAACACCTAACAGAATGATTTAGAATACTTAAATCTAAAATGATCAGTGCAAATCCTTTTCACTATGATCATTTCTGGCTCTGAAACGATTGGTCATGTCAGAAAAAAGTTTAGAATGGTCATGTTTGTCTTCTAAATACATGAGGTTGCATTATGGATGATGGCATAAAGATCGCAATGTCCCCTGTTCAGCTTGCTGCCGCGCTCTCTGACAAAACAGTGACAGAAGCGGAAACGATGAGTAATCGCCTTATCGGAGGGCTGGGACTTGTCATGGGTTCACTTGAGCTGGCTGGCGCCACCGCTCTGTGTATCGCACCTGAACCTACTGGTTTAACAAAAGCAGGATGTGTAGTTGTTGGCGCACATAGTCTTGATAGCATTCGCGCTGCTGCAAACCAGCTCATTGTGGGTAGAGACACCCGCACGGCAACTTACGAGGCAGCAACAGCAATTGCCAAATCCTTTGGAGCAGATGACGATACGGCGATGAAAATCGGGCTGACTGTCGATATTGCTGTTCCAGTAGGATTTGCACTTGGCATCGGCGCAAGCCGGGTAGCTGCAGTAAGGGCTGGCCGCATCAAACTCAGTGAGCATGAGTCAATGACGGGTTTTAAACCCGGCGGACACACGCTTTCCACACATGTTGGCAAAAGCGATGCAGAGCTATTAGCCCGCTTTGAAGCGAATAAACGTTTGCAGTATTCCACCACCTTTAGCAATGTGCATGTTGCAGAAGAAGCCATATCGAGAGCGCTCTTTGCTAATCGGGGCGTTATAAAATCCGTTCTTGGCGGAGGCAGGCAGGGAGCAAGGCTTACTATTCGTTATGCATCTGGTAAAGCGATTGGCTACGGTTTCAGGCGCGGGAATAACCAGCGGATCGTCATGACAAATGTGAGAATTGTTATCGAGTTTCAGCAATATAACGGCAAACCTTATTACATTCTCACCGCTTTCCCGGATCTATAGGTACAAAATGCAAAACTTCCACTTTCTTGACCAGCTTATTTTCGGTTATTTCAACCAGGACGCCGACATCATCAATGATGGCGAGGATACGATTGAGGGCATCATTCGACTGTTCAAAAGGTCAGCGCCAGACTGGATGCTCAAAGATCTCGTCGAAGAAGTTGATGATTTTATCTGCACTTATGGTGATGGTGTCGAAGAGGAGTTCAGGAAACGCTACGAGTTTGATTTTTCGCCTGAACTTTGGGAAACCACCGCTCATGGATTCCTGATGACTGTGCGTCAGATCTCGTCAGAGAAATGAGGCTTTCAGGAGTACATTTCCAGAGGAAAAAATAATTGATACACATTTAGGCACACAAAAGGAAAATAAATTAAAAAAGATATATAAAATAATAAATTTGAGATTTCACTCAGACGCCTCAGAACCTGGAAGCCCGCACGGCACAAACCTGAGGTTTTTTAATTTTATCCCGCGAAATCCTAAGCGAACTATTCAAATCCTAACCTTTAAACCATCTTATTAAGTTTCAGCATTTTGAATAGTCTAAAAATATAGGACCAGATAGTGATAAGTTAATGTTCCTGAGCCGCCCCCCTCCTCGGCCTCGTGTAGAATACTAATGTTCTATTCGTCAGAAAATCGCTTCTTCATGAAAATATCTCTTATGACTTATGAAGACGCAACTGACATTGCGGTGTATTGAGAAACAGGTACAGGTCATATCAGGTAAAGAGATCCTTACGTTCTGTATCAGGCCAGCAATATTCAGACTTGTCATGCAGGCGTCAATTACCTTTCCGTCATCATTGCTAAAGCACGAGTGCAAAGCAGCTTGACCCGGCAGAGTACCGTGGAAGGTGGCGCAGACCAGCGGCCAGTTAACGTGGTTTTCTTCCTGCGACGCTCATTTCGCCATCATTACATCTCTACCCATATGTCGTACATTTTCAGCCTTCATCTTATTAAAAGCTCATCATTTACTGATTTTACTAATTATCGTGTTATACAGAATCAATCAGCTCATATCCTCAAAAGTGCATCTGTAAAAATGAAGGGCAGAGGCTATATGGTGTTTACACTCTGACCTTTAACAGAGTATTATTTCCTGCCAAGAGCACCACGGATGATTACACAAGGAATGTAAAATCATGACTGCATTACATTTTCCCTGCACCATATTCAAAACCCAAAAGTGGATGGACGATTACGGCGCTAAAGACATGCGCTGCGGCGATCTGACCGAAGCACAGCTAAAGTCTCAGTACCGGCTGGATTACATTTCTGACCAGGTTGATCCCTGGACGCTTATCCGGCGTTCCTCAATGGATCGTCCACAATCCATGTTTTGCTGCAATGTGCGCGGCCGGGGTGAAAAGATTACCCGCCAGCAGTGTGCTGCTCTATTGTTTGATGAGTTCCGCTCATTATCCCGAAAATTTTCTTTTTACGGGCCCTATAGTCATCTGATCAAAAAGATGATCACGCACATGCAGAACGGCAATGGTACGCCCTTCCATGATATGTCGCTGAACCAGGCTCTAAAAGAACATATAATCAATGATAACTCGCTGGGAAACAGTACACGTCTATTATTGCAGAAAGCGCTTGAAGATAATATTGACTGGCAAAATAGCATCTATCCATCTATTGAAAAGGCAAAACTGTATGAAGCCATATCAGGTGGTAAATTGCCTAAATTCGACAGATTCCAGGATAATTTTAACGGCATGGGTATCACCGTTCATGATACCTGGGCAACGCATATCACTATAAAATCACTGCATATTAATAATGATCGTTTCCGGGCAGTGGTACATTACAAGGTTCAGGATCACTTTGGTCTGGATAGTGATGACATTCTGAATACAAAATTCAATCAGTTTCATTTCTTTTGTATCTGGTTCGTGCTACAGCGATACAATCAGTTTGGCTTCAAACCATTCATGACCAATGTGGAAACAACTCTGGAAATTACTGGAATGCGCAAATGAGACTAAAAGAAAAGATAATTATCGCTCTGTTTTTTCTGGCTAGCTGCGTGCTACTTAGCTACTGGCTGTGGTTGTCTCAGCGCCCCGTGGATATCATAGCCGTTCATCACAGAAGTAGTGGTTTCAGTGATGTTCTGGTCAATAGCTTCCCGCCAACTGATAAAGGAAAAATCAACTGGTGGTTAAAAAACAAGGAAATGTTAAATGATAAATACGGCATTCCAAAACCTGATAGAAACGGTCATTTTTACCTGACTATTTGGTTATTTGGGGATGGTTATAAAGAATTGGGTAAATATGACAGGCTTTGCTTTGATGATATGAAACCACCCGTAAACTGTATTGAAAAGGAGAGAGTATTTTCAATTAGTTATAGCAAGAATAGAGGCACCATATTTACAGGAAGCGATAGCGAATATCGCCTTACAGCAGATGGGAAAATATTAAAACTTGAAGGCGAATAGACTCTCTCGCGCGTGGGGATAGTAATGAAAGCACCTATCCTCCACCCCTGTATCAGCCATCCTTAAAATCATTAAAATACTCAAAGTCTTTCTCTCAAGCTAGAAAGTGACAACATGAGAAATGGGCAGGTTTTAGAAATGAATATGAAGCTAATTGACAACATTTCGCTCTCAGTCGTAAAGGAAGCCCAAAGGCTCAGCGAAACCCAATGCGAAATATTTCTGGAAGATAAAAATACGGGCATTATTGTTTTCGGAAAAGAACTCGAAGCTGCTGTCAGAGTGTCCGATAAACGGTTTTTACTCTTTACCACTGACGATATCGTTTACGAAGAAAGCCTTCATATTTTTTATATCGACCTTCAATCTGGAATTATTGAACGCCTTTCTCTCGGTGGTCATTATGTTACTGGCACCTTCGCGAATTTGAATGTGAATGAAAATTCTGTGAGCTTTAGCTTTATTGGAAATACGACATGGACTGTGCACGTGTTGCCAACTCCCTCTCTGAGATTACCCTTTAACGATCCTCTTGGTGTAAGCCGTCCAATGGGATTAAGAAAATACATTGCTATCTCAGCAACCCCTGCGCCAGCCAGGGCTGAGGGCGGCAGATAACCAGTCCCTGAGCTACAACTCCCTTCCCCGCGCTCATCCCATTCCTGCGCACCAACTCAGCGCACTCATATTTTGCACTGCATCACACTTATCACTTTGCCAGATCATTTACTCACTGATTTTGAAGAGTTTTTAGATTGGCACACTTCCTGCAAACTTTTCCAGTCACGTCGTTCCACAGGGATGATGATTCATAAAGATTTGGCATCAGCCGTTAACCGTCCGGATATCTGCGACGCCATAAGAGTGGCATACAGAACGGGCGGAATCTGGCTGCATAACAGAACGTACTTCCGGAGAGAGCCATGACCTCAATTAGCGAACCAGTGGTAATAGCGAAACACAGCAAGTGGGTACAGCTTCTGCTTGGCTTAATCTGTATGGCAGCCATTTCCAGCCCGCAGTACGTCTGGACCCTGCTGACCAAACCGATGATGGCCAGACTCGGCGTCGGGCTGGCGGAACTGCAGGTAACGTTCTCAGTGCTGATTATTCTGCAGACCTTTTTCTCACCCTTTCAGGGTCGGCTGGTGGAGCGTTTTGGCCCGCGTCTGCTGATCTCGATAGGTACGGTGATGGCTGGCTTCAGCTGGGTCTTTGCCGCCCGGGTCGATAGCCTGGCCGCACTTTATCTGGTTTATGGCTGCCTCGGCGGACTGGGCACGGGAATTGTTTATATCGGCGTCGTGGGGCTGGTGATGAAATGGTTTCCACAGCAGCGCGGTTTTGCCGCCGGAACCGTGGCGGCGGGCTACGGCATGGGCGCGATTTTTACCACCTTCCCCATTTCCATCTCTCTCAACAGTTACGGTCTTGAACAGACAATGACGGTTTTTGGCCTGCTCTTCGCCGCGGTAGGTCTTCTCGCCAGTCAGAACTTAAGGCTGCCCGGCACCAGTATAATGACGCCGGGCAGCACACCATCCGCACCGGTGGTGAGCCAGCGCCAGTTTAAATCCGGGGAAATGCTGCGTCAGCCGCTGTTCTGGCTGATGTTTGTGATGATGACGATGATGTCGACCTCGGGTCTGATGGTGACGTCGCAGATGGCGATTTTTGCCGAAGATTTTGGCATCAGCAAGGCGGTCATTTTCGGTATGGCCGCGCTGCCTCTGGCGCTGACCATCGATCGTTTCACCAACGGTTTAACGCGACCGCTGTTTGGTTTTATCTCCGACCGCTATGGGCGTGAAAACACCATGTTTATTGCCTTCGCACTGGAGGGCGTGGCGATGACGCTGTGGCTGGCGTGCCGTGAAGATCCGTTGCTGTTCGTTCTGCTCTCAGGCGTCGTCTTCTTTGGCTGGGGTGAAATCTTCTCGCTTTTTCCCTCCACACTCACCGACACCTTCGGCAGTGAAAATGCCTCAGCCAACTATGGCTGGCTCTATATCTCTCAGGGTATAGGCTCGATCTTTGGCGGCCCGCTGGCGGCGCTGATGTATCAGCACACCCATAACTGGCACCTGGTCTTTGGCTGCGCGATTACCTTCGACTTTATTACTGCCGGGCTGGCGTTATGGGTTCTCAAGCCGTGGCGGGCACGGTTTATGCGCCGGTAAGTCTGGCGCTGGCGACGCAGAATATAAAGTGTACAGCCGGGACCCGAAGTCCCGGCCAGAAAAGCAGCACCATCCCTCACCATGCCCGGAATCGCCGTACGACTCTCACCCTCCGCCCGCTGTCAGATGGACCAGTTCCCTTCATGAAAACGTTAAAGCGTAAGCTTAAACGGTCAAACCCACATAAACGGTCACAAACAGTCATGCCTTTCCCGTAACAGCGGTATAGTCTGTTCAGCTGGTATTTTATTTTCACCGGCCCTCACCGCGAAAATATGTGAGGAGAATCACTTTTACCTGCAATTAATTGCATGGCTTTGCATGTTTTATTTCGACTTCATCACTTAATAAAGGGCGTCACTATTTGCCCGCGTGGACTCCTGCCCAGTCCACATTTTCCCATGTTCGCTTCCAGTAATTTATCTCCATCGGAGGAAAAGTATGTTGCCGATTGAAAGACAGCAAAGAATTATTAATGAGATTAATATTAATGGCCGGGTAATTGTCTCAGAACTGGTCACGCTGTGTCAGGTTTCACAGGAAACCATTCGCCGGGATTTAAGCCAGCTGGAAAAGCGCGGTTTATTACAGCGCAGCCACGGCGGCGCAGTACTGATAAAAAAGCAAAGCACCGGCACGCCGGGAAATAACAGAATCGCTAAAGAGAACGAATTATCATTCCGGCAGCGAATTAATGAGCACGCTGATGAAAAAATGCTCATTGCCAAGCGTGCGCTCGACTTTATCAGCCCCGGCGACTGCATCCTGCTGGATAGCAGCACCACCTGCTGGTATCTGGCGCGGCAGCTGCCAGACATTGAGTTAACGGTATTAACCAATTCGCTGCGTATCGTGCAGACGCTGGCGGCGCGCGGCAGTATCCGCACAATCTGCCTGGGTGGGGAATATTCCGACCGCGATGAAGATTTTCACGGCGTGGTGGCCGAGCAGCCACTGCGTGAATTTCAGATTAATAAAATCTTTTTTTCCTGTAGCAGTCTGGGCAACGACGGATATTTACGTGAAGGCAATGAGAATAATGCGCACCTGAAACAACAGATGCTGCTGGCCGCAGAAAGAAAACATCTTTTAATGGATGGCAGTAAATTTCTGCGCCCCTCTTTTGCCCGTATCTGTCACTACCGTGATGTCGATTTTCTTATTACCGACCAGTTAAAAGATAAAGAGCTTGAACAGGAACTGGCATGGAATGGTGTCAACGTCATCGTCTGTTCTCAGCGTTATCAATCCATGCAGCTAATTAAAAATTAATCCGGAGTCTGTATGAAAAAACATCTTATCGCCTGCTCTCTGCTTGCCCTGTTTGCCGCCTCTGGTGCGCAGGCCGCAGATAAATTACGTATGGGTATTGTGGTCAAAATAGGCGGTATTCCCTGGTTCAATGCCATGGAGACGGGCATTAAAAGTGAAGCAGCTAAACGCGGTATCGATGCGTGGATGGTGGGGCCGACCGCCGCGGACCCGGCGCTTCAGGTGCGCGCCATTGAAGATTTGATTGCGCAGAAAGTCGATATCATCGGCGTGGTGCCCAACGACCCGAAAGTGCTGGAGCCGGTGCTGAAACGGGCCCGTGACGCCGGTATTGAAGTGATTACCCATGAGTCACCCGGCCAGCAGGGTGCCAACTGGGACTTCGAACTGGTCGATGCGACCACTCACGGCATCAACCATATGAAAGCGCTGGCGAGCTGCATGCATGACGAAGGCAAATATGCCATGTACGTCGGCAGCCTGACGGTGCCTCTGCATCAGCAGTGGACCGACGCCGCGCTCAATTATCAGAAAGAACACTATCCAAGAATGCAGCTGGTCACCGACAAGTTTGGCGTCGGCGAATCGCTGGATGACTCCATCCGTACCACCAATGAGCTCATGTCCAAATATCCCGATCTGAAAGGGATCCTGGCGTTTGGTTCACAGGGACCTATCGGCGCCGGGCGTGCGGTGATGAACCGTAAAAAAATTGACCAGGTCTGCGTCATTGGCTCTTTCAGTCCGGGCCAGGGTGCCTCGCTGGTACAGCGTAACGCCATCAAAGGGGGCTACATCTGGAATCCGGAGACCGCGGGCGAAGTCTTTGTCCGCATCGCCGACATGATGCAGAAGAAGGAGCCGATCACCGACGGCATGACGATTGAAGGGCTGGGCAAAGTCAAAGTGGATGAAGCCACCCACACCATTCTGGGTAACAGCACCGAAAGTCTGGATAAAGCCAACCTGCCAAAACTGGTAAAAATGGGGCTCTGATATGCAAGAGGTCATTCCACAGACACTGATTGCGCTCGGGAATCTGTCGAAAACATTTGGTGGTAACCGCGCACTCAGCGATATCTCCCTGACTCTGCGGGCAGGCGAAGTGCACTGCCTTGCGGGCACCAACGGCTGTGGCAAGAGCACTCTGATCAAAGTTATCTCCGGGGTGCACGCCCCGGACAGCGGCAGCCGCATCACGCTGGGCGACGGTCCGGCGCTGCCGCGCCTCACTACCCGGCAGGCGCGCGACTTCGGTATCCAGGTGATTTATCAGGATCTCTCGCTGTTCCCCAACCTCAGCGTGGCAGAGAACATCGCCTTCGAGCATAACCTCAACGGTCTGCTGCGCTGGCACCACCGCGCACGTCTGCGGGAGAGCGCGCGCACTATCATTACCGAACTGAAGTTCGATCTCGATCTGGATGAGAAAGTCGCGGCGCTCTCTATCGCGCAGCGTCAGCAGGTGGCGATCTGCCGTGCGCTGGTCGCCGATGCGCGGCTGGTGATCATGGATGAGCCGACCGCCTCGCTGACCCGCACTGAGGTCAATCAGCTGCTGCGTACCGTGCGCTACCTGAAAGATAAGAACATCTGCGTGGTGTTTGTCAGCCACAGGCTGGATGAGGTACTGGAGATCTCCGACCGCGTAACGGTGATCCGCGACGGACGCAAAATGGGCTGCTGGCCTGCGCGGGAGATGACGCCGCACCATCTGACAGAGCTGATGACCGGCCTGAAACTCGACTATCAGCTGAAAGCCCCGACGCGCAACAGCGATCGCGCCATTCTGGAGATCGAGTCGTTAACCCGCGCCGGTCAGTATCACGACGTCAATTTTAAACTCTATGAAGGTGAGGTGCTCGGACTGTGCGGGCTGCTCGGTTCCGGCCGTACGGAGCTGGCGCTGTCGCTGTTCGGCATGACCCGTCCCGACAGCGGCAGGATCTGGCTCGACAGCAAGCCGGTGCGCTTTCGCGGCCATGAAGATGCGATCAAAGCGGGCATCGGCTACGTCTCGGAAGATCGGCTGACGCTGGGCCTGGTGCAGCAGCAGTCGGTGGCAGACAACATGGTGCTGCCGATCCTCGACAAGCTGCAGAACCGCTTTCACCTGATCGATGAGTACCGTAAGAACAAGCTGATTCTGCAGTGGATCCAGCAGCTTGGCGTGCGCGTCGCCGATCCAAATCTCGCCATCTCCACCCTCTCCGGCGGTAACCAGCAGAAAATTGTGCTGGCGAAATGGGTGCTGACCCAGCCGCGCATTCTGATCCTCGACTCCCCCACCGTCGGCGTCGATGTGGGTGCCAAGGCCAGTATCTATCAGCTGATCCATGAGCTGGCGAAAGAGGGCCTGTCGATCATCCTGATCTCCGATGAGGTGCCGGAGGTCTGGTACAACTGCGACCGGATCCTGCACTTCCGCGATGGCACGATCCATGCCGAATACCAACCCGATAGCGTCGAACAGCAGCAGCTGGCGGAGGTGATCAATGCCTGACTTTTCCCGTTTCCGTCCGCACTCCAGTCAGGGCTGGCTCGCCTGGGTGCTGCTGGCGTTCATTCTGTTTTTCTCGCTCGCCAGCGACCAGTTTCTCACCATGCAGAATCTGCTGGATCTGGCGGAGAGCTACGCCGTTACCGGCATCTTTGCGCTGGGCCTGTTTGTGGTGCTGGTCACCGGCGGGATCGATATCTCGTTTGCGGCCGTCGCCTCGGTGGTGCAGTACCTGCTGGCGTCGCTGTTTGTACAGTTCCAGTTCGACAATGCGCTGCTCAGCATTCTGCTGGCGGTGATGTGCGGCACGCTGTTCGGGGTGGTCAATGCCCTGCTGATCACCACACTGCGGGTGGTCTCCATCATCATCACCATCAGCATGCAGTCGCTGCTGTTCGGGCTGCTGATGTGGGTGACCGGCGGCCGCAGCCTCTACTCGCTGCCGGAGTGGTGGATCACGCTGCGCAACGTGCTGCCGTTCAGCTGGCAGGGTGAGAGCTTTCAGGTCGGCCTGCCGCTGGTCACCATGCTGCTGATCGCCGCGATCACCGCGCTACTGCTGAACAAAACCAACCTGGGACGCCAGCTCTACGCCGTTGGCGGCGATGCGGAGTCGGCCCGCCGTATCGGTATCCGCGTCGGCCTGATTCACGTGTTCGCTTACGGCTGGCTGGGGGCGATGGCGGCCATCGGCGGGCTGGTGCAGGTCTATCGCATGGGCGAGGTGGTGCCCAACGCGCTGGTTGGCGGCGAACTGGACGTGCTGGCCGCCACCGTGCTGGGCGGTGCCAGCCTGATGGGAGGCAAAGGCACGGTGAGCGGCACGCTGATGGGGGTCTTCCTGATCGCCATTCTCAAGAACGGCCTCAACCTGGTCGGCGTCTCGAACTACTTCATGAATATCGTGGTAGGCGGCGTCATCATGATTGCGATCGCCGTGACCCACTACAAAAAACGCAAAGAAACTGACGTCAGTTTCGTGTGACCGAGGGCACTGATGATGAAATCACTGACTGCATTGCGACCCGACGGGACCAACATCGGCCTGATGCTGCTGATTGCGCTGGCGCTGGCCACCTTTACGGTGATGCTGCCGGGGCGCTTCCTGACCGACTCCACCTTTATGAGTATGGCGTTTCAGCTGCCGGAACTCGGCTTACTGACGCTGGCGATGTTTATCGCCATCCTCAGCGGCGGCCTGAACCTCGCCATTATCGCGACCGCTAACCTCACGGCGCTGTTTATCGCCTGGACGCTGATGAGCGCCTTGCCCGCCGGTGCCGGGATGGCGCTGCAGCTGCTATGGCTCTTTATCGCCATCCTTGGCGCTATGCTGATCGCGGCCGCGATCGGCGTAGTGACGGGGCTGATGGTGACGCGGATCGGCGCACATCCGATTCTGGTGACGCTGGCAACGATGATGACGCTGAACGGCATCGGGATCTGGCTGACCCACGGCGCGGCCGTCAGCGGCATGCCGCCGGTGGTGCAGGCGCTGGGGGCTGACACGCTGCTTGGCATGCCGCTGCCGCTCTGGGTGTTCCTGGTCGCCGCCGCGCTGCTGGCGCTGTTCCTCGGTAAAACCCGTGCCGGTAAATGCATCTATATGGGCGGCAGCAACATCAACGCCACCTGGTTCAGCGGGATCAACACCCATCGCATGGTGATGCTGGTCTATGTGATCTCCAGCCTGCTCTGCGTGCTGGCGGGGCTGATCATGATGGCGCGCTTCAACTCCGCCCGTATGGGCTACGGCGACGCCTATCTGCTGCTGACGGTGCTGGCCATTATTCTCGGCGGCACCGAGCCCAACGGGGGCTTCGGCCGTGTGACCGGCGTGGTGCTGGCGCTGATTGCGCTGCAGGTGCTCTCCACCGGTTTCAATCTGATGAACATCAGCCAGCACGTCAGCCTGGCCATGTGGGGCGCGGTGCTGATTGTGGTTCTCGCCTTCAAACAATTCAAAACCCGATTCAACGAACACCGTGCCGTAAAGCTCAGCAGGCTGGCCGCGGTGCTTAATCCTCTGGCTGAAAAGAAGGAAGTATGATGCGTACTCAAATCTCCCCGTCACTGATGTGTATGAACCTGATGGAGATCAAGCACCAGCTGCAGATCCTCGACTCGCGCGCTGACTTTCTTCATGTGGATATCATGGATGGTCACTACGTTAAGAACATCACGCTCTCTCCCTTCTTTATTGAGCAGATCCGTCCTTTTACCCGCGTGGCGATCGACGTGCATCTGATGGTGGAAGAGCCAACCGATTTTATCGAGGCGGTCGCCAGAGCGGGTGCTGACTATATCTGTCCGCATGCGGAGACCATCAATCGCGATGCGTTTCGCGTCATTAACCTCATCCGCAGCTTCGACAAAAAGGTGGGCGTGGTGCTGAATCCGGCGACGCCGGTGTCATACCTTCAGCACTATATCCATCTGCTTGATAAGATCACCGTGATGACGGTCGACCCCGGCTACGCCGGCCAGCCCTTTATTCCGGAAATGGTGGAAAAGGTGCGTGAGCTGAAAGCGCTGAAGGAGCAGCACGGCTTCCACTATCTGATCGAGATCGACGGCTCCTGCAACACCCGCACCTATCACCAGCTGATCGGCGCAGGTGCGGAAGTGCTGATTGTCGGCACCTCCGGCCTGTTCAATATCCATGACGATTTAGCCACCGCGTGGGAGATGATGCGCGACAGCATTGATGAGGCCCAGGGGCTGACGAAGGTGTCCGCATGAGATCACGCTGGCTCGGTATCGATATCGGCGGCACCGGTACCCGGCTGCAGCTGATGGAAGAGGGGGGCGTCTG
Organism: Pantoea sp. EKM103V; assembly: GCF_011800365.1. NCBI lineage: Bacteria > Pseudomonadati > Pseudomonadota > Gammaproteobacteria > Enterobacterales > Erwiniaceae > Pantoea > Pantoea sp. EKM103V. Next base: position 34,306 of record NZ_JAALFQ010000009.1, on the reverse strand, counting down.
GAGCAGCTTTCGCAAGGTGCCCACCACCAGCTGGGCGCAGCAGCCCGATGCGCTGCAGGCCCTGGCACAGCTCATTGATGAAACGCTGGAGCAGCAGCCGGTCAGCGGCATCATGCTGGGGCTGCCCGGCATCCTCAGCCGCGACAGGAAACAGGTGATCTCGCTGCCCTTTATTCAGGCGCTGGATCATCAGCCGGTGGCGGCGCATCTGGCGGCGCAACTCGGCGTGCCGGTCGCGATGGACAAAGATGTGAACCATCTGATGCTGTGGGATCTGCTGCAGCTGGAGCAGCTGCCGGATAACGCCGTGGGCCTCTATCCCGGCACCGGGATGGGCAACAGCCTGTGGCTGAATGGCCACTTTTATCACGGCGAGCATGGTGGTGCAGGCGAACTGGGCCACGTGCCCGTCGCCGGGAACGACCTCCCCTGCCCGTGCGGTAATCGCGGCTGTGCGGAGACCCTGACGTCGGGCCACTGGCTGAGTCACTGGGCCGCTCTGAACGCCGCCGACACGCCTATCGCCGCGCTGTTTACCTGCCACGGGGAGCAGCCGGAACTTCAGGCGTTTGTGCGACGTCTGGCGCAGCTGATCGCCACCGAGATGAATATACTCGACCCGGAATATCTGATCCTTGGCGGCGGCGTGCTGGCGATGGCTGATTTTCCGCTGGCCCTGCTGCGCAGCCAGATCCAGCAGCATCTGCGGCCACCGGTCACACGCGAAAACCTGAAGATTGTTTTCAGCCACTCAACCGACTACACGGGCTGTCGCGGTGCCTGTCTCGCCGCCGAACGCCTGTTCAGGAGCGCAGGATGAAAGGAAAAGTGTGTGTGTTCGGCTCTTTTAATCTCGATGTGGTCGCCGTGATGAGCCGTTTTCCGCTACCGGGTGAGTCGCTGACGGCGCACCACAGCATGATGGGTGCGGGCGGAAAAGGGGCAAATCAGGCCACGGCGGCGCTGCGCGCAGGTGCGCGGGTACACTACATCGGGAAAGTGGGTAACGACGATTTTGGCCTCTTTGCGCGTCGTCATCTGGAGAAAACCGGCTTTGATGCCATTACGCTCTTTACCTGTAAGGAGAAGCCCACCGGTAACGCCCTGATCTATGTTGCAGGCGATGATGCGGAAAATATGATTTCGGTTTATCCCGGCGCCAATACCACCGTGACGGCCGCAGAGGTGACGCGCTGTCAGCCGACGGTAGCCGCCGCAGATATCCTGCTGGTGCAGCTCGAAAATAACCTCAGCGCCATCCAGCGCATGATCGATAACGCCCGAGCCAGCGGCACCTTTGTGATCCTCAATCCGGCCCCCTGGCAGAAAGTCAGCGATGCGCTGCTGGCAAAGATCGATCTGCTGACGCCCAACAGCACCGAGGCGACCCAGCTCAGCGGCGTAACCGTCACCGATTTCGACAGCGCCCGCCGCGCCGCCGCGGTGCTGCATCGTAAAGGAGCGCGTCAGGTGATCATCACGCTGGGCATCGCCGGAGCCCTGCTGTCAACGCCTGCGGAGCAGCAGCGCATTCCGCTCTTCCCGGCGCAGCCGCGCGATACCACCGGCGCGGGAGATGCATTCAATGGCGCGCTCGCCGCCCGGCTCGCTTCGGGCGATGACCTGCCGCAGGCGGCGCGCTTTGCTGCGGCATTTGCCTCACTCTGTGTCGAGCGAGCTGGCGCGGCCGACTCCATGCCCTCCTACGCCGAGGCGCTGGCACGCCTGCAGGCGCACCCGGAGTGTATTGTCGAGCCGATTGAGAGTATCACCGCCTGACGCAGACAGCCCGATTACGCGGCAGTGTCATCTGCCGCCTCTCCCCCCCCTTTACAGCCCCCGTCCAGACACGAAATAATAGCGCCACACGCCAGGCCCCCTGGCAGCCTCTGAACCGACGTTAATCCAGCGGACCCCATTATGACCAACGAAATCCCTCTTAAGTATTACGATGTCGCCGATGAGTATGCGACCGAGTCCGCGAAGCCGGTGGACGAAGCGGAACGCACCCCGCTGGCGCACTACTTCCAGCTGCTGATCACCCGTTTAATGAACAACGAGGAGATCAGTGAAGCGTCGCAGCAGGAGATGGCGCGTGAAGCGGGCATCGACGAGCAGCGTATTGATGATATCGCTGAGTTCCTGAACCGCTGGGGCAATGAGTAACGGCGATTGATCCTCAGGCGGGCCTGCGCTTTCCGGCAGCCCGTCTGGTGCATCTCCCCGATCGCTCCGCTGCAGAGCACGGCGCCGGACAGCCTGATCTCCCCGCCTTCCCCTTTTCCGCCCCGCTTTTAACCCCGCCACCTGACGCGCCGCCGTCCCTGGCACGCCGGAAAATTATCGTCCAGACTGATATAGTCTGCGCAGGCATTGTGTTTTACACTGCGCGCTGTAAAAACTGAGCAGAGTAAGCAGGCAATAAAAATGGCGATGAACGGAACAATCACAACCTGGTTTAAAGATAAAGGATTCGGCTTTATCAAAGATGAAAATGGCGATAACCGCTATTTTCATGTGATTAAGGTCGCCAATCCTGATCTGATTAAGAAAGATGCGGCGGTAACGTTTGAGCCAACCACCAACAACAAAGGCTTATCCGCCTATGCGGTGAAGGTGGCCCCGGAGAGTAAATATATCTTCATCGCGGGCGAGCGGCTGAAAATCACCTCGATCAAGTCTTACCTGGTCTACAGCGAAGAAGTGCCAGCGGATACCGGTATCGACAAAGAGAACGCGGTGCTCTCAGTAGGTCTGCTGCTGAATAACATCCGGCCTAAATCGGACGCGAAACCGGGTGAGATGCGCTCGCTGAAAAAGCTGGCGGTCACCACCTTCCAGGGCTCGACGCTGATCTTCTCCGAAGATGAGATCGACATTGAAAGCACGGTCAAAGTGCTCAAGTCCCTGAAGTAACCCCGCCGCAGGGCCGGATGCCTGTGCGCCGCCGCACCAGGATACCGGCCCGCTGCCCCTCTCTCCCTGAACCTGTCCCGTCGCTGCGCGTCTGACGCCATGCTCCATAGGTTTCTCTGTTGCGCCACGGGGCCGCACCTATCCCCTTCTGCTTCAGCACGCCACCCTCTGACGGCCTGCGGAAAAAAACCGGTCAGAAACGCGGGTCAGGCAAGGATCATCCCCCTGAAGCGTTTTCCAGGGTAGAATTACAGACTTTGTTCACGCATGGCTCAGGTTTTCCATCAGCGCAAATTGATACGAAAAGCGGGTGAAATAAGGTATAAAGCCGCATGAAAATCCCAAACAGAATTCAGCCCCTGGTCGATGACGGCCTGATTGACGATGTGCTGCAGCGCCTGAAAAGCGGCAAGGAAGCAGACGTCTATACCGTGCTTTGCGGTGACAAAGTGCAGTGCGCCAAAGTCTATAAAGAGGCGACCCAGCGCAGCTTTAAGCAGGCGGTTCAGTATCAGGAAGGCCGGAAAACCCGCAACAGCCGTAACGCCCGCGCCATGCAGAAAGGCTCAAAGTTTGGCCGTAAGCAGCAGGAAGAGTCCTGGCAGACCGCCGAAGTTGACGCCCTGTTTCGCCTGGCTAACGCCGGTGTGCGCGTGCCTCAGCCCTATCTCTGCATCGACGGGGTATTACTGATGGAGCTGGTCACCGACGCCAATGGTTCGGTCGCGCCGCGCCTCAGCGACGTAACGCTCTCCGAAGAGGAGGCGATCACCGATTTTAACACCATGATCCGCAACATCGTTCGCATGCTCTGTGCCGGTATCGTTCATGGTGACCTGTCGGAGTTCAACGTCCTGCTGGATGATCAGGGACCGGTCATCATCGACCTGCCTCAGGCGGTGGATGCGGCGGCCAACAACCATGCGGAGTCGATGTTCACGCGTGACGTGAATAACATCACCGCCTACTACGGGCAGTTCGCCCCGCAGCTGTTAAAGACGCGCTATGCCGGCGAGATCTGGCAGCTCTATGAAGAGGGTAAGTTAACCCCGGAAACGACGCTCACTGGCCAGTTTGTGGAAGAGGAGCGTGACGTGGATATGGATTCCCTGCTGGATGAGATCATCACCGCTGAAGATGAGTATTACGAGCGTCAGCGCGCCAGCCGGGAGCGCGACCAGGAATAGGTGCCCCGCCAGTAAAAACGGCAGCGAGTCATCTCGCTGCCGCACGCTCTTTCTTCTGTCACCGCACCAGAACCGTCAGCGCAATCAGGGTGACGCCGATAATCATGACGCTGACAAAAACGCGATCCAGCCTGCTTTTTTTCATCTTCCCCTCCTCAGAACCACTGACCGAAACGACGGATGTAGAGACGTTTCATGCCCTGCGCCACCAGGCAGTAGCTGAACAGCGTCAGCACCAGCCAGGGGAAATATTGCCAGGGCAGCGGCACCAGTCCGACCATCGCGCCCAGCGGTGAGAACGGAATCAGGATGCCCAGCGCCATGATCGCCAGCGTCGTCAGCATCACCGGCAAGGTGGCGCGACTCTGGATAAACGGAATCTTCCGGGTACGCAGCATATGCACCACCAGCGTCTGCGACAGTAGTCCCTCAATAAACCAGCCGGACTGGAACAGTGACTGCACGCCCGCATGGTTCGCGCTGAAGACAAACCACATCAGCGCAAAGGTGGTGATATCAAAAATCGACGAGGTTGGCCCCATCCACAGCATAAAGCGTTTGATATTGCCGGCATCCCATTTGCGCGGCTTGTTCAGGAACTCACGGTCAACCTTGTCCCACGGCAGCGCCAGCTGGGAGACGTCATACATCAGATTCTGAATCAGCAGATGAATCGACAGCATCGGCAGAAACGGAATAAAGGCACTGGCGACCAGCAGCGAGAAAACGTTGCCGAAGTTCGAGCTGGCGGTCATGTTGAGATACTTAATGATGTTGCCAAAGGTCTCACGTCCCTTTAATACCCCCTCGTTCAGCACCTGCAGATCTTTCTCCAGCAGGATGATGTCTGACGAGGCTTTCGCCACATCCGCCGCGCTGTCTACGGAAATCCCGGTGTCGGCCGTCCGCAGCGCAGGCGCGTCGTTAATACCATCGCCCAGAAATCCCACGGTATGACCGTTCTGCTGCAGCAGGCGCACCAGACGTGATTTCTGCAGCGGCGTCAGCTTGGCAAACAGGGTGCAGCGTTCCGCCTCCAGTGCCAGCTGCGTGTCGTCCATCGCCTCAATCTGTTCGCCGGTCAGCATCGCCGGATCGGTCAGCCCGACATCGGCACAGACCCGCTGCGTCACCAGGGGGTTATCCCCGGTCAGCACTTTCACCGCCACGCCGCTGTCGCGCAGGGCTTTAATCGCCTTACCGGCGCTGGCTTTCGGTGGATCGCGGAAGGTCAGCATTCCCTGGATAACCAGATCGCGCTCATCACTTTCGCTGAGCGGCGCGTGCAGTTCATCATCACGGGTCGCCACCAGCAGCACCCGATAGCCCTGCTGATGGTAGCGTTCGGTCTGCGCCAGCAGCGCCTCGCGCTGTGCCACATCCAGCGCGACGACTTCATCGCCCTGCCGGACGGCGATGCTCACCGCCAGCATCTCTTCCACCGCCCCTTTGCAGATCAGCTGTGAGCAATGCTGCGCCAGATCTTCCACCAGCACCGAAACGCGGCGGCGGGTAAAATCGAATGGCACCTCATCGATCAGCTGATACTGGCTGCGCCGGGTCTGTGAAATAACCTTGTCTCCGGCGCAGAGCACGGCGCGATCCATCAGGTTTTTTGCGCCACTCTGGCTGCCGCTGTTGAGCCAGGCCAGCAGCAGCACCTCCGCATCCTCCGCGCCCCGGGTGTCCAGATGATGCGCCAGCAGAATGGTGTCCTGAGTCAGCGTGCCGGTTTTGTCGGTGCAGAGCACATCCATCGCACCGAGGTTCTGAATGGCATTGAGCTTTTTAACGATCACTTTGCGGCGTGACATCGCAATGGCGCCTTTTGCCAGGTTGGCGCTGACAATCATCGGCAGCATTTCCGGGGTCAGCCCGACCGCCACCGCCAGCGCAAACAGCGTCGCATCCATCCAGTCGCCTTTGGTAAAGCCGTTGATCAGCAGCACCACCGGCACCATCACCAGCATAAAGCGGATCAGCAGTTTACTGACGCTGTTAACGCCGCGATCAAAAGCGGTCTGCGGACGGCTGCCGGTCAGCGAGGAGGCCAGTGAGCCAAACCAGGTGTCACCACCGGTCGCCACCACCACGGCACTGGCGGTGCCGCTGGCCACGCTGGTACCCATCAGGCAGATGTTGGCTGACGCCAGCAGCTCCTGATCGGTTCGGTCATGGGCGTCGATACCGGCATCCAGGCTCTGTTTCTCCACCGGCAGTGACTCTCCGGTCAGCACCGCTTCGCTGATGAACAGATTGCGTGAACTCAGCAGCCGGACATCCGCAGGCACCTGATCGCCGGTGCTGAGCAGAATAATATCGCCCGGCACCAGTTCGCTCATATCCACATCCTGACGCTGTGCGGTTTCACTGTCCGCCTCGCGCCGCAGCACGGTGACCTGGCTGCGCACCAGAGACTGCAGTGCCTGCGCCGCGCGGTTGGTGCGGAACTCCTGCCAGAAACGCAGCAGGCCACTCAGCGTTACCATCGTGCAGATGATGATCACCCCGGAGAGATCGGTCTCCTGACCGGCGCGCAGCGGCAGTATGTAGTCGGTAAACAGGCTGACCAGCGCCAGGACCAGCAGAACATAGATAAACGGGTTGTTAAACGCCATCAGCAGCTGCACCAGCGCCGGTGGCGCTTTCTCATGGGCCACTTCATTGCGGCCATAGGTGGCCAGGCGTTTCGCCGCTTCAGCCTGGGTCAGCCCCTGGCGATGCGTGCGCAGGTTCGCCAGCGTCATCTCAACGTGCTGCCCTGCCTGCCGGGTCACGGCAAATGTTTTTTTACTTTTTTTATCGTTGCGGTTGCCGGAAGCGAGGATGGCAGCCTGTTCCAGTTTCATGTCGCTCATTTCGACATCTCCCTGTTTTAAAGCAATGGTTGTCCTGCGCGCAAAATAACGTGCATGGATAAAACCTGGCGTAGCCGGGTTATTTAATGAGGCGACCCTGAGAAATGAACACGCGTTTCTGACGGCGCAGAAAATAATGTCGCGCGCAGCGAAGCGTGACGCTGTTTAAACACAGCGTAATCCGGGTCTGATATCAGCGGTCGGGCGCAGCCTGAGCTACGCCAGACGAGGCGGAGGAAAAAGGGCTAAGATAAACAGCAGCATAACGCGCACTCCCAAGGGCAACGGGAAATTATTAAGGAGCGCGATCGGGAATTAAAACGGGGGATCGCTGCTCGCCGGTTGGCAAGCAGCAGAGAAAATTCAGCTTGCCAGAATAATCGTTAATTCAGGGTGACTGTCCAACGGAATACTCCAGTAGTGAGATGCCGCTATTATAAGAAGAGCGGGATTGCGGTAAAGCCGTTTCGCGGGAAATAACCGCTTCGTTGAGGTTCTGTTTCTGCTCAGCCTGCCGCTTCGCTAACAACGCCGTTACGCTGTTATAACCACAACCCATCGCTTATAACTTTAAGGCATATGATTAGCCCATATTCGACTATTCTTCACATCGGCCCTTTCGTAAACTCGCGTAACTTTCTAAGGCAAGGAAATTTCATGAAAACTATAATTCCATCACTGCTGGCGCTGACGCTGGCTGCCTCCTTCACAGCCCAGGCCGCCACACCCAAAGATACGCTGGTCATCGCGCAGTCCACAGACGATGCAGACAGCTTTGACCCGGCAAAAGGCTTTGAACTGACCAGCGTTCAGGCCTTCACCAACATCTATCAGCGCCTGGTCCAGTCTGACCCGCAGAACCCGGTGGATCTGAAGCCGACGCTGGCGACCGCCTGGCAGCCTGGCAGCGACAACCGCAGTCTGACCTTTGAACTGCGCAAAGATGCGAAGTTCTCTACCGGCAACCCTGTGCGTCCGGAAGATGTGATCTTCTCGCTGGGCCGCGTGGTCAAACTGAACCTGGACCCCTCTTTCATTCTGACGCAGCTCGGCTGGACCAAAGAGAACGTCGATGGCTTCCTGAAAAAGGTCGATGACAACCATGTGCAGATCAGCTGGACCGCCAACGTCAGCCCGACCTACGTTCTGAGCCTGCTCTCCGCACCGGTCTCCTCAATCGTCGATGAGAAAACCGCGATGGCGAACCAGAAAAATGGCGACTTCGGTAACGCCTGGCTGGCCACCCACTCTGCGGGCAGCGGCCCGTATCAGATCCGTAAAGTGGTCATGCATCAGGTGGTGCTGCTGAGTGCCAACCCGACCTCACCGGCGGGCGCACCCAAAATGAAAAACATCCTGATCAAAAACGTGCCGGAACCGGCCGCGCGTCGTCTGCTGCTGGAACAGGGTGATGCGGATATCGCCCGTAACCTGGGCGCTGACCAGATCGCCGCGCTGAACGGCAAAGCGGGCGTGAAGACCGAAGCGATCCCGATGGCGTCGCTCTACTACATCCAGTTCAACATCGGCGCGAACGACACGCTGAAGAACCCGGCCTTCTGGGAAGCGGCGCGCTACCTGTGGGATTACAAAGGCATCGCCAATGAGCTGCTGAAAGGCCAGTTCGACGTGCATCAGTCCTTCCTGCCCAAAGGCTTCCTGGGCGCGATCAACGACACGCCTTACAGCTACGATCCGGAAAAAGCCAAAGCGATTCTGAAGAAAGCGGGCCTGACCAACGTGACCTTTAAGCTCTCCACCAGCAACCAGCCGCCTTATCTGGATATCGCGCAGGCGCTGCAGGGCAGCTTCGCCAAAGGCGGCGTGAAGGTCGAAGTGGTGCCGGGCCTGAGCTCCGAAGTCTCCACCAACGTGAAGGCGCATAAGTATGAAGCGACGCTGAACGCCTGGGGCTCTGACTATTTTGATCCCAACACCAATGCCGCCTCCTTTGCCTACAATCCGGAAGATGGCAGCAAAACCATTGCTTACCGTTCAGACTGGCACATTCCTGAGCTGAACAAGCAGGTGATTGCGGCGACCGCCGAAAGCGATCCGAAAAAACGGGTGGCACTGTATGAAGCGATGCAGCGTGAAGTGATGAAGAACTCACCTTACGTGATTGGGATGCAGGCGAAGAACCTCATCGCCCTGCGCGACAACCTGAAAGGCTATGTCCAGGGCATCAACCCTGACATGGTGTATTACTCGCAGGTCACCAAGTAATGGCTCAGTCTGTTCCTTCAGCCGGGTTCGCCCGGCTTTTTTGGCAGCGGGGCGGGCGTCTGCTCGGCAGCGTGCTGTCGCTGCTGGTGACGCTGCTCGGCCTGCTCGCCTTTACCTTTATGCTGTCGCATCTCTCACCGATCGATCCGGTGCAGCAGATCGCGGGCGATCACGCCAGTGAAGCGACCTATGCGCAGGTGCGTCACGACCTCGGTCTTGACCAGCCGGTGCTGACACAGTTCTGGCGCTACATTGAACATCTGGCGCAGGGCGACCTCGGTGTCTCCCGCCTGACGAATCAGTCGGTGAGCAGCGACCTGATGTCCACCTTCCCGGCCACCATTGAGCTGGCCACCTGTGCGATGATCTTCGCGGTTATCTTCGGCGTCACGCTGGCGCTGCTGGCGGCCTGGAAACCGGGCAGCTGGATCGACAACCTCGCCCGCTTTATCTCCCTGCTCGGCTACTCGGTGCCGGTGTTCTGGCTCGGCCTGCTGGGTCTGCTGCTCTTTTATGCGGTGCTGCACTGGTCTGCCGGACCGGGACGGCTGGATGACATCTGGGTCTATACCCTGGAGCCGAAAACCGGCTTTGTGCTGATCGACAGCTGGCTGTCGGGTGAACCGGAGATGTTCCGCAACGCGATTGCGCACCTCTGGCTGCCGGTGGTGATTCTGGGCCTGCTGGCGATGGCGGGCATTACCCGCCTGCTGCGTGCCGCGCTGCTGGAAGAGAGCAGCAAAGAGTATGTGGTGCTGGCGCGAGCCAAAGGCGCGGGTCGGGTACGCATCCTGCTGCGTCACATCTTCCCCAACGTGCTGGGGACGCTGGTGACGGTTATCGCCCTATCCTACGCCACGCTGCTGGAAGGCTCGGTGCTGACCGAAACCGTCTTCGCCTGGCCGGGTGTGGGCCGCTATATGACCAACGCACTCTTCTCCGGCGACGTGCCGGCGATTCTGGGCTCAACCCTGTTAATCGGCGGCTGCTTTATTCTGATTAACACCCTGGCGGATGTTTTAACCTGGTTAACCGATCCGAGAACCCGATGACGCAACAACTCTCTGAACTCGAAACGCTGCGACCACGCCGTCGCCGTCAACGCGTTACCTCGTTAACCGTTGGGCTGACGCTGGTGGCGATCCTGATTCTGATGGCGCTGTTAGCCCCGCTGATTGCGCCGTTCGATCCCAATCTGCAGACCATGTCGAGCCGCCTGCTGCCGCCTTCGGCGCAGCACTGGTTCGGCACCGACGGCTTTGGCCGCGATCTGCTGTCGCGCGTGATTTATGGCGCGCGCCCTACCCTGTTGCTGGTGTCGCTGATTCTGGTGCTGACCATTCCGGCCGGGCTGCTGATCGGCATCACCGCCGGGTATGTGGGCGGCTGGACGGAGCGCGTGCTGATGCGCATTACCGATATCTTCCTGTCGCTGCCGAACCTGGTCATCGCGCTGGCACTGGTGGCGATTCTCGGCCCCGGCCTGATGAACGGCGCGCTGGCGCTGGCGCTAACCAGCTGGCCGCCGTTTGCCCGCCAGGCGCGCGCGGAAACCCTGGCGCTGCGCCGCAGCGACTACCTGGCCGCCGCGCGGATGCAGGGTATTACCGGCTTTCGCCTGATGTTCGGTCACATTCTGCCGCTCTGCCTGCCGACCGCCGTGGTGCGCGCCGCGCTGAGCCTCGGCGGAATTATTCTGGCCGCTGCCGGACTCGGTTTCCTTGGCATGGGCGTTCAGCCGCCGACGGCAGAATGGGGGTCGATGGTGGCCGAAGGCAGTAAAGTGATCTTCGATCAGTGGTGGGTAGCTGCCGCACCGGGCGCGGCGATTCTGTTTGCCAGCCTGGCCTTTAACCTGACAGGCGATGGCCTGCGCGACCGACTGGATACCCGTCATGCAAAATAATCTGCTCTCTGCTGAGGGGCTGACCATTCGCAGCGATGATGCGCTGCTGGTCGACAACATCACCTTTTCCGTGGGCCGCGAACGCGTGGCGCTGGTCGGTGAGTCCGGTTCCGGTAAGTCCCTGACTGCCCGCAGCCTGATGGGCTTACTCTCTCCGGCGCTGCATCTGCAGGCCAGCCAGCTGCAGGTCGCGGGCGAAAATGCGCTGACGCTGAGTGAGCGCCACTGGAGCCAGCTGCGCGGTAACCGCGTGGCGATGGTGATGCAGGACCCGAAATATGCCCTGAACCCGACGCGCACCATCGGCTGGCAGGTGGAGGAGCCGCTGATCCTGCATCGCCGCCTGAGCCGTGCCGAGCGCAAAGAGAAGGTGTGTGAGATGCTGGATGCGGTCGGCCTGCCCGACCCGCGTCGCCTGATGCAGCACTATCCGCATCAGCTCTCGGGCGGCATGGGCCAGCGCGTGATGCTGGCCATCGCCTTGATCACCGATCCCGACTTCCTGATTGCCGATGAACCCACCTCCGCGCTGGATCATGCGATGCGCGATCAGGTGCTGGCGCTGATCCGCGGTCTGGTGGAGGCACGCAACATGGGTCTGCTGCTGATCAGCCACGACCTGCAGCAGGTGTCGGAACATTGCGAACGGGTGATGGTGATGTACAAGGGCCGGCTACTCGATACGCTGCCTGCCGCTGACCTGCCCCGCGCGACCCACCCCTACACCCGCACGCTGTGGGCCTGCCGGCCGGGCAAGGCGACCCACGGCCAGGCGTTACCGGTGCTGGACCGCGCTGCACTGGAGGCGAATCATGATTGAGCTTGCGAATTTAAGCGTCGCCCATAAGCAGGGCTACGAGCTGCGCACCGTGGTGCATGAGGTTAACCTCACGGTCAGAGCGGGTGAGTGCTTTGGCCTGGTCGGCCCGTCCGGCTGCGGCAAGTCGTCGCTGCTGTGGGTGCTGGCGGGGCTGAACCCGCACTGGCAGGGTCAGATGCAGCTGGCCGGTCATCAGGTCCAGCCCGGCAAAGCCTTCACCGGCGCGCTGCGACAGGAAGTGCAGATGGTGTTTCAGGACCCCTATGCCTCACTGCATCCGCGGCACCGTCTGCGCCGCACGCTGGCGGAGCCGCTGAAGCTGTTGAAACGCGATAACATCAACGACCGTATCGATCAGGGTTTCCGTCACGTCGGGCTGGACCCGGCGCTGGCCGATCGCTATCCGCATCAGCTTTCGGGTGGTCAGCGTCAGCGCGTCGCCATCGTGCGCGCCCTGCTGCTGCAGCCGAAGATCCTGCTGCTGGATGAGCCGACGTCGGCGCTGGATATGTCCGTGCAGGCGGAGATCCTCAACCTGCTTAACGATCTGAAACGGCTGGATGGTCTGACCATGGTGCTGGTCAGCCACGATCCCGATGTGATCGATCACATGTGCGATCGCGCCGTGCGCATGGCGCAGGGTCGCATCATCGAAGAGATCACCGCCTGATCGCCGGCCGGACGGCGCCGCTCCGCTGTCCGGCCCCTTCTGCTCCGCCTCTGCCCGCCTTATCGTCTCCTCCTGTTCATTACGGCTCGCGCTTCCCGCCTGCTCAGGCTCTGCCGTTGCGGTATACTCGCGACGACGTTTTTAACAAGGAGTCTGACGATGACGGTAAAACTGCGTCCGCTGGAGCGGGAAGATCTGCATTTTGTCCATCAGCTGGATAACAACGCCAGCGTGATGCGCTACTGGTTCGAGGAGCCCTATGAGGCGTTTGTGGAGTTGTCCGATCTCTACAACAAGCACATTCACGATCAGACCGAACGTCGCTTTGTGGTGGAGCATGACGGCCAGAAAGCGGGACTGGTTGAGCTGGTTGAGATTAACCATGTGCACCGCCGCGCCGAGTTTCAGATCATCATCGATCCGGCCCATCAGGGCAAAGGGCTGGCCACACAGGCGGCGAAGCTGGCGATGGATTACGGCTTTTCGGTACTGAATCTCTACAAGCTCTACCTGATTGTGGATCAGGAGAACGAAAAGGCGATTCACATCTACACCAAACTCGGCTTCGAAATCGAAGGCGTGCTGAAGCATGAGTTCTTTATCAACGGGGAGTACCGCAACACCATCCGCATGTGCATTTTCCAGCATCAGTATCTGGAACGCCACAAAACGCCAGGCGGAATGGTGAAGCCGACCGCGCAGTAATCAGCCGCGCGCGCCAACCGGGTTCATAAAGGGACGCGGATGTTCCGGCTTGAGGTCATACATGCCGCCGTAGAAGGGGTCGACCAGCAGCCAGCCGGGGAAACCGCCCAGCGGAATGTTGCCCAGCAGATACCAGAGGTTAGCGCGTGCTTCGATAGGCACCGTGACCGGCACGTAGCCCGGACTTTCCAGCATCAGCAGGTAGTGCTTTTTGCCGAAGTAGCGGCCGGTGGATTTGGCCAGTTCAACGGTCTGGGGCGTGAAACCCTGCGCCACCGCATAGCCGCGCTCATCCTGCACGGTAAAACGCGCGCCCTGCGGCAGAGAGTCAATGCGCACCAGTTGGGTTTCATTGCCGACAATGGTGGCGCAGCCGCTGAGCAGCAGCGCGGCGGCCAGAGCCAGAATTCGCTGTTTCATAGAGGGGGTCCACAGAGTGATCAGTGATCAGAGTGTAGTCCTCCCTCTCCGCCTCAATCGGGCTATCATCGCCCGATTCCGGCAGCTTATTGCGGTTGACAAGTGCGGGCGATGGCCGCGATGTCGCCCGGTGAGGTGCGGCAGCAGCCGCCAATCAGCCGGGCACCCGCCTGTTGCCACTCGGCCAGCTTGTCATGCAGGGTGCAGCCCGACGGCGCAGAATGCCAGGTTTTGCTGCCGGCATCATACTGCTCGCCGGAGTTGGGATAGACCACCAGCGGTTTGTCGGTCAGGGTCTGCAACTGCTGCAGGGCGGGCGTTACGCTCTCCAGCGCCACGCAGTTGACCCCCAGCGCCACTACCTGTGGCTGCTGATTCAGCCAGCTCACCACCTCTGCCAGCGGCGTGCCGTCGCTGATGTGTCCGGCGTCACGCAGCGTAAACGAGAACCATGCGCGGGCGTCAGGGAACTCAGCCAGCAGCTTCACCAGCGCCTGCGCCTCGGCAAAGGAAGGCAGGGTTTCACAGGCCAGCAGATCGGCTCCTGCCGCCAGTAGCGCCTGCACGCGCGGGCGGTGGAACGCCATCATCTCCGCTTCCAGCAGCGCATAATCCCCGCGATACTCCGATCCGTCCGCCAGGAAAGCGCCATAAGGCCCCACCGAGCCTGCCACCAGCAGCGTTTTCGCATCGGGCCGCACCGCCAGATAGTCGTGACGGGCGCGCTGCGCCAGTTCAACACTGCGGGCGATCAGCGCCAGCGACGCTTCCTCACTCAGGCCACGCGTGGCAAAGCCCTGCGGGGTCGCCTGGTAGCTGGCGGTGATGGCGCAGCGGGCACCCGCCACAAAGTAGTCGTAGTGCACCTGATAGATCAGCTCAGGATCCTCCATCAGCACTTTGGCCGACCACAAGGCATCGGCAAGCTGACAGCCGCGCGCTTCCAGCTCGGTGGCCAGCGCGCCATCCAGAATCAGCAGCGGTGACTCTGTTAAAGCCTGCGCGACAGGGTTATACGACATCATTGGCCTCCTCAGGCTTCGGGGATGATTTGTGGGTCAGATGGTACGCGGCGTAGCAGAACAGCACAAACGGGATGCCACACCACAGGGCGATGCGCTGTGTCGGATCAAACGCCAGGCCGACGCACGCCAGCAGGCAGAGCAGGAAGCCGAGAACAGGCGTCAGCGGATAGAGCGGCGCGCGGTAGGCGAGATCGGCCAGCGATTTGCCCTGCTGAAGGTGACGGCGACGGAACACAAAGTGCGAGGCGCAGATGCTGAGCCAGACCGCCACCACGGCAAAGCCGGAGATGGCCGACAGCGCCACAAATACCGTGTCAGGCGCGACCACGCTGGAGATCAGCGCCAGCAGGCCGCCGATCATGCTGACGGTCAGCGCCAGCAGCGGCACACCACGTCGGTTCACCTTCGCAAAGGCACGTGGCAGCGTGTTTTCATTAGCCAGCGACCAGAGCATACGTCCCGACGCATAGAGGCCGGAGTTGGCCGCTGACAGAATGGCCGTCAGGATCACGAAGTTGATGATATCCGCGGCCCAGGGCACACCGATCTTTTCAAACACCAGCACAAACGGGCTTTTCACAATACCGGCCTGATCCATCGGGATCAGCGCCGCCAGCACCAGCACCGTGCCGATGAAAAAGAGGATTAATCGGGCCACCGTGGTACGAATCGCCAGCGGCAGTACCTTCTGCGGCTGCTGGGTTTCACCGGCGGCAATCCCGATCAACTCGGTGCCGGAGAAGGCAAAGTTCACCGCCACCATGGTCATCAGGATAGGCAGCACGCCGTTGGGCAGCCAGCCGTGCGCCGTGAGGTTACTCAGACCGGGTGCAGGCGTGCCATCTTTCATCGGGATAAAGCCAAACATCGCCGCCGCGCCGAGCAGGATAAAGGCGATGATGGTGACCACCTTGATTAGCGAGAACCAGAACTCCCCTTCGGCGAAGAAGCGGGCAGAAACCACGTTCAGCAGATAGATGGCGCAGCAGAATACCAGGCACCAGACCCACACCGGCACCTGCGGGAACCAGTACTGCATACAGAAGCCCGCCGCCGTCAGGCTGGAGCCCAGCGCCACCGTCCAGGTCAGCCAGTAGAGCCAGGCCACGGTGTAGCCGGTCGCCGGACTGAGATAACGCGCCGCATAGACGTGGAACGCGCCCGTTTCCGGCATCGCCACCGACAGTTCACCCAGACAGACCATCACCAGCCAGACCACCAGCGCCCCAATCAGATAGGCGAGCAGCGTGCCTGCGGCCCCGGTGGTGGAGATGATATAGCCGGTGTTGAAAAAGAGGCCGGTGCCGATGACACCGCCCAGCGATAACATCACCAGATGGCGGACTTTCATGGTGCGTTTAAATTGTTGCTGCGGGGAAGTTGGCTGTTCGCTCATCAATTTTATCCGTATGGACGTCTAAACATCTATAAGGGACAAATTTATACGCGTCACAGCCGGGAATTGCAACGGCAGGAGAACAGGGAGCGGGGTCATGCGCGTCAGTGCCCCGTCGCGGCGGGGCCTGATGCCTCAGCCGAAAACGCTCTGAATGTAGCGTTCCAGCGCCATGCGGGAACTGAATCCGTGCGGGATGCCGTAATGTTCCTGTGAATCACCCGCCAGGTAGAGAGGGAATTGGGTGTAGTGATCGCAGGTTTTCATTTCAGACGCCGGCTCAGCGAACGGCTGGCTCTTCTCTTTCAGGGTCGGATGAATCACTAATGCCATGCGCCCCATACGCGCTTCGCGATTCACATAGACATAGTTCTCCCCCCGGCGATAGCCATAGGCCCGTGGGGTAATCTGATCCATTTCGAAACCCGCTTTTTCCAGTACGCGCGCTACCTCATCTGGTCGTAAATACATGCTCGATCCTCTCCTCTTTCAAAAGCTTCGCAACCTTACATCAGCATGACAGAGCGGGCATTCGGAATTTTCCCTAAAGCCCCCTCCCGCGTCTCGTTTATCTCAAGGTCGTCTACACTAGTATTACGTTTTTAAATCAAAGGGAGCCAAAAAATGTTTAATCGCACTGTAAAAAACGATGACATTGATATCAATCAGGACGTTAACGAACTGGCCAATTCACTGGAAGCGCTGTTGAAATCTTACGGCAGTGATGCCAAAGACGAAGTGGACTCTGCCCGCAGTCAGGCAGAAAAACTGCTGAAGCAGACCCGTTCTAAACTGAATGGTGGCAGCAACCGTGTGACCCAGGTTGCCCGTGATGCCGGTGCACAGGTTGATACCTATGTGCATGACAAGCCGTGGCACGGTGTCGGTATCGGTGCCGCTTTCGGTATCGTGGTGGGTGTCCTGCTGGCCTCACGCCGCTAAGCGCGAAAAATCTTCTGAGCCCTGCCCCGTGCGGGGCTTTTTTTTGCCCGTTATCCGGCCCGTAAAATTTACAAAAGATTTTTTCCGCGTCGCAGGGCGCACGCCTGCTGGCTTTGGCCGTGTTGCGCAAATGCAAATCATAAAACCCTATATGTGGTGGGCTTGACCACCAAAACCCCTACATCTAGTATTTAACCTATCATTCTGACACCCGATGTCCGCCAGAATGAAGCCCGTAAATCAGGCGGGCGGCGTTATTGCCGGGCACCCGAACCGCATACAGAGGGAAATACGAATCATGCGCATTATTATTTACACTAAAGATAACTGTGTCCAGTGCAATGCCACGAAGAGTGCGATGGACCGTCAGGGTCTGACCTATCAGCTCATCAATCTCGACAGCCAGCCCGAGGCGATCGACAACCTGAAATCCCTGGGTTATCGCCAGGTGCCGGTGGTGATGGCGGATAACGATCACTGGAGCGGCTTCCGCCCGGACAAAATCGCCTCCCTGCGCACGCTGTCCGCTGTCGGGGGATAAACGCATGTTCCCGCTGGTCTATTTTTCCAGCCAGTCGGAAAACACCCACCGGTTTGTGACGCGCCTTGGCCTGCCAGCCCGGCGCATCCCGCTTGATGCCCGTCAGACGCTGCATATCGACCAGCCCTATATTCTGGTCGTGCCCAGCTATGGCGGTGGCAGCAGTCGCGGTGCCGTACCCGGTCAGGTGATTCAGTTTCTTAATGATGAGGCCAACCGGCGGGAAATTCGTGGCGTCATCGCCGCGGGCAACCGGAACTTCGGCGCCGGTTACTGCCTGGCAGGCAGCATCATTGCAAAAAAATGTCAGGTTCCCCTGCTCTATCGTTTCGAGCTGATGGGAACCCCGGACGACATCGCGAACGTTAAAGCGGGAGTAACCCAATTTTGGCAACAACAGACACCCTCAACGGCGTGACGCTCGACTATCACGCGCTCAACGCCATGCTCAACCTCTATGACGCGGAGGGGCGCATCCAGTTCGAAAAGGATCGCGAAGCGACCCGTCAGTTTCATCTGCAGCATGTGGAGCCGAACACGGTGAAGTTTGCCAGCCGCGCCGAGCGTTTACGCTATCTGGTGGCGGAGAGCTATTACGAAGCTGAGGTGCTTAACCAGTACGATTTCGACTTCCTGCTTGCGCTGCATGAGGTGGCGGAGACGTGGGGATTTGAGTTCAAAACCTTCCTGGGTGCCTGGAAGTACTACACCAGCTACACGCTGAAGACCTTCGACGGCAAACGCTATCTGGAAACCTTTGAACAGCGCGCCTGCATGGTGGCGCTGACGCTGGCTCAGGGCGATGAAACCCTGGCGCGTGCGCTGCTGGAGGAGATCCTCAGCGGCCGCTTCCAACCTGCCACGCCCACCTTTCTCAACTGCGGCAAGCAGCAGCGTGGCGAGCTGGTCTCCTGCTTCCTGCTGCGCATCGAAGACAACATGGAGTCCATCGGCCGTGCCGTGAACTCCGCGCTACAGCTCTCAAAGCGCGGCGGCGGCGTCGCCTTTTTACTCTCCAACCTGCGTGAGTCCGGTGCGCCCATCAAGCGTATCGAAAACCAATCGTCGGGCGTCATCCCGGTCATGAAGATGCTGGAGGATGCCTTCTCCTATGCCAATCAGCTGGGCGCTCGTCAGGGCGCAGGCGCGGTATGGCTGAACGCGCACCATCCCGATATTTTCCGCTTTCTCGACACCAAGCGCGAAAACGCCGATGAGAAGATCCGCATCAAGACCCTGTCGCTGGGTGTGGTGATCCCCGATGTCACGTTCCGGCTGGCGAAAGAGAACCAGCCGATGGCGCTGTTCTCGCCCTACGATGTTGAGCGCATTTACGGCCAGGCCTTTGGCGATATCAGCATCAGCGAGAAGTATGACGAGATGCTGGCCGACGATCGCATCCGCAAAACCTGGATTCAGCCGCGTGACTTCTTCCAGACGCTGGCCGAGATTCAGTTTGAATCGGGCTACCCCTACATCATGTTTGAGGACAGCGTGAACCGCAGCAATCCGATTGCCGGTCGTATCAATATGAGCAACCTCTGTTCAGAGATCCTGCAGGTGAACAGCGCCAGCGAGTACTTTGACGATCTCAGCTATCGCCGGGTCGGTAAAGATATCTCCTGCAATCTTGGCTCACTCAATATTGCCCACGCCATGGATTCCCGCGATCTGGCGCGCACCGTGGAGGTGGCGGTACGCGCCCTGACTTCGGTGTCGATGATGAGTGAGATCGCGTCGGTGCCGTCGGTCGCCGAAGGAAACCGGCGGTCGCACGCGATTGGCCTGGGTCAGATGAACCTGCACGGCTATCTGGCGCGGGAAGGCATCGTCTACGGTTCGCCGGAAGCGCTCGATTTCACCAACCTCTACTTTTACTGCATCACCTATTACGCGCTGCGCACCTCTAATCAGCTCGCACAGGAGCGTCAGCAGACCTTCGACGGTTTTGCTGATTCGCAGTACGCCAGCGGCGTCTATTTCGACAAATATCTGCAGCGCGAATGGCTGCCGCGCACCGAACGGGTGACAAAACTGTTTGCCGACGCCGGCGTGACGCTGCCGACCCGGGCGGACTGGCAGGCGCTGCGCGCTGCGGTAATGCAGCACGGGCTGTTTAATCAGAACCTGCAGGCGATCCCGCCGACCGGTTCGATCTCCTACATCAACCACGCCACCTCCAGCATCCATCCGATTGTTTCGCCGATCGAGATCCGCAAAGAGGGCAAAACCGGACGCGTCTACTATCCCGCGCCGTTCATGACCAATGAGAATCTGCATCTCTATCAGGATGCGTATCAGATTGGGCCGGAAGCGATTATTGATACCTATGCAGAGGCGACTCAGCACGTTGATCAGGGGCTGTCGCTGACGCTCTTTTTCCGCGACGACGTCACCACCCGTGACATCAACAAAGCACAGATTTACGCGTGGAAGAAAGGCATCAAAACGCTCTATTACATTCGACTGCGCCAGATGGCGCTTCAGGGCACGGAGGTTCAGGGCTGCGTCTCCTGCTCCCTGTGATAAACACTATGCAACTAAAACAGATTCAGGCCATTAACTGGAACCGTCTTCAGGATGAGAAAGATCTTGAGGTCTGGAACCGTCTCACCAGCAACTTCTGGCTGCCGGAGAAAGTGCCGCTCTCCAATGACCTGCCTGCCTGGCAGACGCTGGATAAACAGCAGCAGCAGCTGACCATCCGGGTTTTTACCGGTCTGACGCTGCTGGATACCATTCAGAACGTGATCGGTGCGCCGGGACTGATGGGCGATGCGATAACCCCGCATGAAGAGGCGGTGCTGTCAAATATCAGCTTTATGGAGGCGGTGCATGCCCGCTCCTACAGCTCCATCTTCTCAACCCTGTGCAACACGCAGGATGTGGATGCCGCCTATCAGTGGAGCGAAGAGAATGCGCCGCTGCAGAACAAGGCGCGCATCATTCTGGAACACTATCAGGCCGACGATCCGCTGAAGAAAAAAATCGCCAGCGTTTTCCTGGAGTCGTTTTTGTTCTATTCCGGCTTCTGGCTGCCGATGTACTGGTCGAGTCGCGGCAAGCTGACCAACACCGCGGATCTGATCCGCCTGATTATTCGTGATGAGGCGGTGCACGGTTATTACATTGGCTACAAGTTCCAGCAGGCGCTGGCGACGGTGGACGATCAGCGCCGCGAAGCGCTGCAGCAGTTCGCATACGATCTGCTGCTGGCATTGTATGAGAATGAAGTGGCTTATACCGAGGCGCTGTATGGTGATGTCGGCTGGGTGGAGGAGGTGAAGACTTTTCTGCACTACAACGCCAACAAGGCCCTGATGAACCTCGGCTACGAGGCGCTGTTCCCGGCGGAGCTGACGGCGGTGAATCCGGCCATTCTGTCAGCGCTGTCACCCAACGCAGATGAAAACCACGACTTCTTCTCGGGTTCGGGCTCATCCTATGTGATGGGTAAGGCGGTCGAGACGGAAGATGAGGACTGGAACTTCTGATGGCGGGCAGGTCGTCGTGATCTGAAAGCGTTTCTTCATTCAGACGGCGCCAAAACTCAAAGCGATGGGAGCATACGCCTGTAGCAAAGCATAGCGGGCCAGGGATGGCCCGCGCTGAGCCTGCCATGGATGGCATCTTTTGCGTCTTTGCGAAAGGCGTATGCTTCCTGAGCCTGTTCGCATAACGTCACCCGTAAATCCTCTACCGAGGTTTAAACCTCTTGCTATGACTGGTATGGCCTGTTAATAAACATGCGTGTGAAATAGTTTTTTGAGTTATTATTAACCTCAAATGATTATTAGCGAACGACACAGTTTATGCCTGCGCCCCGTCAGGGTCTGACGCCCGTTTCAGTGCTCCCGCTGTCGGTAGCCACCGGCCTCTGCGTGGCCAGCAACGACGACGTTCAGCCCCTGCTCATACGATTGCTCAGCACTCTTCCCTCTCTGTCAGGCTCGCCGGAGCACCCTGTCACGTCTCAGAGGGTGAAATCGGTCTGCCGGGTCGGGTGGGGGCCGGCGGATCGCATGCTGAACCCGAAAAATTCACTGAACTCTGTCCGGAAAGCGGATTGCATCTGGTCACAAATGGTTAGGTTTGTTATGGTTAGCAGCAAACCTATTCACTTCAGTTATTTTTCCTCGCGATATTATTAAATTTGCCCCCTTTTTGATAACGCTCTGGCACTGCGGCTGCCGCCGGGCGGACGGGTTTTTGACCCAGGGCCAGGGAATGGCCTGGAACACCTTTAATGGTGCAGCGTGCGTCGGTCAGCGATCACCTGCCGAAAAGTGACTACGCTTAGCCTGTCACCATAGTTATTATACAAGTTGCAATTAGTGAGGTTTTTTTTAATGGAAAGTTCGTTTACTCCCATTGAGCAGATGCTAAACATCCGTGCCAATCGCCATAAGGATTTTCCGTTACAGGAAATTATCCTGACGCGTCTCTGTATGCATATGCAGGGTAAACTGCTGGACAATCGTAATAAGATGTTGAAAGCACAGGGGATCAACGAAACCCTGTTTATGGCGCTGATCACGCTGGATGCTCAGGAAAATCACAGCATTCAGCCTTCGGAACTCAGCTCGGCCCTCGGCTCGTCACGCACCAATGCTACGCGCATTGCTGATGAGCTGGAAAAACGCGGCTGGATTGAGCGTCGCGAAAGCGATCACGACCGCCGCTGCCTGCACCTGCATCTGACCGACAAAGGCATGGAGTTCCTGCGTCAGCTGCTGCCCCCGCAGCATCAGAGCCTGCAATATCTCTGGTCTTCGCTGTCGGTTGATGAGAAGTCGCAGCTGGAAGGGATTACCCGCAAGCTGCTTAATCGCCTCGACAAAATGGATGAAGATCAGCTGATCGCCTCACTGTCCCGCTGATAGCAATAAGTGCGACACAATCACCTGTCGGAATCGTTATTTTAAGTTCCTTTTTTATCTGGCCAGCGCTCAGTCGCTGGCTTTTTCGACTCGGGCGCCGGCGGACAGGGATCCCTGCCCCTACCCGACTCAATGGAATACGTGGAGAAAGACATGAGTGCAACGGCAGAAGCACAGAGCCCGCAACCGTCAGTCAGCAACAAAAAGAAGAAGCGCAAAAGTGTGCTCATTGTGCTGGCGCTGATCTTTGTGCTGATTGGGATTGCCTGGGGTGTTTACTGGTTCCTGGTACTGCGCCATTTTCAGGAAACGGATGATGCCTACGTTGCCGGTAATCAGGTGCAGGTGATGGCCCAGGTCTCCGGCAGCGTCAATAAAGTCTGGTTTGAAGATACCGACTACGTCAAAAAAGGCGATGTGCTGGTTTCCCTGGATAAGACCGATGCCGAGCAGGCGTTTGAAAAAGCGCAGACGGCCCTCGCCACCAGCGTGCGTCAGACGCATCAGCTGATGATCAACGGTAAGCAGTATGAAGCCAGCATCACCCTGCAGCAGACCGCTCTGGCCCAGGCGCAGGCTGACCTGAAACGCCGGGAGCCCCTGGGTGCCGCTAATCTGATTGGCCGTGAAGAGCTGCAGCACGCCCGCGACGCCGTGGCGACCGCCAAAGCGCAGCTGGACGTTGCCGTTCAGCAATACAATGCCAATCAGGCGATGATCCTCAATACCACGCTGGAAAATCAGCCTGCGGTGCAGCAGAGCGCCGCTGAACTGCGTGATGCCTGGCTGGCCCTGCAGCGAACCGACATCCGCAGCCCGATGGACGGTTATGTCTCCCGCCGCAGCGTTCAGGTGGGTTCACAAATCTCCACCAGCACCCCGCTGCTGGCCGTTGTTCCGGCAACCAATCTGTGGGTCGACGCCAACTTTAAAGAGACACAGCTGGCTGGCGTGCGTATTGGTCAGCCCGCTACCGTAGTCGCTGATATCTATGGTGATGATGTGGTCTATCACGGCAAAGTCGCCGGTCTGGATATGGGCACCGGCAGTGCCTTCTCGCTGCTGCCCGCCCAGAATGCCACCGGTAACTGGATTAAGGTGGTTCAGCGCCTGCCGGTGCGAATCGAACTGAATCAGGACGATATCGCCAGACATCCCCTGCGTATTGGCCTCTCAACGCTGGTGAAGATCGATACCACCAGCAAAGAGGGCATTACGCTGGCGAACAGTGTCCGGCAGCAGGCCGCTTACAGCAGCAACGCCCTGGCGATTGACCTTGCGCCGGTCAATAAACTGATCACCGACATCGTCCGCGCCAACGCCGGATGATGGCGCGGAGGCTGTAATGGCACAAAAACCGCTTGAAGGGATGCCGCTGGTCCTGATGACCGTGGCGCTGTCGCTGGCCACGTTCATGCAGGTGCTGGACTCGACCATCGCCAACGTGGCTATCCCCACCATTGCCGGGAACCTGGGCGCGTCTAACTCGCAGGGAACCTGGGTGATCACCTCGTTTGGCGTAGCCAATGCGATTTCGATCCCCCTGACCGGCTGGCTGGCCAAACGCATCGGTGAAGTGAAGCTCTTTACCTGGGCGACCATTCTGTTTGCTGTCGCCTCCTGGGCGTGCGGCATGTCAGAGAGCCTGGAGATGCTGATCTTCTTCCGTATCCTGCAGGGGATCGTGGCGGGTCCGCTGATCCCGCTGTCGCAAAGTCTGTTGCTCAGCAACTATCCGCCCGCTAAACGCAGTATCGCGCTGTCGCTGTGGGCGATGACGGTGATCGTAGCGCCGATCTGCGGCCCGATTCTGGGCGGCTGGATCAGCGACAACTATCACTGGGGCTGGATCTTCTTCATCAACGTACCGATTGGTGCGGTGGTGGTGATGCTGACGCTGCAGACGCTGCGAGGCCGGGAAACCAAAACTGAAATTCGCCCCATCGATACGGTCGGCCTGGTGCTGCTGGTCGTCGGGATCGGCTGTCTGCAGGTGATGCTCGATCGCGGGAAAGAGCTCGACTGGTTCAGCTCGACGGAGATCATCGTGCTGGGGGTAGTGGCCGTGATTGCGCTCTCCGTGCTGCTGGTGTGGGAGCTGACGGACGATCATCCGATCATCGACCTGTCGCTGTTTAAGTCGCGCAATTTCACCATCGGCTGCCTGTCGATCAGTCTGGCTTACATGCTCTACTTTGGCTCGATTGTGCTGCTGCCGCAGCTGCTGCAGGAGGTCTACGGCTATACCGCGACCTGGGCCGGTCTGGCCTCTGCGCCGGTGGGGATCATCCCCGTAATCCTGTCGCCGATTATCGGTCGCTTCGCCCACAAGCTCGACATGCGACGGCTGGTCACCTTCAGTTTCATTATGTATGCGGTCTGCTTCTACTGGCGCGCCTGGACGTTTGAACCGGGTATGGACTTCGGCGCTTCCGCCTGGCCGCAGTTTATTCAGGGCTTTGCCGTGGCCTGCTTCTTTATGCCGCTGACCACCATCACGCTGTCGGGCCTTCCCCCGGAGCGTCTGGCGGCGGCATCCAGCCTGTCAAACTTCCTGCGAACCTTTGCCGGGTCAGTCGGTACGTCGATTACCACCACCATGTGGACCAATCGCGAGTCAATGCATCACAGCTATCTGACGGAGTCGATTACCCCGTACAACGTCAATTCGCAGCAGATGTACAGCCAGCTGGAGGGCATGGGGATGACGCAGCAACAGGCGTCGGCCTGGATCGCGCAGCAGATCACTAACCAGGGACTGATTATTTCAGCGAATGAAATTTTCTGGGCGTCGGCGGGGGTATTTCTGATCCTGCTGGTGCTGATCTGGTTTGCCCGTCCGCCTTTTGGCGCGGGCGGCGGTGGCGGTGGCGCGCACTGATGAGACAAAGCAAAACGGGCCTTTCGGCCCGTTTTTTTATGCGTTCTGACGCCACCATTCGGCGAGCAGCACGCCGGTGGCAACCGAGACGTTAAGGCTCTCGACGTTGCCGGTGCCGCCAATCGACACGCTCATATCCCCCTGCTGAAACGCCGTGTCAGAGAGACCTTCGCGCTCCTGACCTAACACCAGCACCATTTTTTCCGGCAGCTCAGCCTGAGCCAGAGGCGTACCCTGATGGCTGGAGGTGGTGACGATGGTGTAACCCGCTTTGCGAAACGCTTCCAGACCTTCACTGAAGGTGGCACCGCTGATCGCCTGCACATGCTCGGCTCCGCCCTCTGCGGTACGCACCGCCGCACCGGACTCCAGCAGAGAGGCGTCGTTGACCAGCAGACCTTTCACGCCAAAGTGCGCGCAGCTGCGCATGATTGCGCCGAGGTTATGCGGGTTGCTGACATCTTCCAGTGCCAGTACACAATCTTTGGCATTCGCCTGACCCAGCCACTCAGAAACCGCCATACCCATGCGCTTTTTGATCAGGAAGCAGACGCCGCCATGATGCTCAGTGCCGGAGGCTTTGGTGATCTCTGCATCTTCAACCACATGATAGGCTTTGCGGTTGGCCGCCAGCCAGCGCAGGGTTTCGCGGAAACGCGGTGTCACTTCCTGCACAAACCAGGCGCGGACAATCGCTTCCGGGCGGCTCTGGAACAGGGCCTGACAGGCGTTCTCACCATAGACGCGCGTCTCTTCGTTACGCTGACGGCGAATCTGCTCCGGATCGACGAAGCTCTTGCCGCTGATGCCGCCGTGATCCGGCTTGTCGCTTTCTGACGTCGCGGTGCGATCGGCAGAAGGCGCGCGTGACACGGTCCGCCATGGAGAGTCGCTGCTGCCGTAGCTACGATCGTCGGAGCGCTCGTTGCGACGGCCTGAACCCTCACCCGAGCGGCGTGGCGCACCCCGGCCGCCTTCGTCGCGGCGCGCTGAACCGCTGCGTCCGCTGTCGTCGCTGCGACGACCCGCAGAGCGGCCGCCTTCCTGGCTACGTTCTGCACGGGAACCCGATGAACGACGATTATCATCCTGGCGGGCAGCAGCGTAACCCCCTTTGCCTGTACGAGGATTAGATGTGCTCTTTTCATCCTCGCCACGCACGTACATCACCTTAACCTTACCGCTTTTGCCTTTAAATTCGTCGTTCATGTCTTCCTCCTGCATTGAGAGCGCGCAGATTACCTGATGTGCCGGCGCTTAGCTATCAACTATTGAACCTATAGAGCGATCCAGATTGAGGGTAAATCGCTCCCCTTTCATAATGGACAATAATTACCAGACTGACACTTTCCAACTTCAGAGGTTCCTATGAATACGGTATGCGCTTCCTGCCAGGCAACTAATCGCGTTCCCGAAGAGCGCCTTGCCGATGCGGCGAAATGCGGACGCTGTGGAAGCGAACTGTTCGACGGTGAAGTGGTCAACGCCACCGCCGCGACCTTCGACAAATATCTTCAGGACGACCTGCCCGTCGTGATTGATTTCTGGGCGCCGTGGTGCGGTCCGTGCGTCAACTTTGCGCCGGTCTTTAAAGATGTCGCCAGTGAGCGCAGCGGTAAAGTGCGCTTCATTAAAGTGAACACCGAAGCGGAACCGGCGCTGAGCGCCCGCTTCAACATTCGCAGTATCCCGACTATCATGCTGTTTAAAAACGGCGAGCGGGTCGACATGCTGAATGGTGCCATGCCCAAAGCGCCGTTTAACGAATGGCTGGATGAATCCCTTTAATCTTCCCGGGCCAGCCTGGCTGGCCTTTTCCTTTTCGCCTGCGCTTCGATTACACTGACGTTTTTCCTGCCCTGAATACTCATGTCTGATAATGCTGTTTTGCGCTTGCGCACCCAACGTCTCGCCCGCGCGACCCGTCCTTTCCTCGCGCGCGGAAACCGGGTCATTCGCTGCCAGGGCTGCCTGCTGCCCGAGGCCAGCTGTCTCTGCAGCCAGATCGTCCCGCAAGCCGCCCGCAGCCGCTTTTGTCTGGTGATGTTTGATACCGAGCCGATGAAGCCGAGCAACACCGGCCGTCTGATTGCCGATATTCTGCCCGACACCCAGGCCTTCGGCTGGTCACGCACCGAGCCCGATCCGCTGCTGCTGGCGGCTGTGCGCAATCCCGATTACCAGCCGCTGGTGGTCTTTCCGGCCAGCTATGCCGATCCGGGCCGGGAGGTGCTGACCTCGCCGCCCGCGCAGGGGAAACCGCCGCTGTTTATCATGCTGGATGGCACCTGGACCGAAGCGCGCAAAATGTTCCGCAAAAGCCCCTGGCTCGATGCCCTGCCGGTCATGTCGCTGAATGTCACTACCCCTTCGCGTTACACGCTACGCGAAGCCCATGGCGCAGGTCAGCACTGTACCGCTGAAGTCGCCGCGGCACTGCTGGAGCAGGCGGGCGATCGGCTCGCGGCAGACGCATTATCTCACCATTTTGATCGCTTTCGTGCCGCCTACCTGGCGGGCAAACCGCATCATGCCGGGCAGGATTAACCAGCCCCGCTTCTCACCGGTTGCCTGAGGCCTGCGCGGCCGGATGCTCAGGCTGCGATCTGCCCGAAAGCACGGCCCGCAAAAAGCGTTTACAATCACGCAAATCCCGAACTCTGGAGGACGCGATGAGTCAACGTGGGCTGGAAGCGCTGTTAC
This sequence comes from Pantoea sp. EKM103V, assembly GCF_011800365.1. Taxonomy (NCBI): domain Bacteria; kingdom Pseudomonadati; phylum Pseudomonadota; class Gammaproteobacteria; order Enterobacterales; family Erwiniaceae; genus Pantoea; species Pantoea sp. EKM103V. Next base: position 6,230 of record NZ_JAALFQ010000009.1, on the reverse strand, counting down.
GACCTAAATCCATTGCGGTTATTGGTGCCTCGGTGACGCCGGGGCGCGCCGGCTACTTTATGATGCGAAACCTGCTGGCGGGCGGATTCAGCGGACCGGTGCTGCCGGTGACGCCGAAATATAAGGCAGTCAGCGGTGTCCTGGCCTGGCCCACCATCGACAGCCTGCCTTTCGCGCCGGATCTGGCGGTCATCTGCACCCATTCAAAGCGTAACCTTGCGCTGCTGCAACAGCTCGGTGAAAAAGGCTGCAAGGCCTGCATCATCCTTTCGGCCCCCGCCAGCCAGTCTGCTGAACTTAAAGCGTGCGCCAGTCAGTGGCAGATACGCCTGCTGGGACCAAACAGTCTTGGCCTGCTGGCCCCCTGGCAGGGATTAAATGCCAGCTTCTCACCGGTGCCGATAGCCAAAGGCCGACTCGCCTTTATCTCCCAGTCCGCCGCCGTCTCGAATACCATTCTCGACTGGGCGCAGCAGCGTAACCTCGGGTTCTCCTGGTTTATCGCGCTGGGTGACAGCCTGGACACCGATGTCGACGACCTGCTCGACTTCCTGGCGCGCGACGGTAAAACCAGCGCCATTCTGCTCTACCTTGAACACCTCAGTGACGCACGCCGTTTCGTTTCCGCCTCGCGCAGTGCCTCCCGCAACAAGCCGATTCTGGTGATCAAGAGCGGTCGCAGCCGTGAAGCGCAGGCGCTGCTCGGCACCCACAGCGGCCTGGATGCGGCCTGGGATGCCGCCATTCAGCGTGCCGGGTTGCTACGGGTGCAGGATACCCATGAGCTCTTCTCTGCGGTGGAATCGCTGAGTCATATGCGGCCGCTGCGGGGTGACCGGCTGATGATCGTCAGTAATGGTGCCGCCCCTGCTGCGCTGGCGCTGGATGAGCTCTATGCCCGCAACGGCAAACTGGCACAGCTCAGCGAACAGACCCGTCAGCAGCTGGAGGCGCTGCTGCCCGCAGGCGCGGGCCGGGGCAATCCGCTCGACTTAAAGGATGATGCAACGCCCGCGCGCTATGCCGCCTGTGTGGAGATCCTGCTCGACAGTCATGACTTTGATGCGCTGATGATTATTCATGCGCCAAGCGCGGTTGCGCCCCCTACCGAAACGGCCAGCCACCTTATCGAAACCCTTGCCCGTCACCCGCGCGGTAAGCGGGTAACCCTGCTGACTAACTGGAGCGGAGAGTTCTCTTCGCAGGCGGCACGACGCGCCTTTACCCAGGCGGGAATCCCCACCTGGCGTACGCCGGAGGGCACCGTCACCGCGTTTATGCATCAGGTTGAATACCGGCGTAACCAGAAGCAGCTGCGCGAAACCCCTGCCCTCCCCGCGACGCTGACGCAGGATAGCGCGCATGTTCACCAGTTACTCTCCCAGGCCCTGGCGCGCGGGATCACGGCGCTGGATACGCACGAAGTGCAGCCGGTTCTTCAGGCATACGGGCTGACCACGCTGCCGACCTGGATTGCCAGCGACAGCGCGTCGGCCGTAACGATTGCCGACCAGATTGGCTATCCGGTCGCGCTCAAGCTGCGTTCACCCGATATCGCGCATAAGTCGGAGGTGCAGGGGGTGATGCTCTACCTGCGCAATGCCAGCGAAGTGGAGCGCGCCGCTGAAGCCATTTTCGATCGGGTCAGGCAGACGCTGCCGCAGGCGCGTATTGAAGGGCTACTGGTTCAGGGCATGGCAAGCCGTGCGGGCGCACAGGAGCTGCGGGTTGTGGTCGAACAGGATGCACTGTTTGGCCCGATCATCATGCTGGGCGAAGGCGGCGTCGAATGGCAGGCTGACAAACAGGCCGCCGTTGCGCTGCCACCGCTCAACATGACGCTGGCGCGCTATCTGGTGATTCAGGCAATCAAGAGCGGAAAAATCCGCAGCCGCAGCGCCCTGAATCCGCTGGATATCGCCGGGTTAAGTCAGCTGCTGGTGCAGGTCTCAAACCTTGTGGTCGACTGCCCGGAAATCGATCGGCTCGATATCCATCCGCTGCTGGCGGCGGGTAGTGATTTTACCCTGCTGGACGTCACCCTGACGCTGGCCCCTTTCTACGGTGACAATGAAGCACGGCTGGCTATCCGCCCTTATCCGCAGCATCTGGAAGAGCAGGTCGAATTAAAAGATGGGCAGTTCTGCCTGTTCCGTCCCATCCTGCCTGAAGATGAACCCCTGCTGCGCGACTTTATCAGCCAGGTCACGAAAGAGGATCTCTACTACCGCTACTTCAGCGAAATCAATGAGTTTACCCATGAAGACCTCGCCAACATGACGCAAATCGATTATGACCGTGAGATGGCGATTGTGGCCGTGCGTCAGCATCAGGGACACCCTGAGATCATCGGCGTCACGCGCGCTATCTCAGATGCCGATAACATCGACGCCGAGTTCTCGGTGCTGGTGCGTTCAGACCTCAAAGGGCTGGGTATGGGGCGCCGCCTGCTGGAAAAGATGATCCGCTATACGCGCCATCACGGCTTGCAACAATTAAACGGTATCACCATGCCCCACAACCGCGGCATGATTACGCTGGCACGAAAACTTAACTTTCATGTTGATATTCAACTGGATGACGGTATTGTCAGCCTGAAATTGCCTTTACAGGAGGGGATCAACTAACCTTGTAGAGAAAGGTAAAAAAGGTTCGGGTCGACGGAGTTAATGTTATTATTTATGGTTATAACCCTGATTTGATGGCAAAAGGCCATGCAATGAACAGAGAAGAAGTGCACTGTGATGTTGTCTAAATTCAAACGTAATAAACACCAACAACACCTCGCACAGTTGCCGAAACTGTCACAATCCGTTGCGGATGTGTCGACACTTTACTCGCCTGCCGAATTTCGTGAGACGCTGCTGGAAAAAATTGCCGCAGCGCAGACCCGCATCTGTATCGTTGCGCTCTATCTGGAAAATGATGATGCCGGGCGCGCCATCATGGATGCGCTCTACCGTGCGAAGCAGGCGCGTCCGGAACTGGATATTTCAATTCTGGTTGACTGGCATCGTGCACAGCGTGGACGCATTGGTGCCGCGCGAGGCGTCACTAACGCTGACTGGTATTGCGAAATGGCGACCCGCCATGCCGACATTGCGATTCCGGTGTATGGCATCCCGGTTAATACCCGCGAAGCGCTGGGTGTGCTCCATCTGAAAGGCTTCATTATTGATGACACGCTGATCTACAGCGGAGCCAGCATTAATGATGTCTATCTGCATCAGCATGATAAATATCGCTATGACCGCTACCAGATCATCCGCAATGCTCAGCTGACCGATACGATGTATGCCTGGATCGATCTCAATCTTAAGCCAGCAGAAGCGGTTAACCGGCTCGACGTGGCAGAGCGCCCTTCCAGTCCTGAAATCAAAAATGAAACGCGTCAGTTTCGTCAGGATCTGCGTGGCTTTAACTATCAGTTCGACGGAAATGCGGGTAACGAAGAGCTGGCGGTCACCCCGCTGGTGGGACTGGGTAAGCATAGCCTGCTGAACAAAACGATTTTCCACCTGATGCCCTGTGCAGAGCAGAAACTCATTATCTGCACCCCCTACTTCAACCTGCCTGCGCTGCTGGTTCGCAATATCATTCATCTGCTGCGTCAGGGTAAGCAGGTTGAGATCATTGTGGGGGATAAAACCGCCAATGACTTCTACATCGCCCCCGATCAGCCCTTCAAGATCATTGGTGCGCTGCCTTATCTCTATGAGATTAACCTGCGTCGCTTCCTGAGCCGCCTGCAATACTACGTCAGCAACGAACAGCTGGTCGTGCGGTTGTGGAAGGATGGCGAGAACAGCTATCACCTTAAAGGAATGTGGGTGGATGATGAGTGGCAGCTGATCACCGGTAATAATCTCAATCCGCGCGCATGGCGACTCGATCTGGAAAATGCGGTGCTGATCCACGATCCGCATCAGGAGTTAACAGCCCAGCGTGAGAAGGAGCTGACGTTAATCCGGCAGCACACCACGGTGGTGAACCATTTCCGTGAACTCGAAAGTATTGCGGATTATCCGGCCAAGGTGCGGAAACTGATCCGCCGTCTGCGCCGGATCCGTATCGATCGCCTAATCAGCCGTATTCTTTAAAAGGTTGCTGCTCAGAGGCCGCACTATGTGAATCCTGCGGCCCCGGAGCAGGCAAAGAGGGATATGAGAGCCGATCGGATGGCGCAGGCTGGAGCTTCGCCCGGGATGCCGCCGGTACAGCCAGCGGCATTGCCCCGTGGAATCTGAACCAGTAATTGCGTCAGAGCCTGATTCCCTTCCCGCGCTTATGCAGTAACAGCGACACCACAAAGGCCACCGCCCCCATCGCGGAGACATACCAGAAGAAGGTTGTCTCAATGCCCTGCTTCTTCATCAGTAAGGCCACATACTCGGCCGACCCACCGAATATCGCATTGGCGACCGCATAGGAGAGTCCTACCCCCAGCGCACGCACCTGAGGCGGAAACATTTCGGCTTTAAGGATGCCGCTGATGGCGGTGTAGAAGCTGGTGATTAGCAGCGCCAGCATGATCAACACGAAAGCCACGCCGGGGCTCTGCACATTTTGCAGCAGCGTCAGGATCGGAACGGTACAGATGGCCGCGCCCGCGCCAAAAATCATCATTGAGGTACGACGGCCAATTTTATCTGACAGGGCACCAATAATGGGCTGGATCAGCATAAAGACCAGCAGTGCGCCGGTCATCAGGCCGCTGGCGGTCTTAGGATCCATTCCCGAGGTGTTAACCAGATACTTCTGCATATAGGTCGTGAACGTGTAGAAACTCAGAGAGCCGCCAGCGGTGAAACCCAGCACCATCAGGAAGGGACGGGTATGATTGCGCAGCAACCCGATTACGCTTCCTGCATCGCGATGTTCACGGCTGGTTTTATCTGAGGTCTCTTCCAGCGATCGGCGCAGCCAGAGCGCAACAACGGCGAGCAGCGCACCAAGGAAGAACGGAATACGCCAGCCCCAGCTCCGCAGTTCTGCATCGGTGAGCAGAAACTGCAACACCACGACGGTGAGCACTGCGGCTAACTGGCCTCCGATCAGCGTGACATACTGGAATGAGGCGTAAAAACCTTTGCGCCCTTCCAGCGCAACTTCGCTCATGTAGGTTGCGCTGGTTCCATACTCGCCCCCTACCGACAGGCCCTGAAACATACGCGCCAGCAGCAGAATGACCGGAGCCGCCACACCAATGGTGGCATAACCGGGTAAGCAGGCGATCACCAGTGAGCCAAAACACATCATGCAGACTGAAACCAGCATCGAATTTTTTCGGCCATGTCTGTCGCCGATATAGCCGAACAGCCAGCCCCCTATCGGACGCATTAAGAAGCCGGCCGCAAATACGCCCGCTGTCTGGAGTAGCTGGGTCGTGGTATCGCCCTGCGGGAAGAAAATGTGGGCAAAATAGAGTGAGAAGAATGAATAGACATAAAAGTCGAACCACTCTACCAGGTTACCCGATGACGCACCGACGATGGCCCAGATACGCTTTTTTGTATCATCCGTCTGCATTTTATTTGTTGTGGGTGTCATGCCTTACCTCTGTTCCTTGCTGATCAACAGCGTTTAAAGTATGAGTAAAGCATTTAAGTCCACGGAAGGTAAAGGCGGCCTAATCTGAGATTATTATTGTGAGCCGCATCGCTAATTATCGAAAAATCAGCGGTTTGCTGGCGATAAAGGCAGGAAAAATGGAGGGTCAGAAAGTGAAGGAATGCAGAGGATCAGCGCCGCATTTCAGTTTAAAACAGAAGAATTCAGACGTAAAAAAGCCCCGCACGTCAGTGCGGGGCTTCTTCACTTGTATAATGCCTGGCAGTTCCCTACTCTCGCATGGGGAGGCCCCACACTACCATCGGCGCTACGGCGTTTCACTTCTGAGTTCGGCATGGGGTCAGGTGGGACCACCGCGCTAAAGCCGCCAGGCAAATCTTGGTGCACGAAACGAAACACTCTTCGCTTCTGCTAATTCTTTATCCGTCACAAACTGAAAATCGTGTCTCTCAAAAACGCCTCTGGCGTTGTAAGGTTAAGCCTCACGGGTCATTAGTACCGGTTAGCTCAACGCATCGCTGCGCTTACACACCCGGCCTATCAACGTCGTCGTCTTCAACGTCCCTTCAGGACTCTCTGGGAGTCAGGGAGAACTCATCTCGGGGCAAGTTTCGTGCTTAGATGCTTTCAGCACTTATCTTTTCCGCACTTAGCTACCG
>NZ_JAALFQ010000008.1:0-211183 GCF_011800365.1 Pantoea sp. EKM103V | reverse complement strand
GGAATAGCTCAGTTGGTAGAGCACGACCTTGCCAAGGTCGGGGTCGCGAGTTCGAGTCTCGTTTCCCGCTCCAGATTTAACATCAACCTCATTGTGATCAGTTATCCGACGGTTTATCGTCGTCTGATTTTGATTGTCAGCCTAAGGTTATCCACAGCACGGCACCCCATCGTCTGCGCCTTTTACGGCGATCTGTAAAATGTTTCTGAACAGAGTTATCCACAGCTTTATCGTTAAAACGAAGCGGTAGACTCATTATTAAATAAACACAACTTTTTCTTAAGTTGTTGATATTTATGATTATGAGGATATTTCAATTTGTTATTTCAGCGTGAAACGCCCGTTATTGCAGTTGAATGACAACAGCTTTTTATTTTTATTCACAGCGTGTGGAAAACGATAAACTGCCGGCTGGCTGGTTAATCACGCATCACGGGGTAAACCTTTTTCAACGGCACGCACCAGACGTTTCTGCTGAGCAGGCTGTACGTCCACGACGAGTTGCTGGCGTTTCTGCTGCTGACAGGCGACCGCCCACAGAATATGTTCATCCAGCAGTTCACTCTCTCCGAGCCGCTGTTCCAGTACTGGCACAATATCCGCTGACCAGGGCGCATTACCCAGCGCTACCGCAATATTACGCAGCCAGCGCAAATGACCAATCCGTCGAATCGCCGAGCCTTCGGTGATACGCAAAAATTTCGCCTCATCCCACTGAAACAGAGCGATAAGCTCCGGTGCATGCAGGGCCGCGCGGGGAGAGAAGTCACTTTCATCGCTGAGTTGCCCGTAACGATTCCACGGACAGATCAACTGGCAGTCATCACAGCCATAAATCCGGTTGCCCATCAGCGGGCGAAACGCTTCCGGGATCGCCCCTTCCAGCTCGATAGTAAGATAGGAAATACAGCGCCGGGCATCCACGACGTAAGGCTCAACGATAGCGCTGGTCGGGCAGATGGTCATGCAGGCGACACAGCGGCCACACTGCTCCTGCTGCGGCGTATCAATCGGCAGGGGTATATCGATCAGCAGCTCGCCAAGGAAAAACCACGAGCCAGCTTCACGATTCAGAATCAGCGAATGTTTGCCGGTCCACCCCAGTCCTGCTTTAGCTGCCAGCGGTCGCTCAAGCAGCGGGGCCGAGTCCACAAAGGGCCGGAAGTTAAGCTCGCTGCAATGCTGCTGGATCATTTCTCCGAGCTTTTTCAGGCGATTGCGCAATACTTTGTGGTAATCGCGGCCTAATGCATAACGGCTGACATAGCCCAGTCGGGGATTTTTCAGCGTGCTGGCAAAGGCGGCTTTGGCCGGAAGGTAATTCATGCGAACGCTGATGACGCGCAGCGTGCCGGGAAGCAGTTCATGCGGACGCGCCCGCATCATGCCATGTCGCGCCATCCACTCCATCTCGCCATGATACTGCTTCTCCAGCCACGCCTGCAGGCGCGGCTCTTCCGCACTGAGATCGGTATCGGTGATGCCGACCTGCTGAAAGCCGAGATCTAATCCCCACTGTTTAATCTGTTGTGCGAACTGATGAAGATCGAGAGGGTATGACATGAGTGACCAGGATTCGAAGAGAAACGACCGCAGTTTACCATATTCTGTCTGGCCTGCGCAGGCGGTGGCGCAGCTTGAGCAGCAGGGAGCCGATGCCCTTGGCATTACCCTCTATGAACTGATGCTGCGCGCCGGGCAGGCCGCCTATGAGCATCTGAACCGGCACTGGCCTGACGCCCGCCACTGGCTGATCTTGTGCGGCCACGGTAACAATGGCGGGGATGGCTATGTGCTGGCCCGACTGGGGCAGGCGGCGGGTAAAACCATTACGCTGCTGGCGTGTGACAGTGAAAAAGCGTTACCGGAAGAGGCGCAGCGCGCCCGGGACGCCTGGCTGGATGCAGGCGGCGAGATCCATGCGGCTGGTGCGGCATGGCCAGAGCAGGTGGATGTGATTGTCGATGCGCTACTGGGCACCGGCACACAGCGCGCGCCTGCGGAACCCTATGCCACGCTGATTCAGCAGGCAAACGCCCACGCGGCACCGATCCTCGCCATCGACATGCCGTCCGGCTTATCCGCGCGAAACGGCACGACGCCCGGTGAGGTGATTAACGCCACACATACCCTGAGCGTCGTGGCGCTGAAGCCGGGCCAGCTTACCGGCAAAGCCCGCGACGTTATCGGCACGCTCTATTATGCCGACCTTGGCCTGACGACGTTTCTCGCGGGAGAAACCGCGCCGATGGCACGTTATGATGCCAGCGCACTGACCCGCTGGCTTAAGCCGCGCAAACCCACCTCGCATAAAGGCAACCATGGCCGTCTGCTGGTCGTCGGGGGCGATGCCGGAACGGCCGGGGCAGTGCGCATGACGGCTGAGGCCGCGTTGCGCACCGGTAGTGGGTTGGTGCGAGTACTCACTCACAAAGATAATATTATCCCGATCCTGACAGCCCGCCCCGAAGTGATGGTCGATGAACTGACCGATGAACGCCTGAAAGAGGCGCTGGAGTGGGCCGATGTCATCGCGGTCGGGCCTGGTTTAGGACAGCGCGAATGGGGTAAGCAGGCGCTGAAAGCAGTGGCAGGCAGTGAAAAGCCGATGCTTTGGGACGCAGATGCACTTAACCTGCTGGCAATCAGTGCGGAGAAACGTCAGAATCGCATCATTACGCCGCATCCTGGCGAAGCGGCACGTTTGCTTAATATCAAGACCAGTGAAATTGAGAGTGACCGCTTACATGCAGCGCAGAGACTGGCGCAGCAATATGGTGGCGTAGTGGTACTGAAAGGTGCCGGTACGATTATTGCCAGCGAGCAGGGCGAAATGGCCTTTGCTGATGTGGGCAATGCCGGTATGGCCTCCGGCGGTATGGGCGACCTTTTGAGTGGCATCATCGCCTCGCTGATGGGTCAGCAACTGCCGCTGTTCGGGGCGGCCTGCGCTGGCTGCGTGGCGCATGGTGCCGCAGCCGATGCGGTGGCGGCACAACGCGGCACGCGCGGTATGCTGGCAACAGATTTACTGGATCTACTGTGGCAGTTTGTTAATCCTGAGATGAATAAAGAAGCATGAAGACCTGTGTTATCTCTTTGCCCGATGAGGCGGCTACGCTCAGTTTGGGCGCTCAGCTGGCGCGCGCCTGTGGCAGCGCGGCAGTGATTTATCTCTATGGCGATCTGGGGGCGGGTAAAACCACCTTCAGCCGCGGCTTTCTTCAGGCGCTCGGCCATCAGGGCAACGTTAAAAGCCCCACTTACACGCTGGTGGAGCCTTATGCGCTGGGTAATCGCACCCTTTATCATTTTGACCTCTACCGCCTGGCCGATCCCGAAGAGCTGGAGTTCATGGGGATCCGCGACTATTTCAGCGGCGAGGCAATCTGTCTGGTCGAATGGCCGCAGCAGGGCGCTGGTTTTCTGCCGTCGCCCGATGTCACACTGACGCTGCGCTATGTGGGTGAGGCGCGGGAAGCGGAGCTGACGGCACAATCGGCAGCCGGACAGCAATGGATTGAACACGTTGATCAGGGCAGGGATCAGGCATGATGTCACGGATGAAAATCGCGCTGGTGACACTGCTGCTGCTGGTCTGTACGCCGCTGTTTGCCGCCACGTTGTCCGATATTAAAGTGGCTAACGGCGACAGCCAGGCCACGATTACCCTGAACTTTGCCGGACAGCCTGTTTACGGCTTCTTCCCGCTGCGCAATCCCGATCGTGTGGTGCTTGATGTGCGCCAGAGCGGCGTGGTTCAGGGGCTGCCGCTGAACTTCAGCGGGGAAAATATCGTAAAGCGGATTCGGACCAGTACCCCGAAAGATAAACAGAGCGTGCGGCTGGTGTTTGAGCTGACGCAGGCGGGGAAAACCCGTGCGGTTACCCAGCGCAATGGCAACAGCTACAGCGTGGTCTTCACGATTACCGGTAAAGCGCCGGTGGTGACGCGCAGTGCACCCGCTCCGGTGACAGCCCCGTCGCGAGCGCCCGTCCAGAGTGCCGCTGCCAATCCGTTTAACGCCAATCCGGTTACCTCAGTGAGCAGTTCCGCCAGCACGGTACGCCCTGGCGCGACGGTCAGCCACAACGACACGGTGATTGTGGCGATTGACGCCGGGCATGGCGGTCAGGACCCGGGCGCCATCGGACAGCGCGGGCTGCAGGAGAAGAACGTCACTATCGCGATTGCGCGTAAACTGCGGGTGCTGCTGAACAACGATCCGATGTTTAAAGGCGTTCTGACCCGCGATGGTGACTATTTTATCTCAGTGATGGGCCGTTCTGACGTGGCGCGTAAAGCCAATGCGAACGTGCTGGTGTCAATCCATGCGGATGCGGCGCCGAGCCACGCAGCCACCGGTGCATCGGTCTGGGTCTTATCCAACCGCCGTGCCAATAACGAGATGGCTAACTGGCTGGAGCAGAAAGAGAAACAGTCTGAGCTGCTGGGCGGCGCAGGCGACCTGCTGGCTAACAGCCAGGCGGATCCCTACCTCAGCCAGGCGGTGCTGGACCTGCAGTTTGGTCACTCGCAGCGCGTCGGATATGACATCGCGCAGAAAGTGTTGCAGCAGCTGCGCGGCGTCACCTCGCTGCATAAACGGCTGCCTGAACACGCCAGCCTGGGCGTGCTGCGTTCACCTGACATTCCTTCTCTGCTGGTGGAAACCGGCTTCATCAGTAATTCCTCGGAGGAGCGACTGCTTGGCAGTAGCGCACACCAGGATAAGATTGCGCAGTCGATCTACAAAGGTCTGCGCACTTATTTCCTGGCGCACCCGCTGCAATCCATCCCAAAGGAGGAAAACCGGCCGCTGGGCTCGTCGCCGGCGGTTAGCGTCGCCAGCAACCCGGCGACCGGGGTGACGCAATATACGGGGGCAACGCAGCGTCATACGGTGACGCGCGGTGAGACGCTTTCCGGTATTGCCGCGAAGTATGGTGTCAGCATGGCGACGCTGCGTGAGCTGAATACGCTGAAGCGGGATGTGGTCTGGGTCGGACAGCGGCTGAAGGTGCCCGCCAGTGCCACGGCCAGCCGCACGACCCGTGCCCGGGGTGTTGTGCGGCACAAAGTGGTCGTCGGGGATTCCCTGACCGGTATCGCCGCACACTATGGCGTCAGTCCAAAAGCGATAATGCAGACCAATAATCTGAAGTCGACCAACGTAATGTTGGGGCAGAACCTGAAAATCCCTGCATCCTGATTGTTCGCCCGGCTACGCGCCGGGCTGTCAGCCAAAAGGATATCCACCATGCCGATACAAATTTTACCGCCTCAGCTGGCAAACCAGATTGCGGCGGGGGAAGTGGTTGAGCGTCCTGCATCGGTTGTAAAAGAGCTGGTGGAAAACAGCCTTGATGCTGGCGCAACGCGCATTGACGTTGATATTGAAAAAGGGGGCGCAAAGCTTATCCGCATCCGTGACAACGGCTGCGGCATCGTGAAAAGCGAACTCGCGATGGCGCTCGCCCGGCACGCCACCAGTAAAATTGCCTCGCTGGATGACCTGGAGGCGATCATGAGTCTGGGGTTCCGGGGCGAAGCGCTGGCCAGTATCAGTTCGGTCTCCCGCCTGACCTTAACCTCGCGTACCGCCGATCAGACCGAAGCCTGGCAGGCTTATGCCGAAGGGCGTGAGATGGCGGTGACGGTCAAACCGGCTGCGCACCCCTGCGGCACCACGCTGGAAGTGCTGGACCTGTTTTATAACACCCCCGCGCGGCGCAGATTCATGCGCACCGAGAAAACCGAATTTGGTCACATCGACGAGGTGATTCGTCGTATTGCGCTGGCGCGGTTTGATGTCGCCTTTTCGCTCAGCCACAACGGCAAAATGATGCGCCAGTATCGGGCCGTCAGCGAGGAGAGTCAGCGCGAACGGCGGCTGGCCGCCATCTGCGGCACCACCTTTATGCAGCATGCGCTGCGCATCGACTGGCAACATGACGATCTTTCGCTGCGCGGCTGGGTCGCCGATCCGGCCGGGTCGCGTCAGGTCAGTGAGCTGCAATATTGCTACGTCAATGGCCGTATGATGCGTGACAGGCTGATCAACCACGCTATCCGCCAGGCTTTTCAGGACCAGCTGCAGGATGAGCAGCAACCCGCTTACGTGCTCTATCTGGAGATCGATCCGCATCAGGTGGATGTCAACGTCCATCCGGCTAAACACGAAGTGCGGTTTCATCAGTCACGTCTGGTGCATGACTTTATTTATCAGGGCGTGGTCAGCGCGCTTCAGGCGGTTGCCGCACCAGCGCTGCCCGCGCTGAAAGCAGAAGAACCGGCCCCACGCTGGCAGCCGGAGAATCGTCAGGCCGCCGGGGGCAACCATTTTGCCCAGCCTGTGCCCTCCGCCAGTGAGAACCGACCGGCCGCGCCCGCCCGTGAGCCAGCCCCCGCATGGCAAAACAAAGAGAACGTCTATCGTCAGCGTGAAGGCGCGGTTTATCAGCAGCTGCTGAAAACGCCTGCCGCCAGTGCGGCGGCGCCTGAAGCCCGCGAACCGGCTGCGCGGCGTCAGCCGGAGAAAGCCACGCCGCTGGCGGCCCATGCGCAGAGTTTTGGCCGGGTGCTGACCGTCCTGCAGAACCACTATGCGCTGCTGGAACAGGACCAGAAACTGTTCCTGATGGCGCTGCCGGTCGCGGCGCGCTGGCTGAAGCAGGCACAGCTCGAACCGGGTGAAGAGGGGCTTAAACCGCAGCCCCTTCTGATTCCGGTGCGCCTGAAAATGGCGCGGGAGGAGTGTCAGGCCGCCAAAGAAAACAGCAGTCTGCTCAGTCAGATGGGTATCGATCTGCAGCCTGACGGTGACCACGTGACCCTGCGTGCGGTGCCTTTACCGTTACGAACACAAAATTTACAAATCTTGATTCCTGAACTGTTAGGCTATCTCGCCCGGCAGCAGGAGAACTCTGCGACGCAGCTGGCCCAGTGGCTGGCACGGCGTCAGGATGCAGCGTCCTCCGACTGGAATCACTCACAGGCGATCAACCTGCTGGCAGAGCTCGAACGGCTCTGCCCACAGCTACTGAAATCGCCACCTTCAGGCTTGTTACAGCCCTTAGAGATTGAGAGCGCGATTAACGCGTTGAAGCATGAGTGAACTGAACCAGGCTGGCCGGCCAAAGGCGATTTTTTTGATGGGACCCACTGCATCGGGTAAAACCGCATTAGCCATTGAACTGCGCAGGCAGTTACCGGTGGAACTAATCAGCGTCGATTCTGCCTTAATCTATCGTCAGATGGATATTGGTACGGCAAAACCGTCGGCTGAGGAGTTAGCAGTGGCCCCCCATCGTCTGCTCGACATCCGCGATCCCGCAGAAGCCTATTCGGCTGCGGAGTTCCGGCGCGATGCTTTAGCAGAAATGGCGGATATCGTTCAGGCTGGACGAATTCCGTTGCTTGTTGGTGGAACCATGCTCTACTTCAAGGCGTTACTTGAAGGATTGTCGCCGTTGCCCTCGGCCGATCCCGACGTTCGTCAGCAGATAGAGCAAACGGCGCGTGAAAAAGGCTGGGAAGCTTTGCACCGCCAGCTGTGTGAGATCGACCCGGTTGCTGGTAGTCGTATTCATCCGAATGATCCGCAGAGACTTTCGCGAGCACTGGAAGTTTTTTTTATTTCGGGTAAAACTTTAACGGAACTGACAAAAACCTCCGGTGAAGCGTTACCCTACGACGTGCATCAGTTTGCCATCGCCCCCGCGAGCCGCGAACTGCTGCACCAGCGCATCGCGTTACGTTTTGAGCAGATGTTGGCGTCAGGATTTGAAGCGGAGGCTCGGGCCCTGTTTGCACGAGGTGATTTGCATACGGATATGCCTTCCATTCGTTGTGTTGGCTATCGTCAGATGTGGTCTTATTTATCAGGCGAAATCGATTACAGCGAGATGGTTTATCGGGGAATTTGCGCAACCCGGCAGCTCGCTAAGAGACAGATGACCTGGTTACGTGGCTGGGAAAACGTTCACTGGCTTGACAGTGACGAGCCCCGGCTGGCGCGTGATACGGTGTTACAGGTTCTTAGTGCGAAGCATGGGTGATTGTGTACAATTGATGAGTTATCGTGCGCAAATTTTTACGCAGTTTTTTTCAGAACCATAGGTTCTACGAGCAACAAACAACAAGCATATAAGGAAAAGATAGAATGGCTAAGGGGCAATCATTACAAGACCCGTTTTTGAACGCACTGCGTCGTGAACGTGTTCCGGTTTCGATTTATCTGGTTAACGGTATTAAGCTGCAGGGTCAGATTGAGTCATTTGATCAGTTCGTCATTTTGTTGAAAAACACGGTAAGTCAGATGGTTTATAAACACGCCATTTCTACCGTTGTTCCTTCACGCCCGGTTTCTCACCATAGCAATAATACCGGTGGCGGCAGCAACAATTACCATCATGGTGGCAGCAACACATCTGCGCAGCCACAGCCACAACAAGACGGTGATAACGCAGAGTAACGCGTCGCCGTACAGCCAGGATCGGAGAACAGAGGTTTTCCGTCCTGGTCTTTTATTTTAGCGAGGTTATAGCTTGTTTGACCGTTATGATGCCGGTGAGCAGGCCGTACTGGTACACATCTGGTTCTCCCAAGACAAAGAAGTAGAAGATCTGCAGGAGTTTGAAACCCTGGTCTCTTCTGCTGGCGTTGAGGCGCTGCAAGTGGTAACTGGCAGCCGTAAAGCGCCACACCCCAAGTATTTTGTCGGTGAAGGAAAAGCCGTTGAAATTGCCGATGCGGTAAAAACAACAGGAGCATCGGTCGTCTTATTCGATCATGCCCTTACGCCCGCTCAGGAAAGAAACCTCGAGCGCCTGTGCGAATGCCGGGTCATTGATCGCACCGGTTTAATTCTGGATATCTTTGCCCAACGGGCACGCACCCACGAAGGTAAATTGCAGGTCGAGCTGGCACAGCTTCGCCATCTCGCCACACGTCTGGTGCGCGGCTGGACCCACCTTGAACGCCAGAAGGGCGGGATTGGTTTGCGGGGTCCGGGTGAAACCCAGTTAGAAACAGACCGCCGTCTGTTACGCGGACGCATCAGCCAGATTCTGTCTCGCCTTGAGCGGGTTGAAAAGCAGCGCGAACAGGGGCGTCAGTCACGTGCCAAAGCGGATGTGCCGACCGTTTCGCTGGTGGGGTATACCAACGCCGGCAAATCGACCCTCTTTAATGCCATGACCTCGGCCAACGTCTTTGCCGCAGACCAGCTGTTTGCGACGCTCGACCCTACGCTGCGCCGTCTGAATGTGGCTGATGTCGGGGAAGTCGTGCTGGCGGACACGGTCGGGTTTATTCGCCATCTTCCTCACGACCTGGTTGCCGCGTTTAAAGCCACGCTGCAGGAGACACGCCAGGCGACGCTGCTGCTGCACGTGGTTGATGGCGCCGATGTTCGCGTCACCGATAATATGGCCGCCGTCGATGCCGTCCTCGAAGAGATTGAAGCGGATGAGATCCCGACGTTACTGGTGATGAATAAAATCGATATGCTCGACGGATTTGAGCCGCGTATCGATCGCAACGAAGAGAATCTGCCGATTCGTGTCTGGCTCTCTGCCCAGACCGGTGCAGGCCTTCCGTTGCTCTGGCAGGCGCTCTCTGAGCGGCTGTCCGGGGAGATTGCTCAGCATGCATTACGTCTGCCACCGGAAGCGGGGCGACTTCGCAGTCGCTTCTATCAGTTGCAGGCGATTGAGAAAGAGTGGAATGAAGAAGACGGCAGTGTAGGATTGCAGATACGTATGCCCATTATTGAATGGATGCGTTTATGTAAGCAGGAACCGTCGCTGACCAGTTACATTGTTTGATATTGCCAAAACGCATTTACCTTAACATTAGACGATTGTCGCATCCGAAAAATGAAGGGTAAAAACCGTAATTACAATAAATGGAGTAGAACATGGCGTGGAATCAGCCCGGAAATAACGGACAGGACCGCGACCCGTGGGGAAGCAGCAATAATCAAGGCGGCAACTCTGGGGGGAATAAGGGAGGACGGGAATCCGGGCCTCCTGATCTGGATGATATCTTCCGTAAACTGAGCAAGAAGCTTGGCGGACTGGGCGGTGGCAAACAGAGCGATAACGGTCAGCGCGGCTCCGGCAGCGGTGGCAAACTGGCTGGCATCGTCGCAGTAGCGGCGGTCGTCATCTGGGCTGCAAGCGGTTTCTACACCATCAAAGAAGCGGAACGGGGCGTGGTCACGCGTTTCGGTAAGTTCAGTCACCTGGTCGAACCAGGTCTGAACTGGAAGCCGACCTTCATCGATCAGGTTCGTGCGGTCAACGTCGAGTCGGTGCGCGAACTGGCGGCGTCTGGCGTCATGCTGACCTCCGACGAAAACGTGGTGCGCGTAGAGATGAACGTGCAGTACCGCGTGACCGATCCGGAACGCTATCTTTATGCGGTCACCAGCGCCGACGACAGCCTGCGTCAGGCGACAGACAGCGCGCTGCGTGGCGTAATTGGTCGTTCTACCATGGATCGCATCCTCACTGAAGGCCGTACCGTGGTGCGTAGCGATACCCAGCGTGAAATTGACGAGACGATTCGCCCGTACAACATGGGCATCGCGGTACTGGACGTCAACTTCCAGGCGGCCCGTCCGCCAGAAGAGGTGAAATCTGCGTTTGATGACGCTATCGCCGCACGTGAAAACCGCGAGCAGTACGTCCGTGAAGCGGAAGCCTACGCTAACGAAGTTCAGCCTCGTGCGAATGGCCAGGCGCAACGTATTCTGGAAGAGGCGCGCGCTTACAAAGAGCGAACCGTTCTGGAAGCGCAGGGTGAAGTGGCGCGTTTCGCCAAGATTCTGCCGGAGTATAAAGCGGCGCCAGAGATCACCAAGGAGCGTCTCTATATTGAGACCATGGAACGCGTACTGAGCCATACCCGCAAAGTTCTGGTTAACGATCGCGGTAATAATCTGATGATGCTGCCGCTGGACCAGCTGATGCGTGGCGGTCAGGCTGCATCCGGCCAGCACGGTCAGAAGGGCGGCACCAGCTCGTCACTGCCTGCGCTCTCCGATCGCAATGCCAGCCGCAATGACACGTCGTCATACAGTCCGGACAACATCATGGATCAGCGCCGGGCGAATGCTCAGCGCAGCGACAGCCAGCGCGAAGGGAGAGAGTAATCGATGCGTAAGCCAATAATATTTTTAATTATCGTCGTGCTGGTGGCGCTCTATGCGTCGCTGTTTGTGGTGCAGGAAGGCGAGCGCGGCATCGTGCTGCGCTTCGGTAAAGTTCTGCGCGACGGCGAAAACAAGCCGCAGGTGTTTGAGCCGGGTCTGCATTTCAAGATCCCATTCCTGGAAACGGTTAAGACGCTGGATGCACGTATCCAGACCATGGACAATCAGGCCGATCGCTTCGTCACCAAAGAGAAGAAAGATCTGATCGTGGACTCCTACATCAAGTGGCGTATCAGCGACTTCAGTCGTTACTACCTGGCCACCGGTGGCGGGGATGTCTCTCAGGCGGAAGTGCTGCTGAAACGTAAGTTCAGTGACCGCCTGCGTTCTGAAATGGGCCGTCTGGATGTGAAAGATATCGTTACGGATTCCCGCGGTCGCCTGACCACGGACGTGCGTGACGCGCTGAACACCGGTTCTGTCGGCAGCGATGATGAAGTGGCGACGCCAGCGGCGGATGACGCGATTGCCAGCGCAGCGGCCCGTGTTGAGCGTGAAACCAACAGCAATGAGCCCGCTCCGAATCCGAACAGTATGGCCGCGTTGGGTATTCAGGTCGTTGATGTGCGCATCAAGCAGATCAACCTGCCGACCGAAGTGTCTGATGCGATCTTCAACCGTATGCGCGCTGAGCGTGAAGCGGTTGCACGCAGCCAGCGTTCACAGGGTCAGGAAGAGGCGGAAAAACTGCGCGCCCAGGCGGACTATCAGGTCACGCGTACGCTGGCCGAAGCGCAGCGTGAAGCGCTGATCACCCGCGGTGATGGTGATGCGGAAACGGCCCGGTTGTTTGCCGATGCGTTCAGCAAAGATCCTGACTTCTACGCCTTTATTCGTAGCCTGCGTGCTTACGAAAACAGCTTCAGCGAAAATCAGGACGTGATGGTGTTAAGCCCGGATAGCGACTTCTTCCGATATATGAAGGCGCCCTCTAACGCGACACGCTAAGAACTGATATAACCTACAGGCCGACAATGTTGTCGGCCTTTTTTTTGGGTATCAGAATGAAAACAAGCATCTGGATGGCACTGGCGCTGGTGTTAGTGCTCGAAGGTTTGGGGCCGATGTTTATGCCACGCCTCTGGCGACGCATGATCCTGTCGATGACCCGGTTACCGGATCGTCTGCTGCACCGTTTCGGTGGCGGACTGGTGGTGGCAGGCATGGTCATCTACTGCATGCTGAGTCTGCACGGCAACGTCTGAAACCGTGGCTGAAATCGGCTAAATTGTGCCTTTTTGCGCCAGAATCCCCAACATGTTGTAGTGATCAAAACTCAGGCAAAAAAGCGCGCAATCGTATGCTAAAAGTGCTGAAAACAGCGGGATCAGATGGTAGAATCCTTTTTTAAGCAATCGGTGATTTTGAGAAATGGGTAAGAACGTCGTCGTACTGGGCACCCAATGGGGTGACGAAGGTAAAGGTAAGATTGTAGACCTTCTGACTGAACGCGCGAATTACGTTGTGCGTTATCAAGGCGGCCACAATGCGGGCCACACGCTTGTCATCAACGGTGAAAAAACCGTCCTCCACCTGATCCCTTCTGGCATTCTGCACGATAACGTGACCAGCATCATTGGTAACGGTGTTGTGCTCTCTCCTGAAGCCTTAATGAAGGAGATGAAAGGTCTGGAAGCGCGCGGGATTCCGGTACGTGAACGTCTGCTGATTTCTGAAGCCTGTCCGCTGATCCTGCAATATCATGTTGCGATGGACATGGCGCGTGAACGTGCGCGCGGTGCCAAAGCGATCGGGACCACCGGCCGTGGCATCGGACCGGCTTATGAAGATAAAGTGGCGCGTCGCGCACTGCGCGTCAGCGACCTGTTCAACAAAGAAACCTTTGCTGCCAAGCTGAAGGAAGTGGTCGATTTCTACAACTTCCAGCTGGTGGAGTACTACAAAGAGCCAGCCGTCGATTTCGACAAAGTGCTGAGCGATGTGATGGAAGTCGCTGACATCCTGACCGGCATGGTGGTTGACGTCTCTGAACTGCTGGACAGCGCGCGTAAGCGTGGCGATCTGATCATGTTTGAAGGCGCGCAGGGTACCCTGCTGGATATCGACCATGGGACCTATCCTTACGTGACCTCGTCCAACACCACCGCAGGTGGCGTGGCGACCGGTTCAGGTATCGGTCCGCGTTATGTCGACTACGTGCTGGGTATTGTGAAAGCGTACTCCACCCGCGTAGGTGCAGGCCCGTTCCCGACCGAGCTGTTCGATGAAACCGGTGAGTTCCTGTGTGCACAGGGCAACGAGTTTGGTGCGACCACCGGACGTCGTCGTCGTACCGGCTGGCTGGATGCGGTGGCCGTTCGCCGTGCAGTTCAGATCAACTCCCTGTCAGGTTTCTGCATGACCAAGCTGGACGTGCTGGATGGCCTGAAAGAGGTGAAAATCTGTGTCGCTTACCGTATGCCGGATGGCCGCGAAGTGACCTCTACGCCGCTGGCAGCAGAGAACTGGGAAGGCATTGAGCCGATCTACGAAACGCTGCCAGGCTGGAGCGAGACAACGTTTGGCGTTAAGACGCTGGAAGGTTTACCTCAGGCGGCGCGTGATTACATCAAGCGCGTTGAAGAGGTAACGGGTGTGCCGATTGATATTATTTCAACCGGTCCCGATCGCAGTGAAACAATGATTCTGCGCGATCCGTTCGACGCATAATGATTGAAGCCGGACGTTGTCCGGCCCTTGTTTTTCCACTCTCTGATGCCACTTATCTTCCCTTCGCTTGTCAAACCCGGTGCTGACTGAAAAAAACGCACGGCCAATCACACTCTGGTTTATCATCGTAGTTAATCGAATGGCGATCCGATTTAATCCCGACACCCATTGTAAGGCGAACAATGTCATGCCACGCCTGAAGGTTCACTGAGGTTACTGTGCAGCTCACGAGTTTTACTGATTATGGCTTACGGGCCCTGATTTATCTGGCCTCGTTACCCGAAGGCCAGCAGACCAATATTACTGCGGTAACCGACACGTACGGTTTGTCGCGTAACCATATGGTCAAGATCATTAATCAGCTGAGCCGGGCGGGCTATGTCGCTGCAACACGGGGTAAAAATGGCGGTATTCGTCTGGGTATGCCGCCGCGTCAGATTGTGATTGGTGAAGTGGTCCGCAGGATGGAGCCGCTACAATTAGTCGATTGCCCCTCCTGCTCCATTTCGCCCGCCTGCCGTCTTAAACAGGCGCTGCATGATGCAGTACAGCGATTTTTGCAGGAGCTGGATAACTATACGCTGGCCGATTTGGTCGAAGGCAATACGCCACTTTATGAAATCATACTGTCCAAATCGCCGGCGGATATAAATATTAAATGACATCGGAGGAACCGTTATGTCAAAAGATCCTTTTCAGGATAGAGAAGCTGAAAAATACGAAAACCCTATTCCAAGCCGTGAATTTATCCTGGCTTTATTAGAAAAACGTGAAAAACCGGCCAGCCGTGAAGAGCTGGCTGAAGAGATGAATCTGCACGATGAAGAGCAGCTTGAGGCGCTGCGTCGCCGCCTTCGCGCCATGGAGCGTGATGGTCAGCTGGTCTTCACCCGCCGTCAGTGTTATGCCCTGCCAGAACGCCTCGATCTCCTGCGCGGTAAAGTTATCGGCCATCGTGATGGCTACGGCTTCCTGCGGGCGGAAGGTCAGAAAGATGACCTCTATCTTTCCGCTGAACAGATGAAATTCTGCATGCACGGTGACGTGATCCTGGCGCAGCCGCTGGGTGCCGATCGCAAAGGCCGTCGCGAAGCGCGCGTGGTCCGGGTGCAGGAACCCCGCAATAATCAGATCGTTGGCCGCTACTTTACCGATGCCGGTGCCGGCTTCGTGGTGCCGGATGACAGTCGCCTGAGTTTCGATATTCTCATCCCGCCAGAAGAGACGATGCAGGCCCGTATGGGTTCCGTGGTGGTGGTGGAGCTGGTGCAGCGCCCGAACCGTCGCAGCAAAGCGATCGGTAAAGTGATTGAAATCCTCGGCGAAGATATGGGCACCAGCCTGGCCGTGGACATGGCGCTGCGCACCCATGAAATTCCGCACACCTGGCCGCCGCAGGTAGAAGCCCAGATCAGCCAGCTGAAAGAAGAGGTGCCGGAAGAGGCGAAAAAAGGCCGCGTCGATCTGCGCAAACTGCCGCTGGTCACCATTGATGGTGAAGATGCCCGTGACTTCGACGATGCCGTCTACTGTGAGAAAAAGCGCGGGGGTGGCTGGCGTCTGTGGGTCGCGATTGCCGATGTGAGCTACTACGTTCGTCCGGGCACGCCACTGGATGATGAGGCGCATCAGCGCGGCACCTCGGTCTACTTCCCGTCACAGGTGGTGCCGATGCTGCCGGAAGTGCTGTCGAATGGCCTCTGTTCGCTTAACCCGCAGGTGGATCGCCTGTGTATGGTGTGCGAGATGACCATTTCGACCAAGGGTAAACTGACCGGCTTCAAACATTATGAAGCGGTGATGAACTCCCATGCGCGTCTGACCTATAACAAGGTCTGGAATATCCTGCAGGGCGACAAAGAGCTGCGTCAGCAGTACGCGCCGCTGGTTAAAGATCTTGAAGAGTTGCATAACCTCTATCAGGCGCTGGATGCTGCCCGCGAAGAGCGCGGCGGTATTTCGTTTGAGACGGAAGAGGCGAAGTTTATTTTCAACGCCGAGCGCCGTATTGAGCGGGTGGAACGCGTCTCCCGTAATGACGCCCACAAGCTGATCGAAGAGTGCATGATCCTGGCGAACATCGCCTCGGCACGCTTTGTTGAGAAAAATCAGGAACCGGCGCTGTTCCGCGACCACGATCGTCCGACCGATGAGAGCATCAAGAGCTTCCGTACCGTGCTCAATGAGCTGGGACTGAGCCTGCCAGGCGGCAACAAACCGCAGCCTGTTGACTATGCGGCGCTGCTGAAGCAGGTGGCCGATCGTCCGGATGCGGAAATGCTGCAGACCATGCTGCTGCGTTCCATGAAACAGGCGGTGTACGATCCGGAGAACCGCGGCCACTTCGGTCTGGCCCTCTCCTCCTATGCTCACTTTACCTCGCCGATCCGTCGCTACCCGGATCTGACGCTGCACCGCGCCATCAAATATCTGCTGGCAAAAGAGCAGGATGAAGGCAAAGGGCTGGTTCAGCGCGCCATTAAGTATCTGATGCCGAAAGATCGCAGCGTCGCCAAAGATCTGACGACCGCGACCGGGGGCTATCACTATGACATGCCGCAGATGCTGCAACTGGGCCTGCACTGCTCCCTGACCGAGCGCCGCGCAGATGAAGCGACGCGCGACGTGGCGGACTGGCTCAAGTGTGACTTCATGCAGGATCAGGTCGGTAACGTGTTCAACGGCGTCATCTCCAGCGTCACCGGATTTGGCTTCTTTGTGCGCTTAAACGATCTCTTCATTGATGGTCTGGTGCATGTCTCCTCACTCGACAATGACTACTACCGTTTCGACCCGGTGGGTCAGCGTCTGATTGGTGAATCGGGCGGGCGCACCTATCGCCTGGGTGACACCGTGGAAGTGCGGGTGGAAGCCGTGCATATGGACGAGCGTAAAATCGACTTTGCCCTGATCTCCAGTCAGCGGCAGGTGCGTGGCGAAGGAAAAACCGCGCGCGACCGCGCAAAACGCGACGATAAAGCGCCAGCGAAGCGCCGTCGCGATGCGAGCCGTAAGTCTAACTTCGAGCCGGACGCCGCCTTCCGGGGAGGCAAAGGCAAATCTGCCGGGGCAAATAGCGAGAAAAAAAGTAAAAACGTCTCGGAAAAAACCCGTAAAATCGCCGCCGCCACAAAGGCGAAGCGCGCCAGAAGAAAGGCCGAGTCTGACTGAGGCGCGTCACCGCCTTTTCTCTCCGGAGAAAGGGCGGTCATTCTTTTCATTTCCAACCACTGAGCAGATTGATGAGCGAAATTATTTTTGGTATCCATGCCGTGCAGGCGCTGCTGGAACGTGCTCCACAACGTTTTCAGGAAGTCTTTATCCTCAAAGGCCGCGACGATCGTCGCCTGCAACCCGTGGTCGCCGCGCTGGAAGCTCAGGGGATCGTCATTCAGCTGGCGGAGCGTAAATGGCTCGACAGTCAGGTCGAAGGCGGGGTGCATCAGGGCATTGTGGCACGGGTAAAACCCGGCCGTCAGTATCAGGAGGGCGATCTGCCGGATCTGCTGCAGAGCCTGGATAAACCGTTCCTACTGGTGCTGGATGGCGTCACCGACCCGCACAATCTGGGCGCCTGTCTGCGCAGCGCGGATGCGGCCGGTGTGCACGCGATTATCGTGCCGAAAGATCGTTCTGCCCCTCTGAACGCCACCGCCAAAAAAGTGGCCAGCGGCGCGGCGGAAAATGTGCCGTTGATCCGCGTCACCAACCTGGCGCGTACGCTGCGTCTGCTGCAGGAGTACAACATCTGGGTTGTCGGCACCGCAGGTGAAGCTGACCATACCGTCTTCCAGAGCAAAATGACCGGCCCGATGGCGCTGGTAATGGGCGCAGAGGGTGAGGGCATGCGTCGCCTGACCCGTGAACATTGCGATGAGCTGATCAGCATTCCGATGGCCGGCAGCGTTTCGTCGCTCAACGTCTCGGTGGCCACCGGCGTCTGCCTGTTTGAAGCGGTGCGCCAGCGCAACGCCTGATCCCCGATGTGATCCTCGCCACAAATTAGTTTCTGTACCAGGCATAACCCCGCGTCCTTCGCATACTTACGGAGTGACATCCGCGAGGAGTGGTTATGACCTGGACAACACACACCGTTTTTAATCAGCCCCATCCTCTCAGCAACAGTAATCTGTTTCTTTCTGATACGCCGCTCAGCGAAGCCCTTTCCCGTGAGGGGGCCGGGTGGGATCGGGAATGGCTGACCTCCGTTGGCTCACAGCTTGGCGGGGCCGAGTCGCTGGAGCTTGGCCGGCTTGCCAATACTGAACCCCCTGAGTTGCAGCGCTATGACGCCCGTGGCGTGCGGCTGGATGAGGTCCGTTTTCACCCCGCCTGGCACCTGCTGATGCAGGGCGTCTGCGCCAGCCGCCTGCACAACCTCAGCTGGCAGCCTGCGGTTCGGGAACAGGCGAGCGTGGCGCGCGCCGCGCGCTTTATCCTGCATGCACAGGTTGAAGCGGGCACGCTCTGCCCGATGACCATGACACATGCCGCCATTCCGCTGCTGCAGACCTGTCTGCCCGCCGCATTTGAGGGCTGGCTCGATCCGCTGCTCAGCGACCGCTACGATACCCATGCGCAGCCTGGCGACCAGAAACGCGGCCTGCTGATCGGCATGGGAATGACAGAGAAGCAGGGGGGCAGCGATCTGCTTACCAGCACCACCTTTGCTGAACCGCTTGAGGCGCGCGGCCCCGGCGAAGCCTGGCGGCTGACCGGCCATAAATGGTTCTTCTCCGTGCCGCAGAGTGATGCGCATCTGGTGCTGGCGCAGACGCCCGCCGGATTAAGCTGCTTCTTCCTGCCGCGACTGCTGCCCGACGGCACCCGCAATGCCATTCAGCTTGAACGGCTCAAAGAGAAGCTGGGCAATCGCTCGAACGCCAGTTGCGAAGTGGAGTTTCGCGAGGCGACGGGCTGGCTGCTGGGAGAAGAGGGTGAAGGGGTGAGGCTGATCCTGAAGATGGCTGGGATGACGCGCTTCGACTGCGCACTCGGCAGTCACGGGCAGATGCGGCGGGCCTTCTCAGTGGCGCTCTGGCATGCTCACCAGCGTCAGGTGCAGGGGAAAAACCTCGTGGATCTGCCGCTGATGCGGCAGGTGCTGGCTCAGCAGGCGCTGCAGCTGGAGGGGCAGACTGCGCTGCTGATGCGCCTGGCGCGCGCCTGGTCCCAGCCGGCGAAACCGCATGAGGTCACCTTTGCCCGCTTATTTACCCCGGCCGCTAAGTATCAGATCTGCAAAGCGGGCGCGCCGTTTGTAGCGGAGTCGATGGAGGTGCTGGGCGGGATTGGCTACTGCGAAGCGAGTGAGCTGCCGCGTCTCTATCGTGACATGCCGGTCAACAGTATCTGGGAGGGGTCGGGCAACGTGATGTGTCTGGACGTCCTGCGCGTGCTCGCCCGCCAGGCGGAGGTGACTGAGATGCTGAATCAGGAGTTTGAGGCGGTAAAAGGAAGTAACCGGCATTTTGATGCGCGCTGGCGTCAGCTGCGGCTGAGACTCAGCCACATCCCTGAAGAGCAGGCGCGCGAGGTCACCCGCACGCTGCTGCTGCTGGCGACGGGCGCTCAACTGCTGAAATATGCCGAGCCGCCGCTGGCCGATGCCTGGTGCCAGCAGTGGCTCGACCCGCGCGGTTCACGCCCGCTGGAAGCCGCAGTGACCGATCGTTTACTGGCCCGCGCCTGTGGCCGGTGACGCACCATAAAGAATCGCACTGGCGTACCACAAGCCAGGCATCACCGTTTCACTCAGCGCCACGATCTGATAGTAAACCGCTCCGGCCTGATTGGCCCGGGCGGCCACCGCCCGCTGGGCGTCATCCGGCGAGCCATGCACATTCACGGTGATATTACCCAGCTTCGGTAAGCCGCCACTCTGCGACCGTGAAATCTCCTGCGCCTGCTGCGTTGGGGCAGGCGGCGCTTCTGGCGTTGTCTGAAGGGCGGAACAGCCTGCCAGAAGCAGGCTCAGGATCAGTAAGTAAGCGGAACGCATTAGCAAAACCCTTTTTCAGGACGAGACAGTAAGTGTATGTCATCGTCCTGAAGGCGGTCAGGCTTTAAGGCTGAATACGCTGACCAGTTGGGTGAGATGATGACCTTTATCACTCAGCGTCTGCGCACTGTTTTCCGCCTGCGCCACCAGCTCGCTGTTCTGATGGGTCGCCTGACTGATCTGATTCATCGCCAGATTAACCTGACCAATGCCCGCCGCCTGCTGCTGCGCCGCCACGTTGATCTCGCCCATCAGCGCCTGCACCTGCTCGATGTGCGTCACAATGTCAGTCATTGCATCACGCGTCTGTTCAGAGAGCTGATGTCCCTCTGCCACGTTGCCGATGGAGGTGGCAATCAGCCCATCGATCTCTTTGGCCGCCTGCGCCGACCGCTGTGCCAGTGCCCGCACTTCTGCCGCGACCACGGCAAAACCGCGACCCTGTTCACCGGCTCGCGCCGCTTCAACGGCGGCATTCAGCGCCAGGATGTTGGTCTGGAAGGCAATCGACTCAATCACATGGGTAATGTCCGCAATGCTTTGTGACGACACTTTAATCGCTGACATGGTGTTCACCGAGCGCTCCACCGTCTGGCTGCCGTGGCTGACGATTCCGCTGGCTTCCGCCACCAGGGACATCGCCTGACGCAGGCTGTCGGCGGTGTGTTCCACCGTTGCGCCAAACTGCTCCATGCTGGCGGAGGTCTGCTCGACGCTGCTGGCCTGACGTCCAATCTGCTCGCTGATATTATGGCTGCTGACGGCGATGGTATCCGTACCGTCACTGATCTCCTGTGCAGCAACGCGCACCTGGCTGACGATTTTTTCCAGACCGTTTCCAATACCGTTAATTGCCACGATCAGCTGGCCCACCTCATCAGAGCGGGTGGTCTTCAGGTTGACCTGCAGATTACCGGCGGCATACTGCTCCGCCAGATGGATCACCTGCTGCAGCGGATGGGTAATGGCCCGGCGGCTGTACCAGACAAACCCCAGCGCAAAGATCACCACCAGAATCAGTCCGGTCATCAGGAACAGGTTACGGCTGTGGGTAATCGGAGCCAGCAGGCTGGCACGGTTAACTTCGCCGGTGATCACCCAGTTCCAGCCCGGCAGCTGCTGCCAGGCCAGGATTTTCTGCTCACCGTTAATCTCCACCTGCTGCATGCCCTGCGGCTGCGTCAATAGCGGCTGCAGGATGGCGCTATCCCAGCCGGGCTGTTTTCCTTCGTTGTGCTGGTCAAACAGATACTCGCCCAGCGTCTTACCGGGCGTGCCGTTGAGCACAAAAAAATGACCGCTGTCACCCAGCCGGCGAGCCAGGATTTTTTCGCGCATCAGCGCATACTGTTTATCAATGCCGACGCCGACGAACAGGATGGCAACGACTCTGCCACTCTCATCCTTTACAGGCTGGTACTGCGTGATATAGCGGTGGCCGAACAGCGTGGCCAGTCCCTGATACGCCCTGCCTTCGTGAACGCTTTTCCAGGCGGCGCCGGTGCGATCAAGCTGAGTACCGATAGCCCGACTGCCATCCTCCTTTTTCAGCGAGGTGGAGATGCGGATAAAATCATCGCCATCGCGCACAAAAATCGTCGCCACCGCTGCGGTGCGGTCAGTGAAATCGTCGACGGCGACCTGATCGAGGTTCAGCGTTTTTAATCCGGCGCGCAGCACGGGCGTTGAAAATGCGCCCACCTGAATTCTGGCGCTGTCATCAAGGCTGAAACGCCTGGGTAAAAAGCTGATAAACAGATTGGTATAGTGGCTCACCTCTTCGGTGAGGGTGGCGTTGAACATGGAGGCCATTTCATTAATGCCCTGCACCTGATTGTGCATGTCATCGATGGCGAGATTTTCCAGCTGGCGTGAGGCGTTGTGGCTTTGAGTCAGGGTGAGTACCAGCAACAGCAGCGCAACGCTGAGAGACGTCAGTACAGACAGCTTAACTCCAAGACTCAGGCCGCTGAGAGAGAGACGCTTCATAAATTACCTTTGAACAAGTTATGGGGGTACACCATCAACGGCAGGGAGGGGGAAAAGTTTAGGGCGAAATCCGGCCGCTAAGCGCAGCGGCACGTTTCGTTAAATCATCCACAGCACGTACACTGAAGCGGCACGCTTTCACCCCATCAGGAGAGACGATGATCGAACTCACGACAGAAACGCTGGCTGGTATTGAATGCCTGCACGCCACGCCTGCCGGACAGCGCCAGGCACCGCTGCCCACGGTGCTGTTTTATCACGGCTTTACCTCGTCGAAAGAGGTCTACGCCTACTTTGCGGTGGCGCTGGCGCAGGCAGGTTTTCGCGCGGTGATGCCCGATGCGGCGCGACACGGCGCGCGCTATGACGGTGATGCCGGGACACGCCTGGACCGCTTCTGGGAGATCCTGAAGCAGAACATTGATGAGCTGCCGCAGCTGGAAGCGGCGCTGCGAGATGAAAATCTGATCGCCGGTTCGCGTTTTGCGGTGGCGGGGGCCTCAATGGGCGGCATGACCGCCCTGGGGGCCATGGCGCGCTACCCACAGATTCACAGCGTCGCCTGCATGATGGGATCGGGCTATTTTATGCAACTCAGTCACTCACTGTTTCCGCCGCGGCTCCCCGATTCGCCCGACCGGCAGGCGAAATTTGCTGCCCGTATGGCGCCTCTGGCGGAGTATGACCCCTGCAACCGGCTCACGGCACTGGCAGACCGGCCGCTGCTGCTGTGGCATGGCGAGGCGGATGAGGTGGTGCCCTGGGCGGAAACCGAGCGGCTGGAGAGGGCCCTGCGTGACAATGGCCTGGATCAGCATCTGACGTCGCTGTCGGAAAAGGGGATTGGGCATAAGATCACCCCCTCCGCCCTGACGGCGCTGGTCAGCTTCTTTCGTCATCAGCTGTAAAAGATGAACGGGCGGAGCAGGATGCCGCCGCCCGTGACGCGACCGGTACTTACCAGCGCGCAGCCGATTTCTCAGCTGGACTGACAGGCGCGCTGACCGGGTTTCGTTCCGGCCTGTCCAGCCGGTTAACGTAGACATAACCGGATGCCGCTTCGCTGCTGTGACTTCTTATCTGCTGCGCACAGTCAGCATGGCTGGCAAGGGCGGGTGGAGACAGGAAGAGACCCAGGAAAGTGGCGATGACGAACGTTTTCATGCCCGACTCCTCACTTCAGGGAAGACATTCTGTGTGACGCCAGCGATCCTGTCGTGACGTCTGCTTTAATTTTAGCCACTGCCTCTGCGAACGCCAGATCGTCCCGCTGAACCTCTCTGTCAGCGTTTTTGAACGATCCCGCGTTAACCCGCTGTTTTTACACTGTTCCCTTCCTGACCCACCGACTCTGCGTCCCCAGCCGCATTTTATTGAAATGTGCGCTTGAGTTTAGCCACGGTCGCCAGTATGATTACGCGTCAATTTTTCAGCCGCATTCTCAGGCTGTGTCCCACAAAGGCTCGTTACGGCGAACGGTTGTGGGACACAGCCTATAACGTTCCTTGCTTCCATGGGCCGCGGCTGACCCCGACAGGAGGCTGAATAATCCGTAAGGAGCAATTTCGATGCGTCATTACGAAATCGTATTTATGGTTCATCCTGACCAGAGCGAACAGGTTCCTGGCATGATCGAGCGTTACACTGGTGCTATCACTGGTGCACAGGGCACGATTCACCGTCTGGAAGACTGGGGCCGCCGTCAGCTGGCTTACCCGATCAACAAACTGCACAAAGCTCACTACGTTCTGATGAACGTTGAAGCGCCGCAGGAAGCGATCGATGAGCTGGAAACGAACTTCCGCTTCAACGACGCCGTTATCCGTAGCATGGTTATGCGCGTTAAACACGCGGTAACTGAAGCATCACCGATGGTTAAAGCGAAAGATGAGCGTCGTGATCGTCGCGAAGATTTTGCTAACGAATCCGCTGATGAGTCAGATGCTGGGGATTCTGAAGAGTAATCCATCGTGACGGTTAATCGACTGCGCTTGTCCGGCACTGTGTGCAGGACGCCGGTTCGAAAAATTAGCCCGTCAGGAATTCCTCACTGTCAGTTTGTGCTAGAGCACCGCTCAGTGCAGGAGGAGGCCGGGTTTCACCGGCAAGCCTGGTGTCGTATGCCGGTGATTATCAGCGGCAGCACCCATCAGGTGATTACTCAACATATAACGGTCGGCACGCAACTCACACTGGACGGTTTCATTAGTTGCCATCAGGCACGCAATGGCCAGAGCAAAGTGGTGTTCCATGCCGAGCAGATTGAATTGATAGATTCTGGAGACTAGCCTAATGGCACGTTATTTCCGTCGTCGCAAGTTCTGCCGTTTCACCGCGGAAGGCGTTGTTGAGATCGATTACAAAGACATCGCAACGTTGAAAAACTACATTACCGAAAGCGGTAAAATTGTCCCGAGCCGTATCACCGGTACTCGTGCAAAATACCAGCGTCAGTTGGCTCGCTGCATCAAGCGCGCGCGTTATCTGTCTCTGCTGCCGTACACTGATCGTCATCAGTAATCGGCAACTGTCCATTAACGACTTTAAGAGGATAAGGTAATGCAAGTTATTCTGCTTGATAAAGTAGCAAACCTGGGCAGCCTGGGTGATCAGGTTAACGTTAAAGCGGGCTACGCTCGTAACTTCCTGGTTCCACAGGGCAAAGCTGTTCCTGCTACCAGGAAAAACGTTGAGTATTTCGAAGCACGCCGTGCTGAACTGGAAGCCAAACTGGCTGACGTTCAGTCTGCAGCGACTGCACGCGCTGAGAAAATCAATGCACTGGGCACCGTGACCATCACGTCTAAAGCAGGCGATGAAGGTAAGCTGTTCGGTTCAATCGGTACCCGCGACATCGCTGATGCAGTGACTGCAGCTGGCGTTGACGTAGCGAAGAGCGAAGTTCGTCTGCCGAACGGCGTTCTGCGTACTACCGGTGAGCATGAAGTAGACTTCCAGGTCCACAGCGATGTATTCGCTAAACTGACCGTGAAGGTTGTTGCTGGTTAATTTTATTAACTGAGCACGACAAAATCGCCGGCCCTGCGCCGGCGTTTTTGTTTTTATGCCTTGCTCAGCTACTGCGCGCGGATAAAGCTGCCGTCTGTCTGACGGGTAAACAGCACCGGGCCCTCTGCGCCCTCCACCGTCAGTCCCGTTACCACACCCTGTGCATCCTGTCGGATTTTGACCTGCTGACCACTTTTCAGTGAGCTGAGGGGCTGATCGTTGCCTTCCACCCGCGCCATCGCAAACACATCATTGACCGGCAGGCTGTTGTCACGAAACAGCTGCGCCAGCGTCTGGCCGGACGCGATGGTCAGACTGCGCCATGCGCCCTGAGAATCTGCTTTTGGCGTCTGCTGTGATGAGGAGGCCTGCCCGGAGCGGGTGTTATCGTAGATATCCGCCTGCATCGGCACCTCTTTCTCTGCGGAAGGCGTAACCGGCTGCTCGACCGGATAGCGCGGCGTCGTGGCAGGCCAGAGAAACGCTACCAGCATAACCAGCAGCGCCGCCACAATGCCGCGACGGTGCGGTGCGGGCAGCGGTGCCATCCAGCGGATGTCGTCGGTAAAATGCCAGATTCGCTGAAGCCATGTCGGCAGGCGGGATGACGTCTCAGAAGCCATGCGGGGTTCCTCCTCTCCGGCAGGCTGCGCTGGCCTGCGTGCGGCCAGCCAGGTCTGCAGCCGGGATATCATATGTGTTGCGCGCGTCCGGCGGCGTCGTGGGGCGATCTGGCCCATAGTTGCTCTCTTCTTCGTGTGCCACAGACGGGGGTATTCCGTCGATAGTTATAGTATGGGCAATACTGGCGCGAAGTGCCTGCCAGCATTGATAAATCTGACGGCTCTATTGTTTCTCTTTCGCCGGGAAAAGTCATCTGCGATGCAGGGCATTTTACGCCAGCGGCCTGCGCTGCTATGCTGCCGGTTCGAATTTATCCGAGAGTGAAAGGAACGAAGATGACTACCCCTTCTTTCGACAGCGTCGAAGCACAAGCAAGTTACGGTATTGGTTTACAGGTTGGCCAGCAGTTGCTGGAATCTGGTCTGCAGGGGCTGCAGCCAGAAGCACTGCTCGCGGGCCTGCGCGACGCGCTGGAAGGGAACTCGCCTGCCGTACCGGTTGATGTCGTTCATCGCGCACTGCGTGAAGTTCATGAACGCGCTGAAGGCGTGCGTCGTGAGCGCACCGAAGCCATGGCAGCAGAAGGTCAGGCGTTCCTGCAGGAACATGCGCAGCGTGAAGGCGTGAACAGCACCGAATCCGGTCTGCAGTTCAGCGTGATTACTCAGGGCGAAGGTCCTATCCCATCGCGTCAGGATCGCGTACGCGTGCACTACACCGGCAAACTGATCGACGGCAGCGTGTTCGACAGCTCGGTGGCGCGTGGCGAACCGGCAGAGTTCCCGGTGAGCGGTGTGATCCCAGGCTGGATTGAAGCCCTGACCCTGATGCCGGTTGGCTCAAAATGGGAACTGGTGATCCCACAGAACCTCGCGTATGGCGAGCGCGGTGCGGGTGCCTCCATCCCACCGTTCAGCACCCTGATTTTCGAAGTGGAACTGCTGGAAATTCTGTAATTGCCAGACGCTGCAACCGCCCGGTTGCAGCGTTTTCTCCTGCCTTACTTCTGCTGTAAATTCACCTGCCACAACGCGAAGCCAGTCGCATCGGTCCCTTTGGGCTGAAGCGGATATTGCGCATGCTGCTTAATAAACCCGGTCGCTTTCTCACCCGGTGCCGTCTCAAACCGGATGTCCAGCGGCATGGATGCGTTAATCGGGGCCAGCCGCCAGTTATTGTCCGCTTTTGGCTGGACTTCCCCGTGCGCCTTAGTCTCTGCACTGATATAGGCTGCCACCACCGAACGGTTCTCATCCGGCGAGGCAAAGGCGATATACTTATCGCCGGTGCCGGCAAATTTGCCGCCATAAGCACGATAGTTGTTCGTCGCCACCAGGAAGGTCGCCTGCGGGTCGATCGGCTTACCCTGCCAGCTCAGCTGACGGATACGGGAGGCATCAGGATGGATCAGCTGGCACTCGCTGTCGTAGCGCGCTGGCTGGGTGACATCGATCTGATAGGTGACCCCGTCGATCACATCGAAGTTATAGGTGCGGAAATCCCAGTTAATCAGCGACTGGGTTTTCGTACTGTGCGGATCGATCTGATTAAACTGGCCTGCAGAGCACTCCAGCCACTCTTTAACCTGCGCCCCGCTGACCTTCATGACCACCAGCGTGTTGGGGTAGAGATAAAGATCGGCGGCGTTGCGGAAGGTCAGCGGCCCTTTCTCCACTTCGACATAGCTGGCCGGATCGTTTTTACGCCCGCCCGCCTTGAAAGGCGCCGCCGCTGAGAGTACCGGCAGACGGCCCAGATCGGGATCGCCCTGAATGAAGTGCTCGACATAGGCGCGCTGGGCGTTGTTGACGATCTGCACGGTGGGATCGTCCTGTACCAGCGACAGGTAGCTGTACATCACGTCGGCAGACTTGCCGATGGGTTTCGCCACAAAGGCGCGCGTGGCGCGGTGATCCTCAGCCAGGACCTTCACCAGCGCGGGATCTTCTGCGGCGAGAGACTTTTTCGCTGCGGTGTCATAGATTGGGCGCGCCTCGGCTTTGCCGCTCGTGACCTGCCACCTGCCGTTGTCATTGTTCAGCACCAGGTCGACCACGCCCAGGTGATCGCCCCACATGCCGGGCATCACCGCAGGCACACCATTCAGAGTGCCGTTCTTGATGTCTGCGCCTTTAATCGCGGCAAAATCTTTACCGGGGAAGACGGCGTGGGCATGGCCAAACAGGATGGCGTTGATGCCTTCAACCTGGCTGAGATAGTAAACCGAGTTCTCCGCCAGGGTGTGATACGGCTCGCTGCTCAGGCCGGAGTGCGGAATCGCGATGACCAGATCCGCGCCCTGCGCACGCATCTCCGGCACATAGCGGCGCGCTGTTTCCGTGATGTCATCGACCCGCACCTTGCCCTGCAGATTGGCTTTATCCCACACCATGATCTGCGGCGGCACAAAGCCGATATAGCCAATCTTCAGGGTCCGGGTTTTGCCTTCACGATCAACCAGCGTGGTGGATTTGATGAGGTAAGGCGTAAACAGCGGCTTGCCACTCTTCACGTCAATGACGTTGGCATTGACGTAGGGAAAGCGGGCACCGGCCAGCGCTTTCTTCAGGTAGGGCAGGCCATAATTAAATTCATGATTGCCGAGGTTGCCGACGCTGTAATCCAGGGTTTTGAGCGCCTTGTAGACCGGGTGGATCTCACCCTCACGCAATCCCTTTGCCGCCATGTAGTCGCCCAGCGGACTGCCCTGAATGATATCGCCGTTGTCGACCAGCAGGCTGTTTTTCACCTCCTGACGCGCGGCGTGGATCAGCGTGGCGGTGCGCACCAGGCCAAACTTTTCGGTTGGGGTGTCTTTGTAGTAGTCGAAATCCATCATGTTGCTATGAAGATCGGTGGTTTCCAGTATGCGTAGATCGACCGTTGCGGCCTGTGCGGCGGCGTAAACGCCAAGTGCCAGTAAGACTATGCCGGGCTTAAACATGCCTGCTCCTGCTGCAAAATAATTGGGGATCTCAAAATAATGTAAAAGCCTGCCGGTGGGTCATTTTAAATCGTGATGGATATAACGTTTTGGCGCATCGGAGGCGGCACCGGATTCCGGCGGGCGCGCAAAGTGGCGCAGGCGTGGCGATAAACGGGTAACTATGATATTGATATATCTATAAATTGGCGCGCTGGTCAGCCTGTAAATGGGCAGGTCAGGCGAAACTGCTAAAATGTTACTGTCTGACGGAAAGCTGATCCTGCAGCAGAAAGACACAACGAGGTGAAAAATGTTAGAGCAAATCTGCCAACTGGCACGCGAAGCAGGCGACGCGATTATGCAGGTCTATAA
Source organism: Pantoea sp. EKM103V (assembly GCF_011800365.1). Lineage (NCBI taxonomy): Bacteria > Pseudomonadati > Pseudomonadota > Gammaproteobacteria > Enterobacterales > Erwiniaceae > Pantoea > Pantoea sp. EKM103V. The sequence goes on along the minus strand of NZ_JAALFQ010000008.1, from coordinate 182,370 downwards.
CGGTGCCGCGCCGCTTGACGTTTCTCACAAATCGGATGATTCGCCGGTGACCGCCGCGGATATCGCTGCGCACGAGGTGATCCTCTCTGGCCTGAAGCAGTTAACCCCCGATCTGCCGGTGCTGTCAGAAGAAGATCCGCCCGCCTGGACAGAGCGTCAGCACTGGCAGCGCTACTGGCTGGTCGATCCCCTGGATGGCACCAAAGAGTTCATCAAACGCAACGGCGAATTTACGGTCAACATTGCGCTGATTGAGGCGGGCAAGCCGATTCTGGGCGTGGTTTATGCCCCCGCGCTGGGTGTGATGTACTCTGCGGCGGAGGGCAAGGCGTGGAAAGAGGAGGGCGGTCATCGTGAACAGATTCATGTGCGTGACGCACGACCTCCGCTGGTGGTGGTGAGCCGTTCCCATGGCGACGATGAGGAGATGAAAGAGTACCTGAAGCAGCTGGGCGAGCATCAGACCGTTGCAACCGGCTCCTCGCTGAAATTCTGCCTGGTAGCGGAAGGGAAAGCTCAGCTCTATCCCCGTTTCGGACCCACCAATATCTGGGACACCGGTGCAGGTCATGCGGTGGCGATGGCCGCAGGCGCGCATGTGCATGACTGGCAGGGTAAAACCCTGGATTACGCGCCGCGCGAATCTTTCCTGAACCCCGGCTTCCGCGTGTCGCTGTTTTAACGCGGGCTGAACGTCTGTCTTCTGACGCCCCGGCGAGCTTCGTGCCCGCCGGGGCGTCTGCTATTTCGCCTTCAGCAGTGAGGTGACCAGAGCAATCACGTCTGTCACTTCATCCTGCGTCAGCGGGCCATCCTTCACAAATTTCACCGTGCCCTGTCTATCCAGCACGACGATGGCGGAGCTGCCCGGCTGCAGCTGCCAGGCGTGCTGCACATTGCCCTTGCTGTCGACGATAAACTGCGACCAGGGATACTGCTGCTTATTGGTTTCAATGCTGCTGCGCACAAACATGCCGGTGCCGGGGATCGCATCATCGGTGTTAACGATGGTAGTGGTCTGATAGCGGTCATGCGGCAGCTTCGCGGCCTTAATCGCCTCTATCAGCGCGGCGTTCATCTCTTTGGCGGAGGAGCGCCCGGCAATGTGCTGAATCACGCGAACTTTTCCACTCAGTTGCGCGCTATTCCAGTTTTTATAGCTAAACTTCTCCTGCTGCAGTATCAGCTCGCCTTTGTCGTTGACGCCCGTGGCGGGCACGCGGGAATCGAGCCTGAGGTCGTGGGCCATGACGCCCGTCGGCAGGAGTAATGACAGCGCCACGGCTGCCAGAATATTTCGCATCGCACTTTCCTTAAGTGATCAGACCAGTCAGTCATTTTACTGCAATAGTAAGCAGGGATGATGCGCCTGTCGTGGAAAGGTGTCAGGTTTGTTATGCCCGCCACAATTCCTTAACCAACGAAGGTTTATACTGTGTCATATGAGAGTCATAACAGACTGTTCTGTAATGATGTGTCAACTCAGTAAAAAAATTCATTTTTCGGAACACCAGTAGTGTTCGGTGTTCTATAGTTATCGCGAATTCGCGCTTCATGGGCTGGTACCTACTTTGGAAACGGCGAAGCGTGCTTTAAAAATGTACAGGAGTCAGTCAGTATGAAAATCTTCCAGCGCTATAATCCGCTGCAAATAGCGAAATATGTCAAAACGCTGTTCAAAGGAAGGTTGTATATCAAGGACGTTGGCGCGTTCGAGTTCGATAAAGGGAAAGTGTTAATCCCGCGCGTCAAAGACAAACAGCACCTGAGCGTGATGTCAGAAATTAACCGCCAGGTCGTTCGTCTCAAGCTTGAGTTCAACTAATCAAAAGGGCGCCGATGGCGCCCTGAGTGTTTTATAAGCCAGCCCCTTCGCTATCCCTGCTCGTCTTCGCTTTTTGTCATGCTCAGCACCGGCGGTCGTTCATCGATGCGGGTGACCAGCAGCTGGTCGATGCGGTAGCTGTCAATATCCACCACCTCGAACTTGTAGCCGGCAAACTTCACAAAGTCGGTTCGCTTCGGGATCTTGCGCAGCATATACATCATAAAGCCGCCGATGGTTTCGTAGTTGCCTGACTGCGGGAAATCGTCGATGTCCAGCACGCGCATCACGTCATCAATCGGCGTGCCGCCTTCAACCAGCCACGAGTTCTCATCACGCGCGACGATCTGCTCTTCCATGCCCTGACCGACCAGATCTCCCATCAGCGTGGTCATCACGTCGTTCAGGGTAATGATGCCCACCACCAGCGCATATTCGTTCATGATTACCGCAAAATCTTCACCGGCGGTTTTGAAACTTTCCAGCGCTTCGGAGAGGGTCAGCGTATCCGGCACAATCAGCGCAGAACGAATCTGCAGGCCGCTGTTCAGCGCCATACTCTGGTTGCCCAGCACGCGCAGCAGCAGCTCTTTGGAGTCGACATAGCCGACGATATGGTCGATATCCCCGCTGCAGACTAAAAACTTAGAGTGCGGATGTTCGGCGATTTTGCTCTTGAGGCTGGCCTCATCTTCATGCAGATCAAACCAGACGATGTTCTCACGCGAGGTCATGGAAGAGGGAACGGTTCGCGACTCCAGCTCAAACACGTTTTCAATCAACTCATGCTCCTGCTTACGCAGCACGCCCGCCAGCGCACCGGCTTCCACCACCGCGTAGATATCATCGGAGGTGATGTCATCTTTACGCACCATTGGCAGCTTGAAGAGGCGGAAGAAGACGTTAGCCAGACCGTTAAACAGCCAGACAAGCGGACGCATCACCAGCAGGCAGAAACGCATCGGGTTGATGATGCGCAGCGCGATGGTTTCGGGGGCGACCATTCCAACCCGCTTTGGGGTTAAGTCGGCGAACAGGATAAACAGGCTGGTCACGATGGTGAAGGAGCAGATAAAGCTGAGCTGCTCGGCCAGTTCCGGCGGGACGAAGCGGCTGAAGAGGCCGCTGAAGACCGGTGAAAAGGCAGCGTCACCGACGATACCGCCAAGGATGGCGACGGCGTTAAGGCCAATCTGGACGACGGTAAAAAACATACCCGGCGTTTCCTGCATTTTCAGGACGCGCTGCGCGTTAACGTTGCCTTCATCGGCGAGCAGTTTCAGTTTGATCTTGCGGGCGGCTGCCAGCGAGATCTCCGACAGAGAGAAAAAAGCACTGACGACAATCAGTAAAAGAATGACAAGTAAGCTATCTAACATAAGTGATCCAAAGGGTTATCCACTTGTCATTTTTGGCCTGGGCAGCGTGAGCAAGCGCGAACGGGGCGGTTACTCGTTAAACAGGGCTATCCGTGCCAAAAATGTCTGCGCCAGTTCGACAGGCTGAACGCTGCCGGGGCAGAAATGAAAACAGGCGGGATGCCTGTGGCTGCAGATTATAGCAGGAGCGCTTATCAGCCCGCCAGAGGGCAAACCGCCGGTTCGGGCGGCATTCACGGTCAGGGCGGTCAGTAGCCCGCTCAGATTTCTCTGAGTGACTCCATCAGGCGGGATCAATCCCCGTCGCAGGAGTTGTATCGATCTCCTCATTTACCGACAATAGCCCGGATATTTGACTTAGATGTTACTGCTACGCCGCCATTTGGCATAAAGTGCGGCTATGATAGGGGTGTTGCCGTTGCGGTAGTGCGGGCAAAGATGATTAATAAGCGCCCCGCGGAAAAGGGGCCGGCATGATTAACAGGAGTACAGGTGCCACGATTTCATATTTATTGCATGGCTGGCCTGCTGCTTGCTGCGCCTGCCCTTGAGGCGGCGACTGTGCGATTACAGGTAGACGGCTTAACCGGGGATCTGCAGCGAAATGTCAGAGCACGCCTCTCCACCATCGGCAGCGATGAAGTCTCCAATGATGGTCGCTTTCGTGCACGCGTCTCTGTCGCGATAAAAGAAGGCCTGCGCGCGCTGGGTTACTACGAACCTGAGATCGACTTTGAATCCCGTCCTGCCCCCGCGCAGGGGGGAAGGCCGGTGCTGATCGCGCACGTAAAACCGGGTCCGCCGGTTAAAATCGGCGGCAGCACCATCGTGCTCGAAGGGGATGCCCGCAATGATGCCGACTACAAAGAGTGGATAGCCCAGGGGCGTCCCAAAGTCGGCACGCAGCTTAACCACGGGCAGTACGATCGCTTTAAAAGCGGCTTCTCAAATCTCGCGCTGCGCAACGGCTATTTCGATGGCACCTTTAAAAAAAGCCAGCTGGGGGTGTCGGTCGAGCGGCATGAAGCGTTCTGGGATATCGACTACGACAGCGGCGAGCGTTACCGTTTTGGCGACGTGACGTTTCAGGGCTCGCAGATTCGCGAAGCTTACCTGCAGAACCTGGTGCCGTTTGAAAAGGGCGACTACTACAGCTCGCGCGATCTGGCTGAACTGAACCGTCGCCTCTCCGCCACCGGCTGGTTTAACTCCGTGGTCGTTGCACCGGAGTTCAGCAAAGGCCGGAAAACAAAAGTGCTGCCGCTGAATGCCGTGATGTCGCCGCGCACCGAAAACACCATCGAAACCGGGGTCGGCTACTCCACCGACGTCGGCCCGCGCCTGAAAGGCACCTGGAAAAAGCCGTGGGTTAATGACAGAGGCCACAGTCTGGCGGCCAGCGCCTACATTTCCGCGCCGGAACAGCAGGTCGATCTCAGCTACAAAGTGCCCCTGCTGAAAAGCCCGCTGGAGCAGTACTACACCTTCTCCGGCGGCCTGAAGCGCACCGACCTCAATGACACCAAAGCCGACACCACGACGCTGGCGATGTCGCGTAACTGGGACAGCAGCAGCGGCTGGCAGAAAGCGGTCAACCTGCGCTGGAGCCTGGATCACTTTACTCAGGGCAGCGTGACCAATACCACCATGCTGCTCTATCCTGGCGTCAGCGTAAACCGCACCCGCTCGCGTGGCGGCCTGATGCCAACCTGGGGCGACTCTCAGCGCTACTCAGCGGACGTCTCCGATACTACCTGGGGTTCAGACGTTGACTTCCTGATTCTGCAGGCGCAGAACGTCTGGATCCGTACCCTCGGCGACAGCCACCGCTTTGTGGCGCGCGGCAATCTTGGCTGGATCGAAACCAACGACTTTGAAAAAGTCCCGCCGGATCTGCGCTTCTTTGCCGGTGGTGACCGCAGTATTCGTGGCTACAAATATAAGAACATCTCACCGCGTGATGAGGATGGCAAACTCACCGGTGCGTCAAAACTGGCCACCGGCTCGCTGGAGTATCAGTACAACGTCAGCGGCAAATGGTGGGGAGCGGTATTTGTCGACTCCGGTGAAGCGGTCAACGACATCAAACAGAGTAACGTGAAAACCGGTGCGGGCGTCGGCGTGCGCTGGTCGTCACCGGTGGGTCCCATCAAATTAGACATCGCCAGACCTATCGGAGATGACGATGCACATGGACTGCAATTTTATATAGGACTGGGGCCAGAACTATGAAGCTGTGGAAAAAGGTCCTCATCGGCATCCTGATCTTTCTGGTGCTGCTGCTGGGTGGGGTGGCATTTTTAATCGGCACCACGCCGGGGCTGCATCTGGTGCTGAATGGCGCGTCGCGCTGGGTACCGGGCCTGTCAATCAAACAGGTCGAGGGCGGCTGGCGTAACCTGACCCTGAGCGGTCTGCGTTACGAAATGCCTGGCGTCAGTGTGGATGCCGGACAGATCCATCTGGCGGTGAACCTTAACTGCCTGCTGCATTCGTCGGTCTGCGTGAATGATATCTCCCTGCGTGATATCAGCGTGGTGGTCGACAGTAAAAAGATGACGCCTGCCGCGCCAGCGCCGGAAGAGGAGAGCGGCTCGACCAACCTCAGCACGCCCTATCCGATTACGCTGCGCCATCTTGGCCTGCACAATATCAATGTCAAAGTGGATGACACCGCGATTTCGCTGCTCGACTTTACCACCGGTCTGCAGTGGCAGGATCGTGCGCTGACGCTCAATCCTACCCATATTCAAAGCCTGCTGATTGCGCTGCCGAAAGCAGCCAAAGTCGTGAACGAACAGGTGGTGGAGCCGAAAGTTCAGCAGCCGCATCCGGCTGAGAAACCGCTGGGTGAAACGCTGCAGGCGATGTTTGCACAACCGCTGCTGCCTGCGCTGCCCGATTTCCGTCTGCCGCTGGATATCGACATTCAGCAGATCCTGGGAGAACAGCTGCGCATCACCGGCGACACCGATATTTCGGTCAGCCGCCTGCTGATGAAAGCGAAAACTACCGACCGGCAGATGCAGCTGACCACGCTGGAGGTTGACTCTGACCTCGGCAATCTCAGAGGCAGCGGGCAGGCGACGCTGGCCGATAACTGGCCGGTCGATTTTGCCCTGAACGGCACGGTCAACACCGATCCGATCAAAGGCGAAAAGATTGCGCTGAAACTTAACGGCGCGATGCGTGACGAGCTGAAGCTGGCGCTGAACCTCTCCGGCCCGGTGGATGCGCAGCTCAACGCCGCGACCCAGCTGGCGGTGGCGGGGCTGCCGCTGTCGCTGCAGCTGACCAGCCCGAAACTGCGCTGGCCGCTGACAGGCCCGGTCGCCTATCAGGCCGATAATCTGGACTATCAGTTCAAAGGCAAAGCCACCGACTATGTGATGTCACTGCAGACCGCCGTGAAGGGGGAGTCGGTGCCACCGGCGACCGTCTCGCTGACCGGTAAAGGCAACGTTGAGCAGTTCAGTCTCGATCGCCTGCGCGTGGCTGCGCTGCAGGGCAACATCGACCTTACCGCGCTGGTGGACTGGAGCAAGGCGATCAGCTGGCGCAGCGAACTGACGCTGGCGGGGATCAATACGGCTAAACAGTATCCCGACTGGCCGGCGCGACTGGATGGCAAAATCACCACCCGCGGCAGTCTCTATGGCGGCAGCTGGCAGCTGAGCGTGCCGCAGCTGCAGCTGAAAGGGAATGTGAAACAGAACGCCGTCACCGCAGATGGCTCTCTGACCGGCAACAGCTACAACCAGTGGACAGTGCCGGGCATTAAGCTGGCACTGGGACGCAACCAGCTGGATGTCAAAGGGTCGCTGGGCGACCGTCTGGATCTGGATGCCAGCATCAATGCGCCGCAACTCGACAATGCGCTTCCCGGTCTGGGCGGCGTCGTCAACGGGGCCATCAAAGCGCGCGGCACCCTGAAGGCACCGCAGCTGCTGGCCGATCTCAATGGCCGGGGCCTGCGCTGGCAGCAGATGCGGATTAATCGCGTTACGCTCAAGGGCGACGTACGCTCTGACGAACAGGTGGCGGGCAAACTGCAGCTGCGTGTCGAACAGCTGCAGCAGGATGCGCTGAACATCGGCCTGCTAACCCTGAATGCTGACGGCAATGAGCAGCAGCATCAGCTGAAACTCAACGTGCAGGGTAAACCGGTCTCCGGCCAGCTGGCGCTCAACGGCAGCTTTGATCGCCAGACGCAGCGCTGGCGAGGGTCGCTGAACGACACCCACTTCGATACGCCGGTGGGCGAATGGCGACTGACCCGTGCGATGGCCATCGACTATCTCAACAGCCGTCAGACGGCGACCATCGGACCGCACTGCTGGCAGAACCCCAATGCCCGCCTCTGCGTGCCGGAACCGGTTGAAGCGGGCCCGGAAGGTCATGCCCATGTGGTGCTGAACCGCTTTGACCTGGCGATGGTGAAACCCTTTATGCCGGATGCCACCCAGCTCAGCGGCCTGTTCAGCGGCGACGTGCGCGTCAACTGGACGGCTGACGGGGCGCTGCCGACCGGAACGGTCGCGCTGAAGGGCAACGGCGTGAAGGTGGTGCAGGATGTGCAGGGCAATAACCTGCCGATCGCCTTTGATACGCTGAACCTCAATGCCGCACTGCGAAACGGTCGCGCGCAGCTCGACTGGCTGATCCGCATTGCCGGTAACGGGCAGCTGGATGGCAACGTGCAGATCGACGATCCGCAAAGCCGCCGCACGCTGGGCGGTAACGTCAACATCCGCAACGTCTCACTGGCGATGCTCAATCCGGCGCTGATGCAGGGCGAGAAGATCAAAGGCAGCCTCAACAGCAGCCTGCGTCTTGGCGGCAGCGTGCAGCAGCCGCAGGTCTATGGCCAGCTTGGCCTGACCGGGGTGGATGTGGATGGCAACTTTATGCCGGTTGACCTCACGGCCGCCAGCCTCAACCTGGTGTTTAATGGCATGAGCTCCACCCTGAACGGGCTGGTGCAGACCAGCCAGGGCAACATCAACCTCAGCGGTAATGCGGACTGGAGCCAGCTCGATAACTGGCGCGCCCGCGTCGCCGCGCAGGGCAGCCGGGTTCGCGTCACGGTGCCGCCGATGGTGCGCATGGATGTCTCGCCGGATCTGGTCTTTGAAGCGACGCCTGCCGCCTTTAACCTCGATGGACGGGTCGATATTCCGTGGGCGCGCATTACGGTGCAGGAAGTGCCGGAGAGCGCCACGGGCGTTTCGTCGGATGAGGTGATGCTGGATAAACAGCTGAAGCCGATTGCGCCACAGACCGCGGCGATTCCGATCAACAGTAACCTGGTGATCCACGTCGGCAACGATGTGCGCCTCTCCGCCTTTGGTCTGAAAGCGCGACTGAATGGCGACCTGAAGCTGGTGCAGGATCGGTCGGGCCTCGGCTTAAACGGTCAGATCAACATCCCGTCCGGCCGCTTCCACGCTTACGGTCAGGATCTGATCGTGCGTAAAGGTGAACTGCAGTTCGCCGGCCCGCCGGATCAGCCCTACATCAACCTGGAGGCAATTCGTAACCCGGATGCCACCGAAGATGGCGTCACCGCGGGTCTGCGCGTCACCGGCCTGGCGGATGAGCCGAAAGCGGAGGTCTTCTCCGACCCGGCGATGTCGCAGCAGGAGGCGCTTTCTTACCTGCTGCGCGGTCAGGGACTCGGCAAAGATGGCGACAGTAATGCCCTCACTTCTGCGCTTGTGGGCTTAGGGGTTGCACAAAGTGGGCAGGTTGTGGGTAAAATCGGGGAGACTTTCGGTGTCAGTAATCTGGCTCTTGATACTGCGGGTGTTGGCGACAGCCAGCAGGTGCAGGTCAGCGGCTATGTACTGCCGGGTCTGCAGGTAAAATACGGTGTTGGCATATTTGATTCACTGGCGACGTTAACCTTGCGTTACCGCCTGATGCCCAAACTCTATCTGGAAGCCGTGTCCGGTGTGGATCAGGCTCTCGATTTGCTCTATCAGTTTGAGTTTTAGCAATGCGAATAATTGTCTACGGCAGTTTACGGCGCAAACAGGGAAACAGTCACTGGATGACGAATGCGCAGTGGCTGGGTGATCACCAGATTGAAGGCTTTGAGCTTTACAGTCTGGGCCATTATCCCGGCGTTATTGAGGGCAACGGCGCGGTACAGTGTGAAGTGTACCGCATTGATGCCTCAACCCTTGCGGAGCTGGATGCGCTTCGCACCAAAGGGGGAGAGTACAAACGTTTTCTGACTCAGACGCCGTTTGGCAGTGCATGGCTTTATGTCTATCAACGCTCAGTGGCAGGACGCCAGCGCATTACGAGCGGCGACTGGCTGAAGCGCGATGCGGAGCCAGAGGCCTGAACAAAAACACCGTCCTGATGGACGGTGTTTTTTTTTTCGACTCACAAACGGGCAGCAGGCTTATTTCTTCTGTGCGCGCTCGAAAGAGGAGATGATTTCGGCTTTCGCGGCTTCGGCGTTGTCCCAGCCATCCACTTTCACCCATTTGCCTTTTTCCAGATCTTTGTAGTGCTCAAAGAAGTGGGTGATCTGCGCACGCAGCAGCTCTGGCAGGTCGTTCACATCTTTGATGTGATCGTACTCTTTAGAGAGTTTGGTGTGCGGCACGGCAACCAGTTTGGCATCTTCGCCAGACTCGTCGGTCATTTTCAGTACGCCAACCGGACGGCAGCGGATCACGGAGCCCGGTACCAGTGGGTACGGGGTCGGAACCAGTACGTCAACCGGGTCACCATCCAGAGAGAGGGTGTGGTTGATATAGCCGTAGTTGCATGGATAGAACATCGCGGTAGACATGAAACGGTCTACAAACAGGGTACCAGACTCTTTATCAACTTCATATTTGATCGGATCAGCATTCGCTGGGATCTCAATGACAACGTAGATATCTTCTGGCAGGTCTTTACCTGCTGGCACCTGGTTCAAACTCATCGGGTATTCCTTCAGTAGTCGTATGTTGAGTGTCGGCTATTATAGCCAACTGACTCTGAAAGTATGCCCTCTTTTTGGCGTTTCGGAATGCGCCCTAAGGCTACTTCGCCGACACCAACAGCGAAACGATTCCTGCGGCTATCAGTGGCCCTACCGGCACGCCTCGGAAGAACGCCACGCCAATCACCGTACCAATCAGCAGGCCCCCGATAACTGACGGCTGAACGCTCATAAAACTGACGCCACGACCGCCGAGCCAGGCCACAAAAATGCCCACCAGGATAGCCACAATCGACTTCCAGCTGGCAAAGGATTTGATCAGCGCAGCGGCCGGCAGAGAGCCGCTGGCCAGCGGGGCCATCACGGCCACCGTCAGGATAATGATGCCTAAGGTAATGCCCTGTTTTTCCACGTAGGGGAAGAACTGTGCCAGCGGGGTCACTTTAATCGCCAGCAGCACCAGAATCGACAGGGTGACCGCGTTGTTGTGCACGAAATAGCTCAGCACGGCGAGGCCAATCAGAATAAGCGTTGAAGCATAGGCGGCCATGGTTTCTCCCTGAAGGTCAATGAACGCGCCAGCCTCAGCCAGCGCAAAATCGGGTCAGATCAGCAGTCGTCGGGGTTAGCGCAACTGCCCCTTGCCATCGCCTGCAGCATCTGCGCCTGATTGCGCACCAGGCTCAGACGCTGGGCGCTCAGCGCCACGCTGCCCAGAGAGCCCTGTGAACTGAGCTGGCTGTAGCCCGCCTCAAGCCAGCTGTCCCGATAGCTCAGCCAGGCGCGCTGAGCGGCACGCAGTTTATCCCGGGGTTCGCCGTTGAGGGTTTTCATCAGCCTGCCGTACTCCTTATTCATCGCCTGATCCTAGGCCTGAGTGGCGGCAGCGTAACACTGGTTCATGTCCAGCGTGGTCCGGGCGTTATTCAGGCAGCGGTCGAACGAGGCTTCTGACGGCAGATCCCCCGCTATCGTCACCGTGCTGGTCAGCAGCAGCGTCAGAAACAGGCCTGCTTTCATCGTGTTTCTCCGGGTTGAGGGTAAGCGGCGATTAGCTTGATTGATGTTTCCGTGATGATCAAGCTGTTAACACTCAATCAGGGTTAAAGTTTCGGTCCGTTACTGCCGATATCTGTTCCGTTTTAGGGCCGCTGGACATTTCGCCTATTCTCATAAACGGAAACGATCAAGATGAAACAGTTATCACTTCGCACGGGGTTGCTGGCGCTGCTGGCATTTATGACACTGCTGCTGTTGGCGGTGAGTTTTATGGGTATTGTGGCAATTAACAAAGGGAACCGCTCGCTGGATGTTATCAACCGCATTCAGGGGATCGAGCTGAACAGTCTTTATCAGAGCAATGCAGATTTAATGCGGGCCCGCGCTAACGCGGCGCTGGCGGTACGAAAAATTGAAATCGGCATGCTGGAAGAGGGCGCCGCCGTCACCCGACTGTCGCAGGCGGATGTCGACTCCTCCCAGCAGCAGCTCAAGCGCTTTATCGATGCCGGAACGGTAACGGCACACGGTAAAATGCTGGCGGATGCGATTTCAGCGAGCTACAAGGCCTATCTCGACCAGGGCATCAAGCCGATGATGAGCGCCCTGGACAAGCAATACACCGACGAGTATTACCAGCTGCTGGAAGGCAACCTGGCGACGCTGGCGGCCAGCTACAACAAGGCGGTCACGGACTTCAGCCAGTTCGCCGATCAGGTCACGGCGGCGCAGCTGGTGCAGGCTGCCCATAACGAAACCAAAATGAAAATCCTGATCGCCGTGGCGGTGGCCTTAACCCTGCTGCTGCTGGTGCTCGCCTGGCAACTGCTGCGCCGGATGCTGCTGCAGCCGCTGGATAGCGCGATTGTGCATCTTGAGCAGATCGCAGCGGGCGATCTCTCTCAGGTGCTGCCGCCGTCCAGCAACAACGAGCTGGGACGCCTTAACCATGCGCTGACCGGGATGCAGCAGTCGCTGCGTCACTCCGTCAGTCAGGTGCGTGAGGCGAGTATGCAGATCGACCTCGGCAGCCGTGAACTGGCCGCCGGCAACGTCAACCTGTCACAGCGTACGGAAGAGTCTGCCGCTTCGCTTGAGCAGACGGCGGCCAGCATGGAGCAGCTGACGGCAACGGTGCGGCTTAACGCCAGCAACGCTCAGCAGGCCCATCAGCTGGCAAATGCGGTCTCCGATACCGCCGACCGCGGCGCGGAAGTGGTCTGCTATGTGATGGAAAAAATGCATGAGATTACCGACAGCGCCAATCGCATCGGCGATATTCTCAGCGTGATCGACGGCATCGCGTTCCAGACCAACATCCTGGCGCTCAACGCTGCCGTTGAAGCGGCTCGTGCGGGCGAGCAGGGCCGTGGCTTTGCGGTGGTGGCGAATGAAGTGCGTACGCTGGCGCAGCGCAGTGCTAATGCAGCCAAAGAGATCCGCACGCTGATCAGCGATTCACAGTCGCGGGTCAAAGAGGGCAGTGAGATGGCGACGCGTGCCGGGGAAACCATGGATGAGATTTCCGGTGAGGTGATGCGCGTGACCTCACTGATGAAGGAGATCTCCATGGCGTCTGACGAGCAGAGCCGTGGCATCGAGCAGGTGAATCTGGCGGTCACGCAGATGGATGTGGCGGCGCAGCAGAATGCGGCGCTGGTGGAGCAGGCGAAGGCCGCGACCGAGTCGCTGGAAGCGCAGTCCGATCAGCTTCAGGCAACCATGGCGCAGTTCAGATTGCAGCCAGCGTGATAAAAAAAAGGGCGCGATAATCGCGCCCTTTTTTATCTCTGCCGCATTAGCCCTGACGGCAATCCGGGAACTCAGCCAGGAAACGCTCAACGTCGTTGACCATTGCCTCGTTGCCGCAGTAGAACGGGCAGCGCTGATGCAGCGTGACCGGTGGAATGTCCAGAATACGTCTCTGACCGTCGCTGGCTTTACCGCCTGCCTGCTCCGCCAGGAACGCCATCGGGTTGCACTCATAGAGCAGACGCAGCTTGCCCTGAGGATGGCTGGCGGTGCTGGGATAGAGGTAGATGCCGCCTTTCAGCAGGTTGCGATGGAAATCCGCGACCAGCGATCCGATGTAACGTGAGGTGTAAGGACGGTGCGTAGGCAGATCCTCTTCCTGACAGAACTTCAGATATTTCTTCACGCCCTGCGGGAAACGAATGTAGTTACCTTCGTTGATGGAGTAGGTGTAACCGGTCTCCGGGTAGGTCATACGTTCATGGCTGAGGCAGAAGACACCCAGCGACGGATCGTAGGTAAAGGCATGCACGCCTGCACCGGTGGTGTAAACCATCATGGTGGAGGAGCCGTAAACCACGTAACCGGCCGCGACCTGTTTGTTGCCGGGCTGCATGAAATCCGCTTCAACCACCGGGGTGCCCGGTTCGCTGACGCGATGATAGATAGAGAAAATGGTGCCGACAGAGACGTTAACGTCGATGTTAGACGACCCATCCAGCGGGTCCATTAACACCACATACTTGCCGTTCTCCTCACCTTCGAAGATGACGAACTCGTCTTCTTCCTCAGACGCGATACCGGCGACAATGCCACGCGCTTTCAGTGCGGCCTTCAGTTTTTCGTTGGCAAACAGATCGAGCTTCATCTGCTGTTCACCCTGAACATTTTCCACACCACTGGCACCGAGGATATCCACCAGACCGGCTTTATTGATGTCGCGGTGGATAATTTTGGCACCCAGCTTGATAGCTGAGATCAGCGCCGTCAGTTCCCCTGTGGCGTGCGGAAAGTCGTGCTGCTTCTCGACGATAAATTCGCCCAACGTTTTCATAACACATTCCCTGAATCTGCGATGGAGTGGCAGCACGCGTAACAGTCTGCCAACGGATGCGTACGCAGTTTAGCCGATTGAACTTCAAAAACCATAGTCCTAATCCGTTTCTTCCGTCTGCGAGCAGGGTTACACTGTGCGCCGAACTTTAGAGTAATGGATCACGTTATGCGCATTCACATCCTCGGGATTTGTGGCACTTTTATGGGCGGCTTGGCCGTGCTGGCCCGTTCACTTGGTCATCAGGTGACCGGTTCAGACGCCAACGTTTACCCGCCAATGAGCACATTGCTCGAACAGCAAGGCATTGAATTAACAGAAGGTTACGATGCGAGCCAGCTCGACCCGGCCCCTGACCTGGTGATTATCGGTAATGCGATGACGCGCGGTAATCCCTGTGTGGAAGCGGTGCTGGAACGCAACATTCCTTACCTCTCCGGCCCGCAGTGGCTGCACGATTTCGTGTTACGCGACCGCTGGGTGCTGGCGGTGGCGGGAACCCACGGGAAAACCACCACAGCCGGCATGGCAGCGTGGATTCTCGAGGCCTGCGGCCTGGAACCCGGCTTCATTATTGGTGGGGTGCCAGGAAACTTCGATGTCTCGGCAAAATTAGGAAAAAGTCCATTCTTCGTCATTGAGGCGGATGAGTATGACTGCGCCTTTTTCGACAAGCGTTCCAAGTTTGTCCATTACTGCCCGCGTACCCTGATCCTCAACAACCTTGAGTTCGATCACGCCGATATCTTTGACGACCTGCGGGCGATCCAGAAGCAGTTCCACCATCTGGTCCGGATCGTGCCGGGCCAGGGCAAAATCCTGCTGCCGGAGCATGACGCCAACATCAGGCAGGTGATGGCGATGGGCTGCTGGAGCGAGCAGGAGAGCGTGGGCGACCACGGGCGCTGGCAGGCGAAGAAGCTGACGCCCGATGCCTCGCACTGGGAAATCTGGCTCGACGGCGAGAAGGTCGGCGAGGTGAACTGGGCGCTGGTCGGCGAACACAATATGCATAACGGGTTGATGGCGATCGCCGCCGCGCGTCATGTAGGTGTGAAACCGGAAGATGCAGGCCAGGCGCTGAACAGCTTTATCAATGCGCGTCGCCGGCTGGAGCTGCGTGGCGAAGTGAACAGCATCAAAGTGTATGATGACTTTGCGCACCATCCGACCGCGATTCTGGCAACGCTGGCGGCCCTGCGCAGCAAGGTTGGCGGCAGAGCGCGCATTCTGGCCGTTCTGGAGCCTCGCTCGAATACCATGAAGATGGGCGTCAGCAAAAACGATCTGGCGCCGTCACTGGCCCGGGCAGATGAGGTCTTTCTGTTCCAGCCGCACCACATTCCGTGGCAGGTTTCTGACGTCGCCGAAGCGTGCATTCCGCCTGCGCACTGGAGCGCAGATATCGATACGCTGGTCGAGATGGTGGCGAAAGCCGCACAGCCAGGCGACTCGATTCTGGTGATGAGCAACGGCGGGTTTGGCGGCATTCACCAGAAGCTGCTGGACAGACTGGCCTGAGATGACGGGCGCCCGTAACGGGCGCTCATTTTCCGGTGACGTTCTGACGTGCTTCCTGCTACCGGTCACGACAGACCGGCTGTCCGGGCTATCAGGCTTCGGCCAGTTCGCGCAGGTACTGGAAAATCTGACGGGCTGACTTCGGCGGCTTGTTGCCCGCTTTCTCTTTCTGCGCGTTGCGGATCATACTGCGCAGCTGCTGACGGTCGGCGTCAGGATAGAGTGCAATCACGTCGCTGATCGCCTCATCGCCCTGTTCAATCAGACGATCGCGCAGCATTTCCAGTTTATGGAACAGCGCAACCTGCTGGTTGTGGCGGTTCTTGAGCTTGTCCAGCGCAACGCGGATCGGCTCGACATCAATACTGCGCAGCAGTTTACCGATCAGCTGCAGCTGACGGCGACGGCCCTCTTTCTTAATACGTTGCGCCAGTTCGATCTCGGTGCGCAGGCGCTCATCCAGCGGGATCTTATCCAGCGAGTTTTTACCCAGTTCTACCAGTTCGGCGCCCAGGCGTTTTAACTCTTCGGCATCACGTTTAATTTCACTCTTACTGACCCAGATAATCTCTTCATCTTCCTGTTCGTCATTATCTGGCACATCGTCGAGCCACTCATCGGGCTGTCTGGTCATTTCCGGGCTCCCAAAAAAAAGAGGCTAATCCTACCAGTTTATCGGGTGACTGCGAAATTGTTCTCTGACTCTGATAGACTCAAATCATTCACACATAAGATTAGACGGCAGGTCGATGAACGTATCTACTCAGGTTGCAGAACAGCGAAAAGTACTGGAGCAGGCGATTGCGCAGGCACTTGAACTGGCTAAAGCAAGCACTGACAGCGCGGAAGTAGCGGTCAGTAAAACCACCGGCATCGGGGTCAGCACCCGCTATGGCGAAGTGGAAAACGTCGAATTCAACAGCGACGGTGCGCTGGGCATCACCGTCTATCATCAGAACCGTAAAGGCAGCGCCTCATCGACCGACCTCAGCCCGGACGCGATCAAACGTACCGTGCAGGCGGCGATCGATATTGCGCGCTACACCTCGCCCGATCCCTTTGCCGGCCCGGCGGATGCGGCGCTGCTGGCCTATGATGCGCCAGATCTGGATCTCTACCACCCGTGGGAGATCGATGCCGACCGCGCCATTGAACTGGCCGCGCAGGCCGAAGAGGCTTCACTGCGCGCAGACAAGCGTATCACCAACACCGAAGGCGGCAGCTTTAATAGTCATGTCGGCATTAAGGTGTTCGGTAACAGCCATGGCATGCTGCAGAGCTACTGCTCAAGCCGTCACTCGCTCTCCAGCTGCGTGATCGCTGAGCAGGATGGCAACATGGAGCGCGACTACGCCTACACCATCGGCCGCGCGTTTGAGGATCTGAAAAGCCCGGAGTGGGTCGGCGCAGAGTGCGCGCGTCGCACGCTCTCCCGTCTTGCCCCACGCAAACTTCCGACCATGAAAGCGCCGGTGATTTTCGCCTCTGAAGTGGCGACCGGCCTGTTTGGTCATCTGGTCGGGGCGATCAGCGGCAGCAGCGTTTACCGGAAATCAACCTTCCTGCTGGACGCGATGGGTCAGCAGATCCTGCCGGAGTGGCTCACCATCAGTGAGCAGCCGCACCTGCTGAAAGGGCTCGCCTCGACGCCATTCGACAGCGAAGGGGTGCGCACCCAGGCGCGCGACATTATCCAGGCGGGCGTCCTGCAGACCTGGCTGTTAACCAGCTACTCTGCCCGTAAACTGGGCCTGACCAGCACCGGTCACGCGGGTGGCATTCACAACTGGCGCATTGCCGGTCAGGGCCACAGCTTTGACGATCTGCTGAAGCAGATGGGCACCGGTCTGGTGGTCACCGAACTGATGGGACAGGGTGTCAGCGCCATCACCGGTGACTACTCGCGCGGTGCGGCCGGTTTCTGGGTCGAAAATGGCGTGATTCAGTATCCGGTCAGTGAAATCACCATCGCCGGTAATCTTAAAGAGATGTGGCGCAATATGGTGACTATCGGCGACGATATCGAAACCCGCAGCAATATTCAGTGCGGTTCAGTCTTACTGCCTGAAATGAAGATAGCGGGACAATAACGACGCATTCCTGAAGCAGCCTGTTGGCTGCTTTTTTTTTCGTCACAATAAAAAGGAAGTAATGATGCGTAAGCAGCTAATTGCAATGTTGTCGGCTTCTCTGATGTTCTCCAGCGTCAGCCTCTGTGCGGCGGATCTGGAGCAGGATATGGACACGCTGAATGCGAACCTGAAAATCGTTAAAAAAACGGACGATGCCCGGGAGATGCAGCAGGCATTAACCCGGATGCGTGCTGCAGCGCAGGATGCGAAGCAGTCCACGCCCGACAAGCTGGAAGGTCAGCCTGCTGACAGCGCGCAGATCAAAGATTATCACGCCGGTCTCGACTCTCTGATTGCGCAGATCGACGTGGTCAGCACGCTGGCGAAAGCGAACAACGTGGAGGGCGCAAAGCGCGAAGCCGCGAAGTTTGATGAGATCCGCAATACCAACCATAAGAAATTCCGCTAATCAGACCGCCGGTCAGCCCGACCGGCGGTTTTTTCCATCACTTCTGCTTATCACCGCGCCTTAAAACGTATCGGACCTGCCGTGATGTTGCACAACATCAAGATCCGGCACGGTTAAATTCATTATTTTGCGCACAAAGAGTCATTTTTCGCACGAAGTGTGCACTCTGCGATCTGACGCACAGCCTTCACCTCAATTTCCGCTTGCTGCTGGAAATGTTGCCTCTCCACAGCAGGAGCCGGGACGGTTAATTTATTTTCAACGCGAATTATCCGGTTCAACAGGAGTAACAAGGTGAGCAATAACGGCATCCCGGTGTATGAAGCGCCACCGGAGAAAGTGCAGCAACTGGCAGAACGTGTCATGACGCAAATTGCGGCGATCTATCAGCAGCATGGTATCCAGCCCAACGTCGTTCAGCAGCAGATGCTGGAATCCCACGTCCGGGCCATGGCATCACGCTCTCTGAGTGGCGAGCCGCTGCCGGAAGTGGAAGCGGAGCTGTTTGAGGATATTCCGCCGGAAACCGTCGCGCTGGCGCAGCAGGTGGTGGATCTGTTTGGCAATCTGCCGCGTGAAGAGGCCTGGCTGCTGTCGGTTCACATTGAAGTCGCACGATCCAATAACTGAAGAGGAAAAGAACATGGTGACAGTCGTGATTGGCGATCGTTTAGGGAAAGGACAGAAAGTGGCCGCAGGTATCGAAAAAGCGGGTGGCCGTGCGGTGGTGGTGCCGGGTGTGGCGGCGGACATGAAACTGGGTGACGTCATGAAGGCAGAAAACGCCGACTTCGGCATCTCGTTCTGCGGCAGCGGCGGCGCAGGTGCCATCACCGCGCAGAACAAATATGGCTACAAAGCGAAGCATGGCATGCGCTCTATCGATGAAGGGGTAACCGCCATCAACGAAGGGGCCACCGTACTGGGCTTCGGCTTTATGGACAAAGAAGAGCTGGGTGAGCGGCTGGTGCAGGCCTGGAACAAGAAGCACGGCAGCTGATTATGAAAGAACACTACGTTACCCAGGTGACGGTCGAGGGCAAAGGCGACACCAAAGCGAAAGCCTTCGCCGATGCCCTGAGTCGTGTGCAGAACCAGGTTCTGCGCGCGACACAAAAAATTCTGCTGCGCATTGAACCTCAGGATGTCCGGGTGCTGCGCGCGCAGGAGAGCGTCAGGACCGAGAAGTTTCTCTTCTTCTTTCTGGCGCGCCAGCGGCGGAACTACAGCGTCACGCTGGAGATCACCGTCAGCGTCACCGTTTTCGACACCGAACAGGTGACGTTTACGGCGGCATCATAAAACAGCGCCTGTTAACGTCAGCCTGTCTGTAGCCCGCTCCTCTGCTGTCGCGCACGCGCGGCGGGCAGGCCGGAGTGAGGCGGCGGCGGCTGAAGTCTGACGGGATTAAAAAAACGACAACAAGGTACAACAACATGTTTTTAATCATTTTGTTTAAGTCGTTGATCATTGGCGGGCTGGTGGGCGTCGGCGTCGGCGCGGGTGCCGCACGCATGTTTCATGCGCCAACCACCCAGGGGATGGGCGCCTTTCGTACGCTGGGCGAGCTGAACTCATGCGAAGGCGATCCCGCTTCCCACTTCTCGTTTGGTCTCGGCTTCTTTTTCAACGCCTGGGCATCCTCTGTTGCAGCCGGTTCATTCACCCAGGATGTGGATCACCGCATCATTCCAAACTGGGGTGCGGCGGCACTGATGGTCAAAAACCGCAACGTGGCGGAAACGCTGCACAATCCGAAAAAAATGGCCATCGCCTGCGGCATTATCGGCATGGTCGTGGTCGCCTTCCTCAACTCCACCGCCTCGGCCGTTCCGGCGGCGCTTCAAGTCACGGCCGTTAAAGTGCTGGTGCCGGCGGCTAACCTGCTGGTTAACACCGTCATGCCGGTCATCTTCTGGCTGGCGGCCATCGACGCGGGCAAAAAGTCAGGCTTCTGGGCCACCATTTTCGGCGGTCTGGCACAGCTGATCATGGGTAATGCCGTGCCGGGCCTGGTGCTGGGTATTCTGATCGGCAAAGGGGTCGAAGAGAGCGGCTGGAACCGGGTCACCAAAGTGATGATGACCGCCATCGTCCTGCTGTTTGTGCTGAGCGGCTTCTTCCGCGGTTTCGATATGAAACTGCTGCAGTCCTTCCAGCTCGGCATTCCCGGCTGGCTCGACATGATCCATAACTCCGTCAGCGGCAAATAGGAGGCGATGCAATGAACGAAAATAAAGGCTTCTGGTACGCCGACTGGTCTTTCCCGATCTTTGTTGGCCTGCTCTCCGCCGGCGTGTTTGCCGGAACCCACATGTACTACCTCTATGGCATCGGCGCGTTCAACGAAGTGGCGTTTGTGTCGATGCTGCGCTCTGGCATGGAGACCGGCGTCTACGGCGCGGTCGCCGCCTTTGGCGCCAGCTTCCTGTTCGCCCGCATTATCGAAGGGTCGCTGGTGGGGATTCTGGATATCGGCGGCGCGATTCAGACCGGTGTCGGCCTGGGCGTTCCGGCCCTGCTGCTGGGCGCGGGTATCGTCTTCCCGGTGGCGAACTTTGCCGCCTCGCTGGCGACGGGTCTGGTGATTGGGGTGGCGATTGGCTACGTCATTATCCTGGCGCGTAAATTCACCATCAATCAGAGCGACTCCACCTACGGCGCAGACGTCATGATGGGCGCGGGTAATGCCTCCGGACGCTTCCTCGGCCCGCTGATTATCCTGTCAGCCATGACGGCGTCGATTCCGATTGGTCTGGGTTCACTGCTGGGGGCGCTGCTGTTCTATCTCTGGAACAAGCCGATCACCGGTGGCGCCATCCTCGGCGCCATGATCCTCGGTGCGATTTTCCCGATCGCGCTCTGATCTCACCGGCAGCCCGGTAGCGGGCTGCCGTTAAGGAGAAACCATGTACGACTTGATTATCCGCGCTGCACGACTCAGCGATGAGCAGGTGGTCGACATCGCGGTGCAGGATGGCCGCATCGCCGCTGTTGGCCGGGTGCAGGGCAGCGCACGCCAGGAACGCGACCTGGCGGGTCGCTACTACCTCAGCGCAGGCTGGATCGACTCCCACGTTCACTGCTATCCCAAATCCCCCATCTACCATGATGAAGCCGATGCGATAGGCGTGGCCCACGGCGTGACGACGGTGGTCGATGCGGGCAGCACCGGTGCCGATCATATTGATGACTTTTACCAGCTGACCCGCGCGGCGCAGACTCAGGTGTATGCCCTGATCAACATCGCCCGCACCGGTATCGTCACTCAGAACGAACTGGCCGACATGAGGCAGATCGATGGCGAGGCGGTGCAGCAGGCGGTGGCCCGGCTGCCCGATTTTATCGTGGGGCTGAAGGCGCGCATCAGCAGCAGCGTGGTGGGTGAAAACGGTATCCAGCCGCTGATCCGCGCGAAGGCGATTCAGCAGCAGAGCGGCGGGCTGCCGCTGATGGTCCACATTGGCAACAATCCGCCCAATCTTGACCAGATTGCGGATCTGCTCACCACGGGCGACATCATCACCCACTGCTTTAACGGCAAACCCAACCGCATTCTGACGCCGCAGGGCGAACTCAAGGCCGCCGTTAAACAGGCTATCGCGCGCGGCGTGAAGCTTGATGTCGGCCACGGCGGTGCCAGTTTCAGTTTTGAGGTCGCCCGGGTGGCGATAGCGCAGGGCATTCTGCCCGATACCATCAGCTCTGACATTTACTGCCGCAACCGTCTGGCTGGCCCGGTTCACAGCCTGGCCCATGTCATGTCGAAATTCTTCAGCGTCGGCATGACGCTGCCGCAGGTGATTGACTGCGTGACGGTCAACGCGGCGGCAGGGCTGCGGCTGCCGCGCAAGGGGCAGCTGAAAGTCGGCTATGACGCCGACCTGACCATTTTTAGCGTCAAAGAGGAAAACCGGCCCTTCATCGATTCAGAAGGTGAAACGGTAACCGGTGAGAAGCATCTGGTCCCGCTGGCGGCAGTCGTCGCGGGTCAGTGGATCGCGACAGAAGAAGGAGCAGCACATGACCTCGGTTTATGAAAAGTATGGCCTGAAGCCGGTGATTAACGCCTCTGGCCGTATGACGATTCTCGGCGTCTCCACGCCGTCGAGCGACGTGATCGACACGGTGAAATATGGCCTCGATCACTACTTCGAAATGAAAGACCTGGTCGATAAAACCGGGGCTTACATCGCCGGTCTGCTGAAGGTGGAGAACGCGGTGGTGGTCTCCTGTGCCTCGGCAGGCATCGCCCAGAGCGTGGCGGCGGTCATCGTAAAAGATAACGAATGGCTGCTGGATAACCTGCATGCCGCGCCGCTTAGCGTCCCGCATCAGATTGTGGTGCCGAAAGGGCATAACGTGAACTACGGCGCACCGGTCGGCAGCATGGTGGCGCTGGGAGGCGGCCAGCTGGTGGAGGCGGGTTACAGCAATGAGTGTTCGCCCGCGCAGCTGGCGGCGGCGATCACCCCACAGACCGCGGCGATCCTCTATGTGAAATCGCATCACTGCGTGCAGAAGAGCCACCTTGATGTGGCGCAGGCTGCCGCCGTTGCGCGTCAGCACGGCGTCCCGCTGATTGTCGATGCGGCCGCAGAAGAGGATCTGCAGTGCTACTACGAAGCGGGCGCCGACCTGGTGATCTACAGCGGTGCAAAAGCGCTGGAAGGCCCGACCAGCGGCCTGGTAATTGGCCGCCACCACTACGTTGAGTGGGTCAAACGCCAGACCAACGGGATTGGCCGTGCAATGAAAGTCGGCAAAGAGGGCATTCTCGGCCTGACCCACGCGATTGAAAACTATCTGACTCAGCCAAAAATCAGCGGCGCGCAGATGGTGGAAAAAATGACACCGTTCATCGAACAGCTGAATCATCTGAATGGCGTCACGGCCCGCGTGGTGTGGGATGCCGCCGGCCGTGACATCGCCCGTGCAGAGATCAAATTTGACGAAGCGGCGATCGGGCAGCGCACCGGCGATCTGGTGCAGGCGCTGAAAAAGGGCGACGTCGCGATCTATTTCCGTGGCTACAAAGCCAATGAAGGGATCATTGAGGCGGACGTACGCAGCGTCAGCGCCGATCAACTGCACACCATTTTCACCCGTATTCAGACGCTGTTAACCGGAGAGAAAACCGCATGACGCTGACCCCCAACTTCTATCAGGATCGTCTCTGCCTTAACGTACTGGCGGGATCAAAAGAGAATGCGCGCGCCATCTGGCAGGCGGCCGAAGGGCATGTGCTGGTCGGCGTGCTGTCAAAAAACTACGCCAGCAATGACGCTGCTATCGCCGACATGAGCGAGTACGCTGCGCTGATCGACAACGCACTCTCAATTGGTCTGGGCGCGGGCGATCCCCGGCAGTCACAGATGGTGAGTGAGCTGGCGGAGGTGCTGCAACCCCAGCATGTCAATCAGGTCTTCACCGGCGTGGCTACCAGCCGGGCGCTGCTGGGCCAGTCGCAGACCGTCGTCAACGGTCTGATCTCACCCACCGGCACGCCGGGTAAGGTAAAAATCTCAACCGGCCCGCGCAGCGCAACACAGCCTGACGGGATCGTTCCGATCGAAACCGCGATTGCCATGCTGCAGGATATGGGCGGCAGCTCGGTGAAATATTTTCCGATGGGCGGTTTACAGGCGGTGGATGAGTATCGCGCCGTAGCAGACGCCTGCGCAAAAATGGATTTCTGGCTGGAGCCCACCGGCGGCATCGATCTGGAGAACGTCGGCGAGATTGTGCGCATTGCGCTGGAAGCGGGCGTCAGCAAAGTGATCCCGCACGTCTACAGTTCGATCATCGACAAAGCGAGTGGTGAAACCCGGATCGAGGATGTGCAGCGGTTGCTGGCGATCTGTAAAACGCTGCTGCCCTGAGGATCGCGCCGCGCGGCAGGCCGATCGGGTGGCAGGCCGCGCACGCAACATGGACGTTGCGTCACGATCCCCGTAGGCTGAGTTTCCGTTTCCCTGATTTTCTCTGTAAACAGGTAACTGTCGTGAGATTTCCCAATCAGCGCCTTGCGCAACTGTTTGATGCCCTGCAAAACGAAACGCTGCCTCAGGATGAACTGGCGCGGCGTTTTGCCGTCTCGACCCGCACCGTACGCACCGACATCACGGCGCTGAATGCGCTGCTGGCTGAACATGGTGCGCAGTTCGTCCTGAGCCGTGGCGCGGGCTATCAGCTGAAGATTGAGGATGCTCAGCGCTTTCAGCATCTGCAGCAACACAGCGCCTCACCACTGCGCATCCCGCGCACGTCGCCTGACCGTATCCGTTATCTGCTGACCCGGTTTCTCACCGCGGCCTATTCGCTGAAACTTGAAGAGCTGGCCGAGGAGTGGTTTGTCAGCCGCGCCACCCTGCAGAACGATATGGCGGAAGTGCGCGAGTGGCTGGGACGCTATCATCTGACGATTGAAAGCAAGCCCCACTACGGCATGAAGCTGTTCGGCAGCGAAGTGGCGATCCGAACCTGCCTGACCGATCTGCTGTGGCAAATCGATCAGTCACAGCCGGAGAGTCCGCTGCTGACCATTGAAGCGCTCAACAGCGGTATGCTGGAAACCCTCCAGCCGCTGCTGCAACGCTGCTTTGCTGAACACAATATCCGCCTCAGCGATGAGGGAGAACGCTATCTGCGGATCTACTGTGCGGTGGCGGTGCGCCGTATCAGCGAAGGCTATCCGCTTAACGATCCCGGCGCCGAGGAGATTGGGGATGACGTGCGCGAAGCGGCGCACCAGCTGATTACGCTGATGCGCCCGCTGGTCAGTAAACCGATCTCACCGGCTGAAGAGAACTGGCTGCGGGTCAACATTGCGGCACGGCGCATTCAGGCTATCGCCCCCAGCGCCATCAATGCGGATGACGCCGATGCGCTGGTGGATTACCTGCTCAGCTTCATCAACACCTACTACAACTTTAATCTGCAGAACGATCAGCAACTGCGTGCCGATCTGCTTACCCATATCAAGACCATGATCACCCGGGTGCGCTACCAGATCCATATTCCTAACCCGCTGCTCAGCAACATCAAGCAGCACTACCCCATGGCCTATGATGTCACCTTAGCGGCGGTGACCAGCTGGGGGAAATATACCCCTTACGTCATCAGCGAGAATGAGATTGGCTTTCTGGTGCTGCACATCGGTGTCGGGCTGGAGCGCCACTATGACGTGGGCTATCAGCGTCATCCCCAGGTGCTGCTGGTCTGCGACAGCGGTAACTCGACGCTGCGGATGATTGAGGCGATGCTGCTGCGCAAATACCCGCAGCTGAAGGTGACGGCACGCCTCTCTCAGCGTGAATATGAGGCGCGCAGCCGCATCGATGAGGACTTTGTGATCTCGACCATCCGGCTCAGCGAAAAAGAGAAACCGGTGGTGGTGATGTCACCGTTTCCCACCGGGTTTCAGCTGGAGCAGATCGGCAAGCTGGTACTGGTGGATCGTACCCGTCCCTATATGCTGACGAAATATTTTGATGCTCAGCACTTTCATATCGTCGACAGGCCGATGACCCAGTCTGAACTGTTCCGGCAGTTGTGCGATCAGCTGGAGGCGGAGGGGTTCGTGGATGCTGCTTTCTATCCGTCGGTGGAGGAGCGCGAAGCGATTGTCAGCACCATGCTCGGTGAAGGCATTGCGCTGCCGCACTCGCTGGGGCTGCTGGCGAAGAAAACCGTGGTCTACACCGTGCTGGCCCCGCAGGGCATCGCCTGGGGCGACGACACCGCCTATGTGATTTTCCTGCTGGCGATCAGCAAAAGCGAATATGAAGAGGCGATGGCGATCTACGATCTGTTTGTCACGTTTCTGCGGGAAAGGGCGATGATCCGCCTGCGGGAGAGCACTGACTTCAGCAGTTTCAGAGCGGTGGCGATGGATTGCCTGAGCCGCTCTTAACGCGAGGCTCTGCCGCCGTCAGTTTTTCTTCGCCAGCAGGCGCGGGATCTCACGCAGGCACCAGGCTTTGGCCTCGCCCATGCTGTCCCGCCGCCACGCCATAATAATGTCGACCTCGCGGGTATATTCCGGACTCACGACCCGCAGGCGGCCTTCCGCAATATCCTGCTCAACCAGCGGATAGGGCATGGTTCCCACGCCCAGACCCGCCAGCAGCGCACGGCGCTTGTCGTCCATGCTGCTGACGGTCAGGCGCTGCTGCTTATCCAGCAGCTGCACAGTCAGCACCGGGCGCTCACGCGCGGTATCCGCCACCGCAATGCCGCGGTATTTCACCCGCGTCACTTCAGACTGCGGTTCCGGCTCGTTATGGATCGGATGGTCGGCACTGGCGACATAGACGCTCATCATGGTGTAGAGCTTGCGGGTGTTGATCTCGGTTGAGGCGCGGAAATGCATATCGGGGGCGATGACGATATCGGCCCGTCCCTGTTCCAGCCGCTCCCATGCCCCCGCCAGCACTTCGGTGACCAGCGAAAACTGGGTATTGGCTTTGTCGGCCAGGCGCGTCACCAGCGGAAAGAGGGCGTCGATGGGCACCAGCGCTTCGGTCACGATGGTCAGATGGGTTTCCCAGCCACGCGCCAGCGCTTCGGCATCGGTGGTGAGTTTGTCGGCCGCTTCCAGCAGCACCCGGCCACGTTCCAGCAGCATGCGTCCCACGTTGGTAAATTTGGTGCGGTGGCCGGAGCGGTCAAACAGCACCACATCCAGCTCCTCTTCCAGCTTCTGCATGGTATAGCTGAGTGCAGAGGGCACGCGGCCCAGCTCATCGGCCGCCGCCGCAAAACTACCACGTCGATCAATCGCATCCATTACGCGTAACGATTCAAGGGTTAACGCACGCTCTTTAGCCATCCCGTTTCTCTGTCAGGAAATTTGAACATGCCCGGCAGATTAACTGGCTAACAATCCGGCGTCCAGACTTTTACCATGTGTGCATAGAGTCCGTGACCGATCCTCGTCACCGGATGCCGGAGGTAAATAATGATAACGACACGCAGTGCGTCCGCATGTGGCCAGGCCGACTTTGGCTGGTTGCAGGCCCGCTACAGTTTCTCTTTTGGCCACTATTTTGATCCAAAACTGATGGGCTACGCGTCACTGCGCGTACTGAATCAGGAAGTGCTGGCACCAGGGGCCGCCTTTCAGCCGCGCACCTATCCGCAGGTCGATGTGCTTAACATCGTGCTGCAGGGCGAAGCGGAGTATCGCGACAGCGAAGGCAACACGATCAGCGTGCAGGAAGGGGAGGCGCTGCTGCTCTCAGCCCAGCCGGGGGTCAGTTACACCGAAATCAACCTGAGCAAAGAGCGCCCGCTGACCCGTATGCAGCTGTGGCTGGCCGCCTGCCCGGAGCGTGAGAATCCGCGGATGCAGAAACTGGCCCTGACGGCGGGCCGCACCTCTCAGCTGATCGCCTCGCCGGATGGCGTGGATGAGAGCCTGCAACTGCGTCAGCAGGTGTGGATCCATCAGGTCGAACTGGCGCCGGGCGAGCAGCACGCGCTGCATCTGCAGGGGCCGCGCGCCTATCTGCAGTCGATTCACGGTTCGCTGGAAGCCCGATCGGGTGCGGCGCATCGGGAAGCGCTCGGGTGCGGCGACGGTGCCTTTCTGCAGGAAGAGTCGCTGCTGACGCTGACGGCGAAAACGGCGACCCGGGCACTGGTCATCGACATCCCGGTCTGATCCTCAGGCAATAAAAAAGGCGGCCATGGCCGCCTTTTTTGCGTCTTACGCGTTTTACGCGTTACTTCAGCAGGGTAAAGGCGGTGGTGACGTGCTTCACGCCACTGACGCGGCTGGCGATATCGGCCGCCGCCTGCCCTTCCTGTTGCGTCACCAGACCCAGCAGGAACACTTCGCCATTCTCGGTGGTCACCTTCACGTTGGAGGATTTCACCTGATCGCTGCCCAGCAGCTGCGAGCGGATCTTGGTGGTGATCCAGGTGTCTGACGAGGTGGTGCCAAGCGTCACCTTCTGACCAATGCGGATCTCGTTATAGACCTCGGTGGCGCCATCCACGCCCATGGTGATCTGTTTGGCACGATTGGCGATCTCCTGCGACGGTGCCTGACCGGTCAGCAGCACTTTGCCCTGATAGGCGGTGGCGATGACGCGGGCATCGGTTTTGATCTGCTGATCTTTCGCCAGCGCATTGGTGACGCGCAGCTCCAGCGTGCCGTCATCCACCTGCGTGCCGACCGTACGGGGGTCGGTGGCGGTTTTGGTGGCAACCGCTGCGCCACCGGCAACCACGGCGACACAGCCCTGCAGCAGCATGGCGGTTAACAGAATAGCGATAGCGTTCAATGCTTTCATTCGTGCTCCTTCGGTCATTCCTGATGGGGAAAGAGGGTGTTATCGATCAGATCGCATAAGCAGTTAACGGTGAGCATATGCATCTCCTGAATCCGGGCACTGCGGTGTGAGGGAATGCGGATTTCCACATCCTGCGGGCCCAGCAGTCCGGCAAGCTCACCGCCATCATACCCGGTAAGCGCAACGATCGTCATATCGCGTGTTACCGCGGCTTCAACGGCCTTCACAATGTCGCGGGTGTTGCCACGGGTTGAGATGGCCAGCAGCACATCGCCTGCGTGGCCCAGCGCGCGCACCTGCTTGGCATAAATTTCATCGTGTAGGCGATCGTTACCAATCGCGGTCAGCATCACGTTGTCTGCACTTAACGCCAGCGCCGGCAGGCTGGGGCGCTCGGTTTCGAAACGGTTGATCATGCTGGCGGCGAAGTGCTGGGCATTGGCGGATGAGGCGCCGTTGCCGCAGCTCAGGATCTTATTGCCATTCAGCAGAGATTGTACCAGCGTCATGGCCGCACGGGAGATGGCATCGGGCAGCGCCTCAGCGGCAGCAATCTGGGTCTGAATACTTTCAGTAAAACACGCTTTAATTCTTTCCTGCACACAACCACCTGGTTCTAAACGTCTGCATTAAAGGCATCCGGCAGCCACTCGAGCGCCGTGCCGGTAATGGCGATGATGTCGAAACGGCAATTCACCGTTGCAAAACTGCCGCCGCGTTGCGCCAGCCAGAGAGCGGCAGCGCGCAGCAGCTTCTGCTGTTTGCGGCGGGTGATGCTGGCGAGTGCGCCACCGTAGCGCGCATCGCGGCGGTAGCGAACTTCGACAAACACCCAACAGTGCCCGTCACGCATTATCAGGTCAAGTTCACCCCCGCGAAAGTGAACATTGCTGGCGACCCATTTCAGGCCCGCCTGCTCCAGATAGCGCCGGGCATCTTCTTCATACCGGGCGCCAGTCTGACGGCGGGTCAGTTGGCCGGTGCGATTTCGCCCCGACGATACTGGTTCCATGTCAACTTCCTGTTGATCACACAATCCGTGTTGGCGCTGAGCTTACCGGTGTTGCCATCCAGCGTATAACCCGGTGACTGACGCATCTGGTTAAAGTGATTGGCCAGCGTCCAGGCATCCATCCCCATGGCATAGAGGCGCACCAGCGAGTAGTCATTGTTGAATGACTTCGAGGTCTGCTGCATCAGGCCCGGGTTGCTGCCGGAGAGCAGAGGAATATCGCTGAACTGCAGGCCATCCATCTCCAGACGGAAATCGGGACCGGCACCCGCCTGCGCGCTGCGCGAGCTGGCATAGAGCGAAATGTTGCTGCGGCTGCCGGTGCGCATGGCGATCATCGGCTTAATCAGCTGCAGCTCATCCTGGGTGGAAACGATATAGACCGCATCGACGCCTCCGCCGCTGCTGGTGCTGACGGCCTCTGGCGTGCTCTGCTGCGGCGCCGGAATGGTCAGACCGGCAATGGACACACCCTGCTGCTGCTGGGCAGGGGCCGCATTCACCGGCGTGCCTGACAGGCTGATGCCCGCGCCACTGTTGATGCCCTGCTTCAGCTCAGCGGTCGAGCCAAAGCGCTGCTGCATCACGGTACCGCCACCCAGCGTCTGCCACTCCTGCGCGAAAGCATTGGTGACGCGATCGCCCAGACCGCTGCGCGGAACCAGCAACAGCGGCTCGCGTTTGCCCTGATCCCAGATATGGTGCGCGGCATCGCGCGCTTCGTCTTCAGGAGAAAGCGCAAAGTAGCAAATATTCGGATGGTTCTGGATCGTTTCCGGCTCGTTAAGCGCCAGAACATTGAGTGCCGTCTGACTGTTAGCCACTTTCTCCACGTTGCTCTTCAGCAGTGGCCCCACCACGAGGGTGGCGCCATCCTGCTGGGCCTGCTGCATCACCTGCTCAATCGGCTGGCTGCTGGTGTCATAGACCTTAATCTGAGCGTTGCTGGCTGGTTCGGCGGTGGCGGCAGGCTGAGACTGAGGCTGCGCCTGCGGGGTGGCTTCAGCCGCCTGCTGTTGCGGCGCGCTGATCGGGTCGGAAGCCGAGCCGGCGACAGCTGCCGGTTGCGTGCTGGCCGTGCCATCCGTCGCGGCGGGCTGTGCGGCCGCCGGTTGGGCCGCAGGGGCGGAGACGCCATTCTTCGCGTCAGTAAAGCCTTTCTGAATCGCATTCGCGAAGACCTGCGCCTGACCATTCATGGGCAGCAGCAGCGCGATAATGCTGGTTGAGGCTTTGGTGTAGTTCTGCATCTGGCTCAGCTGCGTCGGCAGCGTTTTGGCCGCCGGATTCTGCGGATAGCGGGTCTGCCAGTCTTTGATGCCCGACTTAAGCATCCCGGCATCCTGGGTGTTAGCCCGCCAGACGGCAAGCAGGTCGAGCCAGCCCTGCAGCACGTTTTCATCGGCGTTAATGACCAGGTTGCTGGCCTCCTGCGGCGACATCTGCGTCAGCGCCTGCCAGGTAGCATCGATGTTGGCCTGATGGTCGCTGCCGGTCAGCAGCGGCTCCTGCGCAATATAGGTGCGCAACAGGGAGAGAGAAGGGCGACCCTGTGCACTGGCGATCTGCAGGCTGTAAAAACGCGCCAGCTGATCCTTCGATAATGCACCGGTTTTCACGTCAGCCAGCAGGGGCTCAGCCTCTTTGATCTTCTGCTGGGCAATCAGCAGCTGCGCTTTCAGCAGCAGCGATTCCTGCTGCTGCGTCTCAGAGAGCTGCTGCGGCAGCTGACTCAGTTGCTGGGTCGCTTCAGGATACTTTCCTTCCTTCAACAGGGCGCGGATTGCGAGTAATTGCCAGTCGGTCTTGCTATCATCGCTGCTTTGCTGCGCCTGCTGCAGATAGTAAGCGGAGCTGGCTGTGGCAGGCCCCTGAATATTGACGGTTGAGGTTTGCGGCCCCTGACCGCTACACGCGGCTAAAATCAGCCCAGCAAGAATGACAGGCAGAAAGCGTCCTGCTTTATGACGAACGACTTTTGAAGGAAGCATACTGTATCCAGTGATGTTTTTTTCAAGATGCTCAATATTAAATCGGCAATTCGGATGAAACAATGAAACAACTCGATCGGGCAGAGATTTCTGCCAGCACGCTCTACATCGTTCCAACCCCGATTGGTAATTTGGGTGATATCACCCAGCGGGCGCTGACGGTGCTTTCGAGCGTCGATCTGGTCGCTGCGGAAGATACACGTCATACCGGGCTGTTGCTACAACATTTCGCCATCAATGCGCGACTCTTCGCACTTCACGACCACAACGAACAGCACAAGGCTGAACTGCTGATTGCGAAGTTGGAGGAGGGTCAAAGCATAGCCTTAGTTTCGGATGCTGGCACGCCGCTGATCAACGATCCGGGCTACCATCTGGTGCGCCGCTGCCGCGAAGCGGGCATCCGGGTGGTGCCGCTGCCAGGCGCCTGTGCCGCCATTGCGGCGTTAAGTGCCGCCGGGCTGCCGTCCGATCGTTTCTGTTACGAAGGGTTTCTGCCGGCCAAAACCAAGGGGCGTTGTGACGCTCTGCGCGCGCTGGTGCAGGAGCCGCGCACGCTGATTTTCTATGAGTCTACCCACCGTCTGATCGACAGCCTGCAGGATATGGTGAGTGAGCTGGGCGGGGATCGCTATGTGGTGCTGGCGCGTGAGCTGACCAAAACCTGGGAGTCGATCCACGGCGCGCCGGTGGCCGACCTGCTGGCGTGGGTAAAAGAAGATGAGAATCGCCGCAAAGGCGAGATGGTGCTGATCGTTGAAGGCCATAAGGCCGATGACGAAGACGCGCTTCCGGCGGATGCGCTGCGAACGCTGGCGCTGCTGCAGAAAGAGCTGCCGTTAAAGCGGGCGGCTGCGCTGGCGGCTGAGATCCACGGCGTAAAGAAAAATGCGCTTTATAAGTATGCGCTGGAGCAGCAAGAGGCGTGACAAATGCGGGCGAATGCCCTATTATCCCGCGCCGAAGCTGACCAGACAGTCGCCGCTTTGTCGTCGTCCTCACTTGTGGGGAGACGGGCAGAGGGGAGGAAAGTCCGGGCTCCATAGGGCAGGGTGCCAGGTAACGCCTGGGAGGCGCAAGCCTACGACCAGTGCAACAGAGAGCAAACCGCCGATGGCCCAGAAATGGGATCAGGTAAGGGTGAAAGGGTGCGGTAAGAGCGCACCGCGCGACTGGCAACAGTTCGTGGCACGGTAAACTCCACCCGGAGCAAGGCCAAATAGGGGTTCACAAGGTACGGCCCGTACTGAACCCGGGTAGGCTGCTTGAGCCAGTGAGCGATTGCTGGCCTAGATGAATGACTGTCCACGACAGAACCCGGCTTAACGGTCAGCTTCGACTTCTTACTAAAAAACCCCGCTCCGGCGGGGTTTTTGCTTTCAGGCGACGTGCATTCGGTGATGAATGACTGTCCACGACGCTTTTCATGAAAGGAGCGCGGCTTAACGGTCAGCTTCGACGTCTTACTACAAAACCCCGCTCCGGCGGGGTTTTTGCTTTCTGGCGCTGTCGGTCAGCCCCGGCTAGCGCTCGCCCTCCATACCCGCTTCACCGGACTGACTGAGCGGGGCCTGTTCAGTCAGCGGGCGATAGACCAGCGCGATTTATCGGTTACCCGAGGCTGCGGGCCTGATCTTCAGCAGTGGATTGCAGATTGGGATGCCGGTGGTGACGTTGCTGCTGGCGCTGAACCTGACGCTGGGCTTACTTAACCGCCTGACACCGCAACTCTCTATCTTTGTTATTGGCTTCCCCATCTCCATCACCCTGGGATTGGGGGCGCTGCTGCTGATGTATAACCTTCCGACCCTGTTTCAGGATCAGATGAATGAGATCTTCAGCGCGGTGAACAACATTCTGGTGGGGTTTCGCTGAGGGCGCGGGACGCCGCCGGGGTGAGACTCAGCCCCGCGCCACTGCGTGGGGCTGATGCCGCTTAATCGCGACCGTGCGGCTCATTCCAGTCAAACGCCGGGCCGAGAGAGATAACGCCGTGCGGGTTAATGGTTTTATGGCTGCAGTAGTAGTGATGACGAATA
Organism: Pantoea sp. EKM103V; assembly: GCF_011800365.1. Lineage (NCBI taxonomy): Bacteria > Pseudomonadati > Pseudomonadota > Gammaproteobacteria > Enterobacterales > Erwiniaceae > Pantoea > Pantoea sp. EKM103V. The sequence goes on along the minus strand of NZ_JAALFQ010000008.1, from coordinate 149,013 downwards.
TGCGGCAGACTGACCGTCTCCGCGATGCCCGGCATCTGATAGATGTCGCGCAGGAAACCGCTGAGATTCCGGAAATCACCAATCCGGTGACGATCGCATTTGAAATGCGTGACGTAAACCGGATCAAAACGCACCAGCGTGGTCCACAACCGCAGATCCGCTTCGGTCAGCTGATCGCCGGTCAGATAGCGGTGCTGGCCCAGAATCTGCTCCAGGCGCGACAGCGAGTGGAACAGGGCGGTGACGGCCTCGTCATAGGCGCTCTGTGAGGTCGCAAACCCCGCTTTGTAGACGCCGTTGTTCACCGTATCGTAGATCCAGCCGTTCAGCTCATCAATCTTCTCACGCAGGGCAACCGGGTAGTAATCCCCGGCGCGCGCACCCACCGCATCAAACGCACTGTTGAACATGCGAATGATATCGGCAGACTCGTTGCTGACGATGGTGTTCTGCTGCTTGTCCCACAGCACCGGCACTGTGACGCGACCGCTGTAGTGCGGATCGGCGTGCAGATAGAGCTGATAGAGGAAGTCATTCTGATAGAGTTTGTCGCCGGTTGCCTCCGGAAACGTATCGTCAAACGTCCAGCCATTCTCCAGCATCAGTGGATGCACCACCGAGACGTCGATCAGGTTATCCAGTCCCTTCAGCTGACGCATCAGCAGCGTGCGGTGCGCCCAGGGGCAGGCCAGCGAGACATAGAGATGATAGCGGTCGCGTTCGGCGGTAAACCCCGTCTTGCCTGTCGGGCCTGCGCTGCCATCGGCGGTCACCCAGTTACGGAAGGCGGACTCTGAGCGCTTAAAGCGTCCGCCGGTCGATTTGGTGTCGTACCAGGTGTCATGCCAGACACCGTCAATTAACTGTCCCATAATGGCTCCAAAGCAAACAGGGCGGGGAAATGTCCCCGCCCTGCTAAGTATATGTGGCATTACACGTTATGTGAGATTAGTGCGCAATCGCCTGCGGTTTTCTTTTGCTGATCAGGCGATCAATGCTGTATGCGCCCGGACCCACCAGACCCAGCACCAAGAAACCCCCGGCGATAGAGAGATTCTTCATGAACATCAGCTGGTTCACGCCTTCGGCAAAGTTACTGTGAAACAGGAACGCGGTCAGGATGGTGAAGCCGGCAGTGAACAGCGCGGTAAAACGGGTCAGGAAACCAAACAGGATAGCCAGACCGCCGCCAAACTCCAGCAGGATAACCAGCGGCAGCATAAAGCCGGGCACGCCCATCGCTTCCATATATTGCTGGGTGCCTGCATAACCGGTGATTTTGCCCCAGCCCGCGGTAATGAACAGGATTGGCATCAGGATGCGAGCCAGCAACAGACCAGTATCTTCGAATTTTTTCATCATTTACTCCAGCGTTATCAGTAGTGCAGGGCAGGCTGCCCGCAGGGTTTGTGCCCGCTGAAAGCAGTGATGCTTTTCATTGGGTTGATAGCTGGAGATGATAATCGCGGCGTGAAAAGGTTGTAAGCAGGAAAAACTGTCAGTGTTTTTCAGAAAAACTGATGAAGAAAGCCGGTCTTTTCAGGACCGGCTTTTCAGAGAGTTAACGCGGAGGCAGGGCGGACTTAATCATGCGCCAGGTACTCCAGGCACCAAATCCTCGCTTGGCCCAGCGCAGCAGCCGGTTAGGACTGCGAATCGAGTAGACGGCCAGCGCGCTGCTGCCAATCGCCAGATAGCGACGTAAGCTCAGGAACGTGAACCAGCCACGATCGTACTGGGCGGTACTTTCCAGCCAGTCGCGCCGCGCCGCGCTTAAATCCAGCCGCTGCTGCTGCACATGCTTAAGCAGTTCATGGATGCGTTCTTCACGCTCGCGGCGGCTCATCAGCGCTGCTCCTCAAGCAAATTACGGTCAGTCTCCAGCTCTTTACGCGTGTGGCGTAACAGCGTGGACTGACGGGATTTGTGAAGGGTCCAGAGTCCGAAGATAACCGCCAGCAGGAACAGGGTGCCGGTGGTGATCCCGATGGCCATCAGGCGATACTGCGCATCCACTGCCCAGATAATCAGCACCATCAGGCTCATCAGACCAAACGCCGTGAACAGCATCGTCAGGCCCACCATCAACAGCAGCTGTATCAGGTTGGCTTTCTCATGCTCCAGTTCCACCACTGCCAGACGAACGCGCGTCTCGACCATACCAACCAGCGTGGTGACAATACGCTGGCCGATGTTAATGACCCCTTTAGCCGGGCCGTGGTTCTGCTGTGAATCAGCCATAATCAGCGACGCGAAATGAGCATGCCCAGTGCAACGCCAATCGCTGCACCGATACCCACACCATGCCAGGGATTTTCACGCACGTAGCCTTCCGCCTTCTGCGCCGCTTCACGGGTTGTCGCCGCGAGGCGTTCGCCTGATTCACCCAGGCGCTCACGTGAGCTGTCCAGCGCCACACGCGCTTTATTACGAAGCTTATCCAGCTCCCCTTTCGATTTTTCAGTGCTGCTGCTCAGCACTTCTTCCAGGGTATCAGCCAGATTTTTCAGTTCAGCACGCAGATGTTCCGATGATGTGTCTTTAGACATAAAATACTCCTTTAACATCAGTAGATTAATTCCGATTAATAGGGCTCCGCCTGTAACTTTTTCAGCTCCCGGCGCGCTTCATCCAGTTTTTGTTGTCGCTTCGCAATCTTCTCCCTGTCGTGGCCCTCATCACGCTCTTCCCTGAGTTCGTGCTCGCGCTCAGCCACTTTCTGCTTCTGCGCGTTAATTCTTTCCAGATGGGCGGCTTCCAGCTTTTTGTCGCTACAGTCCGCCTGGACTTCGGTCAGCGCCCGCTCAAGGCCGTTGACCCGGCGCAGATTGTTATGTTTCTGCGCCATCTCAATTTCGTGCTTAATGTCCTGCTCTTTCTGCTCGCACAGCGATTCGGCGGCCAGCAGTGAGCCAGACAGCGAAAAGAGGGCAACGCCCAGTAATAGGTGATATTTCATCCGTTTGGGTACCTTCCTTTGCGACCTGATTGTTCAGCAGCGGGATCATAGGCAAATCGCGGATGCTGAGAACCGACTCTCCGTTAAGCATAGACACGCAACGTAAAAAGTTCAAAGAAGACCGGGAGATAGAGAGGCTGTCAGGCCGCCACGCGATGCCGCGACGGCCTGAAAAGCAGGGACGGGGCGTATCAGGCCAGGGAAAGGTGCTGAGCGTGATCGTGCTGCGCCACGATAAAGCCCTGTGGCAGCAAGCGGCGTAACACCTTTTGTGCCGCCAGACTCTGTTCTTCGCTGTCAAAGTGAATAATCAGTGCATCGCCCGCCGGGGTAATGCTTTTAATACGGATACCCTGCGCGCTGAGCTGCTGATAGAGATAAAAGCCATCGGGCAGGGTCGCACCCGCATGGGAAACCCGGATCTGCACCACCGTCTCGTGCTGCATCAGGGCGGGAACCACGCAAAGCGCGATCAGCGCCAGCGCGCCCGCCATCAACCACGGCATCCACCGTTTTGGAATCGCCTGCAACGCTTTCATTACTCGGCTTTCCCGTTCTGATTCGCCTGACGTTTACGCCACAACACCACCAGCGAGCCCACCAGCCCGAAGACCAGCAGCGCCAGTGGCAGCATCATCAGGAAGAACATCATCTCATCTTCATAGCGCCGGAAAATCGGTGTTTTACCCAGTGCAAAGCCGATAACGGTCAGAATCACCACCCAGAGCAGCGCGCTGACCCAGTTGAAAAACTGAAAGCGGGCGTTGCTCAGACCGGACAGGCCGGCGATGGTAGGCAGCAGGGTGCGCACAAAGGCGATAAAGCGGCCAATCAGCAGGGCAGAGAGGCCGTGGCGGTGAAACAGGCTATGCGCGCGCAGGTGATACTGGGCGGGCAGATGGGAGAGCCATTTCTGTACCGTGGGGGTATTGCCGAGCCAGCGCCCCTGGATATAGCTCACCCAGCAGCCCAGACTGGCTCCGGTGGTTAAAACCAGAATCGTTAAGGGGAAACTCATGGTGCCTTTGGCAATCAGCACGCCGACCAGAATCAGCAGACTGTCACCCGGCAGAAACGCGGCAGGAAGCAGGCCATTTTCCAGAAACAGAATCATGAACAGCACGCCGTAAATGGCCCATACCAGCGTGGGGTCGGAAAGGGTCTCGTAATCCTGTTGCCACAGGGCATGCAGCAACGCTTGCAGAATATCCATCAATCATTCCTGAACATCATTGTTAAACATGTCCCACAGGGACTTAAACGCAGACCGGCATGTCGTTATAAATTTTAGGAGCGCAGCCTGGGCGGGATTTTCCGGATCCTTCCAGAATTGATTGTTAAATCAGCGATTTTATAACCCCCTGTCTCAAAGGGTAATAAAAGGGCGATAACTGTAACAAAAATCACCTGTCTGAGACAGGAAAACTCGCTGACGAACAGGAGTTTTACCTTGTGAAACGGCGTGTAAAAAGGAGCTTTACATGACCTGACACTATTGCAGATTAACTGACCCTCACCGGCGCGTTCAGGCTGTTTAGCGGGCGTGGCTAGAGCCGTCAGGGAGGATGACCGGATTCTCACCGAACATGTATCGGTCGACATTAAATTCAAAATCATCCGCCGTCGCGTTAAACAGCATCTGTTTAGTATTTTCCAGATGTTGCCACATCGCCAGTTTGCTGGCGGCGGGATCTTTACGCATCAGGGCTTTGAGGATCTGATCGTGGTCGTCGCACCAGCTGAGAATGCTGCGCTGGTCGATGTGTTCGTGAAGTTTCAGCCAGTAGGGATTGTGCTGACGATGCAGCCACATTTTTTCAACGATGGCGGCTAACGCGCTGTTCTGCGTGGACTGGGCGATGCGGACATGGAACTGCATATCCCACTCTGAATCGCGGAAGTGATCTTCCTTACGGGCGTTCTCCTGAATCGCCATCAGGTCGATGATGTCCTGTCGCGTCACCTGCGTGGCGGCAAACTCCGCCACGTTACTCTCAATCAGCTGACGTGCCTGCAGCAGTTCAAACGGACCGAACGTCGCGAACTCCAGCTGGCTGCTGGTCGGCGCGATGCGATTCTGCTGCTGGCTGGCAATGACGTGGATGCCCGACCCTTTACGGACCTCCACATAGCCTTCCACTTCCAGCATGATGATCGCTTCGCGCACCACGGTGCGGCTCACTTCCATCTCTTCGGCAATCAGACGTTCAGCGGGCAGCTTGTCACCGACCGGGTAGATCCCGGTTTCAATACGGCTTTTCAGCTCGCTGGCCAGCTTCTGGTAGAGTCGACGGGATTCGGTGAGGTCCATGGCACAGTCCTGATAGCAAAACAGATAAGTTGTTATACCACTTCAGGCGGCGGGAGGAAATGGGCTGGCGTATGCCAGCCCGGTGGGTTAGCTGCGAACGGCATTCGCAGGCGGCAGGGCGGCCTCAGCGGTCAGTTCGGCAACCGGTTTGTTTTTCAGGACGGTCCAGATCACCACCGCACCCAGCAGGTCGAACACCGCCAGCGCGGCAAACAGCGGGCTGAAGCCCAGCGTATCAGCCAGTGCGCCGACCACCAGCGCAAACATCGTACTGGCGGTCCAGGCTGCCATGCCGGTCAGGCCATTGGCCGTGGCAACCTCATTGCGACCAAAAACGTCAGAGGAGAGGGTAATCAGCGCACCGGAAAGCGCCTGATGAGCAAACCCGCCCACACAGAGCAGCGCGATGGCGACATAGGGGCTGGTGAACAGGCCGATGGTGCCAGGCGCAATCATCAGGACCGCGCCCATCGTCACCACCAGCTTGCGGGAGACGATCAGGTTGACGCCAAACCAGCGCTGGAACAGCGGCGGCAGGTAGCCACCCAGAATGCAGCCGAAGTCCGCAAACAGCATCGGCATCCAGGCGAACATCGCAATCTCTTTGAGGTTAAAACCGTAAACCTTGAACATAAACAGCGGGATCCAGGCGTTAAAGGCGCCCCACGCCGGTTCGGCCAGAAAACGTGGCAGGGCAATCCCCCAGAACTGGCGGTTGCGGATAATCTCCAGCGCCGACATTTTGCGGGTGTTACCGGTCTGATGCTGCGCCTCCTGACCGGAGATAATGTAATGGCGCTCCTCCTCACTCAGTTTCTTCTGCTGTTTCGGGTGTTTATAAAACAGCAGCCAGCACAGCGCCCAGACCATGCTCAGCACGCCGGTGATGATAAAGGCCATCTGCCAGCTGTGCGCCATGATGGCCCAGACCACCAGCGGTGGAGCCAGCATCGCGCCGATGGAGGAGCCGACGTTGAAGTAGCCGACCGCCACCGAACGCTCTTTGGCCGGAAACCATTCGCTGCTCGCCTTCAGGCCCGCCGGGATCATCGCGGCCTCAGCCGCCCCGACGGCACCGCGCGCCAGAGCAAAGCCGCCCCAGCTGCCCGCCATCGCCGTGGCCGCGCAGAAGATCGCCCACAGCACGGCAAACACCGCATAGCCAATTTTGGTGCCGAGCAGATCGAGCACATAGCCTGCCACCGGCTGCATCAGTGTGTAGCAGGCCGAGTAGGCCGCCACGATATAGGAGTACTGTTGCGTGGTGATATGCAGCTCGGTCTGTAGTGTCGGTGCCGCCACCGCAATCGTGTTGCGGGTCAGATAGCCCAGTACCGTGCCGAGCGTCACCAGCCCAATCATGTACCAGCGTAACCCTTTGATCTTACGCATCCTCTACCTCTTCCAGTTCTGTATGCGGTCATGCCGCTGTTGTTATCTGGAGCGGGACAGCACGTGATACAGCTCGGCTCACGCCCGCAGGTTCTGTGTCAGCAACCCCGTTTTTACCCTGCCATGTGTGGGTCGCCTGCGACCTCACGATGGGGCCAGAGCCTAACTTGTTATACAACTTTAAAAGTTGAGAGCCATCACAAAAACCCTTTCTGCGCTGTGGGATACTGGAAACCTGACAGATGACAGCCATTTAGCGCGCTGTGGGCGACAGAAATGTCCATGAAGGCGGTGAGTGGCCGCGGTTTATGTGAGCAGGATCGCAAATAATTCCGTCACGGACCATAATTGGTATGATAACTTTGAGCCATACGTGGTTCAGCTGATGAGGATGTCTCTATGTCGCGTTTTATGACCGAGGATTTTTTACTGGATAGTGAATTCGCCCGTCGTCTCTACCACGACTATGCGAAGGATCAGCCGATTTTCGACTATCACTGCCACTTGCCGCCGCAGCAGATTGCCGAAAATTATCGCTTTGCCAACCTTTATGACATCTGGCTGAAGGGCGATCACTACAAGTGGCGGGCGATGCGCGCCAACGGTGTGGCTGAGGCGTTCTGTACCGGGAACGCCAGCGATCGCGAGAAGTTTGATGCGTGGGCACGAACCGTACCGCACACCATCGGTAATCCGCTCTATCACTGGACGCACCTGGAGCTACGTCGTCCTTTCGGCATCACCGATACCCTGCTGTCTGAAAAAACCGCCGACAGCATCTGGCATCGCTGCAACGAGCTGCTGGCGCAGGACGCCTTTACCGCGCGTGGCATCATGCAGCAGATGAAGGTAAAAATGGTCGGCACCACGGACGATCCGCTGGATGACCTGCGCCATCATCGCGCCCTGGCAGAAGATGCCAGCTTCAGCGTGAAGGTGCTGCCGAGCTGGCGGCCGGATAAAGCCTTTAACATTGAAGCCGAAACCTTCCTGCCGTGGATCGGAGCGCTGGAGCAGCTGACCGACATCAGCGTGCAGCGTTTTGATGACCTGCGCCGGGCGCTGTATCAGCGGCTGGATCACTTTGCGGCGCACGGCTGTAAGGTGTCCGATCACGCACTGGATGTGGTCTGTTATGCCGACGCCGATGACGTCACGCTGGATAACATTCTGGCGCGCCGCCGCAGCGGCACCACGCCCACGCCACACGAGACGGCCCAGTTCAAAACCGCAGTGCTGGTCTGGCTGGGCAGCGAATATGCCCGTCGCGGCTGGGTGCAGCAGTATCACATTGGCGCGCTGCGCAACACGAACCCGCGTCAGTATCAGCTGCTGGGGCCGGACGTCGGCTTTGACTCGATCAACGATCAGCCGCTGGCCGAACCGCTGGCACGCCTGCTGGGCGCACAGAACCTCAATAACGCGCTGCCGAAAACCATTCTTTACTGCCTGAACCCGCGCGACAACGAAGTGCTGGCTACGATGGCGGGCAACTTCCAGGGCGAAGGAGAGGCGGGCAAAATGCAGTTCGGCTCCGCCTGGTGGTTCAACGACCAGCTGGATGGCATGCAGCGCCAGCTGACCCAGCTGTCGCAGATCGGACTGCTGAGTCGCTTTGTCGGGATGCTGACCGACAGCCGCAGCTTCCTCTCCTACACCCGCCACGAATATTTCCGCCGCCTGCTGTGTCAGATGATCGGTCGCTGGGTAGAGCAGGGTGAGGCGCCGGGCGATGAAGCCCTGTTAGGGCAGATGGTGCAGAACATCTGCTTTAACAACGCCCGCGATTACTTCGGCATTGAGCTGGGAGCCTGATGATGCAGAGGCTGAACCGCCGCGACTTTCCGGGCGCGCGCTATCGCGACCGGGTGATCCAGTTTGGCGAAGGCAATTTCCTGCGCGCCTTTATCGACTGGCAGATCGACTGGCTGAACGAGCATCAGGGCACCGATGCCGGGATCGTGGTGGTGCGGCCTCGTAACCGGGACGTCAGCGATACGCTGAATCAGCAGGAGGGACTCTACACCACGCTGATTCGCGGGCTGAACGCGCAGGGTGAGCCGGTCAGCGAAACCCGTCTCATCCGCAGTCTGAACCGTGAGATCCACCCTTATCAGCAGTTCGGCGACTTTATGGCGCTGGCGCAAAATCCTGACCTGCGCATGGTTTTCTCGAACACCACCGAGGCGGGTATCGCCTTTGCGGAGGCGGACCAGCTCACCGACCAGCCCGCCAGCAGCTTCCCGGGAAAACTGACGCAGCTGCTGTGGGCGCGCTACTCCCACTTCAGTGGGGCCAGCGACCGCGGCTGGCTGGTGGTGCCGTGCGAGCTGATTGACCACAACGGCGACACGCTGCGTGAGCAGGTGCTGCGCTACGCCGATCACTGGCATCTGCCGACCGAATTTAAAAGCTGGGTGCATCAGCACTGCGCTTTCTATAACACCCTCGTCGACCGCATCGTCACCGGGTTCCCGGCGGAGAGTGAGCAGCTGCAAAGCGAACTGGGCTATGAAGATCGCTATCTGGTGGCGGGCGAAGTCTACTACCAGTTTGTGATTCAGGGGCCGTCGGCGCTGTTCAGTGAACTGAAGCTGGAGGCGCTGTCGCCGCAGGTGCGGCATGTGGACAACATCGCGCCCTATAAAGCGCAGAAGGTGGCGATCCTGAATGGTGCCCATACCGCGATGGTGCCGGTGGCGTTTCTGGCCGGTCTGGAGAGCGTGGGCGAGGCGATGGCCGATCCGGCTATTGCCGGGTTTGTGGCGTCGTTACTGCGCGAGGATGTCATCCCAACGCTGGATCTGCCTGCTGCGGAGCTCCATGCCTTTGCCGATGCGGTTCTGCGCCGTTTCCGTAATCCCTTTATTCGCCATGCGCTGCTATCGATTGCCCTGAACAGCATGACCAAATTCCGCACCCGTCTGCTGACGCCGCTGCTTACCGCACATCAGCAAACCGGGCAGTGGCCGGTGCACATTACCTTTGCGCTGGCGGCGCTGATCGCCTTTTATCGCGGCAAGCTGGCCAGAAAAGCGTGGCCGCTGCAGGATGATCCCCACTGGTTACAGCGCTATGCCGATGCCTGGCAGGCGCAGGAGAGCGGGGCGATGTCGCTGCAGCAGCTGGTGGAGAACGTGCTCAGCGATGCGCAGCACTGGGGCGAAGATTTAACCCGTCAGCCCGGGCTGGCTGAGACGGTTACCCGGCACCTGCAAAACATTACCGTCCACGGCGTTCGTGAGGCGCTGAGTCAACTGAGGTCACGCGATGCAAGACGCAATTAAAATCGATCCCCGCGACAATGTCGCCGTGGCGTTACGTGACTTAGCCGCGGGCGCGACGGTTGAGCTGCCACCACAGCGTGTGGTGCTGCACCAGGCCGTCGGGCGCGGGCATAAATTTGCTCTGCAGCCTGTCGGGCAGAATGAGCCAGTAATCAAATATGGCCTGCCGATTGGCCATGCCACGCAGCCGGTGGCGGCCGGAGAGCTGATCCACTCGCAGAATGCCCGCACCAATCTCAGCGATCTGGACCACTATGCTTATCAGCCCGACGTCGTGACGCTGCCGCCGCAGCGTGGCGATCGCGAGGTGCAGATCTACCGGCGCGCCAGTGGCGAGGTCGGCATCCGCAACGAGCTGTGGATCCTGCCCACCGTCGGCTGCGTCAACGGCATTGCGCGTCAGATCCTGCAGCGTTTCCTGCAGGAGACGCAGCAGGCGGAAGATATCGATGGCGCGTTCCTGTTCAGCCACACCTTTGGCTGTTCGCAGCTGGGGCAGGATCACGACAACACCCGCACCATGCTGCAAAACATGGTGCGGCATCCCAACGCGGGCGCGGTGCTGGTGATTGGTCTGGGGTGTGAGAACAATCAGGTCGATGTCTTCCGTGACACCCTCGGTGCTTTTGAAAGTGACCGGGTGGAATTTATGGTGTGCCAGCAGCATGACGATGAGGTGGAAGCCGGACTGGAACGTCTGCATGCGCTCTATCAGAAGATGCGTCATGACCGGCGTGAACCGGGCAGGCTCAGCGAGCTGAAGTTCGGGCTGGAGTGTGGCGGCTCGGACGGCTTCTCCGGCATCACGGCCAACCCGCTGCTGGGACGTTTCTCCGACCAGATGATCGCCAACGGCGGCACCACCGTGCTGACTGAGGTGCCGGAGATGTTTGGCGCGGAGCGGATTCTGATGAGCCGCTGTCGCGACGAGGAGACCTTCCATAAAACGGTCGCGATGATCAACGACTTCAAGCAGTACTTTATCGATCACCAGCAGCCGATCTATGAGAATCCCTCGCCGGGCAACAAGGCGGGTGGCATTACTACGCTGGAGGAGAAGTCGCTGGGGTGCACCCAGAAAGCGGGGCAGAGCCAGGTGGTCGATGTCCTGAAATATGGCGAGCGGTTAACCACACTGGGGCTGAATCTGCTGAGTGCACCGGGTAACGATGCGGTCGCCACCAGCGCCCTGGCGGGTGCCGGATGCCACATGGTGCTGTTCAGTACCGGACGCGGCACGCCCTATGGGGGGTTTGTGCCTACGGTGAAGCTGGCGACGAATACGCCGCTGGCGGAGAAAAAACCGCACTGGATCGACTTTAATGCCGGACGGCTGATTGAGGGGATGAGCATGGAGGCGATGCTGGAAGATTTTGTCGATACCATCGTGGCGATTGCCAGCGGTCAGCCCACCAACAACGAAAAGAACGACTTCCGCGAGCTGGCGATTTTCAAAAGCGGGGTGACGTTATAATTTGCGGGCAAAAATGACGATCCAGAGGTCGTCATTACCGTCTGTTAATTCGGTGCACTTCGCGGGTGGCAGAGTCCGATCGCAAAGTCGCTTAAAGCATCCCTGCTCGCTCGGCCCGCGCCTTCCCTGGCGCGGGACGCTTTGCTCTTCGGACTCAGCCACCCACTCTTTGAACTGCTGAGCTATCTGAAAGACTAAGCCCGGCTGGTTTCGCGCTCCGCTTCTGCCTGACAGACAGCGGCGGTAAACAGAATATCCGTTGACGAGTTCAGCGCGGTTTCTGCCGAATCCTGCAGGACGCCGATAATAAAGCCGACAGCCACCACCTGCATCGCCAGGTCATTCGGAATACCAAACATATTGCAGGCCACCGGGATGAGCAGCAGCGAACCGCCCGCCACACCCGATGCGCCACAGGCACAGAGGGAAGCCACCAGACTCAGCAGAATGGCAGTCGGCACATCAATGCTGATCCCCAGCGTATGCACCGCCGCCAGCGTCAGCACGGTAATGGTGATTGACGCGCCCGCCATACTGATGGTCGCGCCCAGCGGAATCGACACCGAATAGGTATCCTCATCCAGCTTCAGACGTTTCGCCAGCGCCATATTCACCGGAATGTTGGCGGCAGAACTGCGGGTAAAGAAGGCGGTGACGCCGCTTTCGCGCAGGCAGGTGAAGACCAGCGGATAAGGGTTACGGCGGATCTTCCAGAACACCAGCAGCGGGTTAACCACCAGCGCCATCAGCACCATACAGCCCAGCAGCAGCGCCAGCAGATGCGCATACTGCCACAGCGCACCAAAGCCGGTGGAGGCCAGAATTGACGCCACCAGACCGAAAATACCGACAGGCGCACAGCGGATGACGCAGCGCACCAGCCAGGTCACGGCTTCGGACGCGTCATTAAGAAAGGCGCGGGTGGTGTCACTGCTGTGACGGAACGCCAGACCCAGACCAATCGCCCACACCAGAATACCGATATAGTTCGCCTGCATCAGCGCGGTGATCGGATTCGACACCATGCTCATCAGCAGCCCGTGCAGGACTTCCGTGATGCCGGAAGGGGGAACGATTTCGGTACTCCCGACCGCCAGCGTCAGCGTCTGCGGGATCAGATGGCTGAACAGCACCGCGACCACTGCCGCGAAAAAGGTGCTCAGCAGGTAGAGCATGATAATCGGCCGGATATTGGTTTTCTGGCCCTGCTGGTGGTTCGCAATCGAGGCGATGACCAGCACCAGAACCAGTAAGGGGGCCACCGCTTTCAGCGCACTGACAAACAGTTCGCCCAGCAGGCCGACCGCTAACGCGGCATCGTGTGAGATCCAGGCGAGCGCGACACCGGCGACCAGCCCAATCATGATTTGCTTCACCAGGCTACCGGCGAGCAGCGTACCCAGACGTGCGGAGAGAGTTTTCTGCATAATAGTTTCTATATTTTGTCGCGAATGTAGTTTCAGGCGCGATGTTTTGCATCGGCTAAAACGGTTTGCCCGGCGGAGTATAAGGAAAAGATCGGACGAGAAAAGAGAAAGTTCTGCCGCTGTGGAGCGCGTCAGATTTTTATTATGCTGAATAGTGGAAGTGTGACAGAGGGATGAAACGGCGCGGCAGGCTGCCACAAAATAAAACAGGGGCATCCGCTGCCCCCGCAGGTAATTATGGTGCGAGCTTTTTCTGGTCTCTTTTGCTGTTAACCCAGGCATTAATCAGCAGGGTTGATGCCAGAATGAGACCGACCACACTCAGCGAGATGCCGACCGGGATATGGTAGAGATCGACAATCAGCATCTTAAAGCCGATGAACACCAGCACAATCGCCAGGCCATACTTCAGCATCGAGAAGCGCTCTGCCACGTTCGCCAGCAGGAAGTACATGGCACGCAGACCCAGAATGGCAAACAGGTTGGAGGTCAGGACGATGAACGGGTCGGTGGTGACGGCAAAGATCGCCGGAATACTGTCGACCGCAAAGATCACGTCGCTGAGCTCCACCATGATCAGCACCAGCAGCAGCGGTGTCGCAAACAGCACGCCGTTTTTGCGGGTAAAGAACTTCTCGCCGTCAAGATCGTCCGTCATACGCAGATGCTTACGCAGCCAGCGCACCACCGGCTTGTCGCCTACTGCGCCATCATCCTCTTTCGCCAGCGCCATTTTCACCCCGGTAAACAGCAGGAAGGCACCGAACACATAGAGGATCCAGCTGAACTGGGTCACCAGCCAGCTACCGGCGAAGATCATGATGGTACGCAGCACGATAGCGCCTAATACCCCGTAGATCAGCACGCGACGCTGCAGGTTGGCCGGAATAGAGAAGTAGCTGAAGAGCATCAGCCAGACAAAGACGTTATCCACCGCCAGTGCTTTTTCCAGCACATAACCGGTCAGGAAGGCGAGTGTCTGGGTGTTAGCCACTTCGCGTCCTGCGCTGCCTTCCAGATACCACCAGAAAGCGGCGCTGAACAGCAGTGAGACGGAAACCCAGATCAGCGACCAGATCGCCGCCTGTTTAAAAGACATGGTCTGCGCGCCGCGGCGTCCCTGCAACAGCAGGTCGATAGCCAGCATGATAAGCACCACAACCGCAAAGCTGCCCCAGAGTAAAGGTGTCCCCACAGTTTGCATATTCGTATCCTGTCTGAAAAATAAAAAAACGGCTGAAGTCAGAAGACATCAGCCGCTTATTTTTGTGTAAGCAAACCTCGCCTTCCGGCAAGGTCTCACTTACAACACAGAAATCGATTCCGGGTTGCCTGACGACCGGATGCTTGCGCAACGTAGTGACGATCAATCAGATTACAAGTTACTCCCCTTTGCAGAAAGCTACGTTACGGTTTCACCGCCCAGGAAGCAACAGCTCGCAGACATATTTAGAAATATTTACACAACCGCCCGATCGGCCGGGAAGATAACACCGGTCTGTCGACGGATTTCAGTCAGCAGTGCCGCCGTGGTGCGTGAGATCGCAAGCCCGGGATGCGCCACCTGACGCTGCGCCACCAGCCGGGCAAATTCGGCCGCTTCATAACGCATCGTGTTGCTATGCTGCGGCTGACTTAACACCTGCTTTTCTCCGCCGCGGGGCATAAAGGTCAGCTGCTGACACTCCGATAACTTCTCAATAAGCAGCGATCCGGCTTCTCCCTGAATCTCGCTGGGCAGGCTGGAGTCACTGACTTTCGAGTGCAGAATCGTCACGTCAAAATCGCCGTAGTCGAGCACCACCACCCCATGTCCGTCCACGCCGCTCTCAAGCAGGGTGGCGCTGGCCTGCACCCGCTGCGGCGCGCCCCACAGTGCCACCGCCGAGGCCAGGCAGTAATAACCGATATCCATGATCGAGCCGTTCGACCAGCGCGGATCAAAGGTGTTGGGATTTTCACCGTTGAGATAGCGCGGGTAGCGCGATGAATACTGACAGTAACTCAGCAGGGCTTTCCGCATCCGCCCCACGGCGGGCAGTGCTGCTTTTAAATGCAGGAAATTGGGCAGGCTGGCCGTTTTGAACGCCTCAAACAGCACCACCTGATGTTCCCGGGCGCAGGCGATCATCTGCTCCGCCTCGGCCAGATTGGAAGCCAGCGGCTTTTCACAGATGACATGCTTGCCGTGCGACATAAACAGCAGTGCCTGCTGGCAGTGCAGGGCGTTAGGGCTGGCAAGATAGACCGCATCGATCGCCGGGCTGGCGGCCAGGGCATCCAGCGAGGTAAAGGTTGCCTGGCAGGGATAGTCGGCGATAAAGGCGTCCGCCTGCTGCTGATTGCGCGAATAGACCGCACAGAGTTGCATCCCGCCGGTTTCATGCGCGGCATCAATAAACTGGCGTGTTATCCAGTTTGTTCCCACAATGGCAAAACGAATCACGTTTTCTCTCCGGCAGCGGTAAAGCGGCAGAGTAACATCTCTCCGGCGCGGTGCAACGGGGAGGGGCGGGCAGGGATTGATCCTGCGATCCCGATTCCAATACTATGCGGGAGCGATGAATGTCAGGCACCAACCAGGGAGCGCAGGTGAAAGCAAGTAAGCACGCATTAAACTGGACCACACTGCTGATCGCCATTCCGGTCGGGTGTGCCGCGTCGCTGGTGACGCTGGCTTTTCGCGGCGTGATTGAACTGATCAACCATCTGCTGTTTGCCCGCAGCGGGGAGATTAGCGGGTTACTGCCGCTCTGGCCGTGGATTTTCTGGCCGCTGCTGGTGGGGGCTGGTGGTGTGCTGGCGGGCTTTTTTCTGCGTTATGCGGTCGCCATTGAGCAGCAGCAGACGGTGAAAACCGACTATCTTGAGGTGATCAACGCCCGGCTCGATGCGGTGCCGACCCGAACCTCACTGTTCCGCGCCTTGTCCTCCATCGCCAGTATCGGCAGCGGCGCGTCGATAGGGAAAGAGGGGCCGATGGTGCAGCTTTCGGCGCTGTGCGGCAGCGCGATTGGCCGCCTGCTGCCCGCCTCGCTTAACCTGAAAAACAGTGACGTGGTGGCGATGGCGGCGGCGGCGGGGCTCTCATCGGTCTACCATGCGCCGCTGGCTTCGGCGATATTCGTCGCCGAAATCGCCTTCGGCATCTCCGCCCTGCAGCGGCTGATCCCGCTGATTATCGCCTCCGCCACGGCGGTGATGACCATGTGGACGCTGGGCTTTCGCAGCGCGCTCTACCCGCTGGCGGAGGCAAACTTTGCCATGGATCTCAGCAGCCTGCTGATGACGGTGCTGATTGGTTTGTGCGCCGGGCTGGCGGGCTGGCTGCTGATTAAGTGTATTGCCCGCAGTAAAGCGCTGTTCAGCCGGGTCGCCTCCCTGCCGCTGCGCCTCGGTGCAGGCGGACTGGTCGTGGGCTTACTGGCACTGCTCTCAACCGATATTCTCGGCAACGGCTACGAAGTGATTGTGAAGGTGATGGCGGGCCACTATCTGCTGCCGGGCCTGCTGCTTCTGCTGCTGCTGAAAACCGTTGCCACCAGCCTCTCGGTGGGCTCGAATGCGGTCGGTGGGCTGTTTACGCCGTCACTGCTGATCGGCGCGCTGCTCGGCGTGATCCTGGCGACGCTGGGGGCGATGCTGCATCTGCCGCTCGGCAATGTGCTGCTCTATGCCGCCATCGGCATGGCGGCGGTGCTGGCGGCGGTCAGCCAGGCCCCGCTGATGGCGATGCTGATGGTGCTGGAGATGACCCTCAACAGCAGCCTGCTGTTTCCGCTGATGATCGCCACGGTGCTGGCCTCCATGGTGGTCTATCGGCTGCAATCGGCCAGCACCTACCCGGTAGTAAGCCATCACTTCAGCCGTTCAGAAGCGAAATATGATTTCGATAACATGCGCATTGCCGAGCTGATTATTCCCGGCGCGGCGTTGCAGCCGGAAGCGTCGGTGGGGCAGGCGCTGGCGGTCAGTTCACTGAAGCGCGAGCGCTACGTCTATGTGATCAACGCTGAGGGGGCTTTCCTCGGCGTGGTCTCCATTCATGAGATTTCACGCCGGGTGCTGGCACAGGAGATTACCCTCGACTCGCCGGTGCAGTGCGTGATGGATCAGGATTTCCCGGTGATCTATCAGAACCAGAGCATGCGTGAAGGGTGGGAAGCCTTTGCCGCCGTCACGCTGGAGCGGTTGCCGGTGCTGAACAACCCCGCTGAGCGCCATTTTCAGGGCGCGCTGACCAAAACCAGTCTGATCCAGAAAGCGCAGGAGTTTCTTTAAGCCGCGTTGCCGCGCATCGCCTGGTCGGTCATCCAGAGCCGCGCATCAAATTCGAGCTGGTGGTAATCCGGCTCCATATGGCAGCAGAGCTGGTAAAACGCCTTATCGTGATCTTTCTCTTTCAGGTGAGCCAGCTCATGCACCACGATCATGCGCAGAAAAGGCTCCGGCGCGAGGCGGAAAAAGGTGGAGATACGGATTTCCGCTTTTGCCCGCAGTTTGCCGCCCTGCACGCGCGAGATGGCGGTGTGCAGCCCCAGCGCGTGCTTCATCACTTTAATTTTGTTGTCCCACACCACCTTACTGATCGGCGGCGCGTTGCGCATAAAGCGGTTTTTCAGCGCCTGGGTGTAGTCATAAAGCGCCTTATCGCTCACGACATCGTGGGTATCGGGATAGCGCTCCTGCAGAAACGCGCCTAAGCGCTGATGGGTAATCAGGGTCTGCACCTGCTCAAGAAGGGGAGCAGGATAACCCTGAAGGTAGATGAGTGAGGACATTAGGGATTCCAGGCGAAAAAGAGTATACTGCGCGCCCTTTTTATCGGGGCGAAAATTAATCAAAGTGTACCACGCCGGAGAATTCATGAGCCAACTTGAACTGAACGATCGCACACTGATCCTGCATCGCTTCCCGCAGATGCGTGACGAAAGTCCATTACAAGCCTGGGATGCGGCTGATGAGTATCTGTTGCAGCAGGCGCTGCCAGAGGGGCCGGTGCTGGTATTCAACGACAGTTTTGGTGCCTTAACCTGTGGTCTCAATCCGCGTCCCGTCTGGCACGTCAGCGACTCCTGGCTGAGCCAGCAGGCCGCCCGGCAGAACCTCTCTTTCAACGGGATGGATGACAGCGACGTCCACTTTATTGACAGCCTGGCGGCGCTGCCTGCTTCCCCGGCGGCGGTGCTGATTAAAGTGCCGAAGACGCTGGCGCTGCTGGAGCATCAGCTGCGCGCGATTCGTGAAGTGGTGACCCCGGAGACGGTGATTCTGGCGGCAGCTCGCGCCAAAGAGATCCATAACTCCACCCTGCAGCTGTTTGAACAGATCATCGGCGAGACGAAAACCTCGCTGGCGTGGAAAAAAGCGCGGCTGATCTTCAGTCAGTTCAGCCAGCCTGCCCTGCGCGAAGCCAGTCCCACGCAGGTCTGGCCGCTGGATGGCACTCCTTATCAGATCCACAACTACGCCAACGTTTTCTCACGCAGCTCGCTGGATATCGGCGCACGCCTGTTTGTGCAGCATCTGCCGGAAAATATCGAAGGCGAGATTGTCGATCTGGGCTGCGGCAACGGCGTGGTGGGGCTGATGGCGCTGGCACAGAACCCGCAGGCTGAGGTGCATTTTCTGGATGAGTCCTACATGGCGGTCGCCTCCAGCCAGCTTAACGTGGAAGTAAACCGTCCGGAGGATCTGTCACGCTGTCAGTTCCTGGTCAACAACGTGCTGAGCGGCTATCCCTCGGACCGGCTGCACGCGGTGCTGTGCAACCCGCCGTTTCACCAGCAGCACGCCGTCACCGATCACCTGGCGTGGCAGATGTTCCGTGATGCCAAACGCTGTCTGCAATATGGCGGCGAATTGCGCATCGTCGGCAACCGCCACCTCGACTATCACCAGAAGCTGAAAAAGCTGTTCGGCAACTGCACGCTGGTCGCCTCTAACCAGAAGTTTGTAGTGCTGCGTGCAGTGAAAATGCGCTAATCAGACACGCAGCGCCAGCGCGGTCGCCTGTGCGATGGCGCGGCGCGCATCCAGTTCCTGTGCCACATCGGCACCGCCGATCACCGTCACCTTCTGTCCCCGTGCACGCAGCGCCGCTTCCAGTTCGCGCTGCGGCTCCTGTCCGGCGCAGATAATCACATTATCGACCGCCAGCAGCAGGGTTTCACCGTTGCGCCGCAGGTGCAGCCCGCGATCGTCAATCGCCAGATACTCCACGCCGCCCCACATCTCCACGCCGCGCGCCTGCAGACTGGCCCGGTGGATCCAGCCCGTGGTTTTTGCCAGCCCGGCGCCGGGTTTGCCTGTGCGGCGCTGCAGTAGCCAGATCTGCCGTAATGCGGCGGGCGGCTCGGGGGCCACCACACCGCCGCGCTGCGTCAGGCTCTGATCGATACCCCACTCAGCGTAAAAGGCCGCGCGATCTGCGTCATGCGAAGGCTGCGACAGAAACTCCGCTACGTCAAAACCGATGCCACCGGCTCCGATAATCGCCACCCGTTTCCCCACCGGACGCCCATCGCGCAGCACCTCAAGGTAGCTCAGGACGCTGGGGTGATCGATGCCCGGAATATCCGGCGTGCGTGGCTGAATGCCGGTGGCCAGCACCACCTCATCGGCATCACCCAGCCCCTCGGCCGTGACCCGGCAGCCGGTCCTGACCTTCACACCGGCGGCCGCCAGCTGGTGGCGGAAATAGCGCAGGGTTTCACTGAACTCCGCTTTGCCGGGGATCAGCCGGGCAATATTGAACTGGCCGCCGATATCGGCGGCGGCTTCATACAACGTCACCTGATGTCCGCGCCCGGCCGCCTGCAGGGCAAAGGCCATTCCGGCCGGGCCACCCCCGACCACCGCCAGCCTGCGCGGGGCGCGACTGGGGACCACCGGCATCAGCGACTCGTGGCAGGCGCGCGGATTGACCAGGCAGGAGGTGATCTTTCCGGCGAACACCTGGTCTAGGCAGGCCTGATTACAGGCGATGCAGGTGTTAATGCTGTCCGGTTCGCCGCGCTGCGCTTTGCTGACAAAGGCGGCATCGGCGAGGAAAGGGCGCGCCATCGACACCATATCGGCGCAGCCTGACTGCAGCAGCTCTTCGGCGACGGCGGGGTGGTTGATGCGGTTAGTGGCGATGACCGGCACTGACACGTGAGCACGCAGGCGCTGCGTGACCCAGGCAAAGGCCGCGCGCGGCACGCAGGTGGCAATGGTCGGGATGCGCGCTTCATGCCAGCCGATACCGGTATTGAACAGCGTGACCCCACACTGCTCCAGCTCGCCCGCCAGCAGCAGCGTCTCCTCCAGCGTGCTGCCCTCTTTGATCAGATCGAGCATCGACAGCCGGAAGATAATGATAAAACGGTCGCCGGTGGCGGCACGCACCGCGCGGGTGACCGCCAGGGCAAACTGCATTCTCTGGCGGAAGTCGCCGCCCCAGCGGTCGCTGCGCTGGTTGGTGTGCTTCACCAGGAACTGATTAATCAGGTAGCCTTCAGAGCCCATGATCTCCACGCCGTCGTAGCCGGCCTGGCGGGCCAGGCGGGCGCAGCGCGCAAAGTCATCAATAGTCTGTTCAATCGCCGCCTCGCTCATCGCCTGGGGCGTAAACGGATTGATCGGCGCCTGAAGGGATGAGGGTGCGACCAGATCGGGCTGATAGCTGTAACGGCCGGTATGCAGGATCTGCAGGGCGATTTTGCCCTGATGCTGATGAACGGCATCGGTAATCTGCCGGTGCCAGTGACACTGCGCCTCCTCTGTCAGCATCGCGCCGTGGGCGGTGGTGACGCCCTGTGCATTAGGGGCAATGCCGCCGGTGACAATCAGCGCGACGCCTTCGCGCGCGCGCTCGCCATAGAAAGCCGCCAGCCGGGCTGCGCCATCCGGGTGCTCTTCCAGGCCGGTGTGCATGGAACCCATCAGGAAACGGTTTTTCAGTCGGGTAAAACCCAGGTCCAGCGGCCTGAACAGCGCGGGATAGTCGGAATGAACGGCCATGATCAGCACTCACGATAAAGTGGTCGGATGAGTTAACTCTAGCCATTTCTGTGTTAAAAAAAAGTGAAAGAGTGTCAGGGTGTGAGTGAAATCAACATCAGCCGCGACAGGCTGTGCGTCCGCCGTGGCCGATTTTCAGGGCGGGCGCGATTATCGCCGCCGGATCCAGGAGTAGCGGGAGTGATAGCCGCTGCCCGTATGGGTGTTGAAGCGGTAGCTTGAACCACTCTCGGCCATACAGTAGGTGCAGACGCCGACATTATCGATCTGCGCAGCCGGAACGCCCGCATCGACCAGCATCTGCGTCGCCAGCGCCGGCAGATCGAACCAGAGACCCTGCTGACGCGCCGTCGCCTGCGGGCGCTGAGCCTCACCATTGACCGGCTGCTGCCTGTGCCAGCGCAGCCCGCGGGCCAGCGCCGGATTCCGGGCGATCTCCGCCAGCTGAGGTTCGGCCAGTTCATAACAGCAGGGGCCGAGTGCCGGGCCGATCGCCACCAGCAGATTCTCTGGCTCGCTGCCCTGTTCGCACAGTTTTTCCACGGCGCGGATCAGCACGCCCGCCAGCGTGCCTTTCAGTCCGGCATGCACCGCCGCCACGATGCGCTGCTGAGGATCGGCGATCAGCACCGGCAGGCAGTCAGCGGTATACACCGCCACCGGGCGCGTCCCGCTGCTGATAATGCCATCCGACTCGCAGCTTTTGGATGGGGTGTTTTCGACGTCGAAGACGACCGTGGCACTGTGGCGCTGATGCCCCCAGGCGCCGTCGGCGGGCGGTGGCTCACCGGCGGGCTGAAAGGCATAATCCACCCAGTCCAGCGAGTCGAGCAACGGCGAGCGCGGGATAACGGCCATAGGAATCTCCTGTGATAACAGCGTGCATTGGGCTGCCAACAGCTTACGTTAACTGCTACATTTTTGAAGCGTCTCCTCAGCCCTTTCTCACCTTAAGGATGAAATGATGAAAACCTCCGCAAAACTTGCCGCCTCCGGACTGGTTGCCCTGCTGCTGACCGGCTGTGCCTCCCCGTCACATCAGACCGCTCAGCAGCAGCTCGGGCAGCAGTCGGTGCTGGCAGTCAACTGGTTCCAGCAGTCCGGCGAATATCAGGCGCTGACCTGGCAGGCGTTTAACACCGCACGCATGGCGTTCGATCAGGCGCCGTCGCTGACCGGCAAACCGAAAGCCGTAATTGTCGATCTGGACGAAACCATGCTGGATAACAGCGCCTACAGCGCCTGGCAGGCGAAAAACGGTCAGCCGTTCAGCAGCAAGAGCTGGTCAGCCTGGACCCAGGCGCGACAGGCGAAAGCAGTGCCCGGCGCGGTTGAGTTTGCACGCCACGTCACTCAGAACGGCGGCACGCTGTTCTACGTGTCGAATCGCGATCAGAAAGATTACGCCGCCACGGTGGCGAATATGCAGCAGCTCGGTTTTCCTGACGTCAGTGAAAAAACGGTGCGTCTGAATACCGACAGCTCCAACAAGCAGGCGCGTTTCGATGCCATCAAAAATGCGGGCTACAACGTGGTGCTCTACGTGGGCGATAACCTCAACGATTTCGGCGGGGCGACCTGGCATCAGGGCAATCAGCAGCGTCGCGATTTTGTGAATCTCAATCATCAGCAGTTTGGCACGCAGTTCATCGTGCTGCCGAACCCGCTTTACGGCGACTGGGAGAGCGGGATGGCGGAGAATTACAATAAGCTGACGCCGGAACAGCAGCTCTCCGTGCGGGAATCGCGCCTGCAAAGCTGGAACGGTAAATAATTCGTCAAGAAAAAGAGCCTGACATGTTCAGGCTCTGTTTAATTCTGGTCCTGATTTACTTTCCGCTGTCACTATTTTGCTGCGAATTAAATTAATCATCTCTCGCTTTATTCTTATCTCAAAGCAGGCGTATTTAACTGGCTCTCTGCTATTAAGATGGTCGATTGTGCTAATGGTTAATTTTTTAATTAAGAGTAATCCTGGTAAAAGTGGGGCGAACGGGCAGGGTGAGAAAAAGCCATGCGGTTAGTGTTTGTATTTATTTGTCAGCAATAAATTAAGCCTTTTATTTTATAGTTTTTAATTGCCTGATATATCTTGTCTTAATCTGCGCTGTTTATGTGTCCTCATTTTTCTCCTGCTGAATTAAATTTACTTTCCTCTGACTTTTGCTGACGTTTAATTGACAAATCATGCCATGTTAAAGCGTTGTGAAATATTGCTCGTGCATTGGTAATGGTTAACGTCTATAACCTTTTTCTGTGACCTTGTTCTTATTTACCTGGCGGCTCTCACGCTATTTGTGAGCCGATACACTTTGTGATCAGCCAGGATGCGACATCCCGGTAGTAGAGAGAAGATGAATGTGACGACACTTAAACCCTTATTAGCGAAAAATCGCAGTTGGGCATTACAGCGCCGCCAGCGTAATCCAGACTATTTCAAAAAATCCCTTCATCAGCAAAAACCGCACTCGCTCTGGATTGGCTGTTCAGACAGCCGTGTTCCGGCCGAAGTGCTGACCGGCTCCCACCCAGGCGAACTCTTTGTGCATCGCAATATCGCCAACATGGTGCTGGAGGAGGATGACAATCTGCTGAGCGTGCTGCAATACGCGCTCTTCTTTCTCAACGTGAAACGCATCGTGCTCAGCGGCCATTACGGCTGCGGCGGGGTAGAAGCCGCACAGAACCTGCCAGGCAGCGTGCTGGAAGGGCAGGACACCGCACTGGGAAGGCGTATTCAGCGGCTACGTGATGACATTCAGCAGGGGCTGGCCGAGGAAGGGCCAGCAGACGCCACCCCCGATGAACAACGCGATCGGCTAGTTGAAGCCAACGTTAAAGCGCAATTCGCCAGGCTGGTGAAGTCTGAGCCGGTCAGGCAAATCTGGCAATCGGGCCAGGAACTGGAGGTGTTTGGTTGTGTTTATGACCTGCGCTCCGGCCATCTCAAAGAGCTGATTCATCAATCTTCAGAGGAGCCTTCATGATGAATTCTGATACCCTGCGCCGCGACATCCCGGCGGGTCTGGTGGTTTTCCTGGTGGCTTTACCGCTCTGTCTGGGTATCGCTCAGGCCAGCGGGCTGCCGCCGTTTGCCGGTCTGCTGACCGGGGTGATTGGCGGTCTGGTCGTCACCTCGTTAAGTCCCTCCCGCTTTGCCGTCAGCGGTCCGGCGGCGGGTCTGGTCACTATCGTTGTCGCCTCGATGGCGACGCTGGGCA
This sequence comes from Pantoea sp. EKM103V, assembly GCF_011800365.1. Taxonomy (NCBI): domain Bacteria; kingdom Pseudomonadati; phylum Pseudomonadota; class Gammaproteobacteria; order Enterobacterales; family Erwiniaceae; genus Pantoea; species Pantoea sp. EKM103V. Next base: position 124,938 of record NZ_JAALFQ010000008.1, on the reverse strand, counting down.
GCTTCTCCGCCTTCCTCACCGCGCTGATTATTGCCGGGGCATTGCAGTGCCTGTTGGGTCTGTTGCGCGCCGGACGGTTTATCTCGCTGGTGCCGGGCAGTGTGATTAAAGGCATGCTGGCGGCGATTGGCCTGCTGCTGATCATGCAGCAGATCCCGGTGGCGCTGGGCGCGGCGGGCGATGCGGAGCTGGTTTCGCTGGTGAATGGGCAGATGACCTTCTCACTGCCGTCGATTGTCGTGGCGGCGGTCGGTTTAGCCATTTTATGCCTCTGGACAACCGCCCCGATCAAACGCATTAAGGCGCTGGCCTGGATCCCCGGACCGTTGATTGCGGTGCTGGTCGGCTGCGTCGCTACGGTGGCAGGCGGAAGGCTGTTCCCGGAGATGGCGCAGGGGCTGGCACGCATCTCGCTGCCCGCCTTCGACAGCGTCTCTGCGCTGGTGGCTGAGCTGGAAACGCCTGACTGGATGGCCTGGCAGAATCCGCAGGTCTGGGTCGTCGCCGTGACGCTGGCTCTGGTTGCCAGCCTGGAAACCCTGCTGAGTCAGGAAGCGCTGAAAAAGCTGCGTCCGCAGACGCCCGCGCCGTCGCCCAACAAAGAGATGTTCGCTCAGGGCATCGGTAATCTGACCGCCGGTTTTCTGGGCGCGATGCCGATAACGGCGGTGATCGTGCGCAGTTCGGTCAACGTCAGCGCGGGGGCGCAGACAAAGCTCTCCATCTTCATTCACGGTGTGTTGCTGCTGATCTGCGGCATGTGGTTCAGTGAGATGCTGAACGCCATTCCCCTGGCCAGCCTGGCCGCGGTGCTGCTCTACACCGGCTATAAACTGGCGACCCCTAAACTCTTTGTCGAACAGTTCCGGATGGGGGCCCAGCAGTATGTGCCGTTCCTGGCGACCATCGTCGGCATTATTACGCTGGGGATGCTGGTCGGTATCGGCATCGGTATCGCCACGCAGATCCTCTACAGCATCTATAAAAGCCATCGCAACGCGCTGCAGCTCACCCGTTATGACGATCACTACGTCCTGCGCTTTCAGCAGAACCTGACGTTTATGCACAACCCAAAGCTGCAGGGATTGCTGGATGAGATCCCGGAGAACAGCGTGGTGATTATCGATAATGACAATGCGGAATATATCGATCCCGATGTGAAAGCGGTGCTGAAAGATTTTGGCGACAACGCGGACAAGCGCGGCATCCGCCTGAGTCAGTGGCCGGTGGCCGTAAAATAGCCCGAAGCGCAACGGCAGCATCAGCAGAAGAGCAAAAATCGGATATCTCGGATAGCCGATTTTTTTACCGGCGGGGCATAATAAAGCCCCGTTTTCTGCTGTCATCTGCTGTGCTTACCCGGCACTGGGTCATTTTATTGAGTTAGCCCATGAAGTGGGGTTTTATCGCAGGATGACATTGAAGGCATTCAGGATTTAATCATTCTGACACCACGCGCCTGTTCAGGCTGGCGTGGAGAGCCAGCCTCACCGCGATAAGGTCCGGACGCATGCGCACACCGCTGTTTGAAGAGCACAACGCAAAGAAGAACGCAGTTTTGCTGTTTTTAATCACGCTGCTGTTTTGTTTTATCGGCGGACATCTGCGCTTTCCCAAAGAGCTCTCTCTCTTCTGGCCGGTCAATGCGATCGTGACGGGCGTCATCGTCCGCAATCCCTTTCTGCACCGGGGCCGCTACTACCTGGCTATCCTGGCCGCCATGGTGTTCAACGACACCGTGTTTTCGGGCTGGGCGTTCTCAGCGTTAACCCTTAACGTGGCGAATGTGCTGTTTGTGCTGGTGGCGGTGACGCTGCTGGTCAGGCATCTTCAGCACGATTCCGGCAGTGAGCGGATTACCAGCGTGCTGCGAATCTTCCCGGCCTGCCTGCTGGCGGCGTTCACCTGTGCCAGCTGGGGCGCGCTGGCGCAGCAGGCTGATTTTGATACCGGGCTGGCGGTGGCATGGGCTGACTGGTTCAGCGAGCAGTTCTCCACCGGGCTGATGCTGCTGCCGTTTTTGCTGACCCGCGACTGGTCGTCGCTGTCGCCCCGCCAGTTTCTGCACATCCGCAAGCTGCTCCCGGTTATCGCCGTGGCGGGTTCGCTGACAATCGGGGCGATGATGGGTGGCGCGGGCAGCCTGACGTTCCCGGTTCCTGCGCTGATCTGGTGTGCGGTGGTATTGCCCATGCCGCTGACCAGCCTGGTGATTTTACTGACCGGCATTACCGAAATTATCCTGGTGTCGCACGGCGTGATGAACATTCAGGGCAGCGACGCGATGCTGCCGCTTAACCATCTCACCTCGGCCCGGCTGGGGGTGGCGACTATCTCCATCAGCCCGCTGATCGTGGCCGCGAGTATGGATGCGATCCGTCAGCTTAACCAGCGCCTGGCGCTGCGGGCGAATTACGACTTCCTGACCCGGTTGCTGTCGCGCTCCGGTCTCTATGAAAGCCTGCGCAGTGAACCCATCTTCCCTGAACGTAAAGCGGGCGTTATCCTGCTGGATGTCGACTACTTCAAAGCCATTAACGACAATTTTGGTCACGACGCGGGCGACAGCGTGCTGGAAGAGATCGCGCGCCGGATGCAGCGGGTGGTGGGCAAAGCGGGACGCATCTGCCGTTTTGGTGGCGAGGAGTTTGTGGTGGTGCTGTTCGATCAGAACCCGGAGAGACTCTATTTTCTGGCTGAGAATATCCGGCAGACGATGGCGAAAGAGAAGTTCTGGCTGCAGGGGAATACCGTGACGGTGACCGTCAGTCTGGGACTGGCGCATGACAGCGCCGCTGAGGCGACGGAGTGGCCCCCCGTCATCAACCGGCTGATCTCTGCGGCAGATAAAAACCTCTATCTGTCGAAACGCAACGGCCGCAACCAGACCTCACCGGTTAACTACCGCACCTTCACCAGCGACGTGGCCTGACGCCACGCCGCTGAGGCAATTAGCTGACGCTGCTTTTCAGGGTGCTGGCCTGCTGGTGGCGCTCGATGGCCAGGTCGATCAGGCGGCTGATCAGATCCTGATAGCTGAGTCCGGCTGCCTGCCATAATTTCGGGTACATGCTGATATTGGTGAAGCCGGGCAGGGTATTCACTTCGTTGACAATAATCTCGCCGTCGTCGGTTAAAAACACATCGACGCGCGCCATACCAAAACACTCCAGTGCCGTGAAGGCTTTAATGGCAACCTCACGAATGGCCTCGCTGGTTTCCGTGGAGAGGGCGGCGGGCACCACCGTCTGCGCGCCGCTTTCCGAGATGTATTTGGTGTCGTAGGAGTAGAAGGCATCATGCACCACCACTTCGCCGCAGGGGCTGGCTTCGGGCGCATCGTTGCCCAGCACCGCGCACTCAATTTCGCGCCCTTTAATGCCCTGCTCGATCAGCACTTTACGGTCAAAGGAGAAGGCGAGCGCCAGCGCGGCGTCAAATTCCTCCAGGCTGTCCACTTTGCTGACGCCGACCGATGAACCCTGATTGGCGGGTTTGATAAACAGCGGCAGGCCAAAGCGGGCAATGACAGCCTCTGCATCCAGCTGGGCGCGCTGCGCCTGGGTGACGCTCAGCCACGGGGCGACCTTCAGACCGGCATCGCGTAACAGGCGTTTGGTAAAATCTTTATCCATGCTGACCGCAGAACCGAGTACGTCGGAGCCGACAAAGGGTAACGAAGCCATCCGCAGCAGGCCCTGCAGAGAGCCATCCTCACCCAGCGTGCCGTGAACGATAGGGAAGATGACATCGATCTGCGACAGCGGATGTGCGTTGTGACGGGTGATAACCTGCTGCTGAGTATGACCGGGTACCAGCGCCACATCGTCAGCCGCGCGATTCAGGGCGATCAGGGATGGATTTTCAGCGTTCAGTAAGAAGTTGGACGCATCGTTAAGACGCCAGTGCCCCTGTTTATCAATGCCCAGCAGCACCACGTCAAACCGGGTTTTGTCTATCGCCTCAAGGATATTTTTGGCCGACTGCAACGACACTTCATGCTCAGCCGATTTCCCGCCAAACACGATCCCTACCCGCAACTTAGTCATCAATTTTGCCCACTGAAAAATCAAAACCTTAAGATAGCATGCGGGTTGCGCGGGAAAACAGGGTAAGGCGCGAGATAATTTTTCAGCGGCCGTCAGCCCTCATCGCTGACGATAAAGCTGCCGTTAAGCTGCCACTGTTTCCGCTCACTCACCCGGGTGGCATCGGCAGCCAGCCAGGTGACTATCCTCACTTTTGCACGCAGCGTGCTGCCGGAGGCGATCTGGCCCTCTTTGCGGAACTGCAGAGGCTGACCGGCGCTGAACGCCATCGCTGCTGCCTCTGTTCCGGCTCGTTCGATCGTGACCGGACGATCGTCGAGCGTCACATCATGCAGGGTCAGTGTCGCCCGGCCCTGTTCGCCAAACAGATAGCTGTCGGCGTCTTTCGCGGGCCCGCTGAACATCAGTTTCAGCGGTGTCGGGCGGTCACAGATGACCGTGATCTCTGACTCTCGCGGGTTACCCATCCGCAGTTCGACGGCAGTCAGCGCATTGCCCGGGCGACCGAGCAGCTCGCCCCGTGTCATTTCACCGTAATCAATCCGTGGATCGCTGAGCTGAATTTCGCACGCCGCACGGGCAGGGAGTGTGGCAAAAAGGCCACTGAAAGCCAGCAGCAGAGGCAGAACAGAGGGCTGTTTCATGGGACGCATCTCGCGGAAAGTGAGGCATAAAGGGTGCCGGGCTGGTTATACCAGGGCGTAAGCATATCGATGGCACACTGGCTGCCATTGCGGTCGAGGCTGAATAGCGGCTCGTCCGGCAGGTCGTCGAAAAAGAGCGTGCCATCTTCATTCACAAAGGCGATCAGGTGACCTTTGCCATTTTTGACAGGGGCACCCGGTGCCGGACTTTGCTCTGGCGGGAAGCTCACCAGCGCCCGGCGAACCGTATAGGCGGGCAGAATCACCGGCACTACCGCGCCGCGGTAAGGCGTGATGTCTGCAATACCGCTGATGACCTGGACATTGTCAGGCAGGCTCTGGTTTTCGATCTGCACGGTATTCTTCTGCCACGGTGTCCAGGAGGTGATGGCATGACCCGTGTGGTCGCTCCACACTACGCCGCCAGGGGTGTGGATACTGACGTCAGGCTGGGGACTGTTAAGGGAAATAATGCCAAAGGTATCGCCTGTTTTGCGGGGCGAAAAGGTCACTCCCTCACTATGCAGGACGGCGCTGCCGCGCGCGCCCGCGTTGTAACTGGTGCTGTTTTCATTATGCGAAACGCCGCCGCTCAGCTGACTGTATTTGGTGGTCCAGGTTGCGGAACCCGCAACTGACGCATCCTCACGCTGACTTTTCTCCCCGGAGACGCTCCAGGCAAATTTATCATTCAGGGTGCTGTCAACACCCATGCCGGCGCGTGTTTTTCCCCGGGTGTCACTAACCCAGCTGCGCACGCTGCTGCGGCTGCCGAGCGGAACCGCGAAATTGAGGTAAACGTAATGGTCATCAGTGTGGCGTTGATCCTTCGTGAGCCGGTTTTTCTGGATGCCAAGATTGACGTTCACTTTTCCGAAGGTGCGGCCCCAGCTGAACATGTAGCCCAGACTTTCTGCATTCTGCCAGCTCTGTGACAGGCTGCCGGAAAAGGCGAGTACGCCGAGCTGCGGCTGGCTATAACTTATCCCCGCGGCGTACTGTGACCGGATCTGTCCATTCTCCTGACGGGCGTCTCCGGCGCGCCATGAACTGCCGGGATCCCTGAAATCACGGCTGCGAAAGCTGGCGGAAGAGGTCAGTGATAATCGCGGCGTCACGCCTGCGCTGATGCTGAGCTGGTGATTGAGGCCCTGCATGTTGCCTCGCTCCCCGGCCGAATCCTGCACCTGCGAGGCGGTCTGGGTCAGGGAGGCGATAAGGCGTTCTGTCAGCCGCAGCGTGGTGCGCCAGGAGGCGGCCTGATAGTGCTCGCTCATCAGCCCGCCTGCCGTCACGGCCATGAAACCATTCTTATAAAGTCCGGCGGAACCGACGAACACCGGGAACGACTCATCGGTCAGGCGCAGACGTCCGGCGGCCAGAGAGAGTCCGGCATTCGCCAGAGAAACCGTGGTCTGAGCCTGAATATAGGGGATCGTCTGCTGCTGACGATGACCCGACTGGTCATGGCTGACGATCTCAAAATCATCGGACTGATTGATCGCCGGGATGTCAGCCAGTGTGTTCATGCCTGCTGTGACCTGATAGGTCTTCAGCAGGATGCCCGCCTGCCAGACCTCGGCAGTACCGGCTTGTGAGAAGAGCAGATTCAGCGACACGCCGCTGTTTCCGCTATTTTCTGCACTGCGTTCTGGCATGAGTTGTGCGCCCAGCAGGTTTATGCCGGAAAACAGGGTGTCGCCCGCGGTGATCTCACCTATCTGCACGACCGACGCCCAGCCGGGAAGGGAGCGCTGGGCATAACTGTACAGTCGGGTCAGCTGGTGGTGTTCATTCTGGCTGGTATAGCTCTGCCCGCTGCGGAGTACCCAGTTGTTGATATTGCCCCCAATCTCGGAGGTCAGCGTCTGCGAGTGGTGGTTTTGTCCGGCGCGCGTCTGGTACTGATAGCGTCGGCCATCGTAATTCATCACCAGCGCATTTCCCCCGCTGGAGAAGCGCGGATGCGCAGACAGGTCGCCTGCCGGGACCTTCAGCAGCAGGCTGCTGCGGTCAACCTGCTGCTCCAGCAGAATCGGGCTGTCGGATGGCAGCTGCAGGCAGCGCGCATCCTCTGCCTGACGGAAACGATCGGGGATGATCCCCAGCTTTTCTGGCAGATCGGCTGGCCAGCAGGGATTACCGGCCTGATCAAAGGTCAGGATATGCACCCCTTTGCTTTGACCGTTAACGACAATATTGACGGGCTGTTTCCCCGGCAGAAAGTGCGTGCCTGCATCAAGCAGTTCAGCGGCACTGGCGTCGTAGCCGAGCGCTTTGAGCATCTCTTTGTCATAGCGGTTTGCCGCCTGCACACAGGCTGAACTGACCACAAGGCTGAGTATCAGAAATTGTTTCATGGATAAAGGTGAACGGGCTCAGAGCGGCACATTAAAAGGGGCGGTTAAAATTCCATATCGGGTGACGGGGTGCAGAAGCAGGGCTTTCACCTTATTCGCGGAGGCAGCAGGCAGAGCCACATCAAACTTTTCACCCGGAAGAATGTAGGAATTTTTCAGTTCAACCGACCCTTTGCCGGGCAGTAAATTAATCTCTCTGGTGAGCCTGACGATATAAGGTGTCGGATTTTCAATGTGCAGAGAGGCGCCTGAAAGATGGAAGGTCAGCCCTGTCCAGGGCGCGGTGTTTACCGGCAGGCTGGCGGGGGAGATAATGACCGGAATATTCTGGCCAATGAGAATGCGGGCGCGATTCTTTTTACCATCATCCTGCGGGATAGAGACAAAATTAATTCGCTGCATCTTCTGGGTATCCAGCCTGACACCCTCTTTTAACACCACCCGGATCTGCTGGTTTTTCCCTCCATCAACACGAACCAGTTGAGGGGTAATAATCAGCCGGTTTTCAGGGTCTTGAGGAATTGTCTGCAGGCTGCTGTGCAGCAGCGCCGTATCCCTGTCTGTATTCAGGACATTAACCGTCACTTCACGATTCTGGTCATCAAGAAATAAAGCCGGTACTTCAGGCTTCATGCCGGCTGCAAATACGCCGGATACAGACAAGGAAAAGAGAATGGCAACAGAGAGAATTATTTTCATTTTATTTTTACCCTGTATTTAAAACGCGAAGGCCGGACGGCCTTCGCTGACAATCATGAAAAATTACAGATAAACCACAGAGAAGGTGACGTTACCGTCAATAGGCACTTCTTCACCGCTCGGGTAGGCATCCGCTTTCTTCAGAATCATTCTTGACGCAATGGAATAGGAGGCTTTAGTCATGGCTGCCGGGGTGGTGCTATTGGCATCCGCCGCCAGGGTAAAATAGCCGTTTTTAGTCAGCGTTGCGGGTGCTGTAGCCGTCACATGAGTGAGAGACCATGCCGCTTTATCGCTACTGGTCAGCACATTGGTATTCGCTGCACCGTCGGCGGTTGCGTCGGTAATCGCCAGTGCCATCGCCCCCACATGTCCCTGAGAGCTGTCTGTCCCTAAGCCGAAAATGTGTGCATCCGATAAGCCTGAAACGGAGGTTTTCATCTCTTCAGACATGTTCGCCAGCGTCATGGCACTTGCCGCACGGTTATCTGTGGTCTGAACGGCAATCGCGACAGGCGCTTCACAATCCACATTCAGGGTAACGGTGTTGCCCTGTTTAACATTGCTGTCCTTCAGCAGTGTCGCTGCGGCGATGGTGCCAAGATCAATGCTTGCAGAGCTTAATGCCACACCACAGGCGGCTGGAGTGATGGTACCCGTGATGGAAAGGGTCGCAGATTCTGCAGCCTGACCCGCAAAACTGACGGACGCCATCGCGGCAATAATGGCGGTGCTTAATAATAATTTTCTCATATTATCTCTCTTATCAGATTTGTTATAAATGAGCAGTTCTGAACAGACCGAACGCTCTCTTTGCTGTGCGGAGTAATCAGCGTGCAAAGTGATAATGAATAAGAGATATGAGGCGCATAATATTCTTATCCCTTAAACTGAGCGCACTGATTAATCGCCTTCTCCTGATTTTTAATTTTGATTCAGGAAGGTCAGGCTAACATAGAACTTTATTAATGGTTTAGTTAACGAATAAGTAAAGTTGTCTTCATTTGAAGGTGAGTGTTTATAGCATGTTTGATGCGTTATAATTTTTCTGTTTAACCTTATATTTATAATTTAAAATTAACGGCAGGGAGAAAATGGTAATAACAACCTCCCCTGAAATAGATTTATTTTAAAAAAAAGATGTCTAAGCGCGGACAGTTTTGGGGAGCGTAAGCAATCCTGCCTGCTAATGCGCAAAAGGTGAGGTATGCTCTGGGTGAGTGTTGAACGCGGCTGTCAGCGATCGGGGTGTCGGGGATAACGTTGATCGGCATCATGCCACCCCCGCCCTTAAATCAGCATCATTATCAGCGGCGTTTAACGCGCTTGTTTTCGATAGATTCGATCACAACGAATGCCAGCATAAGGGCGGGGATTTTTGAAGTCCGTTATTTTAGCGGTCAATTTCTGCCATTCGCTACGGCAAAACTTAAAGGCTGAGTTTATCCGGGAGGGGTAAGGATTTACGTCAGCATTTATTTGATCGGTGATAACGGGCTGTGCTGTTATACCAGCAACTGTGAACCGCTGGTACCGTAGTTGACGCGGAAGTCAGCAGCGTATGCGGCGACAGCATCTTTTCCCCACAAGGCACCCATAATGACGCATACAGCCGGGCCAATGACGCCGCCCAGAACCGCACCACAGAGCTGAGCAATAGGTCCGAATACAGCACTGCGGCTTGCACTTCCACCGACCGTGACACCGGTTGCCAGACCTTCGATAAAGCCCCAGATAGCCCCTTCAAGCGCCCCTTCAATGGTAGAGACAAATTCACCACCGCTTACGGTTTCAATTTCACACAGAGTTAAATCACGCATATTTCAATTCCTTTTAATGTATTTTCGGTTAGTTAAAGCATCTTTACTGCTGTTATACCCGCGTTATGAAGCTGATGCCTTTTAAAAGCGCGCCACTGCATTACGCTGAGTTCTTTACCTCCAGGCCGATACCTTAAGCGACTAATGCTACATGAACGAAAAGAGGGCCTGTTAAATAATACCGTTTACCATACTGCGGAAATCCTTCCGCCTATGCCTGCAGCGGGAAACGTTGCCTGACTGAAAATCGTGGTGAATTGAATCATCTTTAAAACTGTACCCCGGCTCACTGAGTTTTATCGGGCTGGCTGGCGATGAATAACGGAACAATCTTCTCTCTGTAATAGGCTGTTTTGCGTAATGTAACAATATATTTTTTTATGCATAAATAAAGTTTTTTCTGATGGCTGGAATCACTTATTTGTCCTCATTTTGCATCATTTGTTTTTTATTTTTACATTTTATCAGTGAGTCGACTCATCGTCGTCTGGCTAAAATGGCTGCCTGTTCATCTGAGTAGTTGTCTGATATCAGGAGTTTTATTTAGTGTTTAATTTGCTTTTTCCTGTATCAATAATTCATAACCGCTATCATCCGCGAGTAAATCGTAGTATTGAGCATAATAAGTACGCCAAGGTCTCTTTTTTAAACAGGGCGCCGTCAGGTTATAGGATCAGCCGTCTTGTCGGTCCCTTATGAGTATCACCGGAAAAAAGGGAGCATGGCATCTGTTAACTGAAGAGCTTCACGGATTCAGTCAGATTTAATCCGATGTTCTGTGAATTCATCGGTGTAATAGAAAAATCAGCGCCTCATGCATGATGACTTATTACAGATGTGCTGAAATTCTCTGGCAGGTTTTGGGATTCGTTGATGGTTGATTTGTATTTAAATAATTGATATTCAGATTAAGTTTAACGTTGTAATAAATTATAGCCATCAAGATTCAGTTAAACTGAAGGATAAAATTTTTTTAATTCCCATACAATGCCTGAAAAAGAGCATTTAACTACAGAATCCTGCAGGATGATCAACTATTGAACAATATGAAATTGATCAACGGTGTAACTATTAACTGTCTATTCAAGACAAGAGTCATCACAGTCATCATACCTAGTGCCCCCTTCGTCTCCCCGGGTCTTCAGCCCGACTGCGCTTACCGGTAGGACGGAAATTTTCACCGAACTGCTTGAGTAGTCATTTTGCGCCTGCGACTGAGGTCCGATAGCTTCCTGGTAAAGCCCGTTTCCGGAGCCTTATCACGTTGATTAATTGCCGATGAGTTGAAGAAACAGCCGGAATATCATGAAAGTTTTTTACGAAGCCATCTTGATAAACCACTATCCAGAATGAGCCCAGCTAACTTGTCGGGACCGATTAACGTGATGCCTTCGGTTTTAATACTTTCGGATAACGGTCCGCTGTGCCAGATAAAAAACATCCGTTCATAGGCACTGGTTTCTCTGAACCGTTTTGCGTAATCGCTGAAAGCATGTGCGTCCGCATATGATTTAATCTGAACAAAAGCTTTCTCGCTGGTGGTGAGGGATTCAAGCTCAAGATCCAGCGTTTTTTGGGTTTTACCGACAATACTGGTGCGCCGCCCCCCACTGGTTGAAAAAACAAGGTCTACTAGTAGCTCGAAATCCTGCCAGGTCAGCATTTGGCACAGATTTTTTATCGCGACCAAGTACGTTACTTCAGCCTGCTTAGCATCAGACACCGCAGGGAGATCTTCATCATTGATTTTTCGTACAACGTAATCATGTGCGCTTACGTTACAGATCGTACCTCGATACCCCTGAACCTTTAACAGATTTCCGCTCAGGTGATCCGTGGTTAATCGCACGCCCCCAACACTGGTGTTTTGCCACCCCTCTATCGTTTTTCTGATCCGGCTACTATCTGCCTGTACCTCAACCGGCCCCATGGGTCGACACCAGTAAAGAAATCCCCCCCTGATGGTAATGAATAGTGTATCTTCATCTGCCGTGTAGAAAGTTTTGATCTGCCTGACGTCGCTGCTGGCGCTAGCCTTATTTCCCTTCCGCTCTTTAAGCCATATCTCGTGAACGTCTTCCCATTGCTCGTCAACGCAAAGATTGTCTGGGGTTTTATGATAACCAAACCGAAGCGTGCCCTCCGATAGGCACTGCTGTTCCCATTCACCGGCCTCACCAAGTTTGATGAACTGAACTGTTGCGGGGCTGATTTTTTCCATAATTTTCCGGGGATACAAGATATCTGCTGTTATAAAACACGAGATATTCTGGTATTTCAACGCAAACAGGTCATCTGTCGTGAGAGGGGCTATGCAGACAACTACACTCTATGTCATTGGAAATGGCTTCGATCTCAGGCATAACATCCCCTCTAGCCTGTGGCATTTTAAGGAATTTCTTTTGGCCATGGATTCGGATATTTATTGGGACGTGGAAGAATACCTTCCAGTGGATGATGATTGGTGTGACCTCGAAACCGCGCTTGCATATCTCGATGCCTACATGCTCATCAACAACCTCGGCCATTTAATGAGTTCATACGGTGATGAGGACTGGAGTGACGCAGGTCATCATGATTTCCAGTATGAGGTGGATCAGGTTGTCAGACGCCTCTCAAAGGGCATGCGTAGCCGATTCGGTCAGTGGATCCGTCAATTGCCGATACCCTCTGGTGAAAGTTCGCTTAATCGCCTGACTAAACTGGATTCGCAGGCACTTTTTCTCACCTTTAACTACACCAGCACACTGAAACGCGTTTATGGCGTCGGGACAGATCGTGTGCTCCACATCCATGGTTCTGCCGAAGCAGGGGACGATGAACTGATCCTTGGACATGCCTTGGAGCCTGAATCCCGCGCCTCTCTCAACGACATGACAGATATTGCAGATATGGATACGCAGCTCATGGAGGCTAACAGCATCATTGATGACTATTTCTGTGCGACATTTAAACCCTCACAGGAGCTTATCGCTAAACACCGACACTTTTTCGAGGGACTGAGCGGAGTTAATCAAGTGATGATTTTGGGCCATTCTCTGTTTAAAGTGGATGAGGCTTATTTCCAATATCTTTTTCTTCAGAAATCCGTTGCAGCGGCACAGTGGTCTATAGCGTGCCGCAGCGAAGAGGAGTGGATAGAAAAGTCTCGCAAACTTGACCTGATGGGAATCAGACCGGTCTCTGTCAGGCAAGTCTCTTGGGATACGTTGTAGGTCTGCTCTTCTCGCACCAGCTCCAGGTCACAGCACGATCGTCAACTGGTTACCCTTTACCGGAGGAGGCATCATGTTCTACCGCGCTTTTGGGCGTTCTGGTTTTAATTCGGGCGGTATGCCATTTAACCCGTTGTACCATACGTTGCAGAAGCGGCAAGACCAGTTCTGCTATAAGGAACTTTATCACCAGCAACGTGTTGTGAATGATAAACCTTATACCGGAAAGCAGCCATGAGCGAGGGCGAACCGTATCATGGCCGACCATCGACCTGGACGTATTTGCAAGTTTACCCCCCGCGACAAAGGCCAGCATAAGAAACACAAAATAGCGCGTCTTATGTCCCTGCTCGATATCTTTTATGCGTGAGTCGGCTTTTTGCATGGATTCATGCAGTCGCAGAAGTCTCTGGGCGTAGACTGGGGCTAGAAAGGCCCCGGGCGTTTTAAAATCCACACCGTTAAGAGCCATCTCGATGGGGACAACCTCACAGTTACCCCTGAACGCATGCGCAGAACATGCCAGAGCATTGAACGTCTCAATCTGTTTGCCGATGCCCCGATCGTACGCAACTCTTGTCACCCAGTCGGGTAAATCTATTCTGGCGCGCAAAATATCTTTTAAAGCAAAGCTGTCCTGTAGCGACCACCGCATCTCAGACGCCAGGTTGCATAAATCTGGAACCTGATTTATTACGTTCGGTTCTTTACACAGATATCCAAGGTTTTGCTCGCCGTTGCGATAATGCTGCATGATCAGGGTGGTGCGTTCACCAGCTTCTGACAGGTCCTCTTTATAGGAGGGCAGGCCGCTGTCCGTAACGTAATAAAGAGCTGCGATAAGACCCAAGACGTACCAGATGTGGTCATAAGCATTTTTGAAGGTATTTTTCTTCCAGAGCGCGCTGACAAGCATAATGATGGACCACCCGGCAACCATTGAGATAAGCAGATTGGCTGCCGCAGAAGACACACTGCCCGTAAAGTCGCTCCCAAACCGGAACACATCAGGACCGAAACTATTAAAGTCAGGAACATAACCCATCAGGCTGAACGTCCCTGGCGAGATCCAGAAAAACAGGCTTATCCAGCCCATGCTGCGATTAAGGTAAAATCCGGCACGGATATTCAGTAGTGCGATCGGGAGGAGCAAGATAGTCATTAAACCCGATAATCCATTAACGCCGTGCGTCGGGCTTAGATTCCAGGGATAGATAACGTCATTTCCGACCTGTAAAGGTAGGTCATTTATAGAGTGAAAGAGCCCGAGGCCTTCAAGGTTCTGAGCTAGGCCCCAGGCCGCCAGATTTGAAAACATCAAATAAGGATGAAGGAATTTCAGAAGAAGGAGCATTTGTAGTATGCATCCAAGTGAAGGACAGTAAGTTTTCAGAATACAAAAAATATCAGTGCCATTCTAATGTTTATTCCCGTCAATATTCGACGCATATCCTTAGCTTCTTAACTGCAAAGCCTGTCTCTGTCATTTTAAGAGCTGAGTTTCAGCGCGGGTTCTTTCGTTTTTCAGACAAGCGGATTTTACTCTCCTCCTTCGACTCCCTAGCGTTGCCGGGTCGTCAGCCCGATGGCAGTAACCGGCTGATCTTGTCCCTATTAATCAACATAGAAGAAGACTAGTAAAGTCTGCTTCTGGCACAAAGCGGACTGGGTTCAGGCTAACGTCCGCTATGAGCTGGGAGTTCATATTCTCAATATGATTGAGCGGGCAGAATGCTGATTTCATAGACTACGTAAGGCACATGATAATGCTGTTCTATTACTTTGTAAGTCATGCCTAATCGCTGCATCACTCGTTGAGAAGCCGCATTTTCAGGGTCGGCAACAGCCACTAAATACGTCGCGCCTATCTGCTCTGCTGCGAAATCAGTAATCGCTTTAGCAGCTTCTGTTGCATAGCCTTTGCCATTGTGTTCCGGGACGAGCCGCCAGCCAATCTCTAAGTGGGCACCTTCAACGTTTGCCAGATATTAGAGACATGCTGCCCCAACTACGGCCCCGGACGCTTTCTCTTTAATAGCCCACCACGAAAATTCATATTTCTGCCATCTGGCCTAAACACGCCTGATACTTTCCCAAGTCTCTTCTGGTGTTTTAACAATGCCGTTGCTGATATACCGCATCACGCCGGAGTCGTTTTCCATTACCCTTAAGTCTTCATAGTGTGAGTCATGATAGGGCTCAAGCCTTAAACGCGCAGTTTCTAAGTTCATCCGACACCCGTTTTTACCTGAAGGCATTACTTTCGCTTACTTCTCTAAATAAATCACCCTATCACGATGTAAGCAGTGTCCGCTTATGGCACAAAGCGGATCTGTGTTCTTGAACGTCTGTTAGAGCGAGGAGCGGACAACTAGGCTAATTGAGGTTTATTAAAGAATGTAGTCTGCAACTTTTGCATGGTGAAACTTAATTCATGGAGAAAATTTTCCATTTTTAAAAGCTTACCAAAAAAAAAGCATAAAATTAATTTTTTTCTATATTTTTCAATGGTATGAGTTTAATTTGGGTGTTTGTAAGGCATTGTCAGTAAGAGTCTGTATTGAGTAAAGATCCAGATCCATCGATTACTGCTAATCGAAGCCAGCGCATGGTGCACAATGCCACGCAGTTAAAGCCCTGCCATAAAACGTTGCGCCAATCATTAATATAATAACCTTATGTATATGAAAAAATTATTTAACGAGCGAAATCACTTAAGTTTTTGATAATTTTGGTAAATTTAGAAAAAAGTCAAGTAAAGCGCAATTTCACGAAAATTTTTGTAAAGCACTTGTGAATTAATCGTTGCGGCTAATGATTTAAGGTTGACGCATATGTTTAACAAATGTAAAGATTTGTCGTGTAGAAGATGAGGTGATTTTGTTGGTGCGAATTCCCTATTGATTTTATTGTTGTAATAGGAGTGTTCATGAGTAAGGAAAATGTGATTGTGTGCTTTCCGTATGCCGGTGGTGGTAAATCATCTTTCGATATACTTAAGAAACATTTTACATATGGTGCAAAAGTGCTTTCACTGTCCTATTCAGGCAAACAGAACGATATCGAGCTGGCAAAATCACCATACTGTTTCAACCGCATGCTGGAGGGGCTGAAATCACAGCTAAATAGCATTGAGGCGCCCATTACGTTTTTTGGGCACAGCATGGGGGCGATTGTTGCGTATGAACTGGCGGTGATACTTAGCAATCAACTCAACATAAAAAAGCTGGTCGTGTCAGCCTGTAAACCCCCAGAGTTGCTTGTGAACTCCAAGATCTTCAGTACAGGTGCTGACAATGGGTTCAACAATATCGTAGAACTGGGGGGCATCCCGCAGGTTATTGCTGAAAGCCCTTCACGGCTTAAAGAAGCAAAATCCAAACTGGTAAATGATCTCAAGTTACTTGGCAACTACAAAAGAGATGATTACCCCAAAATTAATTGCGCGATTCATGCACTGGCTGCAACCGATGATTCACTTGCATCAGATAAGGAAATGTTGAACTGGAAAAACTATACGTTGAACGAGTTCAAAACCACGACATTTAAAGGTGACCACTTTTACTTCAGAAATAAATCAAAGGAAGTAGCCTGCTTCATTTCGTAGTTGATATAAAAGGACCACTTACCATGACATTAATCGCAGATGCTGATGCATATCTGGGACCATCGGGAAATCGTTTTTTTAGTTCTGGATACAAAAGGGTTAGTTATGATATTGCGGATGAGTTAGCCCGAAATAATGGGTATGCATCTAGCTTTAAAATTATTTACCCTGAAGATTGGTCCGTCAAGAAGAATAAGCTTCGACCTCATCTGAGTAGTATTGACGTCATGCTTATGTCCGCACGCGCGTGCGGTAAAATATTATCAACAAGAAATAAGTTTAATTTCGAAATGTCATGTATAACTATCCTGGCCTCAAAGAAACCAATAGAGGAACTCGATTATATCAAAATAAGTTTTGAGGTTATATCTGAGTCTGAGAATACGCTCTTTTTTTCCGGGAAAGTTGGAAACATGAGTGTCAACATCGAAGTTATCAGACATGAAGAACGCGATCTTCAACTATCTCCAGCTTTTAATGTTGAAGGATTCAAGCATTCAGTTCAGTCTATTAAAAACATTAGGATTAAAAATAAGTTTGAAAGCGAAGCACTCGTCATAAAAACCATTAATGGTGAAAGAGCTAAAAAACTCGATTACATTGATGCTTTTGTTTCAGGTCTCCAGCTAGGCCAAATACTATTATACGAACTCGATGATATAACCCGAGAAGGGTCCAATAATCTTTGGATGAGGAGTGTCAATTTTAAATTTCATTCGAAAGAAACCACATCGAATTCAAACCATTTGGATGTTGTTCTGGAAAATACAACACTCATACGAAAACATGATGCTGAATGGCGAAGTGCAGATATCGTTGCAAGCTTAAATCATATCCAAGTCAAATGTTCAGTTACTCACCAGTTAAATCGCTGAGGTCATTATGGGCGTGAAAATAATCGGACTTGGTGCTTCTGTACCGACGAAATCAGTGACAAATGAAGAGCTATCTCAGAGCCTTGATACAAGTGATGAGTGGATCACAACGAGAACTGGAATAAAAAGGAGACACCATTCTTCTCCACTTGAAACAACCAGCTACCTCGCATACAAAGCTGGCGAGGCGGCAATGAAGAGTCTCACCCATGATGATAGCAGTGACATCGACACGCTAATTGTTGCCACCTCTACTCCTGACAGAAAGTGCCCAGCAACCGCCCCGAAAGTTGCTACGATGCTGGGCCTAGGAAAAATCAGTGCTTTTGATATCAATGCAGTATGCACAGGGTTCGTCTACGGCTTAGAGCTTGCTGATGCCTTAATCCGGTCTGGCAAATCAAGGAAGCTAATGCTGATTGGTGCCGATGTATTTACGTCGATTTTAAGCAAGCAGGATCGAACGACATATCCCTTGTTTGGTGACGCTGCAGGCGCCATGATTTTAACCCGCAGTGAGGATGACAACATTCTTGCAACCTTCACAGGTAGCGACGGAGAATATGAAAACCTCATCACCATTCCTGATGGCGGTACGGAATCAGCGCTCAAGCAGGATAATGACGATGCGGATGTTTTTTTCAGAATGGAGGGCAGAGAGGTATTCACCAAAGCTATTTCGCAAATGAAAGAATCGATTAATGAAGTGCTGAAGAGGGGGGGGCTGGTTAAAGAAAACATGGACTATCTGGTTCCCCATCAGGCAAATAAGCGAATTATCGACACTCTCAGTCAACTTTTTGATCTAAAAGAAGACCAGGCGTTGACGAGTCTTGAAGATTATGGAAACACGTCGGCAGCTTCAATTCCCATTACTTTGGCACGACATGTCAAAGCAGGAACAATCAATTCTGGAAAAAAAATTGTTTTGACTGCGTTTGGAGGAGGCATTACTTGGGGAGCAGTCGTACTCCGGTGGCCCAATGAGAAAATCAATGCTGATATTAGCGAAAAATAGAGGTGGAAAAATGGAAGATAAAATATTTAGCCGTATCAAAGAAATGCTAGTTGATAAGTATTACGTGCCTTACCAAAAAGTAACAGCCGAGGTTGCGTATGACGATCTTGAACTAGACTCACTAGTATTGCTGGAAATCTCAGTCGCTTTAGAAAAAGAATTTGACCTTAAAATACCTGATGGACTTGTTGAATCAGAAATGTCGATTGGCCATTCAGTGAGTGTCATTCTTGGTAACAATGCGGATGCTGCATGATTTATCTGATGAGGCATGGTGATACGCTGTTTAACGTTGAAGGCCGATTGTTGGGGCAAACAGATATCCCGTTATGCCCAATCGGTGTTGAAAAAGTTAAGCAGACTGCCTGTGCGATTGCAGAGCTGAATATAAATTTCATTTTCAGCTCACCTTATCTACGTGCTCTTCAGACGGCTGATATTTTGGCATCTTCCATGGATACTTTTTTCAGTATCCATAAGGATTTTAGAGAGCGACATCTAGGGGTGATGGATGGGAAGTTTAAACACAATCCGGAATTTTCTGCTCTGGTTGCCATGTTGGGAGAAAAGGAATTTATACCGCCTGAGGGTGAATCTGTTGATGCTTGTATAGGCCGGTTTTCACGGGCGCTAGAACTTGTGACGAGGGAGCATGCTGGCAATATTTTAATTATCTCTCATGGCGGAGTGATCTCACTTTTTATGAAATATGTCATGATGGTTGATTCTAATTTCACATTTCTGGACAACTGTGCTTTTCACACGTTGACTGCCGGACCGGGCCAGCAGTTTTTCGTTAAAACGTTGAATACATCATTTTAAAAGGAAATATATGAGCCTTAATATCGTGGTTTTTATTAAACCAGAAGCCGACTTTTTCACAGATTTTGGAAAAAAACTTGCAGCTCTGAAAGAAATGACTTTAAGAGAAAGTGGTTGTGACATTTTCAATTTCTACAAGTTTGAGAACAAATATGTATTGATTGAACGCTGGGCAGACAAGTCGGCTATTGATGCACATATGGAAGAAGCGTACACAAAAGAATTTATCCGTCAGACAAAAGCGCATCTTGAAGAAACAAAAGTTTTCAAACTGGAAAATATTTAGCGATTACTGTGAGAGGTTAGCATGGCGGAAGTCAGTTTTAACAGAAGGGAATTACATGTACTGCTGACAGTATGCCTGTCTATGTTCATTATCCCATTGACAATTACGTCTTCTAGCATTCTGAATCTATCAGTTATGAAAGATTACGCATTGAATTATCAAAAAGCGCAATGGTTTATTAATATATTCATGGTCATGTATGCTGCATTCCTTCCAGTAACAGGATCACTATCTGACTATATTGGTAAAAAAAATGTGTTCCTGTTCGGCCTTCTCCTTTTTTCCATTGGCTTTTTTTCAGGGGGGCTTGTGAATGACTATGTGCTTCTGCTCACATGCCGTGCCATTAGTGGTGTCGCTGCGGCCGCGGTCACAACTTCAGCAACCGCTCTGCTGGCGACTCATCTTAATGAAACGAAGAAAGCACGTGCTTTTTCCATTTTTGGTGTTTTTCTGGGAATGGGAATGATTAGTGGTCCACTGCTTGCATCTTGGTTAAACTATATAGACCATGGATGGCTGATTTTCAGTACGATCATGGCTCTGATACTAATCGCCCTGTTCATTTCTTTGATTTTAATTTCTGCAAAAGCGCATCGTGCAAGCCATCCTTTTGACTGGGCTGGCGGGGTACTATTGACCATGTTTTTGCTGACATCTGTAATGATGGTGTCATTCCTTTCTGACTGGACGATTAGCGATCCCAGAACGCTAGTTTTACTGTTCACATCCGTGATACTTGGATTTTTGCTTTGCCGTGTAGAGCAAAAATCAAAATTTCCATTGATTGACATTCGTATCTTCAAAAATCAGGATTTCTCAGCAATGAGCATCACGTCTTTACTCCTTGGTTTTGGATATATAAGTGTGCTGTTTTATTTTCCATTCTATCTGAGTAAGGCGACCGACTTCTCAACTCTTCAAATTGGCTCTATTATGACTGTGGCGACACTCCCGTCGCTAGTATTCCCGCCAGTGATTGCGAAATTCAGAATAAAACTCAGCGACGAATTTCTATTGAAGATTACTCTTCTATCGATTGTTATTGCACCGATTATTTTAACGGCTGTGTTAGGTAGTGAAAGCGTTCTCCTTCACCAGATAGCAATGTTTGTTTTTGGCAGTTCTTTTGGTATCTCTCTTTCCTATATTGATGGAGTGGCCGTCAACTCTGTTCCATCTCATCAAACTGGGCTAGCAGCAGGAACATTTAATACTTTCAGGATAGGTGGCGAGTCTATTTTCATTCCTCTAACTTCTTCAATGGCTACATTGTTGAATGGCAATTTTAGTGGGCGGCTTGAGCATGTTTTCATTATAGATGACAATGTAATTGACAGCACGCATAAAATCTTCATTACATCTGCATCTCTATTACTCATGGCTATATCAGCACTGTGCCTTATCTTTTCTGTGATGATTATTAATCTTTATCATGCTAGTAAAAAGGGGGGGCAAATTAATGAAATTTCCTGAAAAGAATGAAGGTGATGTATTAATTGTTGGTGGCGGCCCAGTGGGAATGCTGACTGCGCTGGAATTATCGCTTTTTGGAATCAAGGCAAGGATTATTTCCAAACATGAGCGATATTCACCGCATTCAAAAGCGACGATTATATGGCCACGAGTGCTGGAGTTGCTATCCCGCACCGGTGTTTCAGAGGGTGTCATCCAGTCTGGTCATTACTTTGACCAGATGAATTATTACTCAAACAAGAAGATGATCGGCAATATCTGCTTCGACCGCTTGAAGTTCACTAATTACCGCTATGGAATTACGATACCTCAGTGGAAAACGGAAAAGGTTCTGGAAGACCGACTCAATGAAGAAGGAATCCAAATTGAATACGGATGTGAATTTATCGACGGCCATAACGACCATGAGCGCGTTAATGTCACCTTGCGCAATCCGGATGGAAACATAACTCACGAATCCTTTGCATGGGTGATTGGTGCAGATGGCTACTCCAGTAAAGTCAGGGAGTGTTTTGGTTTCACTTTTGATGGCTTTCAGATGGAAACCAGACTTGCTATCACTGATGCGGAGCTGGTCAGTGAATCAACTAGCCGTGAGGTAGGATATTACCTGCACCGCAAGGGAAACATGGTGCTGGCTCCAATAGGTGATGGCCTTTTCCGAGTAGGTGCAAGTGTGCCTGCTGACTACCAAGGTGAGATCAATCGTGAGTTCTTCGAAAAAATTTTAGGAGACCGTGTTCCTGGAAACAAAACACTGGGGCACATGAATTTCTGCGGAATTTTTAACGCTAATGTTCGCTCTGCATCCTCTTACAGAAATGAGAATGTCTTCCTTGTGGGGGATGCGGCGCATGCTATGAGTCCTTCAGGTGCGCAGGGGATGAACAGTGGTTTTCAGGACGCGGTAAACCTTGGATGGAAACTCGCCGGTGTCATCCGTGGTGAATACAATCCATCGCTTCTTGAGTCGTATTCTGAGGAAAGAATGAATGGGATTAACCGCACATCTAAACTTTCCACATTCCTAGCCAACGTCAGCCTGTATAAAAATCGTCAGGCCATATTTGCACGTGACGTAGCATTCAGAATGGCCTCCAGAACCGGGCTAGTTGATAAATTCCTTTCACCTAGAATTGCTCAAATCGATATTCCACACGGTGAACTTCCTGAAGGTAAAAATCGCTTGGAAATAGGACGACGAGTACCTCTTGAATGGCGTAGTAGTTTCCTTTCTCCGCATCTGAGCCTGACAACGCATACGGTTTTATTCTGGCCGGGAAACCATTACATCTATTCAGACTGGCTATCCTACTTTGAAAAAGCTTCAGCGGCCGTGAGAGGTGCCACTCTTGTAAATTTAAGCGGTAAGGTACTCGGTTTATTGAAGGACCTATTGCCCAGTAAGTCTGTTTGCATCGTTGTACGCCCGGATGGATTTATCAGCGACTTGATAGAGATCAGCGAAAACTCTTCAAATGAAGTTTTCGGTATTTTGAACAGTAAAATTAATCAACAACCTGCATGAGGATAATTTATGAATAAGCCACTTGTTAAATTGACAGATGTTAAAGACTTTACTCAAGAACAGCTTAGCGTTTATGAGAAGTTCCCGTCAAATCTGACTCGTAGTCTGCTTCTCACAAAATGCTCCGCTGGCCCTCATCTTGCATTGGGAGGTGCCATCACAAAAGGTTATCTCAATGATTATGAGCGCGAAATCATTGTGATGCGTGTGGCTAAACTCGTTGACAGTGAGTTCGAGCGGCTCATTCACTACCCTTTAGCGATTAAAGCTGGTTTATCAGAGCAAGAAATAAGTGATATTGAAAATGGCAATTATAGTGTGATGGAACCTCGTCGTCAGGCTATGGTTCACTACATCACCGAATGTATTAATAATGGCAAAGCCTCACCTGATGCATTTCGCAAGCTTAACGAATTTTATTCCCAAGGCGAGATTGCAGATGCAACACATTTGGCAGGGCACTGTTGGATGACAGCCATGTATCTTTCAAGTCTGGACATACCTTTAGATGAGCAGGAGACATCCTGGTCACGCCTTACAGAATTAAACAATTAAGGAGGTAGCGGTTGATTTATTCTCACCTCGGTAAATCAGGCCTGGTCGTGTCTCGTATTGCCCTAGGATGTATGTCATTTGGAGAATCGTCTAGGGGAGCACACCCTTGGACACTTGACTTCGCTAGAAGTGAAAGAATCATTGTTGAATCACTAGATTCAGGAATCAATTTTTTCGATACCGCAAATATTTATTCTTTAGGATCGAGCGAAGAGATCTTGGGTGAATGTCTGAAAAGACATGCAAAACGTGATGATGTCGTGATTGCAACTAAAGTTTATGAAAAAATGAGTGATTCACCACAGTCAGGTGGATTGTCACGCAAAGAAATTTTTTCACAGGTTGACCAGAGTTTAAAGCGTCTGCAAACGGACTACATTGACTTATATATTATTCATCGTTGGGACCCCAATACGCCAATTGAAGAGACCATGTCAGCACTTAATGACTTAGTCCGTTCTGGCAAGGTTCGTTATATTGGTGCTTCCTCGATGAGGGCATGGCAATTCATTCAGGCACAAAATGTTGCGCACAATAATGGCTGGACGCCGTTTATCAGTATGCAAAACCATTACAACCTCATTAACCGAGAAGAGGAACGTGAAATGCTTCCTTATTGTGTGTCTGAGGGAATTGGTGTAACACCTTGGAGCCCACTGGCTCGAGGGAGGCTTGCTAAAAACGCGGAAACTGCCCGTTCCCGATCGGATAAAGTCCAGTCATGGCTGTATGAGTCGGCTAAAGCCAGCGATGTGAAAGTCATTACCGTACTCAATGAGATTGCCAGAAATAAAGAATGCAAGCCTGCACATGTTGCACTCGCATGGCTTCTTTCCCGTCCAGGTGTGGCATCACCCATCATTGGGGCCACTTCGGTTGAACAACTCACTGATAATATCCGGAGCGTCGAAATCAATCTGGATGAACGTGAGATAGCTGCTTTGGAAGAGTTTTACACCCCTCATGCCACAGCAGAATTACAGTAAAGTCAGGAGGATAAGATGGCAGTTCAGAAACCGGTAAAGTCAGGATTTGATGCGTCCTCAACAGCATCTGATGTGCTCAAAAGTCTCGACCTTGTAGGAAAAACTGCATTTATCACGGGGGGACATTCTGGTCTGGGATTTGAGGCAACAAAGGCCCTTTCTGCTGCGGGAGTTCATGTTGTTGTGGCAGCAAGAGATGTTAAATCAGCTGCCCAAAATCTCAGTGAACAGAAAAATGTCACTATCCTCCCATTGGATCTGTCTGATATCGCCTCTGTTAAAAACGTGGCCGCCATTGTTTCAGCTAACCGCTATGTATTCGATTACGTGCTGTGTAATGCCGGTATCATGGCATGCCCTGAACGAAGAGTAGGGCCGGGCTGGGAATCCCAGTTTGCAACCAATCATGTAGGCCATTATGTGCTGGTAAACTTAATCTGGAATAACATTCGTTCAGGTGGACGAGTAGTCTGTGTCTCATCAGCAGGACACCACAACTCGCCAATCCGGTGGGACGATATTCAGTTCACCAGCGGGTACGACAAATGGCTAGCATATGGCCAGTCTAAAACTGCCAACATCTTGTTCACGTTGCAGCTCGACAGCTACGGTAAGAGTCGTGATATTCGAGCATTCTCACTGCATCCTGGAAAAATATTTACTCCGTTGCAGCGACATCTGACAAATGAAGAGATGGCTGGAGAAGGATGGATGGACAAAAATGGAAATCCAATTGATCCCACTTTCAAATCCACAGCTCAGGGAGCAGCAACCGAAGTCTGGGCGGCTACCAGTCCTCAACTGAATGGTCTTGGCGGGCTTTATTGTGAAGATTGTGATGTATCCGCGCTCGCATCTGAATATCCAGAGCCTTTTGTTGGTGTTTGCGAATATGCTGTTGACCCAGAAGAGGCTTTAAAATTGTGGAAATTTACGGCTAATCTGACAGGCGTAAATACATTTTCTGACAAATAATTTTTTAAAATAAAAAAGGCTGGCTCATATGATGGCCAGCTTTTTATTTGCGTAACATTGTCATGTGAATTTGCTCTTTTTTAACTAAACATCGACACGTTATTCATTATACTAGGCCAGTATGAACGGCTATATATTGATTGAATCGGCCAGGTATTAGCAAGTTCCGTTTCTAGCACTAATATTTGGCGCGCCATGTTTATCCAGGAGCTGGTATGGGGCAACGGGTGAAGTGTCATACCAGCTTTCATATCTGAACCAATACAGCGAAGGTTGATGCTCTGAACGTCGATACTTTTTCAACGCTAAAAGGCACAGGGCATTGTAGCTCTGATCGGGATAACGCTGTTTGAGCTGTTCAAATAGAGTCTTAACACTGATGAAGCGTTCTGTATAAGACCGGTGCGCGAGTTACTCATTACGCAATTGCTGAATGGAATCGTCGAAACTCATGGCTTGTTTTTGTCCTGCAATCCTGGGGGGCAGGTAAGGCTGTCTTAATGATTGAATCCGGATGGCTGTCAGGCTTTTCGAAAAAGGAAATCAGGTTTCTGGCAACCGGCCAGTCATACATTTAAACCCACACTACTTACGTCACCCAGCCATTCACTTACGTCACCCACTACATCACCTGAATCGCATCCAAAGAAAAAGGAGTCAGACGATTTCTCATCTAACTCCTTGTTTTATTTGGTGGCCCCTGCTGGGTTTGAACCAGCGACCAAGCGATTATGAGTCGCCTGCTCTAACCACTGAGCTAAGGGGCCAGCGGAGCGGGGATTATAAAGTATCTCTTCAGGGCGATCCAGCACTCCGCCATCGGTTGCTGAAATAAACAGCAGCGATTTACCTGCTGATTTCTATAACAAAACTGATGAACGGCGTTAGCGAAGTTTTAAAACAGCGTGGAAAATGCGACGCCGTGCCTTTAGCGAAACTGGACATCAGGCTGCAGCAGTCGTGTGCTTCCTCTGTCACGTCGATAGCGTAACGCGTTGACTCCTGAAGGCTGGAATGTACTGAGCGTAATCACTACTATCTTAGCCAGAGATCACGTGGCAGAGAGCACAGGACGTTCTATGGAGAAGCAGAGTAGCAGAGCGCTTACGCCACAGCTTAGCGACAGCAGGGCGGGAAAGGCATGAGTGAACACGCTATCCGCGACATTATCACTCCGGGGCTTGATGTGCTGTTCTGCGGCATTAATCCCGGCCAGTCAACCGCCCATCAGGGCTTTCACTTTGCGCATCCCGGCAACCGGTTCTGGAAAGTCATCCATCAGGCCGGGTTCACCCGGGAGCAGTTGAAACCGGAAGAAGAGCAGCGCTTAACCGAAACCGGCTGCGGTATCACCATGCTGGTTGAGCGACCCACGGTGCAGGCGAGCCAGCTTGCCACGGATGAACTACGTGAGGGCGGCAGACGCCTGATGGAAAAGGTGCTGAATTATCAGCCCGCCGCGCTCGCCATCCTGGGTAAGGATGCGTTTCGTCACGCCTTTCAGCAGCGTAAAGTGGAATGGGGTAAGCAGCCCGTCTTTATGGGGAAAACCCAGGTGTGGGTGCTGCCGAATCCCAGCGGGCTTAATCGCGCCTCACTGGAGGAGATGGTCGAAGCCTATCGTCAGCTTTACCGGGAGCTGCATCCGGAGGAGAGCAGGGCATGGGAGTAGCAGGCAAAAAAAACCCCGGCGAACCGGGGTTTTTGTCGGACTTAATCGTCGAGGAAGCTACGCAGCACTTCCGAGCGGCTCGGATGGCGCAGTTTACGCAGGGCTTTCGCTTCAATCTGACGAATACGCTCACGCGTTACGTCAAACTGTTTGCCCACTTCTTCCAGCGTATGGTCGGTGTTCATATCGATACCGAAACGCATGCGCAGCACTTTCGCTTCACGCGCGGTCAGGCCAGCCAGCACGTCATGGGTGGCAGAACGCAGGCTCTCTGAGGTAGCAGAATCCAGCGGCAGCTCCAGCGTGGTGTCTTCGATAAAATCGCCCAGATGTGAATCTTCATCATCACCAATCGGCGTCTCCATCGAGATCGGCTCTTTAGCGATTTTCAGTACTTTGCGAATTTTATCTTCTGGCATCAGCATGCGTTCAGCCAGCTCTTCCGGCGTCGGCTCGCGACCCATCTCCTGCAGCATCTGGCGCGAAATACGGTTGAGTTTGTTGATGGTCTCAATCATGTGCACCGGAATACGGATGGTACGTGCCTGGTCCGCGATAGAGCGGGTAATCGCCTGACGGATCCACCAGGTCGCATAGGTCGAGAACTTGTAACCACGGCGATATTCAAACTTATCGACCGCTTTCATCAGGCCGATGTTACCTTCCTGAATCAGGTCGAGGAACTGCAGACCGCGGTTGGTGTATTTCTTGGCAATCGAAATAACCAGACGCAGGTTCGCTTCCACCATCTCTTTCTTGGCGCGACGCGCTTTGGCTTCACCGATCGACATGCGACGGTTGATATCTTTAACCTGCTCAATGGTCAGGCCGGTCTCTTCTTCGACCTGCGCCAGCTTCTGCAGGGAACGCATAACGTCATCCTGCACTTCCAGCAGCTTTTCAGACCACGGCTTGTTCATCGCCAGCGCCGCTTTGAACCAGCTTTCATTGGTTTCGTTGCCGGTAAACAGCGTGATGAAGTTTTTCTTCGGCATTTTGCACAGCTCAATACAGAGCTTCATGATCAGACGTTCCTGGGTACGGACACGTTCCATCATGGTGCGCATGCTGCCTACCAGGTAATCGAACTGCTTCGGTACCAGGCGGAACTGTTTGAAGACGTCAGAGAGGTTCTGGATTTCAGCAACGGCGGCGGCATGGCTGCGACCTTTGCTTTTAATCACGCTACGGGTGGTTTCGTACTGCTTGCGCAGATCGGAGAACTTCTCGCGCGCCAGTTCCGGGTCGATGGAGTTATCGTCCTCGGAGTTGTCGTCTTCATCTTCGTCTTCATCTTCGTCGTCGTTACGATCGGCTTCAGACAGCTCAGAGCCCACGTGCGTAGCCGTTGGGGCCAGATCTTCTTCTGCGTTAGGATCGACGAAACCGGTAATCAGATCGGAAAGGCGTGATTCACCTGCTTCAACTTTGTCGTACTGATCCAGCAGGTAAGTAATCGCTTCAGGGTATTCGGCAACGGAACACTGAACCTGGTTGATACCGTCTTCGATACGCTTCGCGATGTCGATTTCGCCTTCGCGCGTCAGCAGTTCAACGGTACCCATTTCACGCATGTACATGCGAACCGGGTCAGTCGTACGCCCGATTTCAGATTCAACGCTGGATAACACCTGAGCGGCAGCTTCCGCGGCATCTTCGTCAGTATCGGAGCTGTTTTCGTTCAGCATCAGATCGTCGGCATCAGGGGCTTCTTCAACTACCTGAATACCCATGTCGTTAATCATCTGGATGATGTCTTCGATCTGATCGGAGTCGACGATATCTTCCGGCAGATGGTCATTGACCTCAGCATAGGTCAGATAGCCTTGCTCCTTACCACGGGTGACAAGAAGCTTGAGCTGTGACTGCGGGTTTTGCTCCATAAGACGGTATCCACACTTCTGTTAATTAGATTGGTGTCGGTCGGCAGCGAGCCAACAATAGCAGTGAAGGCCTTTAATTCTTGCCGCTGCCTTCGTCGCGGCGTGGGCTTTGCCCATCAGTAATCGGCACTTAAGCCGCGTGTATAAATCGTTGGTGGTACAGGCCTGGCTTAACGCCCACGGCCTTAAAACAGCCACGCCGCCCTCCATCAGAACGGGCAGCGTGCTAAATTATTTTCGGGCAAACGCCTGACTGAGTGTCCAGAGCTCACGGCGCTCATCGGCGCTCAGTCCCTGGGTGCGTTCACGCGCTATCAGAAACTCCAGACGCTCTTCCAGAGCTGAGTCGTAGACGCTGGCCAGCGAGTCCTGAAACACCGCTTCGGCTTCTTCATCTACTATCATGTGGTTCCAGATCGCCAGCGTTTCAAGCGTCTGACTAAAATTTGTTCCGCGATATAACTCTAGTAGCTGTCCGGTGGTCAATCCAGGATTCTCATTACAGCGACCGACTAATTCAATAAACAGCGGTAAACCCGGCATTTTTGACTCAGACAGCCCGTCAAGCGAAGGCACCATCGACGCCAGCTGCGGGTTCTGAATCAGTAACGCAATCAGCACGCGCATGGTGGTACGCTTAAGCGGCGGGGCAACCGGCGCCGTTCCGCTTGTGGCCAGCTTTGGCATCAGCTTTTCAAGCTGATTGTCATCGAGAATACCCAGTTTATTCCCCAGCTCCTGACGCATATAAATACGTAAGGTCTCACCGGGGATCTGCGTAATCAGCGGTAAAGCCAGCGTGCTGAGGCGCGCTTTACCGTCGCGTGAACTCAGATCCACCTGCGGCAGCAGGCTATCAAACAGAAACGAAGAGAGCGGCATTGCCTGCTCCATCCTCGCCTCGAAAGCGGCTTTACCCTCTTTGCGGACCAGCGTATCCGGATCTTCGCCATCGGGTAAAAACATAAAGCGTAGCTGACGACCATCATTCATGTAAGGCAATGCGGTCTCAAGCGCACGCCATGCTGCTTCACGTCCGGCCCGGTCGCCGTCGTAACAGCAGATCACGGTGTCGGTACTGCGGAACAGCAACTGAATGTGTTCAGCCGTGGTGGAGGTGCCCAGCGACGCAACGGCATAATCGATGCCATACTGCGCCAGCGCAACCACGTCCATGTATCCCTCGACCACTAACAGGCGGGCGGGTTCAGGATGATTTTTTACTGCTTCATACAGGCCATAGAGCTGGCGGCCTTTATGGAAAATCGGTGTTTCCGGCGAGTTCAGGTATTTCGGCGTTTCGTTACTCAGGACACGACCGCCAAAACCGATGACGCGGCCACGCTTATCGCGAATCGGAAACATGACGCGGTCGCGAAACCGGTCATAGGTACGGCCTTTGTCATTGCTGACCAGCATGCCCGCTTCCATCAGTGACTCGCGGTCTTCGGATTGCTTGCCAAAACGCTTGAGAACGTTGTCCCAGCCGGCGGGGGCATACCCTATCGCAAAGTGATCGATGATTTCGGCGCTCAGACCGCGACGATCGAGATAGTCGCGGGCTGGCTGCGCGCTGGACTGCTGCAGGCTCTGCTGATAAAAACCGTTCAGACTCTCCATCAGCTGATACAGGCTCTGGCGCTGATGGCGTTCCATCTGGCTGGGCCCGCTGCCTGCTTCATAAGGCACGTCTAAACCGTGGGCGGTGGCTAACTCTTCGATACTCTCAACAAACTCCAGACGATCAAAGTTCATTAAAAAGTCGATGGCATTGCCGTGCGCGCCACAGCCGAAACAGTGATAAAACTGTTTTTCGCCGTTTACGGTGAAAGAGGGGGTTTTTTCATTGTGGAAAGGACAGCACGCGTGGAAATTCTTACCCTGCTTTTTCAGCTTAACGCGGGCATCGATAAGATCCACGATATCCGTGCGGGCAAGTAAATCGTTGATAAATACGCGTGGAATTCGTCCAGCCATACGCCCCGGTTTTTCAGCTCATAAACGGCAACAAGCCGCGCTTCCTTTCGGAAAGCACGGCCTTTTACTTGACTCTGTCTGCGTGAATCACGCGGTGGAGGCGAACCTCCGGAACGACTTAGTACAGACGAGTGCGGCGTGCGTTTTCGCGAGCCAGTTTCTTGGCGTGACGCTTAACTGCTGACGCTTTAGCGCGCTTACGTTCGGTAGTCGGTTTTTCATAGAACTCACGACGACGAACTTCAGCCAGAACGCCTGCTTTCTCGCAAGAACGTTTGAAGCGACGCAGTGCTACGTCAAATGGCTCGTTTTCACGTACTTTAATTACCGGCATGTAACTCTCACCTCGATAAAATTCGGTTTTGCTGCTGACTGCGGCGCCAGCACATTTCAAAATGGTGCAGCATTTTACTCCAACCCAGGTTGGTTTGTAAAGCACCATGGACAATTTGAAACCAACAGGAGCGTTTGCCTGTGCGGCTGCCGGTTTTTCCAGGGGCGGGAGTATAGCGCACTCTTTAGCCGACAGAAAATGACTTTTTACGCGGGATGGCCGCGCTGCATCTCCCATTGCTGTGATAAACTGCGCGCCGCAAGAATGAGGTGATGCAATGCGAATTCTGGGTATTGAAACGTCGTGCGATGAAACCGGCATCGCAATCTATGATGACGAGGCCGGATTACTGGCTAACCAGCTCTACAGCCAGGTTAAAGTGCACGCAGATTATGGCGGTGTGGTGCCGGAACTGGCCTCACGCGATCACGTGCGTAAAACCGTGCCGCTGATTCAGGCGGCGCTGAAAGAAGCCGGTCTGGCACCACAGCAGATCGACGCGGTGGCCTACACCGCCGGGCCAGGGCTGGTCGGTGCGCTGCTGGTCGGGGCGACGATCGGTCGCGCACTGGCGTTTGCCTGGAAAGTGCCGGCGGTGCCGGTTCACCATATGGAAGGTCATCTGCTGGCACCGATGCTGGAAGAGAATCCACCGGCATTTCCGTTTGTCGCGCTGCTGGTGTCGGGCGGACATACTCAGCTGATCAGCGTCACCGGCATCGGGGAATATCTCCTGCTGGGTGAGTCGATTGATGATGCGGCAGGTGAAGCCTTTGATAAAACGGCGAAGCTGCTGGGTCTCGATTACCCGGGTGGGCCGATGCTCTCCAAAATGGCGCAGCAGGGCACGGCGGGGCGGTTCACCTTCCCGCGTCCGATGACCGATCGTCCGGGGCTGGATTTCAGCTTCTCCGGGCTGAAGACCTTTGCCGCGAACACTATTCGCGCTAATCCGGATGACGAACAGACCCGAGCCGACATCGCCCGCGCCTTCGAGGATGCGGTGGTGGACACGCTGGCGATCAAATGTAAGCGCGCACTGGATGAGACCGGCTTTAAACGTCTGGTGATTGCGGGCGGCGTCAGCGCTAACCGGACGCTGCGCGAGCAGATGGCGGCCATGATGCAAAAGCGCGGCGGCGAAGTCTTCTACGCCCGTCCTGAGTTCTGTACCGACAATGGTGCGATGATCGCGTATGCGGGCATGGTGCGACTGAAAGGAGGAACGCGCGGGGGGTTAGGCGTCAGCGTGCGGCCGCGCTGGCCGCTGGCGGAACTGCCCGCCATCTGATGTGAAAAAAGCCGGCTTGCCGGCTTTTTTTATGGCTGAGATTTCTTTTTGCGCTTCCAGATCTTGCCTTCCTGTCCCCGCCACAGCCGCTGAATATTATCGTGATGACGCAGCAGGATCAGACAGGAGAGCATGGAAACCGGGAAGGTGAACTGCGGTTTGAACCACCAGACGTAAAACGGCGCAATCAGCGCGCTGACGATAGCGCCCAGTGACGAGTAGCCGCTGAGCAGAACCGTTAACAGCCAGGTGCCGGTGACCAGGCCGGTCAGATCCCAGCCAATGGGCGCGATGGCACCGAATGCCGTCGCCACCCCTTTTCCGCCGCGAAAGCGAAAGAACACCGGATAGATATGACCCAGGCAGGCGGCAATCGCGGTGAGGCCAAGATAAAGCGGGGGAACGTGCATCAGCCAGGCCAGCCAGACCGGCACCATCCCTTTCAGCACATCAAACACTAATACGGTGGCGGCTGCGGCTTTACCGCCCAGGCGCAGCACGTTGGTCGCCCCCGGATTGCCGGAGCCGTGTGTGCGGGGATCGGGCAGGCCAGCGAGTTTACAGACCAGAATGGCACTGGAAATCGAACCGCAAAGATACGCGAAAATAATCATACCAAGCGCGAAAGCACTCATAACACCGTACCGTTCCCTTCAGGGTCGTTTTGATCTCTTCAACCGTGGATAATACGCATAATCCGCCGGAAGTGGTATCCGGCTTGGCCAAAAACAGAGAGTCTTATCATGGATATCGTATTTATAGAACAACTCACGGTGTTCACCACCATTGGCGTTTACGACTGGGAACAGGGCATACAGCAGAAGCTGGTGCTCGATGTCGAAATGGCCTGGGATAACCGGCTGGCGGCCAGTAGCGACGATGTGAAGGACTGCCTCAGCTATGCCGATGTCTCCTCGGCTATTCTGACGCATCTGACCGGCAGCCGTTTCGCTCTGGTGGAACGGGTTGCTGAAGAAATTGCGGATCTGTTGATGAACCGTTTCAATTCGCCTGGCGTACGCATAAAGGTCAGCAAACCGGGCGCGGTGGCCCAGGCGGCGCAGGTTGGCGTGCGAATCGAGCGCGGGACTATTCCTAAATAAATACGATGTGATTGCCATCACAATGAAACCAAACCAAATTACTGTCTGTCATAGCCTGTACCGATGCGTTACAGCAGGCGAATCGGTTTAGACCTTAAGGTTTACTTCAGGCTAACAGCGGCATGATTTCAGGCGATAGCAGCGCGCTACCGCCTTTTTAATGGTTTTGAAACGGATAGAGGGAACATTTGATGGCAGATATTCATCAGCTTTGGGTAGCTGCAATCCTGGGCGTTGTGGAAGGGCTGACCGAATTTTTACCGGTCTCTTCCACAGGGCACATGATTATAGTGGGTCACCTGCTGGGCTTTGAGGGTGAAAAAGCCGAGACCTTTGAAGTTGTGATCCAGTTAGGATCGATTCTGGCCGTAGTGGTGATGTTCTGGCGCCGTCTGTTCGGGCTGATCGGCATCCACTTTGGCGAAGTGAAACATGAGGGTGTCGGCAGCGGTCGTCTGTCGCTGATCCATATTCTGCTGGGCATGGTGCCGGCGGTCGTGGTGGGTCTGGTGCTGCACGATCAGATTAAAACGCTGTTTAATCCGATCAACGTGATGTACGCGCTGGTGGTCGGGGGTGTGCTGCTGCTGGCCGCCGAGTTCCTGAAGCCAAAACAGCCGAAAGCCGTGGGCGTCGATGATATTACCTATCGTCAGGCGTTTATGATTGGCTGCTTCCAGTGCCTGGCGCTGTGGCCTGGCTTCTCCCGTTCCGGTGCCACTATCTCTGGCGGGATGCTGATGGGCGTCAGCCGTTATGCCGCGTCGGAGTTCTCCTTCATCCTGGCCGTGCCAATGATGATGGGCGCGACCGTGCTGGATATGTACAAGAGCATCGGCTTCCTGACGATGGCCGATTTCCCGATGTTCGCGGTGGGCTTTGTGACGGCATTTATCGTGGCGCTGATTGCGATCAAAGCCTTCCTTGAGCTGATCAAACGCATCTCTTTTGTCTCGTTCGCCATCTACCGCTTTATCGTCGCGGCAGCGGTCTACATGGTCTTCATGTAAACCGCAGGCAGACTGCTAGTCAGTCTGCCCGATCGCCAGACCCTGCGCGACGGCGTCAACCCGTCGTCGCGTTAACTCCTCCCGCACTTCCGCACCTTTAAATCCCGCCTCAATCACGGCTTTAGTGGGAACCGCCTGTGCCAGCGCAAAAGCGCGACGCAGATAGTCACCCTGCGGATAGGCCATACTCTCCAGCCCGGCACGCCCGCGTGCGTCCGCTTCACTGGTCAGCGCCATCTGTTCGACGCGCTGCGGCTTGCGCCACGCATCAATCCGGTCGAACAGCGCCACCAGCGACGCCGCGGATTGCCGCTCAATGGTGTGCACCACGTCGTGAAATTCGGTCACGATCAGGGCCAGATCGCGAATCGCGTTGGGCACCCGCAGCCGCTGACACAGCGCCTCAACCAGCGGTACACCCGCCAGACCATGACCATGATGGCTGGGCCAACGCTCAGGCGGCGTCAGTGCCTTACCGACGTCATGGAACAGCGTGGCGAAGCGCACCTCGATCTCTCCGGAGAGCGCGGCAGCCATCGCCAGCGTCATCAGCGTGTGGACGCCGGTGTCGATCTCCGGGTGCCACTTCGCAGGGGCCGGGATGCCAAACAGATTGTCCAGTTCGGGGAAAAGCACCTTCAGCGCACCGCAGTCGCGCAGTACCTGAAAATAGACCTGCGGATTACGGGTGCTCAGTGCTTTTTCCGTCTCCTTCCACACCCGCTCAGCCGTAAGATTTGCCAGCTCTCCGCTCTCCGCCATCTGCTGCATCAGCTGCCGGGTTTCAGGGGCGATACGAAAGTTGAGGTGAGCAAAGCGCGCCGCAAAGCGCGCGACCCGCAAAACCCGCAGCGGGTCTTCACTGAAAGCCGCAGAGACATGGCGCAGCAGCCGCTGAGCGATATCGCGCTGGCCGTTGTAGGGATCGACCAGCTCGCCATGCTCATCCTGCGCAATAGCGTTAATCGTCAGATCGCGCCGCTGTAAGTCCTGCTCCAGCGTCACGTCGGGAGCAGACCAGGTCACAAATCCGGTATAGCCTTTCCCGTTTTTCCGCTCGGTTCGTGCCAGCGCATACTCTTCGCGGCTGACAGGATGCAGGAAAACGGGAAAATCGCGACCGACCTGCTGATAGCCCTGCTCCAGCATGGCTTCAGGCGTGGCACCGGTCACCACCCAGTCTTTGTCTGTAACCGGCAGATTCAGCAGCGCATCACGCACCGCACCGCCAACAAGAAACGTCTTCACGTAAAACTCCAGAGAAAAAGAAATGATCGGCACGCCGGGCGCATCCCGCGCCTGAAATCAGCGGTGCATCTGGTTTTATTGTTGCACAGATTGCCCGGATTGCAGACATGCCAAAGGGGGGATCGTCTGATCCCCCCTTTAAAACCGGCAGAATGCGGTCAGTTCATCCAGCGATCGCTTTTCTTGCGGCGCGGCAGCATGTGCGGCAGTAACAGACCCAGCAGCAGGCCGACGCCCAGCACGCCGCCGCCATACATAAACCACTGCATGATGATGGTACGCTGCTTGTCATCCAGCTGAACATTGGCGGCGCTGACTTTCTTCTGCGCGACGATCAGCTCATTTTTCAGCTTCTGATTTTCGTCTTTCAGTCCGTTGATGACACCGTCGCTGCTGGCGACTTTGTTCTGCATCTCGGCGGTGCGCTGGTTCCAGCTGTTGTCGATGTTATCCAGCTTGGCGGTCAGATCTTTGACCTGCTGTTCAAGCTGCGGCACCCGGGTGCGCAGGCTCGGATTTGCGCTGAGCTGCGACAGGGGGATCCAGGTGGTGCGGCCTTCCGAATCGCGGATCTGGCCATAATGAGTATCATTGTTGGTCTGTAACAGCTGCACCTCTTCCCCGGCGTTCAGCTTACCGAGCAGGCGGAACTGGTCGCCGGGGCCGCTGCGCACCCAGGTCGAGAGTTCATCAGAGACATAGCGTTTTTCGTCGGCGTGGGCAGGTGCAAGGGTGCTGAGGGCCAGCAAAGTGATTCCAGCGAGTGTGATTTTTTTCATTCGATTTCGTTTGGCTTAATCTGACTAAAAATTTACCGGCACAGTCTGGAGAGGCCCCGCATAAATCTGAATGAGAACTATCCTGGTCTCATGGGAGTGCGAAAAGGTCTGCAAAGCGCAAAGAAAGCAGAGACAGCGCCGCTTCTGTGCATTAATCTTCGCCTCATAACCCCTTGCCCTCAGGCGACAGCGTAACCAGCCTGCTGATAATCGCCTGAAATATGCAGGAAAAACCCTCTTAAGTGCCAGCGGCGTAGTGAATAAAAAATTATGACCATCGAAATCGAACTAAAGTTCATTGCAACTCCACAAGCGGCCGGGAAACTGGCTGAGTACTTCTCCACTTTGCCGCATCAGCATCAGGCGGCCCGTGAACTGACCAACATCTACTTTGAGACCGATGACAACCAGCTGCGACGCTGGGACATGGGCTTACGCATTCGTGGCATCGATAAACAGTATGAGATGACCCTGAAGGCCGCGGGGCAGACGCTGGGCGGACTGCATCAGCGCCCGGAATACAACGTTGAACTCAGCGAACCGGTGCTCGATATTGCGCGCCTGCCTGCCACGATCTGGCCGCAGGGCACCGATGTCGCGGCGCTCCAGTCGCGCTTACAGCCGCTTTTTACCACCCATTTCCAGCGCGAGATCTGGCTGATTACCGCTGGAAACAGCGAAATTGAAGTGGCGTTTGACCAGGGCGAGGTGTCGGCCGGTGAGTTCAGCGAACCGCTGTGCGAGGTCGAGCTTGAGCTGAAGCGTGGCGAACGTCAGGATCTGCTGACCTTTGCACAGCAGCTGGTGGCGCAGGGGGGACTGCGGATGGGCAGTCTGAGTAAAGCCGCCCGGGGTTATCAGCTGGCGCAGGGGAATCCGCCGCGCCTGATCAAGCCGTTCCCGCTGCTCAAAGCGGGGGCGAAAGCCACCGTGGAGCAGGGGATGGTCGCCGCCATGTCGGCGGGCCTCAGCCACTGGCAGTATCATGAAGAGGTCTGGCTGCGGGGCAATGCGGCAGCACAGGATGCGGTGCGCGAAGCGCTGGATCTGCTGCGCCAGGCGTTCAGCCTGTTTGGTGCGCTGGTGCCACGCAAAGCCAGCAGCGCGCTGCGTCAGCAACTGGCCACGCTGGAAGAGACGCTGGTGAATGAAGAGCAGGCCGCTGCTGCCTTCTGTCTCTCATCACTCTCCGTTGAGACCCAGCTGGCTCTGACTCACTGGCTGGCGGAATCTCAGTGGCGTCAGTGGATCGACGCCAAAGGGGAAACCAAGCTACAGGGCTCCTTTAAACGCTTCAGCGACATCATGCTGAGCCGCGTGAATGCCGATCTGAGAGAGACCTTCAGCACGGTGAAACAGCCGAACGAATATCAGGACAAGGCGACCCGTCTGGCGCGTCAGCTGCTGACGATTCACCTGCTGGCCGGATCCTACGCGCCTGAAACCGTCGCCAGCTGGCTGGAACCCTGGCAGCAGCTGCTGTCAGCCATTCATGAAAA
The DNA here is from genome assembly GCF_011800365.1 of Pantoea sp. EKM103V. Lineage (NCBI taxonomy): Bacteria > Pseudomonadati > Pseudomonadota > Gammaproteobacteria > Enterobacterales > Erwiniaceae > Pantoea > Pantoea sp. EKM103V. Next base: position 87,227 of record NZ_JAALFQ010000008.1, on the reverse strand, counting down.
GCAGGAGTCGGGCTTAGCCTGGCTGGCCTCGCAGGCAATGAAACAGTCGCCGTTCTGGCTCACCAGCGGCACAGGCCGCTAACCGCTTTCAGGTCACGCCATCAAGGAGGGCGTTATGTTGTCAGCACTTCCCGCATTGTTACGCGATCAGGCCGAAGAGGCCGCCCGACAGCTTGGGGTGCCGCTGGCCTCGCTCAGCCCGGAGGAGGCTGCCGGGCTGGCTTTCAGTGATTTCGTGCTGGAAAACCTGCAACAACATCCCGACTGGTGGCAGGCGATGCGCGACCAGCCGCCGCAGCCTGATGAGTGGCAACACTATGCCGCGTGGCTGAATCAGGCGCTGAGTACGGTTGACAGTGAAGCGAGCCTGATGCGGGAACTGCGGCTGTTTCGTCGTCGTATGCTGGTGCGGGTCGCCTGGATGCAGGCCCTGCAACAGGCCTCGACCGTACAGAGCCTGCAGCAGCTCAGCGTGTTAGCGGAAGTGCTGATCAGCCGGGCGCGTGACTGGGTTTATCAGGCCTGCTGTCATGATTTCGGCACACCCTGCAATGCTGATGGTGAGGCACAGCCGCTGCTGATCCTGGGGATGGGCAAGCTGGGCGGCGGCGAACTCAATTTCTCCTCTGATATCGACCTGATTTTTGCCTGGCCGGAAAACGGCACCACGCGTGGCGGACGACGTGAACTCGACAACGCGCAGTTCTTTACCCGTATGGGGCAGCGGCTGATCAAAGTGCTCGATCAGCCCACCATGGATGGCTTTGTTTATCGGGTGGATATGCGGCTGCGCCCCTTTGGCGACAGCGGCCCGCTGGTGATGAGCTTTGCCGCGCTCGAAGATTACTACCAGGAGCAGGGGCGCGACTGGGAGCGCTATGCCATGGTCAAGGCGCGGCTGATGGGCGATGACCAGGATCGCTGGAGCCTTGAGCTGCAGCAGATGCTGCGGCCCTTTGTTTACCGGCGCTATATCGACTTCAGCGTGATTCAGTCGCTGCGTAACATGAAAGGGATGATCAGCCGCGAAGTGCGGCGACGTGGACTGAAAAACAACATCAAACTGGGCGCGGGCGGCATTCGCGAAACCGAATTTATCGTGCAGGTGTTTCAGCTGATTCGGGGGGGACGTGAGCGCTCACTTCAGCTGCGTGCGCTGCTGCCAACGCTGGAGGCGATTAAAACGCTGGCTCTGCTCCCTGCTGAACAGGTCGATGCGCTGCGCGAGGCCTACCTGTTTCTGCGGCGGCTTGAGAATCTGCTGCAGAGCCTGGGCGATGAGCAGACACAGACCCTGCCGGAGGATGCGCTGCATCGCGCCCGGCTGGCATGGGCAATGGATTGTGCCGACTGGGCGACGCTGATGACGCAGCTCGACAGCCAGATGGCGGCCGTGCGCACTATCTTCGACGAGCTGATTGGTGAGGACACCCCGGACATCGACGACCAGCGTGAGCTGGCGGAGTTTCAGGTTCTGTGGCAGGACCAGCTGGAGGACAGCGAGCTGGCTCCGCTGGTGCCGCAGCTCAGCGACGATCAGCGGCTGTCACTGCATCAGACGCTGGAGGCTTTTCGTCAGGACATCAGCCGACGCACCATTGGCCCGCGAGGCCGTCAGGCGCTGGATCAGCTGATGCCGCGGCTGCTGAGCGAAGTCTGCCTGCGCGAAGACGCGGCGGTCACGCTCAGCCGCGTGACGCCGCTGCTGCTTGGCGTGCTGACCCGCAGCACCTATCTGGAGCTGCTCACCGAATATCATGGCGCGCTGCGGCATCTGATCCGCCTGTGTGCCGCCTCACCGATGGTGGCCAGCCAGCTGGCACGTCACCCCTTGCTGCTGGATGAGCTGCTCGATCCCGCCACGCTCTATCAGCCCACTGCCACCGACGCCTATCGTGACGAACTGCGACAGTATCTGCTGCGTATTCCCACCGAGGATGAAGAGCAGCAGCTGGAAGCGGTGCGGCAGTTTAAACAGGCTCAGCATCTGCGTATTGCCGCCGCCGACATCGCGGGCACGCTGCCGGTGATGAAAGTGAGCGATCACCTGACCTGGCTGGCGGAGGCGATTATCGACTCCGTGGTGCGGCAGGCGTGGACGATGATGGTGCAGCGCTACGGTCGCCCCTCGCACCTGACCAGCGAACATGAGCGCGGCTTTGCCGTGCTGGGCTACGGCAAGCTGGGGGGCTGGGAGCTGGGTTACAGTTCCGACCTCGATCTGGTCTTCCTGCATGACTGCCCGGCAGACGCGGTGACTGACGGCGAGCGCAGCATCGATGGCCGTCAGTTCTATCTGCGTCTTGCTCAGCGCATCATGCATCTGTTCAGTACCCGCACCGCCTCCGGCATTCTCTATGAAGTGGATGCGCGGCTGCGTCCTTCCGGTGCGGCGGGCATGCTGGTCAGTACCTTTGACGCCTTTGACGACTATCAGCGCAACGAAGCCTGGACCTGGGAGCATCAGGCACTGGTCCGGGCGCGCGTGGTATTTGGCGAGGCGGCGCTGGGGGAACGCTTCAATGCCATTCGCCGGGCGATCCTCTCGCAGTCGCGCAGCGCGGAAGCCCTGCAGACCGAAGTGCGTGAGATGCGTGAAAAGATGCGCACTCACCTCAGCAACAAGCACAAAGGTCGCTGGGATATTAAAACGGACGCGGGCGGCATCACCGATATTGAATTCATCGCGCAATATCTTGTCTTACGCTACGCCGCTGAGCAGCCTGAACTCACCCGCTGGTCAGATAATGTGCGCATTTTTGAGCTGATGGCGACGTACCACAAAATGGCCGCCGATGAAGCGGAGGCGCTGACGCAGGCTTACGTTACCCTGCGGGACGCCCTGCACCATCGCGCGCTGCAGGAGCTGCCTGGCCACGTGGAGCCAGAGGCCTATGGCGCGGAGCAGCAGACGGTGCTGAGCAGCTGGCAGCGCTGGCTGGTAACGCCTGCGTCTATCCTGGCGTGATGCTGATAGCACAAATCGCAACTGTGCTATCATCCGCGCACTATTTTTAATGCAGTCTGGAGTGTCTGGAATGAAAGTGACTCTGCCCGCGTTCGGTCAAGCCTCAGTGCTGGTCGTCGGCGATGTAATGTTGGACCGCTACTGGTATGGCCCAACCAGCCGTATCTCCCCTGAGGCACCGGTGCCGGTGGTGAAAGTGGACACGGTTGAAGAGCGTCCTGGCGGCGCAGCAAACGTGGCGATGAACATTGCAGCACTCGGTGCCGCGTCACGCCTGATTGGCCTGACCGGCGAAGATGATGCGGCGCGCGTGTTAAGCAGCACGCTGAAAGATGTCAATGTACACTGTGACTTCGTGGCGGTTAAAAGCCATCCGACCATCACCAAACTGCGCGTGCTTTCCCGCAATCAGCAGCTGATCCGCCTCGACTTTGAAGAGGGCTTTGATCAGGTCGATCCGGAACCGATTCATCAGAAGATGCGTGAATCCCTGGTAGCTGCCGGTGCGCTGGTGCTATCCGATTACGCCAAAGGCGCGCTGGAAAGCGTGCAGACCATGATTACTCTGGCGCGTGACGCCGGTGTGCCGGTTCTCATCGACCCGAAAGGCACCGATTTTGCCCGCTACCGTGGCGCGACGCTGCTGACGCCAAACCTTTCAGAATTTGAAGCCGTGGTCGGCAAATGCAAAAGCGAAGAGGAGATTGTCTCGCGCGGCATGCAGCTGATTGCCGATTTCGATCTCTCTGCGCTGCTGGTGACCCGCTCCGAGAATGGCATGACGCTGCTGCAGCCAGGCAAAGCGCCGCTGCATCTGCCGACTCAGGCGCAGGAGGTCTATGACGTGACCGGTGCCGGCGATACGGTCATTGGCGTACTGGCGGCGGCGCTGGCGGCAGGCGATTCACTGGAAGAAGCCTGTTTCCTCGCCAATGCAGCAGCCGGTGTCGTGGTCGGCAAACTGGGAACCTCGACGGTCAGTACCGTTGAGCTGGAAAACGCTATTCATGCCCGACCGGAGCAGGGGTTCGGCATCATGACGGAAGCGCAGTTAAAAGCCGCCGTTGAGATGGCGCGCCGCCGCGGTGAAAAAGTGGTGATGACCAACGGGGTGTTCGACATTCTGCATGCCGGTCATGTCTCTTACCTGGCGAACGCCCGCAAACTCGGCGATCGGCTGATTGTCGCGGTTAACAGCGATGCGTCAACCAAACGTCTGAAAGGGGAGAGCCGTCCGGTCAATCCGCAGGAAAATCGCATGATTGTTCTCGGTGCGCTGGAAGCGGTCGACTGGGTGGTGCTGTTTGAAGAGGATACCCCGCAGCGGCTGATCGCCAGCATTCTGCCTGACCTGCTGGTCAAAGGCGGCGATTACAAGCCGGAAGATATCGCGGGCAGCAAAGAGGTGTGGGCAAATGGCGGCGACGTACAGGTGCTGAACTTCGAAGACGGTATCTCGACTACCAACATCATCAAAACCATCCGCAGCAGCTGACAGCGGTGTTAAGCGGGAGCCGTGCTCCCGCTTAACGGCTTATTCTGGCTTGTTCTCCGCAGCAGGTTTCACCACATCGGCAGCCGGTGTTGATACCGGTGCTGCTGCAGGGGAGGTCGCTACGGATGACGGCGGGGTAACCGGCGCAGCAGGGGCAACCGGTGCGGTCGCGGTCGGCGGCGTACCTGCTGATGAACCCTGACTTTCCAGTTGGGCCAGACGCTGCTCCAGTGCCGCCATTTTCTCACGCGTACGCAGTAACACCTGCGTCTGCACATCAAACTCTTCACGGTTAACCAGATCCATCCGGGTCAGCTGCGCCTGGAGAACCTGACGAATTTTCTTTTCGACATCATCGCCAAACTCGCGAACGCCTTTAGGCATCGCGTCGTGAACCTGGCGGGCAAGTTGTTCAATTTTTTTCGTGTCGATCATGATGATTTCCTGGTTACGGGAGCTGTGTCAGCGTGTTTACCAACGTAATAAGTGTTAAGTGTAATGCCAGAAATGAAAAGGATAAACCTCAAATCGGTAACGCAGAAAATGCAAAAGCAATTGCGCTATTGATGATTGCCGCTACAAACGATCGGCGTTATAGTTGATTTGCTTATTCTCAGGGCGGGGCGCAATTCCCCACCGGCGGTAAATCAGCTCAGCTGAAAGCCCGCGAGCGCTTTATTCCACTGAAAAGCGGGGTAAAGGACAGCAGATCCGGTGCAATTCCGGGGCCGACGGTTACAGTCCGGATGGGAGAGGGTAACGACACCTGTCGGACAATTGTGTCTGCATCACGTTATTGCCACGTCTTTTTGACGTCACTCCTAAGCATGCCCTGATTCTGGTAACCCATACATTTTAAGGTTTTTATTACCATGAATCAGACGCTACTTTCTGAATTTGGCACGCCTCAACAGCGTGTAGAACGTGCTATCGCCGCCCTGCGTGAGGGACGCGGTGTGATGGTGCTCGACGATGAAAATCGTGAAAACGAAGGCGATATGATCTTCGCCGCAGAAACCATGACCGTTGAACAGATGGCCCTGACCATTCGTCACGGCAGCGGCATCGTGTGCCTCTGCCTGACCGAAGAACGTCGTCAGCAGCTCGACCTGCCAATGATGGTGGAGAACAACACCAGCTCGTTTGGCACCGGCTTCACGGTGACCATCGAAGCTGCAGAGGGCGTCACCACCGGCGTTTCTGCTCAGGATCGTATTACCACGATCCGTGCGGCGATTGCTGATGACGCTAAACCCACCGATCTGCATCGCCCTGGCCATGTCTTCCCGCTGCGTGCGCGTGAAGGCGGCGTCTTAAGCCGTGGCGGTCATACCGAAGCGACCATCGATTTAGTGACGCTGGCCGGCTTTAAGCCCGCAGGCGTACTGTGTGAACTGACCAACGACGACGGCACTATGGCGCATGCGCCTGAGGCAATTGCGTTCGCGCGTCAGCACAACATGCCGGTGGTGACCATTGAAGATCTGATTGCCTGGCGTCGTGAACACGAGACCCGTCACGCCAGCTAATCGCTGACCGTCAAAAACAGGTCACGCATCGTGACCTGTTTTCCTTTCTGAGTTATTCAAATTTTCTGATAATCATCATCACGCTTATCAGCGTGCTAACGTCGGGAATGCGCGTATCGTAGTGGCTATCACCTAACCGATCCCGGGGGATCACGAATGAGCCAGTTACGCATGCCGGCGCTGTTTTTGGGCCACGGCAACCCAATGAATGCCCTTGAAGAGAACCGTTATACGGCCGCCTGGCGCCATGCAGGTGAAACTCTGCCACGCCCGCGGGCGATTGTGGCGGTCTCTGCGCACTGGTATACGCGCGGTACGGCGGTAACGGCGATGTCCTCTCCCAGAACCATTCATGATTTTGGTGGCTTTCCGCAGGCGCTGTTTGACACCCGCTATCCCGCACCGGGCTCGCCTGAGCTGGCGCAGCAGCTGGTGGAGCAGCTGGCACCGGTGGCGGTAACGCTGGATCATGAATGGGGGTTCGATCACGGTTCATGGGGCGTGCTGATTAAGATGTACCCGCAGGCCGATATTCCGGTGGTGCAGCTCAGCATCGACGGCACAAAACCTGCTGCATTTCACTTCGAGATGGGGCAGAAACTGGCCGCACTGCGCGATCAGGGCGTGATGATCGTCGCCAGTGGTAACGTGGTGCATAACCTGCGTAAGGTGCGCTGGGGAGGCGGAGACGAGGTCTATCCCTGGGCCAGCCGCTTTGAGCAGTTTGTCCGCGATAACCTTGAGGTGCAGAGCGATGCCGTTTCCCATCCGCTGGTGAACTTTATGACGCATCCTGATGCGGCGCTGGCGAACCCGACGCCTGAGCACTATCTGCCGCTGCTCTATGTGCTCGGTGCGCGTCAGCCGGATGACGCCATCACCCTTCCGGTTGAGGGTATGGAAATGGGTGCCATCAGCATGTTGTCGGTTCAGGCAGGTTAGGGCTGCTGAGAGAAAACAGGCCAGGGGCTGGCCTGTTCTTGTCGCGCTGTGTTAACCGATAAACGCGTGCGGATAGAAACGTGAAAGATCCTGAGTGATCAGCTCGCGATCTTCACGCAGGCCGATACCGGCGGGTTGATCGTCAATCAGCCAGCTGCCGATCAGCGTGTAGCTGTCACCAAACTTAGGCAGCGGATGAAACTGCTGGACGATCATTCCCTCTTCACCGTAAGGCCCGTCGACGCGGGCGATCTCCTGACCCTTCTCGATGATGCGGATGTTCGCGCCCTCGCGGGAAAACAGCGGCTTAACCACATACTTTTCCATCGGCGGGACATCATCTTCCGCAAACCAGGCGGGCAGCAGATTAGGGTGATTCGGGAACATCTCCCAGAGCATCGGCAGCAGGGCTTTGTTCGACAGAATGCTCTTCCAGGCCGGTTCGAGCCAGCGCACGCCAGCATCAGCCAGCTTGGTGGAGAACATCTCACGCAGCATGAATTCCCACGGATAGAGCTTAAACAGGTTGCTGATCACCTGATCCTGGGCATCGGTAAACTCGCCTTTTTCTCCCAGGCCAATTTCATCAATGTAGAGAAATTCAACCGGCAGACCCGCTTCGGTCGCGCAGTCCTGAAGATACTGCACCGTGCCGCGATCTTCTTCGGTGTCACGGCAGCAGGCGAAATGCAGCAGGTTAAACCCATGCTGCTGATGCAGGGTGGCAAAGCGCTCGATCAGTTTCTCCTGCAGGCTGTTGAACTGATCGCTGCCAGCCGGGAGCTGTCCGGCATTAAGCTGGTCTTCCAGCCAGAGCCACTGGAAAAAGGCCGCTTCATATAGCGAAGTCGGCGTATCGGCATTGTTCTCCAGCAGCTTGATGTCGCCTTTGCCATCCCAGGCGAGATCGAGGCGCGAATAGAGCGAGGGCTGACGCTGACGCCACGAATCCCGCACAAAATCCCAGGTGTGCCGGGGAATGCGGAAGCGGGTCAGCAGGGCTTCACTGTTGACCACTTTTTCCACCACCTGCAGACACATCTGGTGCAGCTCAGCCGTCACCTCTTCCAGATGATCGATTTGCGCCAGCGTGAACTGGTAGTACGCCTCTTCGCACCAGTAGGGCTCGCCATGCATGGTGTGAAAACGGAAACCGAACTCGGTGGCTTTTTCGCGCCAGCCCGGACGTTCTGAAATGGCAATGCGTTCCATCGGGGGTTAGCCTCCCATTGAGCGGCTGGAGGTACCGCTGGCGCTGCTGCGCTGCATGCTGTTCTGCTTCGCCACGGTTTCACCGAAGCCACCACGGGTGATGGTGGAGGTCGTGGCCGGTTTAGGGGCCAGCGCCGTTTTCGGCACGTTCATGGTTTTGCCGGAGGTCGCGGCACCATAATTACGGCCGGAAGCATCCACAAACTGGCCATTTGCCGGACTGCGCGGGTTTTTCGACGAGAAGAGTGGCTGCTGTGCGAAGCCTGCGCCACCGCCCATCATGCGACCCATCATGTAACCGGCCATCAGCGGCATCCAGAAACTGCCGCCACTCTGCTGGGCTTCAGCATTGGTGGTGCCGGCGCCCGCCTGAGCCGGGGTCTGCTGACACTGGTTTTCACCAAATTCAGCGACACAATCTTCACGTGTGGCATATTTTGGCGCGGTGCGCTCCGCCTCTTTTTTGGCTTCATTGAAGGCGGTGGTACATTGCGCACTCTGACCCGGATTGGCTTTAGAACAGTCATCGGCGTTCTGATACATCGAAACCGTTTCATCGTTCTGCTCGCAGCCTGCCAGCATAAATACCGCTGAAACCGCGATAGCAACAGGCGTTAAATGGCGCGCCTGCCAGCTCTTACGAAAAGCGGCATAGCGAATAGATTTTGTGCGTTTCATTATGATTATCCTGTGCCCAAAGGTAGCGCATAGAATAGGGGATGGGGGGGTAAAATTGAAGCTGAAGGCCTGATGCCGCAGGGATCTTTACTTAGTTATACGTTCAACAGAGAGACGGGCCGCAAAGCAGCCCGTCAGTGCTGATTAGTTACCGAAAGGGTTACCGCTTTTCTGGCGGGCAGCGGCAGGACGTGCAGCCTCTGCTGAACCCGTCGCGACCGGACCGTTGTCCACGCGCGCGGTCTGCTGCGCGTTTTCCGGTGCCACGGTTTCCGGAGAGGTCGGGATCTCTTTACCCAGCTGGCTGTTCAGTTTCTGCAGGCTCTGCTCGTTGAGCGTGCCCAGCGCATAGCTGATGTTCAGCTGGTTAATCAGGTAGCTGTAGCGCGCATCAGAAAGCTGCTGCTTGGCATTGTAGAGTACGGTGGTCGCATCCAGCACGTCGACGATAGTACGTGTACCCACCTGATAACCGGCTTCTGACGCATCCAGTGAACTCTGCGCAGAGACAACGGCCTGTTTATAGGCGTTGATGCTGCTGATCGAGGCGTTCACGTTGTTGAACGATGAGCGCACGGTCTGCACCGCAGTGCGGTGAGCGCTTTCCAGCTGTTCGCTGGCGCTGACGAAACCGTACTGCGCCTGTTTCACCTGAGAGGTCACGCCGCCGCCGCTGTAAAGCGGCAGGGAGAAGCTCAGACCCACCTGGTTTGAACCGGTGATGGAGTCGGTAGAGCCTGCACTCTGGTTAGCACGGCTGCCGCCATATTTGCTGTTCGACATGCCGGTAGAGGCGGTCAGATCCAGCGTCGGCATATGACCGGTTTCCGCGGAGCGGATCTGCTCACGGGCCAGATCCTGGTTCAGACGTGCAGAGAGCAGCGACAGGTTACGGCTCTCGGCCTGCTTGAGCAGCGCGCTGACCGCTTCCGGCTTATCGGTTCTGAAACGGTCGATATTCAGCGACGCCAGCGACAGGTAGTCCATGCCGGTGATCTGACGCAGCGTCTCTACGTTGTTATCCAGATTGTTTCGCGCGGTCACTTCGTTAGCCAGCACGCTGTCATACTGCGCGCGGGCGTTCTGAACGTCAGTGATGGCCACCAGGCCGACGTTAAAGCGCTGAGTCGTCTGGTCCAGCTCACGATAGATGGACTGTTTCTGCGCTTCGGTGTAAGAAAGCGTATCAATCGCTTTCAGCACGTTGAAGTAGGCGGTGGCGGTGTTCAGAATCAGATCCTGCTGCGCAACCTGATAGGTCACATCCTGAATACCGGCCGCTTTTTCCTGCAGGGTCAGCGCGCGCCATTTCGACATGTCGAAAATGGTCTGGGTTAATTGCAGCGAGCCACTGGTCGTGTTGGAATGGAGTCCGCTGTTATCGCGATAACCGCTGTTGTAGGTGTAATCTGCACCCAGGCCGAGCTGTGGTAATAATGGGCTACGCGCTTCGTTGATTTTCTCAAAAGCAGAATCGCGATCGGCTGCGGCGCTGCGCAGATCCGGGTTGCTCAGACGTGCCTGCTGGTAAACCTGCAGCAGATCTTCGGCCTGGCCGGTAAAGCTGAAACCGCCCAGGCTCAGCCCAATAAAAAATGGGAGCAGTTTTTTCATTTGCATTCCTTTTGTTGCAGCAAATTGCAGTGCGTGCGCTGCCGGGTAAGCCAAAAATTATCGCCGATTCTAGCAGAGGGCAACTGTGAGATAAGTTGGCTGAACGTGCCTTCTCCCTCTAATTTACGTAAATAATTCAGAAAGAACACCCTACATGGAGCACGGTCAGAGGCTTTTTTCGCTCCACCCAATCTGCATAAGGAACCTGATGATGCCGGAAGAAAAAAAATCCCCCGTGACTTTCACAAAAAACGATGTAGAAATTATTACACGCGAAACCGTCTATGATGGTTTTTTTTCCGTTGTACGTTACCGCTTCCGCCACCGCCAGTTTAATGGCGAAATGAGCGGCGAAGTGCAGCGCGAAGTTTTTGAGCGCGGACATGCCGCCGTGCTGCTACCTTATGATCCCTTACGTGATGAAGTGGTGCTGATTGAACAGATCCGCATCCCGGCTTATGACAGCAGTGCCTCGCCCTGGCTGCTGGAGATGGTCGCCGGCATTATCGAGCCGGGGGAGTCTGTTGAGCAGGTCGTGCGTCGTGAAGCCGTGGAAGAAGCAGGATTAGAGGTCGGCCGGATTAAGCCTATGCTGAGCTATCTGGCCAGCCCTGGCGGCACCAGCGAACGACTGTCGGTGCTGATCGGGGAAGTGGATGCCAGCCTGGCAGAGGGATGCCATGGTCTGGAGGAAGAGAATGAGGATATTCTTGTCCATGTGGTGAGCCGCGAACAGGCTTATCGCTGGGTGGAAGAGGGGATTATCGATAATGCGGCGTCTGTCATCGCCCTGCAATGGCTGGCGTTGCACCATGAAAAACTACGTGAAGAGTGGATACAAAAATGAAACAGCGCTATACCCCTGATTTTCCCGAAATGATGCGGCTCTGCGAAACCAATTTCGCCCAGTTACGCCGCCTGCTGCCGCGCAGCGATGAGGCGGGCGCATCGGTGATCTATCAGGTGAGTGGCGCCCGTTATCAGCTGACCATCCAGGAGTCGACCCGCTACACCACGCTGGTGGAGATTCGCCAGGTCGCGCCTGCCGTGAGTTACTGGAGCCTGCCTTCGATGTCGGTACGGCTCTATCACGATGCGATGGTCGCTGAAGTGTGTTCAACTCAACAGATCTATCGCTTTAAAGCGCGCTATGATTATCCTAATAAAAAATTGCATCAGCGCGATGAAAAACATCAGATAAACCAGTTTCTCGCAGACTGGCTGCGCTACTGCCTGGCACATGGCGCAATGGCAGTTCCGGTCTGCTGATGCGTATAATGCAGTAAATGGCGTGGAGACGAAGGAAACGCTTTGGATAGCCTGCTAACTCTTCCTGTGGCGAACGGTTCCGAAATCAGGATTTTACAAATCACGGACACCCACCTGTTCGCTGGAAAACATGAGTCGCTACTTGGGGTGAATACCTGGTCGAGCTATGAAGCGGTCGTGGAGGCAATTACTGCGCAGCAGCGCGACTACGACCTGATCATTGCCACCGGCGATCTGGCTCAGGACCACTCAGTGGAGGCCTATCAGCATTTTGCTGAGGGCATCTCACGTTTGCCCCGCCCCTGCGTCTGGCTGCCGGGAAATCACGATTTCCAGCCCGCGATGGTCGATACGCTGGCAGCCGCCCACATCAATGCCCACAAGCAGGTGCTGCTGGGCGAACAATGGCAGATCGTCCTGCTCGACAGCCAGGTGCCCGGTGTGCCGCACGGCATGCTGAGCGACTACCAGCTGGAGTGGCTCGATAACGCGCTGGCCCGCTTTCCTCAACGACATACGCTGGTCCTGTTGCATCACCATCCGCTGGCCTCAGGCTGCACCTGGCTCGACCAGCACAGCCTGCGCAATTCCCATCAGCTTGACGCGGTGCTACAGCGCTATCCGCTGGCCCGGACGCTGGTGTGTGGTCATATTCATCAGGAGCTGGATCTGCTGTGGCATGGCCGCCGGGTGCTGGCGACGCCTTCGACCTGCGTGCAGTTCAAACCCCACTGCACCAGCTTTGCGATTGATACCGTCGCGCCAGGCTGGCGCTGGTTTACCCTGCATCCGGATGGCGGCGTAGAGACCGAGGTTAACCGGCTCGACACCGACGCTTTTCGTCCCGATTTAGACTCAGAAGGATACTGACGCGTGGCGGCACTGCTCTATCTGCACGGTTTTAACAGCTCGCCGCAGTCGGCGAAGGCGACGCAGTTCCGGCAATGGTTAGAGACGCATCATCCGTCGATTAAGATGATTGTGCCGCAACTGCCAACCTTTCCGGCGGACGCTGCCGCCCTGCTGGAAGAGCTGGTCCTGAGCCACAGCGGTGAAACCCTGGGGCTGGTCGGCTCGTCGCTGGGGGGCTATTACGCCACCTGGCTGTCACAATGCTTTATGCTGCCGGCGGTTGTCGTCAATCCTGCGGTACGCCCCTTTGAGCTGCTGGCCGATTTCCTCGGCGACAATCAGAATCCCTACACCGGCCAGCAATATGTGTTAGAGTCACGCCACATTTACGATCTGAAAGTGATGCAGATCGAACCGCTGGAAGCGCCCGATTTACTCTGGCTGCTGCAACAAACCGGCGATGAAGTTCTCGATTACCGTCAGGCGCTCGACTACTACAGCGCGTGTCGCCACACGGTAGAAGAGGGCGGAAATCATGCATTTACTGGATTCGAGCGCCATTTCCCGCAGATTCTGGACTTTCTTGGTCTGAATCACACCTGAGTAACGCGGAAATCGCACCCCATTTCACCCATCTGACAGACATTTACGATGAGTCAATCAAATTATAACGCGGATGCCATTGAGGTCCTGACTGGCCTTGAGCCTGTTCGCCGTCGCCCGGGGATGTACACCGATACGACGCGGCCCAACCATTTGGGTCAGGAAGTGATTGATAACAGCGTCGATGAGGCGCTGGGCGGCCACGCGAAGCGGGTTGAAGTGATTCTGCACGCCGATCAGTCGCTGGAAGTCATTGATGACGGGCGCGGCATGCCGGTGGATATTCACCCGGAAGAGGGCGTGCCAGCCGTCGAGCTGATCCTCTGCCGCCTGCATGCGGGCGGCAAGTTTTCCAACAAGAACTACCAGTTTTCGGGCGGCCTGCACGGCGTCGGGATCTCGGTCGTTAACGCCCTCTCTAAACGCGTCGAAGTCACGGTGCGCCGTAATGGCGAGATCTATGACATGGCGTTTGAGAATGGCGACAAAGTTCAGGATCTGACCGTGACCGGCACGGTGGCAAAACGCAACACCGGTACGCGCGTCCACTTCTGGCCCGATGAGAGCTTCTTCGACAGCCCGCGTTTCTCGGTTTCGCGCCTTTCACATCTGCTGAAAGCCAAAGCGGTGCTCTGTCCGGGCGTTGAGATAATCTTTAAAGACAAGCTCAACAACACCGAACAGCGCTGGTGCTATGAAGATGGCCTGACCGACTATCTGTGTGAAGCCGTGAACGGCCTGCCTACGCTGCCTGAAAAACCGTTTGTCGGCAGTTTTGCCGGTGATGTGGAGGCGGTGGACTGGGCGCTGTTGTGGCTGCCGGAAGGCGGTGAGCTGTTAACGGAGAGCTACGTCAACCTGATCCCGACCATGCAGGGCGGAACCCATGTTAACGGTCTGCGTCAGGGACTGCTGGATGCGATGCGTGAGTTCTGCGAATACCGCAATATCCTGCCGCGTGGCGTGAAGCTCTCTGCGGAAGATATCTGGGATCGCTGCGCCTATGTGCTGTCGGTGAAGATGCAGGATCCGCAGTTTGCCGGTCAGACCAAAGAGCGCCTGTCATCACGTCAGTGTGCCGCCTTTGTGTCGGGCGTGGTGAAGGATGCTTTCAGCCTGTGGCTGAACCAGAACATCCAGACGGCAGAACTGCTGGCTGAACTGGCGATCTCCAGCGCCCAGCGGCGTATGCGGGCCGCCAAAAAGGTGGTGCGCAAGAAACTCACCAGCGGGCCGGCGCTGCCAGGCAAGCTGGCGGACTGCACCGCCCAGGATCTGAATAAGACAGAACTGTTCCTGGTCGAAGGGGACTCGGCAGGCGGATCGGCCAAGCAGGCCCGCGATCGTGAATATCAGGCGATCATGCCGCTGAAAGGCAAGATCCTGAACACCTGGGAAGTCTCGTCCGATGAGGTGCTGGCGTCGCAGGAAGTGCATGATATTTCGGTGGCGATCGGTATCGATCCCGACAGCGAAGATCTTTCTCAGCTGCGTTACGGCAAGATCTGCATCCTGGCGGATGCGGACTCGGATGGGTTGCACATCGCCACGCTGCTCTGTGCGCTGTTCGTGAAGCATTTCCGTTCCCTGGTCAAAGGCGGGCACGTCTACGTCGCCATGCCGCCGCTTTACCGTATCGATCTCGGCAAAGAGGTTTACTACGCGCTGGACGAAGATGAGAAAGAGGGCGTGCTGGAGCAGCTGAAACGCAAAAAGGGTAAGCCTAACGTACAGCGCTTCAAAGGGCTGGGTGAGATGAACCCGCTGCAGCTGCGTGAAACCACGCTCGATCCCAATACCCGCCGTCTGGTGCAGCTGACCATCAGCGATGAGGATGCGGATCAGACCCTGCGCATGATGGATATGCTGCTGGCGAAAAAACGTTCCGAAGACCGGCGCAACTGGTTGCAGGAAAAAGGCGATATGGCCGACATCGAAGTGTAAAAAGCAGGACGCGAAAGCGTCCTGTTCTTTTATGCCCGACGCATCACCCGTGAACGGTGGCCGGAAAGCCAGTCCACTCAGCAGAGACAGTAACCCTTGTGAAAATTACCCTGGAAGAGCTACGCGCCTGGGTGGCGGTGGTAGACAGCGGCTCGATTACGGCGGCGGCCTCTCAGCTGGCGCAGACCAGTTCCGGTATCAGTCGGGCACTGTCGCGGCTGGAGAGTAAACTGCAGACCACGCTACTGCATCGCACCACCCGACGGCTGGCACTGACCGAAGAGGGGCAGGTCTTTCTGGAACATGCGCGTCAGATTCTGGCCTCGGTTGAACAGGCTGAAGAGCAGATTGCCCTGCGGCGTGAAATGCCGTCAGGGCGACTGCGGGTCAACGCAGCGACGCCCTTTATGCTGCATGTGATCGTGCCGCTGGTGGAGGATTTCCGCGCCCGCTATCCGCTGATCCAGCTTGAGCTGAACACCGACAATATTCTGATCGATCTGCTGGAGCAGCAGACCGACGTGGCCATTCGCATTGGTGAACTGCGCGACTCCACGCTGCGCGCCCGGATGCTGGGCAGCAGCGCGATCCGGCTGATGGCAAGTCCGGCTTATCTGGCGAAGGCGGGCACACCGCAGAGCGTTGCCGATCTGGCGCAGCATCAGACCATTGGCTTCAGTCATCCTGAGATCCATAACCTCTGGCCGGTCTGGCAGGCGGAAGGGGAGTTTATGCGGGTTAAGCCGACGATCGCGGCTTCCAGCGGAGAGACCATCCGGCAGCTGGCGCTGGCAGGACAGGGGATTGCGCGCCTTTCCGACTTTGTCAGTCGGGAAGATTGCGCCGCCGGGCGACTGGTGCCGGTGCTGGCAGCGGAAACCCGCGAGCTGCGACTGCCGGTGCATGCGGTCTACTACCGAAACACCACGCTCTCTTCGCGCATTGGCTGCTTCCTGGATTTTCTCCGCAGCGAGATCGATCGTCGACAGCTGCTCTGAGCAGTTTGTCAGAAATAAAAAACCCCTGTCGCGGGACAGGGGTTCAGATGAGTGCTAAACCCGCATGCGGGCACGTCTGGCCGCAATGTATTAGCTCAGCGCGCAGGGTACAGGGTCAGAAGAGGAAAACGTCCCGCGCCATGGACGGCGCGGGCCGAGCAGTCATGGATGACGTTTTTGCGTTTTTCCGATCTGACCCTGTTCCCTGTGCCGGCTCGATCGCAAAGCGAATCTGGCCAGGTTTTTATCACCAGCCTTAACCCCGGTTACACCACAGGGATTAAAGCTTCAGCAACAATCAGGCGCTGGGTTCCAGCACCAGAATCTTCACATCCACCACGTCATCTTTGATCAGCGCGCGATGGGCATCCATGTGCGGCATCTGCTGATGCTGCTCCAGATGGCGCAGCGTTTCCCACTGTTCCAGCATGAAAATAGAGTCGGGGGAGTTCTGCTTCCACGGCACCTGAGCCTGATGATCCAGCAGCGCGTCATACTGATGGCAGCCATCTTCTGCCAGCACCTGCGGGATCAGCTTGTTCACGGCATCAAGCACGGCCTGACGGCGTCCGGGTTTGACACAAATTTCTGCTACGACAGTTAACATTCGCGAATTCCTCTTTCATGGGAAAAGTGTAAGTCTCCACCCTCTATCTTAGGCAAAAACCTGGCTAAGATGGTTCCGATAAGCGGCGATGTCGCGTGGCACGTCCGGGGCTTTAATCACGTCGTTGCAGATAAAGGTCGGCAGCGCCTCCATTCCCAGGAACTGATTCGCTTTGTGGAAGTGCAGATAGAGACCATCCACGCCGACGCCTTCAAAGAACTGCTCCGGATCGGTAAAGGCCTGCAGCGGCGCGTTCCAGGTCAGTGACAGCATATATTTTTTGCCCTGCAGCAGGCCGCCGGAACCATACTTTTTCGCAGCATCGGAGCGGGTACGACCATCGCTGGCGTAGAGCGAGCCGTGGCCTTCGGTGAAGACTTCGTCGATGTAACGCTTCACGGTCCAGGGCTCACCCATCCACCAGCCCGGCATCTGATAAATCACCACATCGCTCTCAACGTACTTCTGTACTTCATCCGCTACCACGTAGTCGCTGTCCGCGACGGTGACAGAAACCTCATGTCCCATGTCACGCAGCTGACTGGCCGCCACATCGGTCAGGGTGTGGTTCAGTTCGCCTTTAGAGTGGGCAAAGGTTTTGCCGCCATCGATAATTAAAATTTTGCTCATCAACTGTTTACCTCATTGTCTGAATATGGGGCTCAGCTTACGCGCGCTGCGGCCGCAGAAAAATGGGACGTTGATCACAAGACTTTTGCTATGACAGCAATAATCGGCCCGTCTATGGCACGATGAGTGGGCAAACTCATCATGAAAAAAAACACCAATGAAAAAAATCGTCTTCGCTTTGCTGCTGGCCAGCGGTGCTGTCCAGGCTCAATCTCATCTCGACACAATCCTCAGTTCTAAAGTCCTGAAGGTCTGTACCACCGGCGACTACAAGCCTTACAGCTTCCTGCGTCCCGATGGTCAGTATGAGGGCCTGGATATCACGATGGCTGACGCGCTGGCGACCTCGCTGAACGCTAAGGTGCAGTGGGTGCCGACCACCTGGAAAACCCTGATGCCCGACTTTCTGGCGAAGCAGTGTGATATCGCCGTCGGGGGCATTTCGGTCACCCTGAAACGCCAGCAGACCGCCTGGTTCGCCCAGCCGCTGGATGTCGATGGCAAAATCCCGCTGGTGCGCTGCGCCGACAAAGCGCGCTTTCAGACGATTGAGCAGCTCAACCGTCCCGATGTGCGCCTGATTGAACCGGCAGGCGGCACCAACGAAGCCTTTGTTCACAGCCATCTGCCCAACGCATCACTGACGCTGTTCCACGATAACGTCACCATTTTTCAGCAGCTGGTGGACAACAAGGCGGATGTCATGATCACTGACGCCTCCGAAGCGCGCTATCAGCAGCAGCACTATCCGACGCTCTGTGCCCTGAATGCTGACAAGCCGCTGCAGTATGGTGAGAAGGCGTACATGATTCCGCGTGACGACATCAGTTGGAAGCTCTATGTCGATCAGTGGCTGCACCTCAGCACCGCGACCGGGGAATACCGTGATATTGCCCGCCAGTGGATGGGTGCCGCGCGCTGACCGGCTCCTGCCTGACGACGCGAGGCGTGCCGGTCGCTGACTGGCACGCCTCGGGCGGCTGAAATCGCGCGGGTGCACGGCGCGCAGACCCGCGCTTCCCCTGTGACTAACACCAGCGAATAAGGTACTATCCTCGCCAAACCACCGCCGGGTGTCCCGCCGTTGTGGGCCACGATGTGAGGATGAGAAATTAATGAGTGAACTGACTCAGGATGGTGCAGAGCGTCTTGCCCTGCATACGTTTACCGAGAACGCGTACTTAAACTATTCGATGTACGTCATCATGGACCGCGCCCTGCCTTATATTGGTGACGGGTTAAAGCCGGTCCAGCGCCGTATTGTCTACGCCATGTCCGAACTGGGACTGAACGCCAGCGCAAAATTTAAAAAATCGGCGCGTACTGTCGGTGACGTGCTGGGTAAATACCATCCGCACGGCGACAGCGCCTGCTATGAAGCGATGGTGCTGATGGCGCAGCCTTTCTCCTACCGCTATCCGCTGGTTGATGGCCAGGGAAACTGGGGGGCGCCGGACGATCCCAAGTCGTTTGCCGCGATGCGTTACACCGAATCGCGCCTGTCAAAATATGCTGAAGTGCTGCTGAGCGAGCTGGGGCAGGGGACGGTCGATTATCAGCCGAACTTCGACGGTACGCTGCAGGAGCCGAAGATGCTGCCAGCGCGCCTGCCGAACATTCTGCTCAACGGCACCACCGGTATTGCAGTCGGTATGGCGACCGACATCCCGCCGCACAACCTGCGTGAAGTGGCGCAGGCGGCGATTGCCCTGATCGACTCGCCAAAAACCACGCTGGAACAGCTGCTCGATATTGTTCAGGGGCCTGATTATCCGACCGAGGCGGAGATCATCACGCCGCGTGACGAAATCCGCAAAATCTATCAGTCCGGGCGTGGCTCCATCCGCCAGCGCGCGGTCTGGAAAAAGGAAGAGGGCGAGGTGGTTATCACCGCGCTGCCACATCAGGTTTCAGGCGCGCGCGTGCTGGAGCAGATCGCGAACCAGATGCGCAATAAAAAGCTGCCGATGGTCGAGGATTTGCGTGATGAGTCGGATCATGAGAACCCGACCCGGCTGGTGATCGTGCCGCGATCCAACCGCGTCGATCTCGATCAGGTCATGAACCATCTGTTCGCCACCACCGATCTGGAAAAAAGCTACCGCGTTAACCTCAACATGATCGGGCTGGATAACCGTCCGGCGGTGAAAAACCTGCATGAGATCCTGACCGAATGGCTGGTGTTCCGTCGCGAAACGGTAAAACGCCGTCTTAACTACCGTCTGGATCGCGTGCTGCGTCGCCTGCATATCCTCGAAGGGTTGCTGGTGGCGTTCCTCAACATCGATGAGGTGATCGAAATCATCCGCACGGAGGATGAGCCGAAGCCGGTGCTGATGTCGCGTTTTGGCATCAGTGAAACTCAGGCCGAATCGATTCTCGAACTGAAGTTACGCCACCTGGCAAAACTGGAAGAGATGAAGATCCGTGGCGAGCAGGCGGATCTGGAAAAAGAGCGCGATCAGCTGCAGGCCACGCTGGCCTCTGAGCGCAAGATGAACACCCTGCTGAAGAAAGAGCTGCAGGCTGACAGCGCCAGCTACGGCGATGAGCGCCGTTCGCCGCTGCGTGAGCGTGAAGAAGCTAAAGCCCTGAGTGAAACCGAGCTGGTGCCGTCTGAGCCGGTCACCATTGTGCTGTCGCAGATGGGCTGGGTACGCAGTGCCAAAGGGCACGATATTGATCCGGCGGGCCTGAGCTACAAAGCGGGTGACAGCTATCTGGCTGCCGCACGCGGCAAGAGCAATCAGCCGGTGGCCTTTATCGACTCCACCGGTCGCAGCTACACCCTGGACCCGACGTCGCTGCCTTCTGCACGCGGACAGGGCGAGCCGCTGACCGGCAAGCTGACGCCACCGCCGGGCGCCGTGGTTGAACAGGTGCTGATGGAAGCTGATGACCAGCGTCTGCTGATGGCCTCGGATGCGGGTTACGGCTTTATCTGCACCTTCAGCGACCTGGTATCGCGCAACCGCGCCGGTAAAGCGCTGCTGACGCTGCCGGACAACGCCCGCGTGATGACGCCGATGGCCGTGCATCATGAAGATGACATGCTGCTGGCGATCACGCAGGCGGGACGGATGCTGATGTTCCCGGTCGGGGAGCTGCCGCAGATGTCGAAAGGCAAGGGCAACAAAATCATCTCCATTCCTTCCGCGGAAGCGGCCGCCGGTCAGGACAAACTGGCCTGGCTGATGATCCTGCCACCGGGCAGCGCGATTACGCTGCACGTCGGCAAGCGTAAAATGTTGTTGCGCAGTGAAGAGCTTCAGAAATTCCGCGCCGATCGCGGACGTCGCGGCACGCTGTTACCGCGCGGCCTGCAAAAAATTGATCGTGTTGAACTGGATGCGCCTGCGCGTCCGGCGAGCCCGGATAGCGAAGCGTAAACAACCCGGCTGACTCCGTGTCAGCCGTGGCTCAATGAGGGAACTATGCTACTGATTCTGCGTACCATTATTGTCATCATCTATTCGATTTTGATCTGTGTCTTTGGCTCTGTCTGGTGTCTTTTTTCACCGCGCGATCCGCGTCACGTCGCCACCTTTGGCCATCTGTTTGGCCGCTTATCGACGGTGTTTGGCCTGAAAGTCGAACTGCGTAAACCGGAAGGGGCGGAGAACTACGGGAATGCGATCTACATCGCGAACCACCAGAACAACTACGACATGGTCACCGCCGCCAAAATTGTGCAGCCTTCGACGGTCACGGTCGGTAAAAAGAGCCTGTTGTGGGTGCCGTTTTTTGGCCCGCTCTACTGGCTGACCGGCAACCTGCTGATTGACCGTGACGACCGTGCCAAAGCGCGCGGCACCATCGGTGAGCTGGTGGATCAGTTCAACCGCAAGCGCATCTCCATCTGGATGTTTCCGGAAGGCACGCGCAGTCGGGGCCGCGGTCTGCTGCCGTTTAAAACCGGGGCATTCCACGCTGCTGTCGCGGCGGGCGTGCCGATCATTCCGATTGTGGTCTCCAACACCCATGACAAGATCAACCTTAACCGCCTGAAAAATGGCCTGGTCATCGTTGAGATGCTGCCTCCAGTTGACGTAAAGGCGTTCGAATCGGTTTCGGTGCGCAAGCTGGCTACCCACTGTCGCGAACTGATGGCCGCGAAGCTGGAAGAGCTGAACGCCGAAGTGGCCGAACGCGAAAAAAACGGAAAAATCTGACCGGCGAGCCGTTCGCCGAACTATCCTGCATGGATGCCACACGGCGTGGCAGTGACTGCCCGCCGTCGTGAACGCAGCACAGCAAAAACAGAGCAATAAAAACAGGGTCGGCGCGTTAGCGCCACGCGTAAAGGGTCAGAAGTTTTATGTCTTTCAGCAGACGTCAGTTCATCCAGCTTTCTGCCGGAGTGGCGCTTAGCGCCGGTATCATCCCTCATGCGGCCCGTGCCGCGTCTTCTGCCAGTGGCGACACACCGCTTCCGGTTCCGCCGTTGCTGGAGTCCCGTCGCGGCCAGCCGCTGTTCCTGACGATGCAGCGCAGCCACTGGTCGTTTAATGGCGACAACAACAAAGTACCGGTCTGGGGCATCAATGGTCTCTACCTGGGGCCGACCGTCCGGGTTTACAGCGGCGATGACGTTAAGCTGATCTACAGCAACCGGCTGAATGAACCGGTCTCCATGACCGTCAGCGGTCTGCAGCTGCCAGGCGCCCTGATGGGCGGCGCGCCGCGCATGATGTCGGCCGGGGTTGACTGGGCACCGGTTCTGCCGATTCGTCAGGCCGCCTCGACCTGCTGGTATCACGCCAACACGCCAAACCGCATGGCTCCGCATATCTACAATGGACTGGCGGGCATGTGGCTGGTGGAGGATGACGTCAGCAAGCAACTGCCGTTGCCAAAGCACTACGGCGTGGATGACTTCCCGATTATTATTCAGGACAAGCGGCTCGATAACTTTGCCACGCCGGTCTACGACCCGCCGCAGGATGGCGGCTTCCTGGGCGACACGCTGCTGGTGAATGGCGTCCGCAATCCGTACGTCGAGGTGTCACGCGGCTGGGTGCGTCTGCGTCTGCTGAATGCCTCGAATGCGCGACGCTATGAGATGGTGCTCAGCGATAATCGTCCGTTTATGGTTATTGCCAGCGATCAGGGTTTTCTCTCTGCCCCGGTGGCGGTGCAGCGTCTCTCGCTGGCACCCGGTGAACGCCGGGAGGTGCTGATAGACATGTCGCAGGGCGATGAGGTGTCGATTACGGCGGGAACGGCGGCGGGCATCATGGATCGGCTGCGTGGCTTCTTCGAGCCCTCATCGATTCTGACCTCTACCCTGATCCTGACCCTGCGGCCCACCGGTTTACTGCCGCTGGTGACCGATAACCTGCCGATGCGGCTGCTGGCCGATCAGATTCTGGATGGGGCGTCGGTTCGCACCCGTGAATTCCGTATCGGCGACACGATGCCGGGCATCAACGGCGCGCTCTGGGACATGAACCGGATTGATACCACCGCGCAGCAGGGCACCTTTGAGCGCTGGATCCTGCACGCCGACCGGCCACAGGCGCTGCATATTCAGGGCGTCATGTTCCTGATTAAAAGTGTTAATGGCGCACAGCCGATGGGCGAAGATCGTGGCTGGAAAGATACGGTGTGGGTCGATGGCAGTGTGGAACTGATGGTCAGCTTCCCGCAGAGTTCGTCAGACCATTTCCCGTTCGTCTATTACAGCCAGACGCTGGAACTGGCCGATCGTGGCACGGCCGGTCAGCTGGTGGTACAGCCTTCTGCATAACGCACAGAGTCAGGCGGGGAGACCCGCCTGACCCACGCTTTCTGCTCTGCAGCCGCAGAGCGGTCAGTGCGTTACCGGGCTTAGTTAAAAGTTTCCGGGTCCGGCCCCAGACGATTGCCGCTGTCCAGCTTCGCAATATCACTCACTTCATGCTTATCCAGACGGAAGTCGAACACCTTAAAGTTCTCTTCGATACGGGCTGGGGTTACAGATTTCGGGATCACCACCAGGCCACTGTCCAGATGCCAGCGGATGACGATCTGGGCCGGGGTCTTGCCATACTTCTTCGCCAGCGACTTGATGATCTCCTGATCGAACACCCCTTTGCCGCCCTGCGCCAGCGGGCTCCAGGATTCGGTCTGAATCTGGTGCATCGCGTTCCAGGCGTGAAGGGTGCGCTGCTGCAGCATCGGGTGCAGCTCAATCTGATTGACCACCGGGGTAACACCGGTTTCATCCATCAGTCGCTTCAGATGCGCTTCATGGAAGTTGCAGACGCCGATACTTTTGGTCAGCCCCTGCTGCTGTAGCTCAATCATCTTCTTCCAGGCATCCACATAGTGATCTTTTTCCGGGCAGGGCCAGTGCATCAGGTAGAGATCGACCTGCTCCAGCTGCAGTTTCTGCAGGCTGGTTTCCATCGCCTGCTGAACGTTCTGCTGATCGTCATTCCACAGTTTGGTGGTGACAAAAATCTCTTCACGCGGCACGTCGGTTTCCTGCAGTGCCTGACCAATCGCCTCTTCATTTTTGTAGGCCGCGGCGGTGTCGATTGAGCGATAGCCGACTTCCAGCGCTTTCAGCACCGCATGACGTGCATCTTCAATGCTGGCCTGCCACACGCCGAGTCCCAGTTGCGGCATCATATTGCCATCGCGCAGTTTAATAATGGGCTGGTCTGCCATAGTTGCTCCTTTCCGTTGCGGTTAACCCGTGAGATTTCACTGTGCTTAAGTCTAGCCAACAATTTTCAGCCTGCTCAGTGAAGCGATCCGCCCGCGTTCTGAAGCCCTGCCTGATTCGGTAAAATTCTTGCCTGATTCTCCAGCCCGCTGGTGATTTGCACATCCGCGCGGCACACTGGATTTTTACCCGTAAAGGAGTCGCTATGGCGCACGATGCACTGTGTCACCGGCTGGCACAGCAGGTAGTTAACTTAATGACTCAGGGTCGCGACCGGCTCTGTCAGGTCGAAAATGTGTCGCTGATCTACGCAAATCAGTATCGTCCCCGGACGCCGATGATGTATCAGCCCGGCATTGTCATTTTGTTTCAGGGCAGCAAAACCGGCTACCTTGGCAGCACCGTCTTTCAGTATGACGCCAGCAAATATCTGATGCTCACCGTGCCGCTGCCGGCGGAGTGCGAAACCTGGGCGTCGCCGGAAACCCCGATTGCCGGGCTGTGTCTCAATGTGGACACCGCCAGCCTGCAGGATCTGCTGATCGAAATCGGCGATGACGATCAGTTTCAGCCGCAGCCGCTGACCTCCGGTATCCACTCGGCGTGGCTGACAGAGCCGATGCTCTGTGCCGCCGAACGCCTGCTTGATGTGATGACTCAGCCGCGCGAAGCGCGGGTGCTGGGACCACACATTGTGCGGGAGATTATCTATTACGTGCTGACCGGCCCGATTGGCGGCGCGCTGCTTTCACTGGTGAGCCGGCAGACCCAGTTCAGCCAGATCGCGCGTGCGCTGCGCCGGATTGAGAATCACTATGCGGATAACCTCAGTGTCGATGCACTGGCGGCAGAAGTGAACATGAGCGTTTCCGCTTTTCACCATAACTTTAAAGCGGTCACCCAGACGTCACCGTTGCAGTACCTCAAGCGCTATCGTCTGCATCAGGCGCGGCTGCTGATGTTGCACGATGGGCTGAAAGCGAGCGCGGCGGCGGTGCGGGTTGGCTATGAAAGCCCTTCACAGTTTTCGCGGGAGTTTAAGCGCTACTTTGGCGTAACGCCGGGGGAAGAGGTGAGTCGGGTCAGGCAGACGGTCGCGGATCCGTCCGCCTGAGAGGCGGCAGATCCGGACGACACGCGCTGCGATCAGGCCTGTTTCTGCCGACGCTTTTTCCAGATCACCAGAATGCTGCCGAACAGGCCGACCACCAGCAACACCATCGGCAGCACCATCAGGATCGCCATCACCTGATCTTCATGACGCTTGATAAACGGCACCTGGCTGATGCCATAGCCAAAGGCGACCACAATGCCGACCCACAGCACGCCGCTTAGCCAGTTAAAGAGCTGGAAGCGACTGTTCTGCAGCCCCGCAATCCCCGCCATGGTGGGCAGAATGGTGCGGATAAACGCGAGAAAGCGGCCGACCAGCAGCGCCATCAGGCCGTGACGGTTAAACATATTCCAGGCACGCTGATGATACTGCGCGGGCAGATGCATCAGCCAGCTCTTCACCAGACGGGTATTGCCCAGCCAGCGCCCCTGCAGATAGCTCAGCCAGCAGCCGAGGCTGGCGGCGGTCGTGAGGATCACCATCGTGGGGACAAAATCCATGACCCCCTTGGCCACCATCGCACCCGCCAGTAACAGCAGGCTGTCGCCCGGCAGGAAGGAGGCAGGTAACAGACCATTTTCCAGAAACAGCGTCAGAAACATCACGCCATATACCACCCATACCACATCCGGATTTGCCAGCGCGGCAAAATCCTGATGCCAGAGCGCCTGGACAATCTCGTGTAAAACACCCATTAGCGATTCCATCACGTCACAAGGAACTATTCGTCTGCATTCCGCGCGCGCAGTGACTGCACTGACACGCTGAACGATACGGGATAAATGTTAACAACAAATCCGTCATAGCCCGGCAAACTCACTGGTCAGCCGCGACCCGGTTTATCTTCTGTTTACTTTTTTCTTTGCTCAGCGCGTCAGACGCGCAAAACCGGCCTCCAGATCGGCGATCAGGTCATCCACATGCTCCAGACCGATGTGCAGCCTGACCAGCGTACCGGTGAAATCCACGCCGCCCGCCGGACGAATCGCGGCCAGTTCCTCAGGCTGATTGGCCAGGATCAGCGATTCATAGCCACCCCAGGAGTAAGCCATGCTGAAATGATGGAAGTGATCGAGATATTCCGCCAGCTGCGGGGCGCTCAATTTTTCCTGCAGAATGAATGAGAAGAGGCCGCTGCTGCCGTTAAAGTCGCGCTGCCAGAACGTATGGCCTTTGCTCTGCGCCAGCGCAGGATGGTTGACGCGGGCCACCTCGGGCCGTGCTGCCAGCCACTCCGCGACCTGCAGGGCGCTCTCTTCATGCTGACGCAGACGGGTGCCCAGAGTGCGCAGGCCGCGGCTCGCCATATAGGCGGTATCAGCATCGACCATCTGGCCCATCAGATAGGAGTTTTCGCGCAGCTGATCGATGCAGCGCGCATTGGCGACCGCCGTGCCGATCATCGCATCGCTGTGTCCAATCAGATATTTGGTCCCAGCCTGAATCGAGATATCGACGCCGTGCGCCAGCGCATTAAACAGAATACCGGCTGCCCAGGTGTTATCGAGCATGATGATCGCCTCTGGCGCAATGGCGCGCACCGCCGCCACAATCGCCGGAATATCCTGCACTTCCATGGTAATTGAGGCGGGGGACTCCAGAAACACGACGCGGGTGTTGGGCTGGACCAGCGCACCGATTTCGCTGCCGATGCTGTGATCGAACCAGCTGGTCGAGACATTCATCTTGGCCAGAATTCTGGTGCAGAAATCCTGCGTCGGTTCATAGACCGCGCCGCTCATCAGGAGATGATCGCCCGCTTCGACGAAGGCCAGGATCGCATTCGCCACCGCTGCCGCACCGCAGGGGTAGAGGACGCAGCCCGCGCCGCCTTCCAGCTCCGTCATCGCATCCTGCAGCGCGAAGTGCGTCAGGGTGCCACGACGGCCATAAAAGAGTTCACCTTTTGCCCGTCCTGCGGTCGCGCGTTTTTTCTCCGCGACCGTATCAAAAACCAGCGAGGAAGCGCGCTGAATCACGCTGTTCACCGAACCCTGGGTATAACGCTTGCTGCGTCCTGCACTGACGAGCGTGGTATCAATTTTTCTGGTGGTCATGAGTCGCCCTTGCCGCTTCTGACTAAGCTCTCACGTTACCACGAAACGGCCAGCAGGGTTGAGACTCAATGGCGATTATCAGAACAGAGAGCAGGATAAAAAGCGGGTTGAAAGCCGCGCGGGTCACGGCAAAGCGGGCGGTCAGAGTTTGTAAATAGTAATGAGAACTACTATCAATTCGCCATTATTTTGCTATTATTCGCGCTTGTCCCGCATCCCTGTATATGAAGTTGGAGAAGCAGCGTGGTAGCCAGTGATTTGATGCAAACGGATCTCTCCGTTTGGGGCATGTATCAGCATGCCGATATCGTGGTAAAGGTGGTCATGATTGGCCTGTTGTTGGCCTCCGTAGTGACCTGGGCGATATTCTTTGGCAAATATGCCGAACTCAGTGCCGCGAAGCGCCGCCTGAAGCGCGAGCAGCTGGCGCTGGGCGAAGCGCGCAGTCTGAATGACGCCGCCCGCATTGCCCAGTCGTTTACCGATCACAGTCACAGCGTCGTACTGCTGAACGATGCGCAGAATGAACTGACGCTGTCGGCGGGTGTGGAAGATACCAACGGCATTAAAGATCGCACCAGCTTCCGCCTGGAGCGCCGCGTTGCTGCGTTCAGCCGCCACGCCGGACGCGGAAATGGCTTCCTCGCGACCATCGGCTCTGTCGCGCCCTTTATCGGTCTGTTCGGCACCGTCTGGGGCATCATGAACAGCTTTATCGGTATCGCCAAAACCCAGACCACCAATCTGGCGGTGGTGGCACCAGGTATCGCCGAAGCGCTGCTGGCGACCGCGATTGGCCTGGTCGCGGCGATCCCGGCGGTGGTGATCTACAACGTCTTTGCCCGCATGATCGCCAACTACAAAGCCTCGCTGGGTGATGTCGCTGCGCAGGTGATGCTGCTGCAGAGCCGTGACATCGACCTGGGCACCGTGGCGACTGAGGTTCCGCGTCCTGCAGCAGCTCAGAAACTGCGCTTAGGGTAAGTTCTTATGGCAATGCGATTAAACGACGATCTGCAAACCGATGGTGAAATGCATGAGATCAACGTGACGCCGTTTATCGACGTCATGCTGGTGCTGCTGATCATCTTTATGGTGGCCGCGCCACTGGCCACGGTCGACGTGCGCGTCAATCTGCCCGCCTCAACCAGCGCGCCGCAGCCGCGTCCGGAAAAACCGGTTTACCTGTCGATTAAAGCGGATAAGCAGCTTTACGTCGGTAACGACGCGGTGACGCCGGACTCACTGGTGAATGTGCTGACCAGCCAGACCCAGGGCAATAAAGAGACCACCATTTTCTTCCAGGCCGACAAGTCGGTCGATTATGAAACGCTGATGAGCGTGATGGATAAGCTGCGCACGGCGGGCTACCTGAAAATTGGTCTGATGGGCATGGAAACCGTGAAGAAATAGCGGGTTATCCGGCACGACAAAGAGGCGACTGAGGCAGTCGCCTTTTTTTATGGCCCTCTGCTGACCAGATGATATCTGGCCGATCCGCCGTGACACCGATCACTTATGCTGGCTGGTCCGTATTGTTAATTTGTTGTTACTTATGTACATAGAACTGTAAAGTGCAATGGTGAGCCAGGTCACATTATTCTCGCGGCAGGCAGGCTAAAACGGCTAAAAAACAACAGGAAGCCGTTATGAGTCACGCCCCGTCTTTACAAAAGCCCCCGAAAAGCGCCGCCCGAACCATCTTCAACGTCACCAGTGGTAACTTCCTGGAGATGTACGATTTCATGGTCTTTGGCTACTACGCCACGGCCATTGCTAAAACCTTCTTCCCCGGCGATGACCCGTTCGCTTCCCTGATGCTGACCCTGATGACCTTTGGCGCAGGTTTTCTGATGCGCCCGCTGGGGGCGATTATTCTGGGCGCGTACATCGACCATCATGGTCGCCGCAAAGGCCTGCTGCTGACGCTGGGCCTGATGGCGATTGGCACCCTGACTATCGCGCTGGTGCCGGGTTACGCCACGCTGGGCGCTGCGGCGCCGATTCTGATCCTGCTGGGTCGGCTGCTGCAGGGCTTCTCCGCGGGCGTTGAGCTGGGGGGCGTGTCGGTCTACCTGGCCGAAGTGGCGCCGAAAGGGCGCAAAGGCTTTTTCGTCAGCTGGCAGTCGGGCAGTCAGCAGATTGCGGTGATCTTCGCCGCCCTGCTGGGTCTGATGCTGAACCATCTGCTGGCGAAAGAGGCGGTGACGGAGTGGGGCTGGCGTATCCCGTTTGTGGTGGGCTGTCTGATTGTGCCGTTTCTGTTTTATATCCGTCGCACGCTGGAAGAGACCGAAGCGTTCAGCAAACGCAAGCATCATCCGCGCATGACGGAGATCATGCGCTCGGTCGCCAGCAACTGGGCGCTGGTGCTGGCGGGGATGCTGATGGTGGTCACTACCACGGTGATGTTCTACATGATCACCGCCTTTACCCCGACCTTTGGCAAAACCGTGCTGATGATGAGTGATAAGCAGGCGTTCATGGTGACGCTCTGCGTCGGCATCTCCAATCTCTTCTGGCTGCCGCTGATGGGCGCGCTGTCGGACCGCATCGGGCGTCGTCCGCTGCTGATCGCCTGTACCCTGCTGATGATTGTCACCACCTGGCCGGTGCTGCACTGGCTGGTCGGCTCAGCCAGCTTCGCCCATCTGCTGGAAGCAGAGCTGTGGCTGTCGTTTCTCTATGCCAGCTACAACGGGGCGATGGTGGTCTATCTGGCAGAGATCATGCCTGCTGAGGTGCGCGCGGCCGGTTTCTCCATGGCATACAGCCTGGCGACGGCGCTGTTTGGCGGCTTTACCCCTGCCATCTCCAGCTACCTGATCCACGCCACCGGCGACAAGGCGATGCCGGGCGTCTGGCTGACCTTTGCGGCCATCTGCGGGCTGATCGGCACCCTGCTGATTGGCCGGATGGTGAAGCAGTATCAGCTGCGCCACAGCGGTACGCCGGTCAGCGCCTCGCTCTAAAAGGCTAAATCGACCACCACGCTGTCGCTGTAGTTTCCGGCGGGCGGCGTGGCCTGCGTCGTCAGGATGCGCGCGGTGTAGTTAAAGCCGCGCGTCAGTCCATCCGCAGAGACTGCGGTCGAGGTCGTGCTGCTCCAGCGCTCCGTCCCTGAGGGTCCCCAGCGATTGCTGGTCGTGCCTTTGTAGATCTCATAGCTCAGACGATTCGTTCCGCTCGCCATATTCCTCACGCTGCTCACCGGATAGCTGCCGTTACTCAGTCCGACCGTATAGGTGCTGCCCTTGCTGCACAGCACATTGATGGTCTGCGACACCGCAGAGAAGCTGCCGACCAGCGGCGCGCTGCCGAAGCTGATGTTGGGCGAGGTAATGGTGGTGCAGTCATTGGTGAGCGTAGCGGTCACGGTTATCGGGATCACGCCACTGCCGTTCTGTTCGCTTAAGCAGACGTTTCCCACGCTGACACTGGTACAGACGCGATACGTCACGGCCATGTTCAGCGTCACCTGGTAGGTGCCGGCGGCCACCACCTGACCGGGAACGGTGCGCAGGTAAACCGGGATAGCGAAGTTGAGGCTGCCCAGTAACCCCGCCAGATTGACCAGCGTCTGTGACCCATAGACGTAAGCCGCGCCGCCAATCGTCAGTTCACTGGCGCAGGCGCTGTCGGTGCAGAGCCGCACCGGCACATTATCGCTGCCGGTGTCACCGCTGCGTTTCAGGGTGCCGCGCGTGCCGCTGACATTCGTCGCGCCGGTCAGCTGAAACGTAATCTGGTTATTACCCAGCAGCGAGAGCGCGCTGCCCGAGCCACAGTTAACGTTGGCGTTTGTGGTGGTGGCGTTCACGGTGGTATTCGCCACAAATGTCGTGAGGGAGCCGAAGCTGGCGGTGGAGGCGGGAAGGGTACAGGCAGCATAACCCAGCGACGGCAGACAGAGCAGCAGGCCCGCAGGCATCAGCCATTTCAGCAGAATTTTTATCATGGTCGCGCTCCGGAAGAGAAAGTATCAGCGGGCGTGGCGGCGCTGCCCGTGGCCGATGCAGGCAGCGGACAGGTCAGCGGGCCATAGGTTTTCAGCGCCTGCGGCTGACCGCTGGCGATGTGCAGTTCGGTTTCACAGCGGCGGCCGTCGGGCGTGACCACCGCGATCGGATTGCTGACCGTCAGCGCCTCCATCCAGACAATCCCATCCCAGCCCACATACTCTGTAGGATGATCGGGCCGCACGACCTGGCTTGAAACCGGCAGTGGCTGGCCCTGCGCATCGATCAGAATCACGCTGGCCGATCGCAGCTTCTCTACAGGGAAGTTGAGCAGATAGCCACTCTGACGCCGGACGGCAACGCGCTGCTCAACCTGCGGCGTGGTCATATCGGCGGGCAGATCCAGGGTGTCGATATCATATTTAGCCGGGTAGTAGCTGCTGATGGTAGGCACCAGCAGATAGCCCTGCGGGTTGGTTCGTCCCATCGACTGATTCTCGTAGCGGACGTTGACGTCGGGGTAGCGGGTTTTCACCAGCACAAAGGCGTCGTTGATGGCGTTGGCGGCAAAGACGCTGTTGTCCATCAGTACCAGCGCGCCGGAGAGATCGGCCCACTGCGTGAGGTTGTCGTCGTCGCCATAAAAGCCTCCCGAGGCGTCAACCTGGTTGTTACGGTAGCGCAGGCTGCCCTGACGGTAATCGCCGCTGTCACCGCTCTGATTCGCCCAGGAGGCATCCCAGGCGAATCCGCCGTCGCTGGGCATGGCGCGTGAGGCGTAGACGCGCTGGCTGTTGCGGCCGCGCCGGTCGCGTTCGGTGCTGATTGCGGCGCTGCCCTGTTCGCCAAAGGGGATCACCAGTGAGATCGCGCCGGTCCAGCTCTTCTCCTGCTGATCGCGGCTGGCGGAGACGTAGAGGCTGCTGTTGCCCCACAGGTTTTTACTCCAGGAGAGATTCCACAGGCGGGTGCGGTCGCCCTGACCGTCGGTAATATCGATAAAGGCGGCGCCGACGCTGCCAAAACGGTTCAGTGAGACGCTGGCGCTGTACTGCGCACTGCGGCGCGACAGCGCGAAGCGGCTATTTGCCTGACTTCCGGCACGGCTGCCGACCAGCGCCAGGTTGCCAAAGTCGCGGCTGCGCCGGGTCTGCTGCGTGCCGAAATTGAACCAGCGGTTGTTGTACTGATAACCCCAGCTGTACTGCCCGCCGCGCTCGCCATCCAGCTGACTCTGCGCCACCGCGCCGTTTACCACCCCCCAGCTGCCGACGCGCAGCTGGCCGCCCAGCCCGCCCATTGCCAGGTTTTCGCTGCCTTCGGCCTGGCTCTCCAGCGTCAGCCAGTCGGTCATGCCATAACGATACGCGCCGCTGGCGGCGGCCTGTCCGTAATCGAAATTTTTAATGCCGTAGTTCTCGCGGATCGCCCCGGCGGAAAAGGCGTAATCCGACAGTCCCGCTTTCAGCAGGTTACTGGAGACGTAAAAGGGCATGGTCGTGGTGACGCGTCGGCCTGTTGCATCGGTGGTGGTGATCACTGCATCACCTGCGCCGTTGACGAACGGGACATTGGTCAGCGACCAGGGGCCAGGCTGCACGTTCGCCTGGCTGGAGCGATAGCCATTAATAAACAGATCCACGGTGGAGGGGACGGCGGCCTGGCCGGAAAAGGCGGGCAGCGGGTAGGTGACCAGATCGGGCCGGATGCTGAAGTCGCGACCGATGCGGATGCCGCCGAGCCGCACGCTGCTGCCCCAGGCGAGCGAGTCGCTGACCAGATCCCCGACCCGCCAGCTCACCGCCGCATTTTCATCTTCGTTGCTCCACCAGGTGTCGTAGCGGATGTAGCCATCATCCTGATAAGAGGAACTGCCTTCCAGCTGCTGCTGCCAGACGCCGTTGCTGGAGAGGTGTCCGGCCTCCCCGAACAGCCGCAGCTCATTCCAGGCGGAGAGGCGGGTGCCGCTGTTGTCGGTGCGGCTGGCGTAAAGATCGTAGTTAAGCAGCGCGCCGCTGCTGGTCCGTCCCGGATAGCGCGGCCCGTTTTTCGCCTCGCCAATCACCTGGCCGGGCAGCCACTCTGGCGGCACGGTCAGCAGCAGCCGCTGCCGCGCAGCATCATAATCCACCCTGACCAGAGGCAGGCTGCTGACATCGACCTGCGGCTGCTGGCCCAGCTTTTCCCGCGGCAGACCGGCACGCTGCAGATCGCCGCTGCGCAGCCAGAAGTGACCGTCGCGCTGCTCTGCCGGTACGATATTGCCCTCTGCCTGCTGATTCACCACCAGCTCCAGCATATATTGCTGGCCACTGTCGCGGGACTGCAGGCTCGGCGGCGGTGGCAGGGAGGAGTAAGTCTCCGCCAGCACGCTATCCGGCGAGCAGGCGTAGCAGAGGCTGGCAACCGCCAGCGCACAGGGATGAAGCGGGTAGCGTCTCATTCAGCACTTACTTCTGAGCCGCGCTGCGCCACGGGCGCTTGTTGACCTCAGCGCTCAGCTCGCCGCTGACCGGGGAGGTGAGCGGCCAGCGATGCATGCTGTCCGCCAGCACATAGCCATACAATCCTTCCCCCAGCCGGCGACCGCCAATTGTGACATTGCTCAGCCGGGCGTGGCCGCTGCCGCTGTTAGTCAGCTGAAGCCAGCGCTTGCCGCCGTCGCTGACCTGCTGCCAGCGCAACTCCGGCCGGGCGCTGTCGGTGTTCAGCCCGGTGCCATAGACAAACAACGGCACGGAATAGCGCATCTGAAACGTCAGCCCGGCCTGATTCTCACCGGGATTGCGCGGCGCCGAGATCTCATCCAGCACCACCCGATAGGCCAGCTCTTTACCGGCCGCAGGCGGCGTCTGTTTAATCAGCCTGACCAGCTGCTTCTGGCCCGGCTCCATCCGCACCATCGGCGGGCTGGCTACCACCTGCTGCTGAGTCTGATACTGCTCCTGGCCGCTGACCTGCTGCCAGCTGAAGACGCGGATCTGCATCAGCGTAGTGCTGTTACCGCGATTTTCCAGCCAGAGTTCGCTGGCTTTCTCGTCAGGATTAATGGCGGGATCGATGGGCCAGATCATCACCGAGTTAGCGGCGAAGGCCGGAGAGAGCAGGGAGGGGCTCAGCAGCAGCAGAGCGCACAGTGACTTCATGATCATATCCTTGTTTTTTATCGCCTCACCAGCTCAGGGTGACGGTCAGCGTGTCGGTATAAACGCCGGCGCGCGCGGTGCCGGGGAGTTGCAGCTGGCCATAGATCGGCAGCGTAATGTTACCGGCATTGCTGTAGCTCAGCGGCACGGCCTGGTTGACCGGGATCATCGTGGTGCGGCTGGCATTGCTAAAGAGCGTATAGGGAACGGTATTGCTGAAATTGGGCAGCTTCAGGTTGCGGGTGGTGGTGTAGTTGTTGCCCTGATTGATGCTCATGCTCAGCGTCGTGCCGGGTGTGCAGGCGAGATTGATGGTCGTGCTCTGCAGAAAGCTGGCGTTGACGGTCGCTGTCGCCACGCCAGACTGCGTGCCGAAATTGAGCGTGCCGAAAACGCCGGTATTGGTACCGGATATCACGCAGCCTGCCACAATCGATGCGGAGACCTGAAAGGTGCTGGTGGGCAGCCCCCAGGCGCTGACGCTCCCTGTCAGCAGAGGCAAAGCACGTGCGATCATCAGGCAGGATCGCCAGAGAACCACCCTCATTGACCTGCGGCTGCAGTTAATAATTCACGGCGACGTTAATGGTATCGGTGTAGGTTCCGGCCGGAATCAGCGGGTTAAAGCCGCCGCCGACCACCCGGCCATAGATGGCGTAGTTGGTGCCCAGCGTCGGATCGTTGGTGCCGCTGGCGGCAATCGGCGTATTGTTGGCGATCGCGGTAGTGAAGGAGGCATCGCTGTAGAGGGTATAGGCGATGCCCTGCGCATTGTCCGATCCCAGCAGCAAATAGCGCGGTGACGCAGAGGCGGTGCCATAGATGGTCGCTGGCGCCGCGTTGCTGCTGGTCACCACCACGTTATAGTCCTGACCGGTGGTGCAGCGCACGTAGATGCCGTTACCGGCGGCGCCCACCAGGGTGGCGTTCAGCGTATCAAAGGTGGCGGCGCTGCTACCAAAGTTCAGCGTACCGAAGTTAACACCTGCCGTGGCGGACTGGCCGTTGACCAGGCAACCGGTGGTCAGCGTGAGGGTGGCATTGATGGTCCCGGAGGTGGTTGCCGCCTGGGTTAAGGTCGGAAGTGACAGCGTTAATCCCGCAGCAGCACACAGAAAAAGCTTGAGTTTCATAATATTTCCTTACGGATTATCAGGAGTCAGTGCTTTTTCACCTGGTATTAATTAACGATTCGGCCCAAAAATAAGAAATAAATAAAGCAGTGCCCGCAACGGGGCTGTCTTAAGAAAAATCTCAGACTTAAGGGTGCTGATTTATATCAGTTTTACTTACTATAGAACAGTTAACGCGTCTGGCGAAGTGCTCCTGATTATTTTTCACTAATCTAATGGTCACTTCAGCCGATAACCCAGTAATAGCAAGGCGTGTAAGCGTAACGGGAAAGCAGAAATCCCTGTTTTTTTCCTCGCGTGCAGGCTTTCCGCTTCGGTAATATGTTGCTGTATCAATCAGACATAATAACGATTTACCGGCTCGCTTAGCGGATGCGGGAACAGGATGCTGCGCATCGTTCTCCAGCGCTGGCGGGCGGGTTTTGCCGGAAATAATTCCTGGCGAAATACCGGCATTAAATAACTTTCACCCCCGCGGGGGTTTTCAGATGACTTATCAGACTTTACACAGCACCCGTTCAGCACGGGTGGTGAGGAGTGGCACATGCTGCATATCACCTGGGATAACGTCCTGATCGGCATTTCGCTGATCGTGGCGTTTGTTGCCTCTTTTACAGCCCTGGATACCGCCGGACGGGTGGCGGTCTCCCAGGGCTGGCCTGCCCGATTCTGGCTGCTGGTCGGCGGCACCGCCATGGGAATTGGCATCTGGGCCATGCACTTTATCGGCATGCTGGCGATGATGATGCCGATGACGATGCGCTATGACGTGCCGCTGACGGCAGGCTCGCTGCTGGTGGCGATTCTGGCCGCCATGCTGGCTTTCGGACAGACGGTAGGAGGCGTACATCTCACCCGTTTCCGGCTGCTGCGCGGCAGTCTGATCCTGGGCGCAGGGGTGGTGGTCATGCACTATCTCGGCATGTCTGCGCTGCTGATTGAGCCGGGGCCTGACTGGAATCCTCTGCTGGTTGCCCTCTCTGTGCTGATCGCCTTTGTGGCCTCTGCGCTGGCGTTGTGGCTGGCGTTTCATCTGCGCCAGGGGGAGCAGCATCTGCTGCTGATGCGCAGCCTGGCCTCCCTGGTGATGGGGATCGCCATCGCCGGTATGCACTACGTGGGCATGGCCGCCGCACGGTTCAGCCCGAGCAGCACCATGCAGCCGCATGGCCTCAGCAATCCTGGACTGGCGGTTTGGGTAACGCTGATTACCCTGCTTATTCTGAGCGTCACGCTGCTGAGTTCCATGCTGGACGCTCAGCTGCGCGCGGCACGGCTGGCGGCGCGGCTCAATCGCGCCAACCAGGAGCTGCGCCAGCTGGCGATGCACGACAACCTGACCGCGCTGCCGAACCGGGTCATGCTGGAGCAGCAGCTCGATCTGGCGATTAAGCAGGCGATGCTGCAGGAGAGCCGCTTTGCCGTGTTCTATATGGATCTGGATGGCTTCAAAGCGGTGAATGACACCTGGGGACATCACGTCGGTGACCGCCTGCTGGTCGCGGTCGCGGAGCGGCTGCGCAGCCAGCTCACGACCACGATGCTGCTGGTGCGTCTGGGCGGCGATGAGTTTGTGCTGATGGCAGAGGCGCTGGATATCACGCCAGCCCGTCAGCTGGCGCAAAAGCTGGTTAAGGTGATCAGCACCCCCTTTGAACTTGACCGCTATGTGCTGCACGTGTCACTCAGCGCGGGCATTGCGATCTTTCCGCTGCACGGGCGAAACCGGCATGAGCTGCTGTTTAATGCGGATGCGGCGATGTATCACACCAAACACAACGGGCGCAATGGCTGGTGCCTGTTTGAACCGGCGATGAGCGATGCGACCCAGCATCAGCTGGAGCTGGCGAACGATTTGTGGGAGGCGATAGAGCGCCAGCAGATGCGCCTGTTCTATCAGCCCAAATTCAGTTCCGGCGGCACCCTGTTACTGGGATTCGAGGCGCTGCTGCGCTGGCAGCATCCGCTGCGCGGGTTACTGACGCCGGAGCTGTTTCTGCCGCGCGCCGAAAAGACCGGCCAGATCGTCGCGCTTGGCAACTGGGTGATCGAGGAGACCTGCCGCCAGCTGAGAAGCTGGCACAATCAGGGCCACAGTGACTGGACGGTGTCGGTGAACCTCTCCGCCCTGCAGTTTCATCAGCGCGATCTGCTCACCACGCTGACCCGGACGCTGGCGCACTTCCAGTTGCCAGCCAGCGCGCTGATGCTGGAGATCACCGAAACGATAGCCATGCGTGACCCGCTGTTCAGCCAGCAGCGCATCCGCGAACTGCAGCAGGCGGGTATCAGCGTCGCCATTGATAATTTTGGCATCGGCTATGCCAACCTGCTGCATCTCAAAGATCTGGATGCCTGCGAACTCAAAATCGACCGCAGCTTTATCAACTGCCTGCGGCCCGGCAGTGAAGATGCAACGGTGGTCAGCGCCATGCTGACGCTGGCGCAGAGTCTCAACCTGCGGATGGTGGCGGAAGGGGTGGAAACCGAAGAGCAGCAGCATTTACTCACCAGCTTAGGCTTTGATGCCCTGCAGGGGTATCTGCTGGGTAAACCGACCCCGGCGGACCGGGTTGACGCGTTCCGTTTCGCCTCACGGCGGCAGCCGGTGGCGTCACTCTCGGGCTGAACGTCACGATAGTTTTCAGCAATCAGAGTAAGTGAAAGCATGCAGCCTGCGCGGCTCATTAACCGCCGGGCGGTGCCGATAACAAAAAGAACACTGTCAGAACTCTCTGTCTAACCACAAGCACGGCTTTTCGCGGGAATGCACTATGTTAGCGACCTCATACGACTCTTTTATTGTTATCGTCTCGATTCTGGTCGCGATGCTGGCTTCGTTTACCGCGCTGGATATGGCAGGGCGGGTGGTGCATTCGACCGGCAAAGTCGCGCTGGTCTGGCTGTTCGGCGGCGGTTTTTCCATGGGGATCGGCATCTGGGCGATGCACTTTATCGGCATGCTGTCGATGAACATGGATATGGTGATGAGCTATAACGCCTCACTGACCGCGCTCTCTGCCGCCATCGCGGTGTGTGCGTCGATATTTGCGCTGTGGCTGGTCTGCCATAGCGATCTGCCCTGGCCGCGGCTGGCGGGCGGCGCGCTGATCCTCGGCAGCGGCGTGGTGGCGATGCACTACACCGGCATGGCGGCCCTGATGTTTTCGCCCGGTATCGTCTGGCAGTGGGGCTGGGTGGGACTGTCGGTAATCATCGCCCTGGCGGCCTCTGGCGCGGCGCTGTGGCTCGCCTTTAACCTGCGCGAAGGGCAGACCAGCCGGGTCACGCTGCTGCGGATTGGCGCCGCAGTGGTGATGGGGTTTGCCATTGCAGGCATGCACTACACCGGCATGATGGCCGCCGAATTTCCCGCGCACAGTCATTCGGTGGGGCAGGGCGTCAACAGCAACTGGCTGGCGATTCTGGTCACCGTGGTCACCCTCTCTATCCTGGGGATTACCCTGCTGGTCTCCATGCTGGATGCGCGGATGCAGGCGCGCACCTCGATTCTCGCCAGCTCTCTGGCGGAGGCGAATCGTGAGCTGGCCCAGCTGGCGCTGCACGATAACCTGACGCGGCTGCCAAACCGCATCCTGCTGGAAGATCGGCTGGAGCAGGCGATCAACAAAGCGAACCGTGAACAGACGCAGTTCGCCCTGATGTTTATGGATCTGGATGGCTTCAAGGCGGTTAACGACGCCTTTGGTCACCATATTGGCGACAGTCTGCTGGTTGGCGTAACCGAGAGAATGAGCCAGCAGATGACCGGCTACTACACGCTGGCGCGGCTTGGCGGCGATGAGTTCGTGCTGCTGGTGGAGATTGACGATCCCAATGATGCCGCGGCCGTCGCCGATAAGCTGGTCAAAGCGGTGGATCGTCCGTTTGATATCTCCCGCTATGAACTGGTGGTTTCCCTGAGCCTCGGCATTGCCGTCTATCCCGGCGACGGAGTGGATGAGCGGGAGCTGATGTTCAATGCGGATGCGGCGATGTACCACACCAAAAATAATGGTCGCAACGGGTATACCTTCTTTCAGCCCTCCATGAATATTCAGGCACAGAGTCAGCTGCAGCTGAATAACGATCTCTGGCAGGCGCTGGATAATGATGAGCTGCGCCTGTTCTACCAGCCAAAATTCTGCGCCCCGCGCGGTCCGATCCTCGGTTTTGAGGCGCTGCTGCGCTGGCAGCATCCGCAGCACGGCCTGCTGTCGCCCGACAAATTCCTGCCGATGGCGGAAAAGACCGGGATGATTGTCAATATCGGCAACTGGGTGATTCAGGAAGCCTGCCGCCAGCTGCGCCAGTGGCATCTGCAGGGGCACCCGCACTGGTCAGTGGCGGTTAACCTCTCGGCGTTGCAGTTTGAGCAGTCGAATCTGGTGGAGACGGTGGTTGAGGCGCTGGCAAAACATCAGATTCCGGCCGAGCTGCTGACCCTGGAGGTGACAGAAACCACCGCGATGCGCGACCCCGATGAGAGCGTGCGTATCCTGACCGAGCTGACCCGGCTGGGCGTGAAAGCCTCGATTGATGATTTCGGCACCGGCTACTCGAGTCTGCTCTATCTGAAGCGGTTACCGGCCAGCGAACTGAAGATCGACCGGGCCTTTGTGAACGAGCTGCAGCATCAGAAAGAGGATGCCACCATCGTGTCGGCCATCGTGGCGCTGGCGCAGTCGCTGCAACTCAAAGTGGTGGCTGAAGGGGTAGAGACCGCCGAACAGCAGGCGTTTCTGACCAGCCTGGGCTGCAATACGCTGCAGGGCTATCTGCTGGGCAAGCCGGTTCCGCCGGAGCGGGTGCCGGAGCTGACCGACTTTGTCGCGGCAGAAACTGAAGAAACGGTGGCCAGCACGGGCCTGATTGCGGATGTCGATCGGCCGCTGACGCCAGAGGCGGCAGCGGTCTGACGCGCGGCGCGTCGGGGCTGAAAAAGCGTCCCGTGCGCGTTGCATCAGTGCAACGGGGCTGTATAAGCGGTTCATGCCGCCTGTCATTGGCCGCCGCGCGTGGTAAAGTCACGCGGTCAGACAAGGAGAGATGAGCCGTGGCGAAATACCAGCGATTGATGGATGAGATTCAGCAGCAGATAGAGGCCGGCATCTGGCTGCCGGGCACACGCTTACCCTCATTGCGCCAGCAGGTGGCGCAGCAGGGGGTCAGCCTGATGACGGTGCTGCACGCCTATGAGCTGCTGGAGAGCCAGGGCTGGATCGTCTCCCGTCCCCAGTCGGGATACTACGTCGCGCCCCGCGCGCTGGCACCCGCGCCGATGAGCGTGGCGATCAGCGAGCAGGTGGATATCAACGACTTTGTGTTTGATGTGCTGCAGGCAACGCGCGATCCGGCGATTGTGCCGTTTGGCTCCGCCTTTCCCGACCCCGCGCTGTTTCCGCAGCGTCAGCTGATGCGCTCGCTGGCGAATGTCTCTCATCACCTCACGCCAACCGATGCGCTGCATAACCTGCCGCCCGGTAACG
Organism: Pantoea sp. EKM103V; assembly: GCF_011800365.1. Classification (NCBI taxonomy): domain Bacteria; kingdom Pseudomonadati; phylum Pseudomonadota; class Gammaproteobacteria; order Enterobacterales; family Erwiniaceae; genus Pantoea; species Pantoea sp. EKM103V. The sequence continues at coordinate 46,336 of NZ_JAALFQ010000008.1, read as the reverse complement.
CCACGCTGCGACAGCTGCTGGCGCAGCGCTATGCGCGTCAGGGCATCACGCTGTCACCGGATGAAATTGTCATCACCAGCGGAGCGCTGGAGGCGCTGAACCTCAGCCTGCAATCCCTCACCGAGCCGGGCGATTACGTGGTGATTGAGCATCCCGGTTTTTATGGCGCGCTGCAGGCGATTGAGCGGCTCAAGCTGAAAGCGCTGGCGATCCCGGTGGATGCAAAACAGGGCATCGATCTCGTTCAGCTGGAGGAGGCGCTGCAGCGCTGGCCGGTAAAAGCCTGCTGGCTGATGACCACCCTGCAGAACCCGCTCAGCGTCACCCTGACCCCGGAACGCAAGCAGCAGCTGGTGGCGCTGCTGGCGCGCTATCAGGTGCCGATGATCGAGGATGATGTCTATGCCGAACTCTGGACAGGCGATGTCGCGCCGCTGCCGGCCAAAGCCTGGGATCGTCAGGGCAACGTGCTGCACTGTGGGTCATTTTCAAAATCGCTGGTGGCGGGATTTCGCGTTGGCTGGGTGGCGGCGGGACAGCATGCGCAGCGCATTCAGCGGCTGCAACTGATGAGCACGCTCTCGACCAGTGCGCCCATGCAGCTGGCGCTGGCGGATTTTCTGGCGACACGGCGTTATGACACCCACCTGAAGCGCCTGCGGCAGATCCTGGCGAAGCGACAGCAGATGGTGCGCCAGGCGCTCCTGAAGGTGCTGCCACCCCAGGCCACGCTTAGTGAGGCGCTCGGCGGTTATTTTCTCTGGGTGACGCTGCCTGAACGCATCAATACCACCCGGCTTTATCAGCGCGCGTTGGCACAGGGGATCAGTATTGCACCGGGACAGTTATTTTCGGCAGGCGAGCAGTTCAGTCACTGCTTCAGGCTGAATACCGCCTGGCCGTGGGACAGCCGGGCCGAGGCGGCAATCGAAACGCTGGGTCGGTTAATGGCGGAAAGCGGGGCAGATTAAACCCGCGCCGCTTCCTGATGGCCCCAGGTCAGGTAGTAGACATCATAAAAATCGACTTCGCCTTTTTGTCTCAGCAGACGCTGGATGCCGCTCTTCACCCGTTCCGGCGTCTCGGGCAGCGACAGAATCCGCGACACGGCCTGCTCGCGCACCGGCTGAACATAATACCACTCGCCGTTGTAGCAGACGCGCAGATCGAGGGCGTCGATATCCTCAAAGCGATATTTCGGGTTGATGTCCATCAGCATCAGCAGGCTCATCACCAGGACAAAGATGGTCGCAAACCAGAAGGCGGGCCAGCCGAGCATCTCGGTAGTGAAAATCAGCGCAACGCACAGGCCATAGCACAGGTACATCACCGCCCAGAGGCCGGGATGGTTTTTCAGAAACGAGAGGCTGAAGCGCGGCAAATTGTCGCGACGTTCTTCGCGGTTAAGCGTGGCGATCTCGTCAATCAGGATTTGTTTAATAGCGTCCATTGGTTACCTCTCTGTGATCTGCTAGCGATTAGAACAGATAACAGTCAAGGATATCAGAAACAGATCTGTGCGATTTTTATATAACAGTTGAACCGTGACCGGCGTCCTGCTCCGGGCGGCCTGACATTTTGCAACATTTTACCGTAGTCAGAACCGCTTCCCGTGGTGGTGCAGGGCGGGGAACACCCTGTAGTTAACGCCGCATTTGGCTTTAGTCAGCAATATCAGTCAATTATCTCAATTCTGTCGCCTGGCGCACATTGCATTGTGGCGCAGGTTTGCCACACTGATAAAAAAAGCGGAGAACCTGCATGCGTACCCCATCCTCCAGTCTGTTATTGATGATGTCTTTTGCCGCTGGCACCTTTTCGGCCGGGGCGTCTGACAATCCTCAGCACCTGATGCTCGCCATTCCGTCGGGCGGCGTGCCGAATAACCCGTTACCTCTGATTATCTGGCCACGCGTGGTGCCGGAAGAGGAGGAGATCGCCGCATGGTTTGAGAAAACCTTCGAAGAAAACGGCTGGCCACCCGCCTGGCGCTATCCGATTTTCCCTTACACCCACTACCACCCCAACACCCATGAGCTGCTGGGTGTGGCTGAAGGCTGGGCGGAAGTGCTGTTTGGCGGTGACAGTGGCCGGATGGTGACGCTGCGCGCCGGCGATGCGGTGCTGATCCCGGCGGGCGTCGGCCACCGGCAGGTCAGCGCCAGTGAAGACTTTATGGTGGTCGGAGCCTATCCGCGTGGCATGTCGCCCGAGACACTGCGCGATGAGCCAGCGAAACTGAAAATGGCGCAGGAGCAGGTGAAAAAAGTGCCTCTGCCGACCCAGGATCCCTTCACCGGAAAAGAGGGCGCACTGACAGAAATCTGGCAGCCGATTGCCGCCATGCAGCCGCAGCCATAAGGGAAGGTGCTTCAGACACGCTGCTGAATAACGATGCGCGAGCCCGTCTCGCGCTTTTCCCCCTCTTCCCGCAATCCCGCTCTGCGCCTTAACCGCGCGCGATCCCCCCGATCGCGACACCATTGAACATTTGCTCGCCGCTGCCGATAACTCCCCTGTTAAGATTAGTTATTCTTCTTAATGCACTTGTCTTCACAGCCCGTTTCCGCTGTAGTCTCCGCAGATGTATTAAGAACATTCCTAAGCCATGACCAGGCTACCGAGCAGCAGGCAAATAACAATGGATAATAACTCTGATGTCATCTATCGCATGCTGGTACAAAGCGTGATCGACTACGCGATCGCCATGCTCAAACCGGACGGAACCGTCGCCAGCTGGAATGAAGGCGGGCTGAACGTTCTGGGTTACAGGCCAGAAGAAATTATTGGCCAGCATGCCGCCGTGTTTTACAACGAAGAGGATCGTCGTCGCGGTCTGCCGCAGCGGGAACTCGATATTGCCGCCACCGTGGGACGTTATGATTACGAAGGCTGGCGCTGCCGTAAAGATGGCAGCACCTTCTGGGCGCATGTGGTGATCTATCCCATCCGCAATGATGTGGCGCAGCTGGTGGGCTTCGCTGTGATCTGCCGCGACTGTACCCGGCAGCAGGAGCAGCAGCGCAAAGAGCGGGAACAGGAGGCGCGCTTCCGTCTGCTGGTGGAGGGCGTCACCGATTACGCCATCTATATGCTGGATATCGACGGCAACGTCGTGAACTGGAACGCCGGCGCCCAGCGCGCCAAAGGCTATGTAGCCGAAGAGATTGTCGGCCAGCATTTTTCCCGCTTCTACAGCGCGCAGGATCGTCTGAATCACGTTCCCAGTCAGAACCTGCAGATCGCCTATCGCACCGGCCGGTTTGAAGATGAGGGCTGGCGCTACCGCAAAGATGGCAGCGCCTTCTGGGCGCATGTGGTGATCGACACGATCCGTGACGATCAGGGTAAGCTGCTGGGTTACGCCAAGATCACCCGCGACTGTACCGAACAGCAGCGCGTACGCAATGAGCAGCGCGAGCAGGAGCGACGCTTTCGGCTGCTGGTGGAAGGCGTCACGGATTACGCCATCTATATGCTGGATATCGACGGCGTGGTGGTGAACTGGAACGCCGGTGCCGAGCGCGCCAAAGGTTACCGGGCGGAAGAGGTCGTGGGTCAGCACTTCTCGCTGTTTTACAGCGCTCAGGAGCGGCTGAACAGAACGCCGGAAGCCAACCTCGGCATTGCGCTGAAGACCGGTCGCTTCGAAGATGAGGGGTGGCGCTACCGCAAAGATGGCAGCGCCTTCTGGGCGCACGTGGTGATCGACGCGATCCACGACGATGACGGCAAGCTGATCGGCTTCGCCAAGATCACCCGCGACCGGACGGAGCGCCGTGAGCAGGAGCAGCAGGTGCTGCGCGCCCGCGATCTGGCGGAAGCCCAGAGTACCCAGAAAACGGCGCTCTCCCGCTTTCTGGATAACATCATCGCCAATATCCCCTCCTGCGTGATTGTCGAAGATGCCATTACCCGTGAGATTCTGCTGGTCAACGACCGTACCCAGCAGCTGTTTGGCCTGTCGAAATCGCTGATTGTCAACAAACGGCCGCACGAGTGCATGTCGCCTGAGTTAAGCGACTATTTCAACAATCTGGCGGATGTGGCGCTGCGCAGCGAGGGGATGCATGAGCGTGAACAGCTGCTGATGACCGCCAGCGGTGAGCGCATCCTGCACACCCGCGCTACCGCGATTAATGGTCAGGATGCACGGCGTAACTATCTGATGCTGCTGGTGGAAGATGTGACCGACCAGCGCGCCGCAGATGCCCGCATTCACCACATGGCGCACCATGACAACCTCACCAGCCTGCCGAACCGTATCCTGTTCCGCCAGCGCCTGAGCGAAGCGCTGCGCAACGCCGGTCAGACGCCGCGTCAGACCGCCGCGCTCTGCCTCGATCTGGATAATTTCAAGAATGTGAACGATGCGCTGGGCCACCAGATTGGCGATGAGCTGCTGCGCAGTGTGGCGAAGCGGCTGCGCAACGTGCTGCGCGATCAGGATACCCTGGCGCGTATCGGCGGCGATGAGTTCGCCATCGTGCTGCCGTCGGTTGCCAGCGGCGACGAGGCGAGCGTGGTCGCGCAGCGGCTGATCGAGGCCATCCGTCCGCCGGTCAACATCGAAGGTCATAACCTTTCGGTCGGGCTCAGCGTCGGTATTGCGCTCAGCACCACCATCACCAACACGCCGGAACAGCTGCTGCGCTGTGCCGACATGGCGCTGTATGAGGCCAAACGCAACGGCCGTAACCGCTTTGAGCACTTCACGCTGGAGATGGACGACGTGGCACGCAGCCGCCGCCTGATTGAAAATGACCTGCGCGATGCGATCAGCGGCGGGCATCTGCGGCTCTACTACCAGCCCATCACCAATGGCGACCACCACACCATTATTGGCTATGAAGCGCTGATGCGCTGGCATCATCCGATTCGTGGCCTGATCATGCCCAACGACTTCATTCCGATTGCGGAGGAGACCGGCCTGATTCATATGCTGGGCGCGTTTGCGCTCTATGAAGCCTGTCGCGAAGCGGCGAGCTGGGAAGGCAATCAGTCGGTGTCGGTTAACCTCTCACCGCTGCAGTTTAAAAACAGCTCGCTGGTGCCGGTGGTGGAGGGCGCACTGCAGGAATCCGGGCTGGATCCGGCGCGGCTGGAGGTGGAGATCACCGAATCGGTGCTGCTGGATGATTCGCTGGGGAATATCCGTACCCTGCAGAATCTCAAGGCGCTGGGCGTGCAGATTGCGCTGGATGATTTTGGTACCGGCTATTCGTCGCTGAGCTATCTGCGATCCTTCCCGTTCGACAAAATCAAAATCGACAAATCCTTTATTAACGACATGGGGGACAGCCGTGAGGCGCTGGCGATTATCCGGGCCATTACCGGCATGAGTCGCAGTCTGGATATCCAGATCACCGCCGAGGGGGTGGAGAGCGATGAGCAGTTTATGAAGCTGCGCGATGAGGGCTGTACGCTGTTCCAGGGCTTCCTGTTCGGACGTCCTCAGCCGTCGGAACTGCGGCTGAAAACGCTGGGTCAGTCGTAAAGGCCATGCTGCTGAACCGGCGCATGGCTGAGGTTGTCGCGGATGCGGCGCACCGATTCGCGTACCACCAGCCGGCCATTCAGCAGCAGGGTGCCGGCCGGGGTGGCAGGATTAAGTCGCATCTCCTGCAGCACTTTCACGGCGGCGGCCCCCAGCTCATCACGCGGCACCTGCACTGAGGTCAGGGGAATATCGTGGATGGCGGCCAGGTTAAAGCCATCCATGCTCATGACCGAAATATCCTGCGGCACCCGCAGGCCCGCCTGCTCCAGCGCGCTGACCGCTCCTGCGGCAATGTAATCACCGCTGGCCAGAATGGCGGTCGGACGCAGCACGTCCGGGCAGTGGCGCAGATATTCACCGAGCCGTTCCGCCGCTTCATTGCTGCTGAAGCTGTTCAGCGTCAGCAGATGCTGACGGCTGTCGAAGCGCAGATTCATCGCATGCCAGGCGTCACGCACGCCCTGCAGCCGCTGCTCCATGGTGTAGCGGCGCAGGCAGTGCAGCGACAGGATCTGCCGGTGCCCCTGCTCAAACAGGTAGCGGGCTGAAAACTCCCCAATCAGCTGATGATCCGGCGAAACCGAAGGCAGCCGCATACGGCGATCGCGGGCGTTAATCAGCACGCAGGGTTTGTTCATCTCCGCTGCCAGCTGATGAATGTGCTCATCATCAATGCCGATCAGGATTGCCGCTTCGGTCTGCTGCATCTTGTCGATAAACAGCGCCGCGTCACTCTCCACCTCTTCCAGCGGAGAGTAGCGCAGCCGCACCTCGTGCGGCTCCACCGCCTGGCTGATCCCCTGAATCACTTTGTAGTAGAAGATGTCACTGCGCACGTCGAAGGCACGCGGCGGCGCGAAGACCATCAGATTATTCAGCAGCAGGCGACCGCTGTGCAGGTTATCCAGCACACCCTGCTGCTGCGCCACGGCCAGCACCTTGTCGCGGGTGGCGGGGCGGGTATTGGCTTTGCCCGCCAGTACCCGTGACACCGTGCTGATCGAAACGCCGCTCAGCGCCGCAATTTCGCTTACTTTCAGCCTTTGTTTCATTCTGTGATCGCCTTCAAATCTGCTAGTGAAAAATTTTTCATAACCTGCTGAATCGCGTCAGATGGGCGTTTCAGTGTCATTTCCTGCCGGTAATCAGCCTGCCATGAAAAGAGTTGCAAAAAAGAGGCTGTACCCACGTTTCGCACTTTTCTAAGTTCGCTAAAAGGACACGCGGTACGCCAGCAGGCGGTGTGATTTATCAATGGAAATCAGGAGTGGCACTATGAGCCTCGAATCGACAACCAAACCCGTCAGTGCTTCACGCACGGTGCGCGTGATTAAAAATTTACGCTGGTGGATGCTGGGGATGTTCCTGCTGGGTGTGACCGTTAACTACATCACCCGCAACTCACTCGGCATTCTGGCACCGGAACTCAAAACCAGCCTTAACATGAGTACCGAGCAGTACTCCTGGGTGGTGGCGGCGTTCCAGCTGGCCTACACCCTGTTTCAGCCGGTCTGCGGCTGGCTGATCGATGTGATCGGCCTGAAAATGGGCTTCCTGATCTGTGCGCTGGTCTGGTCGGTCACCTGTCTGCTGCACGCGGGGGCCGGAAGCTGGCTGCATCTGGCGCTGCTGCGCTTTGTCATGGGGGCGTCTGAAGCGGCCGCCACGCCAGCCAACGCCAAAGCGATTGGTGACTGGTTCCCGAAAAAAGAGCGGCCGGTGGCAGCAGGCTGGGCGGGCGTCGGCTTCTCCATCGGGGCGATGCTGGCACCGCCCATCATCTACGTTTCCCACATCAACTTTGGCTGGCAGGGCGCCTTCCTGCTGACAGGCGGCCTGGGGCTGCTGTGGGTGCTCTTCTGGTGGTGGGGCTATCACGCTCCGCAGAGCCATCCACGCCTTTCTGCTGAGGAGCGCGACTTTATCAATCAGGACAACGAAGCCATCGGCGAGAAGCTGCCGTTCTTCAAAGCGCTGAAAGTGATTGGTAAAGAGAAGAAGTTTTACGGTATTGCGATTCCGGCCTTTCTGGCTGAACCCGCCTGGGCGGTGCTGAGCTTCTGGGTGCCGCTCTATCTCGCCAATGAGCGTGGCATGGATCTGAAGCAGATCGTGATGTTTGCCTGGCTGCCGTTTCTCGCAGCTGACCTTGGCAGCGTCGCCAGCGGTTACCTCACCCGCATTTATGTGCGCTGGTTCGGTTTTACCCGCGTCAACTCGATTGTCGCCAGTTCGGTGACGGGCGCGCTGTTGATGGTTTCGCTGGCGCTGATGACGCTGGTGAAAGATCCCCTGCTGGCTATCGCGCTCATCTCCATCGGTGGCTTCGGGCATCAGGTCATCTCCTGCATGCTCAGTGCGCTGGTGGTGGAGCGTTTCGATCGCCGTCAGATGGCGACGGTCAACGGTATGCGCGGCTCCTGCGCCTGGATTGCCAGCTTTATCTTCTCGCTGATTATCGGCGTCACCGCCGACACCATCGGCTTTAATCCGCTGTTTGTGGCGATGGGCTTTTTTGACCTGATTGGTGCCGTTTTCCTGGTGATGCTGATCGCCGAACGACGCCAGCGCCCGGCTAACCCATAAGGATATCGTGATGAAAACCCTGAAGAACTGGACGCTGCATCAGCAGGCCGACCACTTTGTTGAACTCAAGGTCGAAGAGCGGCATCACCTGCGGCTTTACGTGCTGGAGGAGAAGCTGATGCGCGTTCTGCTGAAGCGCGATGGCGAGCTGGCGCTGGACCGCACCTGGAGCATTGCGCCGGTTACGGATGTGCCCTGGCAGGGACGGGATCGTGAGGCGCTGGACGGCTTTACGCTGCCGCCCTTTCAGGTTGAGCACGATGCCCAGCAGCTGCGCCTCAGTACGTCACGGCTGCGGGTCACGGTGCATCAGCCGCTCTGCCTAAGCTGGGAGCAGTTTGATGGTGAGAGCTGGCAGCCGCTGACCGCCGACCGTCACACCGGCGCCTATCTGCTCAACGCGCACGGGGATGGGGTGGAGCACTATCAGCGTCGTCAGCCCCAGGATCGGGTTTACGGTCTGGGCGAGAAGAGCGGCGACCTGAACCGCGTCAACCGGCGCTTTGAGATGCGCAACCTCGACGCGATGGGCTACAACGCCGCCAGCACCGACCCGCTCTATAAACATATTCCCTTTACCCTGACGCAGCGCGATGGCGTCAGCTTCGGTTTGTTTTATGACAACCTCAGCAGCAGCTGGCTGGATCTCGGTAACGAACTGGATAACTACCATCTGCCTTACCGCCGTTACCGCGCTGAGGCGGGCGACCTTGATTACTATATGATGCTGGGCCCGACGCTGCTCGACGTCACCAAAGCCTTTGTCCGCCTGACCGGACGGACACTGTTTCAGCCGAAGTGGAGCCTGGGCTACAGCGGCTCGACCATGCACTACACCGACGCGCCGAATGCGCAGCAGCAGCTGCAATCTTTTATTCGCCTGTGTCACGAGCATGAGATCCCCTGTGACTCGTTCCAGCTCTCTTCCGGCTATACCTCGATCAATAACAAGCGCTACGTGTTCCACTGGAACTATGACAAAGTCCCGAATCCCGACGGCCTGAGCGCGGCGTTTCACGATGCCGGGATGAAGCTGGCGGCTAACATCAAGCCCTGTCTGTTGCAGGATCATCCGCGCTATCAGGAAGTGGCGGCCCGGGGGCTGTTTATTCGTGACTCTGAGCAGGATCGCCCTGAGCGCTCGGTGTTCTGGGATGATGAGGGTTCGCACCTCGATTTTACTCATCCGGAGGCGGTGCGCTGGTGGCAGGAGAACGTCACCCGACAGCTGCTGGAAAAGGGTATCGACGCCACCTGGAACGACAACAACGAATATGAGGTGTGGGATGGCGAGGCACGCTGTCACGGCTTTGGTCAGCCGATCGCCATCAAGCATATCCGGCCGGTGATGCCGCTGCTGATGATGCGCGCCTCCATGGAAGCGCAGCAGCAGTTCGCCCCGAACAAGCGTCCCTATCTCATTTCGCGTTCCGGCTGCGCCGGGATGCAGCGTTACGTGCAGACCTGGAGCGGGGATAACCGTACCAGCTGGCAAACCCTGCGCTATAACATCCGCATGGGGCTGGGCATGAGCCTGTCGGGGCTGTTTAACGTCGGACACGATGTCGGCGGATTCTCGGGCGATAAGCCCGATGCTGAGCTGTTTGTGCGCTGGGTTCAGAATGGCGTGATGCATCCACGCTTTACCATTCACTCATGGAATGATGACCACACGGTGAACGAACCCTGGATGTACCCGGAGGTGACGCCGATGATCCGCGAGGCGATCCGGCTGCGCTATCGTCTGATGCCTTATCTCTACACGCTGGCCTGGCTGGCCAGTTCGGAAGATGAGCCGATGCTGCGTCCGACCTTCCTCGACCACGAGCAGGACCCGCGAACCTATGAGGAGTGTGATGATTTTATGCTGGGTCGCGATCTGCTGGTCGCCAGCGTGGTGGAGCAGGGCGCGCGCAGCCGTCAGGTCTATCTGCCCCGTCATGCCGGTGGCTGGTATGACTGGCACACCGGCAGGGCGTTTGCGGGCGGCGAGACGATCACACTGGATGCACCGCTCGATCGGCTGCCTTTGCTGGTGCGGGCCGGTGCGGTCATTCCGCTGGGTGAGTGTGAAAGCACGACCGATGCGCGGCGCGACACGGTGCGGCAGTGGCAGATATGGCCTGCACCTGAAGGGGTAACGACGCAGGGGCAAACCTTTGACGATGATGGTGAGAGTCACGGCTGGCAGCAGGGGAACGCCCTGTGGCTCAGCTGGACGTTGTGCAGCAGCGCCACGCGCATCGATCTGACGGTGGAAAAACGCGGTGATTATCAGCCTGCCTGGCGGGAGATCACGCTGTTACTGCCTGCGGGTGAAGATCGTGAGCTGTGGGTGAATGGCGAGAAAGCGGCGAGTTACCGGTTGCAGTAGCTGTGTTGAGGTGGCAGTGAAGAAAAGTCCGGCCCCGAAGCGGGGCCGTTAAGGGCAACAGCAAAACCGGACCTGCTTCGCTGTGAGATCGTGCCTGAGCAGGAAATACGGTCAGATCGGAAAGACGCAAAAGCCGTTATCCATGACACGCTCGACCCGCGCCATCCATGGCGCGGGACGCTTTCCTCTTCTGACCGTATTCCCTGCTACCTGAGCTTTATCATGGCTTCCTGAAAGCGTACCAGGGAAGTATAAGCAGTCGGAACCGACCTGAAAGAGATTACTCCGCGTGGTTCTCGGTGCTCATGCGGCCCAGATCTTTGTCGACCAGGAAGAGACCGTTGCCGCTGTTGCTGACCAGCGCCAGTTTATCCAGCACGGTTTTGAACAGCTTCTCTTCTTCGTGCTGCTCGGCAACATACCACTGCAGGAAGTTGAAGGTGGAGTAATCCTGTGAGGTCATGGCGGCATGCGCCAGCTCATTGATTTTACGGGTGATAAGCTGCTCGTGCTCCAGCGCCTGCTCCAGGATCTCATTGAGTGAGTTGAAGGAAACCGGCGGTGCCGCAATGGTTCCCAGTACCGGCATTGCGCCGGTGTCGCTCAGATAGTCAAACAGACGCTGCATGTGCTGCATCTCTTCACGTGAGTGCATTTTCAGGAAGGACGCAGCGCCTTCAAAGCCTTTGTCACAGCACCAGGCACTCATTTGCAGATAAAGATTGGCAGAGAAAAATTCCAGGTTCAGCTGGTCGTTTAAACGTCCAGTCATTTCAGCAGTCAGCATGGCCGAGTCCTTTTTACGAAGATGTTAATTAAACAGGCAGATGCGGCGAATTATGCATCAGATATGTTAGTAATGTGAAGCCTTTTTCGCAAAACAGGGCAATTTATCTGTTTGATTTAAATAGAATTATTCAGCAATTTGAATGCGACCAATTCTCATTTTGTATTACAGGTTATCGGCCTGAAAACAGAGGGGGACGGCACCACGCTAGTGCACCTGTACAGCATCCTGCTGGTGCAATCGCCCTGATGGCGGCATACGAGCGCGGTTACCGGATATGGCCAGCAGGCACGCATCCGCAGCGGACACAAAAATAAATTTCCGTGCAGTCGCGCATATCGCGGGGATGGAGGAGCCGGAGAGGCGAAACAGGGCAGGATTAAAGGCTGACTGCGTCAGCACTGGCATAAATCCTGCTTAGAACTTAGTTCCATATATTGAAACTTGCCCCGACAGGGAACAGGGGCAGGTCAGGTGATCAGGAGAAAATCATGTCAGATGAAACCCGCGTTACACCGATGAAAATGACGGCGACCCGAGGCAGTTATGTCGCGTTAATTTTTGCCATTCTGTTTTTTTCCGGGCTCTTTTATAACGTCGACGGCCTGAAATGGCTTGGCGCGTTTGATTTCACCACGCTGGGCGGCAGTTTTGGCACCATGAAAGATCCCGCCAGCAACACCTTTCTCGGCGCAGGCGGGCTGAGTGCCAAAGCCGGCTTCCTGTTCGCCCTGTCGCTGACGCCTACCGTCATGCTGGCGCTGGGCGTGCTGGAGATCTTTACCCACTACGGCGCGATTCGGGCGGCGCACCGGCTGCTGACGCCCTTACTCAGACCCCTGATGGGGCTGCCGGGGCATTGCGGGCTGGCACTCATCACCGACCTGCAAAGCACCGACGCGGGTGCAGCGTTAACGAAAGAGATGGCCGATCAGAAGCAGATCGGTAAGAAAGAGGTGGTGGTCATGAGCGCCTGGCAATATTCCGGGGCCGGGTTAATCAATAACTACTTCGCCATCGGTTCAGCACTCTTTGCCTCAATGACGCTGCCGATCATCATTCCGCTGTTAGTCATGTTCGCGCTGAAATTTGTCGGTGCGGCCATCACGCGCGCTGTGCTAAACAGTGTTTATAAGAAGGATTTTATCGATGGAAAATAAAAGCGTTACTGCCAGCAGCAATCCGTTTGACGTATTTGTTACCGGCGCACGTAAAGGTTTTCATATCGCCATCCACAACCTGATGCCGAATGTGGTGATGGCCTATGTGCTGGCGGAGGTGCTGAATCTGCTGGGCATCATGCAGTTCCTTGGCCATGTTTTTGCGCCGGTGATGGGGCTGTTCGGCTTGCCGGGTGAAGCGATCACGGTGCTGCTGACGGCCTGGCTCTCGTCGTCGGCGGGAACCGGTGTGGCGGTCAGCCTGCTGACCAAAGGGCTGCTGACCGGGGCAGATATCACCATCCTGGCGCCGGCGATTTTTCTGATGGGATCGCAACTGCAATATATGGGACGGCTGCTGGGTGTGGCCGATGTACCCAAAAAATACTGGCCGCTGCTGATGCTGGTCAGCATCATCAACGCGCTGATCGCCATGTCTGTTATGCGTCTGTTTATTCAGGAGTAACGTTTTGACTAAGGTACTGGAGCATTATCACACGCTGCATGAAATCCCGGAGCTCGGTTTTCAGGAGTTCAAAACCTCGGCCTATATCGCTGATCAGCTGGAGAAAGCGGGCCTGAAGGTGACGCGCAACATTAACAACACCACCGGTATCGTAGCGGAGATTGACAGCGGTGTCCCGGGGCCGGTGCTGGCGCTGCGGGCGGATATGGATGCACTGGGACACGTGATCGACGGTGTCCCCTGCGCGCGGCACACCTGCGGTCACGATGGTCACTCGTCGGTGGTGCTGACGGCGGCCGCGGCTCTGCTGCAGGAGGGCACAGTGAAACGTGGCCGGCTGAAGATCCTGTTTCAGCCCGCCGAGGAGCTGGGCGCCGGTGCGCTGTCGATGATCGAGGGAGGCGTGCTGGATGATGTAGAGATGATTCTGGGCTTCCATCTGCGTCCGCTGGAGGAGTGTGTCGTGGGGCAGGCGGTGCCTGCGGTGCTTTACTCCGCCTGCAGCACGCTGGAAGCGACGATTAAAGGCCAGCCTGCCCACGCGGCGCGTCCGCATCTGGGCGTGAATGCGCTTGATGCCGCCGTTCAGGCGGTGCAGGCGGTCAACGCCCTGCATCTCTCCCCCGGCCTGACCTGGAGCGTTAAAGCGACCCGTTTCCTGTGTGATGCCGGGGTAACAAACTCGGTGCCGGATGAAGCCCGTGTGGTGTGGGATCTGCGCTCTCAGGAGAATGGACCGATGACCCAGCTCAAAGAGCAGGTCACGCGTGCCATCACCCACAGCGTGGCGGCGCTGGGGGCCAGCGCCGAGGTCCGGGTGCTGAAAGAGATGCCTGCGGCCGAGATCGATGATGAAGCCACGACGGTGATCCGCGCCGCTATCGTTGAGGTACTGGGCGAAGCGGGTGCTCTGCCGGCCCGCACGACGCCAGGCAGCGAGGACTTTTTCTACTATCCGGTGAAGCGTCCGGGAGTGAAAGCGGGGTTCTGGGGGCTGGGTACTAACCTGACGCCAGGACTGCACCATCCCGATATGCGATTTGACCTCAGCTCGCTGGAGATCGGCGTGCAGATCTTCAAAGCCTGCGTCAGAAAGGTGCTGGGATAACGAAAACAGGGCGGGCGCGGGTCAGCCCCGCCCTGAGCCACTCTTCACCGCGCTATCTCCGCTAAATCCCGCCGCTTCCCCTGTAGGCCGCGCGCGCAAAATATTGTATGCTATGCCGCCTTAAAGCTGACCAGGTAACCGGAATTCACGCCAATGTAACTTCGCGCTGACCCGCCAGCGATAAAAGATCGTTCTGGCACCGTTTACCCGCCGGTAAGGTTCTGCCGGCCACCGTGATTTATCAGCAGCGCCTGTGACCCGCGCTGCTCCATTGAGAAGAATTCATGTCTAATCCCTTTTTAGAAGAGGTGGCACGCCGCCGCACCTTCGCGATCATTTCGCATCCGGATGCCGGTAAAACCACGATTACCGAAAAAGTGCTGCTGTTCGGACAGGCTATCCAGACCGCCGGTACGGTAAAAGGCCGCGGCTCTAACCAGCACGCTAAGTCGGACTGGATGGAGATGGAGAAACAGCGTGGTATCTCCATTACGACCTCGGTGATGCAGTTCCCTTACCGTGACAGCCTGGTAAACCTGCTGGATACCCCAGGTCACGAAGATTTCTCGGAAGACACCTACCGCACCCTGACCGCCGTGGACTGCTGTCTGATGGTGATCGATGCCGCGAAAGGCGTCGAGGATCGTACCCGTAAGCTGATGGAAGTCACCCGTCTGCGCGATACGCCGATCCTGACCTTTATGAACAAACTTGACCGTGACATCCGCGATCCGATGGAGCTGCTGGATGAGGTGGAAAGCGAGCTGAAAATCGCCTGCGCACCGATCACCTGGCCGATTGGCTGCGGCAAGCTGTTCAAAGGGGTTTATCACCTCTACAAAGATGAGACCTACCTCTACCAGTCCGGTAAAGGGCACACCATTCAGGACGTGCGCATCGTGAAGGGGCTGAATAACCCGGAACTCGACAGCGCCGTTGGTGAAGATCTGGCGACGCAGCTGCGTGAAGAGCTGGAGCTGGTGCAGGGTGCCTCGCACGAGTTTGAGCAGGAAGCGTTCCTGAGCGGCGAACTCTCGCCGGTCTTCTTCGGCACCGCGCTGGGTAACTTTGGCGTGGATCATATGCTGGATGGCCTGGTCTCCTGGGCGCCGCGTCCGATGCCACGTCAGACCGACACCCGCACTGTAGAAGCACAGGAAGAGAAGTTCACCGGCTTTGTCTTTAAGATCCAGGCAAACATGGACCCGAAACACCGTGACCGCGTCGCCTTTATGCGTGTGGTTTCCGGGAAGTATGAAAAGGGGATGAAGCTGCGTCAGGTGCGCACCGGCAAAGATGTGATGATCTCCGATGCGCTGACCTTCATGGCGGGCGACCGTTCCCATGTGGAAGAGGCCTATCCTGGCGACATCATCGGCCTGCATAACCACGGCACCATTCAGATCGGCGACACCTTTACTCAGGGTGAAAATATGAAGTTCACCGGCATTCCGAACTTCGCGCCAGAACTGTTCCGCCGTATCCGCCTGCGCGATCCGCTGAAGCAGAAACAGCTGTTGAAAGGGCTGGTTCAGCTGTCGGAAGAGGGTGCCGTGCAGGTGTTCCGCCCGGTGCACAACAACGATCTGATCGTTGGTGCGGTCGGGGTGCTGCAGTTCGACGTGGTCGTCGCACGCCTGAAGAGCGAATATAACGTCGAAGCGATCTACGAAGCGATCAACGTCTCTACGGCGCGCTGGGTTGAGTGCGACGACGTGAAAAAGTTTGATGACTTCCAGCGTAAAAACGAAGTTAACCTGGCGCTCGATGGCGGCGATAATCTGACCTATATCGCGCCTACCATGGTCAACCTCAATATTACCCAGGAACGTTATCCGGACGTTCGTTTCCGCAAAACGCGCGAGCACTGATCGCGCTGTTTCCGGGCCATTCCAGCAGGGAATGGCCCTGTTTTCCCCGCTACAGACTCCTCCTAAAAACCCTGTTTTTCTGCTGTTTTAACGTGCGATCAACCAGTTAGCCAGGCAAATCGCAAAATGCCGACTATGATTATTCTATCGGACGGCGAAAGAGACTTCTCTTGTCCTTACGTCCTGTAACGCAGCGGCACCTGTGCTGCTGTTTCGCCCACAGTTTTGGGTGAGTTAACTGATAGAAGGAAGATATCGATGAACAAGACTAAGATTGCTAAAACCCTGATGGCCGCCATGATTGGCTCTGCACTGATCAGCGGCAGCGCCCTGGCTGACGAATCACTTTCTCAGAAAGCGTCTCAGACTGCCGACAGCGCGGGTTCGAAAATCGATAGTTCTATGAAAAAAGTCGATGGTTATATGGATGACAGCGGCATCACCGCCAAAGCCAAAGCGGCACTGGTGGATGACGACGCCATTAAAAGCACGGATATCTCGGTAAAAACGCATCAGGGCGTCGTGACCTTGAGCGGTTTCGTCACCTCACAGGATCAGGCTGAAAAGGCTGTGGCTGTGGTGCAGAAAATCGAAGGTGTTAAATCCGTCAGCGACAAACTACACGTCAGAGACAGCAAAACCACTTCTGTGAAAGGTTATGCGGGCGATGCCGCAACGACCAGCGAAATTAAAGCTAAGCTATTAGCGGATGACATTGTTCCGTCGCGCAACGTTAAAGTTGAAACCACCGACGGCGTTGTTCAGCTTTCAGGGCACGTGGCGAGTAAAGCACAGTCAGACCGTGCTGAAAGCATCGCTAAAGCCATTGAAGGCGTGAAAAGCGTTAAGAATGACCTGACGGTTAAATCTTAATGGCTGCAGTGCGGTCACGGTTATGGCCGCACGAATAAAAGAGACCCATCCGGGGATGAAATAAGCAGTTCGAATTTAAATAGGGTAAGGAGAGGCTTATGTTTCGTTGGGGCATTATTTTTCTGGTGATCGCACTGATTGCTGCAGCGTTAGGTTTTGGCGGTTTAGCGGGTACAGCAGCATGGGCAGCTAAAGTTGTCTTCGTTGTTGGTATTATCCTGTTCCTCATCAGCCTGTTTACCGGCCGTAAAAAGCTTTAGCCGATGAGTCCTGCAGTGTAATGCAACGCAAAGCATAGAGCGGAGACCAGTCATCGTCAGCGACAGACGTGAAGAGAGGGACACCTTCATATCGCGACGGTGGTAAGCCTGTCTGACAGGTTTACCGGTTAAAGGAATAGAGGACTGGTTCTCCGGAATGCTGCCGCTGCAAGCGGATTGCTCCCCCAGCCTGCCCGGAGCCCTTCTGAGGTTCGCACAGTGGGTATACGCATTCCTGTCACGCTTGGTGCCATTGAACCTCTGGCACTGATCCCCTTTAAATCGCAGAAGATTGCCCTGGTGTGTGAAGGCGGCGGTCAGCGCGGCATTTTCACCGCCGGTGTCCTGGATGAGTTTCAGCGCGCCCGATTTAACCCGTTTCATCTGATGCTTGGCACCTCTGCCGGTGCACAAAATCTCTCTGCCTATGTCTGTGGTCAGCCCGGCTATGCCCGGCGCGTCATTACCCGATATACCACCAGCAAACTCTTTTTCGATCCGCTGCGCTTTGTGCGCGGGGGAAATCTTATCGATCTCGACTGGCTGATTGAGATTACCCGCAGTGAATTTCCGCTGGCGATGAGCAGTGCAGAGCAGATGTTCTCCAGCGGCCGCGAATTTTATATGTGCGCCTGTCGCAGTGACGATTACACCCCTGGCTACTTCACGCCCACTGCCGACAACTGGCTGGATCTGATCAAAGCCTCCAGCGCCATCCCCGGCTTTTACCGGCTGGGGGTCAATCTGGAGGGGATCAGCTATCTCGACGGCGGCATCAGCGATGCCATTCCGGTGCGGGAGGCGGCCCGTCGCGGGGCTGACACCATCGTGGTGATCCGCACCGTGCCGTCGCAGATGTTCTACACCCCGAAATGGTTCAGGCGGATGGAGCGCTGGCTCAGCAACGGCGCGTTGCAGCCAATGGTGAATGTGGTCAACCGGCACGAGCAGAGCTATCGGGAAATTCAGCAGTTCATTGAGAATCCCCCCGATGATTTGCGTATCATCGAAATCTTTCCGCCGCATGCGCTGGCCAGCAGTGCGCTTGGCAGCCGCATCAGCTCACTGAATCAGGATTATCATCTGGGACGGCGCTGCGGCCGCTATTTCCTCGCGACGCTGGGGCAGTGGCTGAGCGATGCGGAACCGCTGACCTCGCCGCGCATCGTCACGCCCGCTGCCCCGGTGGCGAACGCGCCCGATACCCGCCAGATTATCACGCCGCCGCTGGCGGATAACGATGAGCATTACGACAAAGGATCGCTGGCATGAAGTTTATCGACACGCACTGCCACTTCGACTTTCCGCCGTTTGAGGGGGACATTTCCGCCAGCCTGGCGCGCGCCGCTGAGGCGGGCGTGGAGAAGATCATCGTTCCGGCGATTGATGCCAGCCGCTTTGAGCGGGTCTCTGCGCTGGCCGCAGCGCATCCGGCCTTATATGCCGCGCTGGGGCTGCATCCGATTGTGATCGAAGCGCATCAGGCCTCCCATCTCGACCAGCTTGAAACGCTGCTGCAACAGCGACCGCGTAAGCTGGTGGCGATCGGCGAGATCGGGCTGGATCTCTATCGCGACGATCCGCAGTTTGATAAGCAGCAGCGCTTTCTTGAGGCGCAGCTTAAGCTGGCGAAAACCTATCAGTTGCCGGTGATCCTGCATTCACGGCGCACGCATGACAAACTCGCGCAGATCCTGCGTCGTCACGATCTGCCGCGCTGTGGCGTGGTGCATGGTTTTGCTGGCAGCCTGCAGCAGGCGCAGGCTTTTATCCGGCTGGGCTATGCGATTGGCGTTGGCGGCACCATTACCTATGAGCGCGCCAGCAAAACCCGTCAGACCGTGGCGCAGCTGCCACTCTCTTCGCTGCTGCTGGAAACCGATGCCCCTGATATGCCGCTGCAGGGCTTTCAGGGCCAGCCCAATCGTCCTGAACGGGCGCGTCGGGTGTGGGAGGTGCTCTGCAGCCTGCGTGACGAGTCACCTGAAGAAATTGCCGATGCCCTGTGGCACAACAGCCAGCAGCTGTTCCGGCTCGATCCCGCCTTTCCGGCGCTGTGCCCATAAATGTGATAATAGTAACATCGCATCGCGTGACGTATAATGGCCATTAATCCGCGTTATCTGCGATTTTTGTCACAGCCTGCGTGGTAATTTTGCACCAATTTCTTATTTCTATGTGACTGCTGGCACATATCAGGCCGCTTCAGAGTGTTATTATTATAACATTCCGCCGGCGAGCCGGTGGGTTGGACCCCGATTCTTTGGAGAGCCTCATGACCGATATCAAACACCTCGCCCTGCGCGCCCTGAAACTGATGGATTTGACCACCCTGAATGAGGACGACACCGATGCAAAAGTGATCGCCCTGTGCCATCAGGCCAAATCCCCGGCTGGCAACACCGCCGCAATCTGCATCTATCCGCGTTTTATTCCGATTGCGCGTAAAACGCTGCGCGAGCAGGGCACGCCGGAGATTCGTATCGCCACGGTGACGAACTTCCCGCACGGCAATGATGACATCGACATTGCGCTGGCCGAGACCCGTGCCGCAATCGCCTACGGTGCCGATGAAGTGGATGTGGTGTTCCCCTATCGCGCGCTGATCGCCGGGAACAGTCAGGTCGGCTTCGATCTGGTCAAAGCCTGTAAAACGGCCTGTGCCGAAGCGAATGTGCTGCTGAAAGTGATCATCGAAACCGGTGAGCTGAAGCAGGAAGCGCTGATTCGTCAGGCGTCAGAAATCGCCATCGACGCCGGTGCCGACTTTATCAAAACCTCTACCGGCAAAGTGCCGGTCAACGCGACGCCCGAAGTGGCGCAGATCATGATGAATGTGATCCGGGATAAAGGCGTCAGTGAGCAGGTTGGCTTTAAACCTGCGGGCGGCGTGCGCACCGCGGAAGATGCCGCAATCTATCTGCAAATGGCGGAAGAGACGCTGGGCGCCGACTGGGCCGATGCGCGCCATTTCCGCTTTGGTGCCTCCAGCCTGCTGGCGAGCCTGCTGAATACCCTGGGTCACGACAGCGACACCAGTAAAGCCGGTTACTGATCCTTCTGGCGGTCGCTGACCGCCTTTCCCCACCGCATCTTTTCTGAACCAGGGGGCTTTCGTGTTCCTGCCACAAGAAATTATTCGTAAAAAACGTGACGGCCATGCGCTGACTGAAGAGGAGATTCGCTTCTTCATCAACGGCGTGCGCGATAACAGCGTTTCGGAAGGCCAGATTGCTGCGCTGGCGATGACCATCTATTTTCACGATATGACCCTGCCTGAGCGGGTGGCGCTGACGATGGCGATGCGCGACTCCGGTACGGTGCTCAACTGGCAATCACTCCATCTCAACGGCCCGGTGGTGGACAAGCACTCTACCGGCGGCGTTGGCGATGTGACGTCACTGATGTTAGGACCGATGGTGGCGGCGTGCGGCGGCTATGTGCCGATGATCTCCGGGCGTGGATTGGGCCACACCGGGGGCACGCTGGATAAGCTGGAGGCGATTCCGGGCTTCGACATCTTCCCCAGCGATGACCGTTTTCGCGAGATCATTAAGCAGGTGGGTGTGGCGATTATCGGCCAGACCAGCTCGCTGGCCCCGGCGGACAAGCGTTTCTACGCCACGCGTGACATCACCGCCACCGTTGATTCCATTCCGCTGATCACCGCCTCGATTCTGGCGAAGAAGCTGGCCGAGGGACTGGATGCACTGGTGATGGATGTGAAAGTCGGCTCTGGCGCGTTTATGCCAACCTATGATGCCTCTGAACAGCTGGCGCAGTCGATCGTGGGCGTCGCCAATGGCGCAGGCTGTCAGACCACAGCCCTGCTGACCGACATGAATCAGGTGCTCGCCCCCTCCGCAGGTAATGCGCTGGAAGTGCGTGAAGCGGTGCGTTTCCTTACCGGCGAGCAGCGCAATCCGCGCCTGCTGGAGGTGACGCTGGCGCTCTGCAGTGAAATGCTGATCTCCGGTAAACTGGCTGCCAGCGACGCCGAAGCGCGTCAGAAGCTGATGGCGGTGCTGGACAACGGCAGCGCGGCCGACTGCTTCGGACGTATGGTTGCGGCTCAGCAGGGTCCGGCCGATTTTGTCGAACGCTACGACACCTATCTGCCACAGGCGATGCTGAGCAGACCGGTATATGCCGACCAGCCAGGCATCGTCAGCCGTATGGATACCCGTGCGCTGGGGCTGGCCGTGGTGGCGCTGGGAGGCGGACGTCAGCGTGCCAGCGACAGTATCGATTACAGCGTCGGCCTGAGCGACATGATCACCCTGGGCGAACGGGCCGACGCACAGCGCCCTCTGGCGATGATTCACGCCAGCAGCGAAGAGCAGTGGCAGCAGGCCGCCGCCGCGGTGAAAGCCGCGCTGGTGCTGGGTGACAGCGCCCCGGCTGAGACGCCGGTTGTCTATCGCCGTGTGAGCGATATCCGCTAACTGTCCCGTAACCCGTGCCAGCCGCGATGCATTCAGGTATACTGATCTGATCGCTTTTTTTTGACTTGTCACGCGCCAATGCGCAGGAGACTTGCATGAAACGTGCTTTTATTATGGTTCTCGATTCCTTTGGAATTGGCTCCAGTAAAGATGCCGATAAGTTCGGTGACGCAGGTTCAGATACCCTGGGTCACATCGCTGAAGCCTGTTTTAAAGGTGAAGCAGACAAGGGACGTAAAGGCCCTCTGCATCTGCCTAATCTTACCGCGCTGGGTCTGGGTAAAGCCGCGGAGCTGTCGACCGGTCGCTTCCCGGCCGGTCTGGACCCTGAGGCGACGATCACCGGCGCCTACGCCTACGCCAGTGAGCTGTCTTCGGGCAAAGATACGCCGTCAGGCCACTGGGAAATCGCCGGTGTGCCGGTACTGTTTGACTGGGGCTACTTCAGCGACAAAGAGAACAGCTTCCCGCAGGATTTGCTGGACAAGCTGGTGGAGCGCGCTGACCTGCCGGGCTACCTCGGAAACTGCCACTCATCAGGCACCGTGATCCTCGATCAGCTGGGTGAAGAGCATATGAAAACCGGCAAGCCGATTTTCTATACCTCGGCAGACTCGGTGTTCCAGATCGCCTGTCATGAAGAGACCTTTGGCCTCGACCGCCTTTATGCGCTGTGTGAAATCGCCCGTGAAGAGCTGACGGAAGGGGGCTATAACATCGGCCGCGTGATTGCCCGTCCGTTTGTGGGTGACAAAGCGGGGCAGTTTGAGCGCACCGGCAACCGTCACGACCTGGCGGTTGAGCCACCTTCAGCCACCACGCTGAAAAAGCTGGTGGATGAGAAAGGCGGACATGTGATTTCCGTGGGTAAAATCGCCGATATCTATGCGGAGCAGGGCATTACCAAAAAGGTCAAAGCGACCGGTCTGGATGCGCTGTTTGACGCGACGATCCAGGAGATGAAAACGGCACCGGATCACGCGATTGTTTTCACCAACTTCGTGGATTTTGACTCCACCTGGGGGCATCGCCGCGATGTCGCCGGTTATGCTGGCGGCCTGGAGCTGTTTGACCGTCGCCTGCCTGAGCTGATGGAACTGGTCGGCGAAGATGACATTCTGATCCTCACCGCGGACCACGGCTGTGACCCGACCTGGCAAGGCACCGAGCATACGCGTGAGCACATTCCGATTCTGATCTACGGACCGAAGGTGGAGCCAGGCTCACTGGGCTACCGCGAGACGTTCGCCGATATTGGTCAGACAATTGCACACTACTTTGGCCTGTCCGACATGGACTATGGCAAGAACATGCTGTAAATCAGCACTTTAATAAGGATTTAAACCATGGCTACTCCTCACATCAATGCTGAAATGGGCGATTTTGCCGATGTTGTTCTGATGCCCGGCGATCCGCTGCGTGCAAAGCACATCGCAGAAACCTTCCTGGAAAACCCGGTTGAAGTGAACAATGTGCGTGGCATGCTGGGCTATACCGGCACTTACAAAGGCCGCAAAGTCTCTGTCATGGGTCACGGAATGGGTATCCCTTCCTGCTCCATCTACACCAAAGAGCTGATCACTGACTTCGGCGTGAAGAAGATCATCCGTGTTGGCTCCTGTGGTGCCGTGCGTCCTGACGTCAAACTGCGTGACATCGTGATTGGTATGGGTGCCTGCACCGATTCCAAAGTGAACCGTATGCGTTTCAAAGATCACGACTTCGCGGCGATTGCTGACTTCGACATGGTGCGCAACGCGGTGGATGCGGCGAAAAACCTGGGTGTTGAAGCACGCGTCGGTAATATCTTCTCTGCCGACCTTTTCTACACCCCGGATCCGCAGATGTTCGACGTGATGGAAAAATATGGCATCCTCGGCGTCGAGATGGAAGCGGCAGGCATCTACGGTGTGGCCGCTGAGTTTGGTGCTAAAGCCCTGACCATCTGCACAGTATCAGACCACATCCGCACGCATGAGCAGACCACAGCGGCTGAACGTCAGACGACGTTCAACGATATGATTAAGATCGCACTGGAATCTGTCCTGCTGGGTGATTAATCCCTCTGGCGGGCGCTGTCGTCCGCCATCTGTTCAGATCCTCTTTAACCGGAGGATCTGCCTCACTCCCCCGCGCTGTCCCGTAACATTCACATCAAATGACACACTTTTGCCGAGGCTTGTGCATCTTCGTGCTGGCACCGCCGCGAACGCGCTTTATTATGGTGCGCAACAACAGATAATAATTAATCGCCTGATAATGCCCCCTGATGAATTTTCGTAACTTCGAAGCTGAAGAGAAGCTCTTTGCCCGCCGTGCTGCAGTTGCCTTTGCTCTGGTCTGTCTCTGTTTCACTATTCTTGGCGTGAACCTTTTCCGTCTGCAGGTGCGCGATCACGGCTATTACCAGACGCGCTCCAATCAGAACGACATCAAGATGATCCCCATCGCGCCGACGCGCGGATTGATCTATGACCGCAACGGCATTCCGCTGGTGCGTAACGTCAGCTGGTACGCCATCACGCTGACGCCGTATAAAATCAGCGATATGGAAGCGACGCTGCGCGAGCTGACGCCGCTCGTGGATCTGACGCCCGATGAAATCGACACCTTCCGCCATGCGCTGAAGCAGACCAGCCGCTACAAGCCGGTGGTGCTGAAAGAGGAGCTGACCGAAGAGGAGGTCGCCCGCTTTGCGGTGAATCAGTTTCGCTTCACTGGTGCCAGCCTTGAGACCTATCAGGATCGGGAATATCCCTACGGGGCCGATCTGGCACATGTGGTCGGTTATGTTTCGAAAATCAACGACAGCGACTACAAGCGCCTGAATGAAGAGGGGATCGCCGAAAACTATGCGGCGGACCACAATATCGGCAAGCAGGGCATTGAGGGATATTACGAAGCGCTGCTGCACGGCAAGCCGGGCTATCAGGAAGTGGAAGTGGATAACCACGGCCGCATTGTCCGGGTGCTGAAAGAGGTGCCGCCGGTGGCAGGCAAGAACCTGACGCTGACGCTGGATCTCCATCTGCAGCAGTATGTGGAAAGCCGCCTGGCGGGGCAGCGTGCGGCGCTGCTGATTGAAGATCCGCACGACGGTTCGGTGCTGGCGATGGTCTCCAGCCCCAGCTATGACCCCAATCCGTTTGTCAAAGGCATCAGCTATCAGGCCTACAAAAAGCTGCTCCAGGATAAAAATCTGCCGCTGATTAACCGCGTCACGCAGGGACTCTATCCGCCCGCCTCGACGGTGAAACCTTACATGGCGATGTCGGCACTGCTGACCCATGTGATTACGCCGCAGACGCAGTTCTTTGGCGCGCCGACCTGGACGCTGCCGGGCACCGACCGGCGCTATCGCGACTGGAAAAAGACGGGCCACGGTATGCTGGATGTGACCCGCGCCATTGAAGAGTCTGCCGACACCTTTTTTTATCAGGTGGCGTTTATGATGGGCATCGATCGCATTCATACCATGCTCAGCCAGTTCGGCTATGGCAAATCGACCGGTATCGATCTGAATGAGGAGTATAACGGCCTGCTGCCGAGCCGCGAGTGGAAACAGAAGGTGCATAAAAAGCCGTGGTATCAGGGCGATACGGTCTCCGTCGGCATTGGCCAGGGCTACTGGATCGCGACGCCGATTCAGATGGTGAAAGCGATGGTGGCGCTGATCAACAACGGCAGGGTGATTGCGCCGCATCTGCTGGAGAAAACCCAGCGCGGCACCCTGGTGGAGAACTACCATCCACCGCTGCGCGAAACGCAGATTGGCGATCCCCATTCTCCCTACTGGGCGCTGGTGCGCCGTGCGATGTTTGGCATGGCGAACTCACCTAACGGCACCGGCTATAAATATTTCCACACGGCGCCTTATGGCATCGCCGCGAAAAGTGGCACCTCGCAGGTTTTCAGCCTGCGCCAGAACCAGACCTATAACGCGAAGATGATCCCGGTCCGGTTGCGTGACCATATCTTCTATACCGCCTTTGCCCCCTTTAACGACCCGAAGGTCGCGGTGGCCCTGATTCTGGAAAACGGCGGCGGGGAAGGGGTGACGGCTGCGCCGGTGATGCGGGATATTCTGGACCATATCTTTATCCCGCCCGCGCCAGAGGCGACGGTGTCCGCCACCCAGACCGCGCAGACCGTGCAGTAAAAGGGGGCAACAGCCCCCGCAGCCACTCAGGCCTTAAGCGTTCTGGCGACCTGGCCGATGGCACGCACCACATCGGTTGCGCCTTCGCGGATTTCGGCGATGACGCCGCCCGCCTCCTGGGCCAGCTGCACGCCCTGATCCGCGCGCTTCAGGTTCGACTCGATCCCCTTCAGCGCGCGGCTCGCCAGCACGTGGTTTTGCTGTATCCGGTTTTCGATGTCAGTAGTCGCACGGTTGATGTTCGCCGCCAGCGTGCGCACTTCGTTTGCTACGACTGCAAAGCTGCGGCCATGGCTGCCCGCTCTTGCGGCCTCAATGGCGGCATTCAGTGCCAGCAGGTTGGTCTGATCGGCAATGCGCCGGATCCCTTCGACAATCGCGCCGATACGATCTGATGACTCGCTCAGGCCGGTAATGTCACCGGAGATGCCCTGCAGTTCCCCCGCCAGCGCATTCATGGTCTGAACGCTGCTGGCAATCACATCGGCACCCAGCCGTGTACTCTCATCCGTCTGCAGCGCGGTGTGGTAAGCCTGCTGCGCCGCGTCATGCTCCTGCTGATTTTTTTCTACCTGAGCGGTGACATCCGTCGCGAATTTGACGATTTTGTAGAGCCGGCCCTGTTCGTCAAACACCGGGTTGTAGGTTGCGCGCAGCCAGATGGTCTCACCGGCTTTGTTGACGCGGGGAAACTGACCGGAGACAAATTCACCCCGGTTGAGCTGCTGCCAGAATTCGCTGTATTCCCGGCTGTCGCGCAGCGCCTGCGAGCAGAAGTGGCTGTGATGGATACCTTCGATCTCCTCCCGCCGGTAGCCCATGGTTTTCAGAAAGTTATCATTGGCTTTGAGCACCTCGCCCTTGAGGTTAAAGGCGATCACTGCCATAGAGCGCTCAATGGCGGTCGTGATGGCGCGCTGCTCCTGGGCGTCGTTGATATGGCCGGTAATGTCGGTGGCCAGCTTAACAATTTTGATCACCCGGCCATGTCGGTTCAGCACCGGGACATAGTTGGCTTCGAGCCACACAGGGCGGCTGTTTTTGGCTACGCGCAGAAACTTGTCGCTGAAGCTCTCTCCCCGGTTCAGTCGCAGCCAGAAATCCTGATAATCTTTCGACTGTAACTGCTCTGCGGTGCAGAACAGGCTGTGGTGCTGGCCTTCTATCTCTGCCAGCGTGTAGCCCATCCGCGCCAGAAACAGCGAGTTGGCGCTGAGAATTGTGCCGTCAGGCGAAAATTCGATCATGGCGATAGATCCGTTAAGCGAGCTCAGCGTGGCTGCTGAGTGTGCGCGTTTCTGCCAGCTGTGACGTGCAGCGATTCCTGATGTAATGGTGGAAAACATAGCGATCCTTATTATTAGTGTGGGATTCGCCTTATTTATCGGCATCCGCGCGGCACAATGGAGTCTTTACCGCTCCGCTGACTAAAATTTATCCTGACGACCGTCACGTTTTTGGTGTCAGGAGAGCCATAGCGGGCGGGTTGATGGAAAAGCGGGCAGTCGATCTGATTTTGGCGAAAAGCGTTTGACGCTGCCGGGCCGCTTTGGTTTAATGCGCCCCGTTGCCCGAATAGCTCAGTCGGTAGAGCAGGGGATTGAAAATCCCCGTGTCCCTGGTTCGATTCCGGGTTCGGGCACCAAAATTTGAAACCCTCGCTTCGGCGGGGGTTTTTGCTTTTTAGCGCCACATCCTACCTCATAACCCTCCACTGATTTGCCCGCGTTCCCTCACTCACCCGGTCACCCGCCAGAAAGATTTCACGGCGAAATCAATTTACCGTCTCGCCTCTGTGCTGTGTTGCCAGGCTGCCACCGCCTGATATGCTGCTCAGCCTGCAATTGGCCGCGACTAATCGTGTTTTATACGCCTCTCTTTACAGAATCACTCTGACAGGCACAATACCCCTTTCTCAATCCTGTCTTACGGTCATGTCAGAAGAAGCGCTGCGTCTGCAGATACAGAACCTGAAAAAGCATAATGCGCGGCTGAAGCGTATAGCGCATGACGCCCGGACAAAACTCAACGCGGCGCTGGATGGCACCGGGCTGTTTCTGTGGCAACTGGACATTCCCAGCGGCAAGCTGGTGATCTTCAACCGGCGCTGGGGTGCCATGCTGGGCTTCCAGCCGAAAGAGACTGACGCCACGTTTGAATCCTGGAAAGAGAGCCTGCATCCCGATGATGCAGACGAGGTTTTACGCGCGTTTTACGACCACATTACCGGGAAAGCGCCCTACTACGAGGCCCTGCATCGTATGATCGCCAAAAACGGCAGCATCGCCTGGGTGCTGGATCGTGGCCGGGTCAGCGAGTGGAATGACGCGGGGCAGCCGGTCAAAGTGATCGGCACGCATATCGACATGACCAAAGAGAAGCAATATGAAGAGCAGCTCGCGCTGCTGGCGCTGCACGATCCTCTGACATTACTCAACAATCGTCATGCACTGCAAAGCGCCTTCTGCGAACTCAAAGCACAGGGGCCGCTCTGTGTCGTCTTTATTGACCTGGATAACTTCAAGCACGTCAATGACACGCTGGGTCACCGCAGCGGTGACGAAGTACTCATTGAGCTGAGTCAGCGGCTGACGCAAAGCGTTCCGGAAGCGGTCATCACCGGCCGGCTCGGTGGGGATGAGTTTGTCCTGTTGCTGCCCTTTGCCATCATTCATCCGCAGGTCAGAGCGCTGGCCCATGCCTGCCTGGATGCCGTTCTGACGCCGTTTGAGATGGCAAACGGGCACGCCATGATCGGGGCTTCTGTGGGCGTATCCCAGGTGCAGGCCAGCGATGATTTCGACACCGCGCTGGCGCGCGCGGATGAAGCGATGTACCGCATCAAGAAAAACGGCAAACGCGGTGTGGCTTTTGATCCTGACATTACCCGATTATTATGACCTGATATACCCGGCTGCGCGCGCTCTTCATCAGGCGTAACGGCACACCTCACCTGATCTTCTCTTCTCACACTTCATCACACTCCTGCCTGTGTCGCAGAGCAGCAGGGTTGATGCCAGCCTCCGCAGAAAACACTTTTTAGTACTATTCCGAAAACCTCACCTTCACTCTCCACATGCTTAAATTATACCGCTTCGCTTAGTCATTAATTTCAGGGCCGGATATGGCTCGTGATCTTAATTAAAAATTTTATTAAATCGCGATAATTGATCATTTATTGATCAAATTCACCATTTTAAAGCTGCAGCCAGTGATGCCATGCGCTTCGCTTAATTATGGAGTCGAAAAAATGTAGCGAAGATTTATTTCGCGCTTCGCTTAGGGAAATTGATCGTTTATTGATCATCCTCACCACCTGATATTGAAGAAGTTATGTTGCAGCCGCTTCGCTTACGATTTTTTCAATTGGACATTTTTCGAAAAAGATCGATTAATAGGGCGCGGCGAATTTGGCTATAAATTTTTGACACGCCGTTGCGCTTTTTTGAATAGGAAAAGGCGATAGTTGAAATGCGTTATCAATCCGGATGAGGGCAGAGCCACCAATAAACCAGAGCGATGGCGGATTTTTATTTGGCTCGCTTGATCGGTCCGATTTTCTGTCTACATTTAGATTGCTGAATCGGCCTGATGAAGCATTAACTGTGCAAATTCTGATTTTTAATTCAAAGAGGAACACAGAATGACTCAATATCGTGGTGGGGCCGGAAACTTTGCGGCTGACAAAGAGCGTGCGGCTGAAGCCGGGCGCAAAGGCGGCCAGAAAAGCGGCGGGAACTTTAAGAATGACCCCGAGCGGGCTATTGAGGCAGGGCGCAAAGGAGGTAAGGTCAGTCGCCGCAGCTAAACCCTTAAACGCTGTCATCACAGCAGGTTAACAGGTTGAGCGGGCCGTACAGATTCTCTTTAATTTTCCTTAAAGATAATTACCCCCTGAATTATGTCGCTGCTTAATGACTGGCAGCAACAGATATCCTTAATTAAACCGGATGGGTTTCCTGTCCGGTTTTTTTATTTCCGTTTCGTTAAAGCTATACGTTTTAATAAAAGTTTGTACAGGTAAAGTTTTGCCTGGTGCATTTTTTATGCGCCGGATTCCGGAAATGTATACAGTGTTTTATACGCTTGTACAAATTCGGATGTCGGTAGCGAAGCCGTAACGTGGAAAATGCTTTTCAGCTAACATGCTGCTGCAAAAAGGAAAATGCATTTTACATGCCACTTTTGTCTCAAATTCATACTACCGAAGCGTGCGATATTAAGAATCTCCACTAGACTTTCCATTTGTCAACGATATGACTGGCGTTGCGTTATTACCGACGCAGCTTTTTAATCAATGAGGCTATCTTATGACAGTGAAAACGTTAAACGATCTGTTCATCCATGACTTATCCGATGTATACAGCGCTGAGAAACAGATAACCCGTGCATTGCCTAAAATGGCGCGTGCTGCCAGTGACGAAACGCTTGTTGCTGCGTTTAATCAACACCTGGAAGAGACCCGGGTGCAGATTGAACGCCTCGACGAACTGGTAGAGGTAACACCTGAAGTTAAAATTAAACGTATGAAATGCCATGCGCTTGAAGGTCTGGTTGAGGAAGCGCAGGAGATCATCGACTCGGTCGAGAAGGGAGAAGTCCGCGATCAGGGGCTGATCGGGGCAGCGCAGAAAGTTGAGCACTATGAGATTGCGACTTACGGCACCCTGCATGCGCTGGCGTTAAAGCTGGGCTACACTAAAGCCGCCGAGCTGCTGGAAGCGACACTGAATGAAGAGAAACAAACGGATGAAAAGCTGACCTCGGTCGCTGAGTCGATTACCGTCTCTTAAGGAGTGACACATGACTGCAATTGAGCATTATCATGACTGGCTGCGCGATGCGCATGCCATGGAAAAACAAGCGGAAAGCATGCTGAGCAAAATGTCGGGCCGTCTTGAACATTATCCGGCGCTGGAACAGCGCCTGGCCCAGCATCTGGATGAGACAAAACATCAGCTGACATTGCTGGAACAGCTGCTCGACAGCCACGGTATCGATCACTCCGTGATGAAAGATGCGATGGGCAAAATGGCGGCCACCGGCCAGGCCGTGGGCGGCATGTTTAACTCTGATGAAGTGGTGAAAGGCGCCATCAGCGGCTATGTGTTTGAGAATGCCGAGATCGCCAGCTACACCAGCCTGATTGCGGCGGCAGAACAGGTAGGGGATACCCAGGGTGTACGGATCCTTAGCGAAATCCGTGACCAGGAAGTGGCAATGGCGGAGTGGCTATTGCAGCACCTGCCTGAAGTGACGCAGCAGTTCCTGCAGCGGGCGTCACAGCCAGGCACGGAAGCGAAGAAATAGCGCAGAACAGTCTGCATAAAAAAGCCGGGATGCCCCGGCTTTTTTGCGTCAATGCTGTTCTGTGTGTCAGTCTGCCATCAGATGACCATACATCGTCATCATCTTGCGGGTTACCCCGTTGGTCCAGCCAAAGCCATCCTGTAGCGGATATTCACCGCCACCACCCGGACGGGCGCGATCGCCGCTGATGTCATATTTCTCGACCAGCTTATGGTGCAGCTGATAAAAGTTGTTGACCGTGTTGAGCCAGTTAACCGCCACTTCACTCGCCAGCGTCTCTTCGCCATAGTTATTCAGGCCAACCACGGCCATCCACTGCATCGGCGCCCAGCCATTTGGACGGTCCCACTGCTCGCCGCTTTCAACCATAGAGGTCAGCAGACCGCCGTTGCTCAGCAGCAGATGGCGCAGCGAGATCGCCTGCAGATGTGCCTGATGCGGTGTAGCCAGCCCGACAAACAGCGGCACGACTGACGCTACCGTAAAGGCCCCGAAACGCTCACGCCGCCAGTCATAGTCGCGGAAAACGCCTGCGGTGCTGTCCCACAGGTAGCGGGTGATGGCGCGTTTACGCGCTTCCGCTTTTTTCTGCCACGCCAGCGCCGTCAGCTCTTCGCCTTTGGCATGCGAAAGCGTGGCGATCATCAGTTCCAGCTTGTAGAGAAACGCGTTGAGATCGATCGGGATGAACTGCGTCGTCCGGATGCTCGACAGCCGTTTCGGGTTACGCAGCCAGCGCGAGGAGTAATCCCAGCCCGATTCCGCCCCGGCGCGCAGGTCGCGATAGACCTCGCTGGCCGGACGTTTAGATTCACGCGCGGTTTCCACGTCTTCGCTCCAGGATTCATCACGCGGCGTATCGCGGTCATCCCAGTAGCGGTTGAGCAGTGAGCCGTTTGGCATGCGCACCACATGACGATAGGCCTGGTTCGGCATCAGTGAACCGGCGCCGTCCATCCAGAACTGATACTCCTTCATCAGCTGTTCCTGATAGCGTTTGGCACCGCGCACGCCATCTTCTTCAAACAGCTCGACCATCAGGGCAAATACCGGCGGCTGAGAGCGGCTCAGGTAATAGGTGCGGTTGCCGTTAGGCACATGACCGTAGTTATCGATCAGCCACGCAAAGTTGTCCGCCATATGACGCAGCAGATCGTCGCGACCCGATTCTGCCAGGCCGAGCATCGTAAAGTAGGAGTCCCAGTAGTAGGTTTCACCAAAGCGTCCGCCGGGGACCACATAGGGTTTAGGCAGCGGCAGCAGCGATGAGTGCGGCATATGCTGCTGCGGCATTTTGGTCAGAACCGGCCACAGGTCATCGATATGCTCGTTGAGCGTTTTATCCGGGTTGGAGACATAGAAGCTTTCATTTACGCCAGGCAGATAAAAGTGATCGGCGACAAAACGCGACAGGTCGAAGTCACTGCTGCGTTTCTGTCGACGATAGCGCATCAGCACATCCAGCGGATCGTACTTTGGCGAACAGTCGGGGAAGGTTTTACTGTCCTCGAAAATTCGCGACATCTGGACATGTTCAAACAGTTCCAGATAACGATCGGCAGGCGTCAGCGCATCCGGCGCCGGCAGGCCTTCGATCAGCTCCGGTTCCGGTTCAGAATCCTGCATGCGATCCAGTTTCAGTTCATGGGGATCGTATTGATACTCAACTTCCGCCCCGGCACGAACCTCTTCAAGTGCATTTTGTTGCTGGCGATAAGTATTAATAGCGGCCTCCTGAGCGGTCATGGTTGCACAAAGGACAAATTATAGACCTCTCAATCTGCGGAACAACAATGCAGATTGCCTATGAACGTAATAAAAATTGTCTATTAATTGAGGTTTTTGAATAAATTCCAGACAATTCAACCAAATATGCTGCTGTTCACAAAAAACGCATTTCAGATGAATCTCTTAGGTAACTAAAGAAAAAAATTTAAGCTGAAGAAAACAGGCGTCTGTTTACATTTTGTAAAGAAACCAGAGGCCCTGGCAGGGTGCAAAAAGTGGCATACCCAACGGAAGAAGGACGGAAACGGGCAGGGAGCGGACCAGGCTGTCCGCTCCCTGCCATCAACATTACTGTTTCGCCAGCGTCGCGGCAATCACCGCCTGCCAGGTGGTCGTCGGGCGACCGATTAGCTGACTCAGCTGGCGGGAATCATCAAACAGGCCGCCTTTCTCTGCGCCGGCGTCGGAATCTGCCAGCATCTCCGCCAGGCCGTCTGGCAGACCGGCATTTTTCAGCGCTGCGGCGAAGTCACTCTGTGAAAGATTGACGTAATCGACCTTCTCGCCGCTCTGGGCGGCAATCTCCGCAGCGAACTGCGCCAGGGTGTAGCTCTCATCACCGGCCAGTTCGTAGACCTTACCGGCCTGATCGTTACGGATCATGACTTCTGCCGCCGCTTCCGCATAGTCCTGACGGGCTGCCGAGGCGATACGGCCTTCGCCTGCCGCACCGATAAAAGCGTGGTGCGCCAGCGATGGAGGAATGCTGGCAGCATAGTTCTCGCTGTACCAGCCGTTGCGCAGCAGCGCAAAGGGAATACCAGAGGCCTGCAGCAGCGCCTCGGTCGCGCGGTGCTCAACCGCTAACCCCAGCGGTGAGCTGTCGGCATGTAACAGACTGGTGTAAGCGATAAAACCCACACCCACCGCCTGCGCCGCCTCAATAACGGCTTTGTGCTGCGCTTCACGCTGGCCCACTTCACTGCCGGAGATCAGCAGCAGCTTATCCACGCCCGAAAACGCGGCCCTGAGGGTCTCTGGCTTACTGTAGTCAGCCTCACGGACAGTGACACCCTGCGCCGCAAGATCCGCCGCTCTGGCGGGCGTACGCACCGCAGCGATGATCTCTCCCGCCGGGACTTTTTTCAGTAAGGCATCGATCACGAACCGGCCCAGCTGGCCGGTAGCTCCTGTTACGGCAATCATGTTATCTCTCCTGTGACGGTTGGTGAAAATCAGACTACGGGATAGACTAATTTTTAGTAAGTACTTACAGAATTGTTAGTTTGAACGGAGCGAAGTAAATGTCTGAAAAACTGAGTGAAAGATTTAGCCGGGGTGAGCTGCTTAACGTTAACTGCCCGTCCCGTGACGTGCTGAAGCGCGTGACCAGCCGCTGGAGTGTACTGATCCTGTTAGCGCTGCAGGGTCAGACGCTGCGCTTCAGCGCGCTGCGCCGGACGGTGGGGGGCGTCAGTGAGCGGATGCTGGCGCAGAACCTGCGCTATCTGGAAGAGGATGGCTTCGTGCAGCGTATCGCCTATGACGTGGTGCCGCCGCATGTGGAATATTGCCTGACTCCGCTGGGTCGCGAAGTCGGTGAGCAGGTTGTCGGGCTGGCTGACTGGCTGGAGCTGAACGTGAGCCGGATTCTGGCGCAGCGCGAAAAATCCGCCGCAGAGTAGTTCCCCTCTGTTTTCCGGCCTCCGTCTCCACGCGACGACTCACTCTTCAGGCGCTCGCGCAGTTCTCCGGCTGCATCCGCTGTGACAGATTCTCTTCGATGCCAAAACGGCAGAGCGCAACGGCGGCACAAATAACCCCAGCGGCCCGTTGCCGCTTATTAAACCGTTTTTTCTCGCGCGGGTCCGGAATAATCGTCGGCCTGCGTGTGACGTTTAATTCAGCTTTGCTTTTTGACTCATTTTATTAACATTTACAGCTGCGCTTAAATCGCTTTCCTCCCGGTTTTTCTATGCGGTTTTAATGACGGTATTAGCAGGGTTATGCGAAAAAGCAAACAAAGCGGCAGAGATAAAAGCTTGCGGTTTTAACCTGTTAAAAAACCAAGCGATTTAATTTTCCCTCTCTCATTTTTGACCTTTCCCTGAGTGGGGTTTATAACAAAATAGTGTCTGAAAACAGGCTGTTGAAGACCTTTTTCATGCAGGCCTGACTCAGGACAGTCTCTCTTTTTACGGATGGTGTTACTGTAACATTAGCGACACATAAGTGCGCTTAAATTAACCTTTAAGCCTTATTTTTAAATAAGTAATTCCTGCTAAAAACAATGATCAGAATCAACAAATACTGTTATAGTTTTCATTCATCCCACTGTTTCTGTTTCCGCGTCGCAAATAGTTTTAAATTTGCGGCGGGAATTTCAATAAGCGCAGAGAAACCCGCGCATCAGGCTTAAGTTGTTAATTATAAGTAAATACATGGTGTTCTATGTGGCAAAGAGGTAAGCAATGTTCGGATTAGATGCCTTTCATCTGGCCAGGATTCAGTTCGCATTTACTGTGTCCTTCCATATTATCTTTCCCGCCATCACCATCGGTCTCGCCAGTTTCCTGGCCGTACTCGAAGGTATGTGGCTCAAAACCCGCGAGCAGTCCTATCGCGATCTCTACCATTTCTGGTCCAAAATCTTTGCCGTTAACTTCGGTATGGGTGTGGTCTCAGGGCTGGTTATGGCGTATCAGTTCGGGACTAACTGGAGTGGCTTCTCGGCTTTTGCCGGGAGTATTACCGGCCCGCTGCTGACCTATGAGGTGCTGACGGCGTTCTTCCTGGAAGCGGGTTTCCTGGGCGTAATGTTGTTTGGCTGGAATCGCGTGGGGCCGGGTCTGCACTTCTTTGCCACCTGTATGGTTGCCCTCGGAACACTGATTTCGACCTTCTGGATCCTCGCCTCTAACAGCTGGATGCATACGCCGCAGGGCTACATCATTCAGAATGGCATCGTGATTCCGCAGGACTGGTTCAAAATCGTCTTTAACCCCTCATTCCCTTACCGGCTGTTCCATATGTCGGTGGCGGCATTCCTCGCGAGCGCGTTTTTCGTGGGATCGTCGGCGGCCTGGCATCTGCTGAAGGGCAACAACAATCCGGCTATCCGCCGTATGTTCTCGATGGCGCTGTGGATGGCACTGATTGTCGCGCCGATTCAGGCGATGATCGGTGATGCGCACGGCCTGAACACGCTGGAACATCAGCCTGCTAAAATTGCAGCGATTGAAGGGCACTGGGAAAACCCGCCGGGTGAAGCCACGCCGCTGATTCTGTTCGGTATTCCCGATATGGAGCAGGAGCGGACGAAGTATGCGCTGGAGGTGCCGTACCTTGGCAGCCTGATCCTGACGCACAGCCTGGACAAGCAGGTTCCGGCGCTGAAGTCGTTCCCGAAAGAGGACCGTCCCAACTCAACCGTCATTTTCTGGTCCTTCCGCGTGATGGTGGCGCTGGGCCTGCTGATGATTACGCTGGGCGTGGTCAGCCTCTGGCTGCGTTTCAAAGGACGTCTCTATGAGTCGCGTCCTTTCCTGTGGTTTGCGCTGCTGATGGGGCCATCGGGTCTGATTGCGATTCTGGCTGGCTGGTTCACCACCGAAATTGGTCGTCAGCCGTGGGTGGTTTATGGCGTGCAGCGCACCATCGATGCGGTGTCGGCGCATGGTGACATTCATATGAGCATCAGTCTGCTGGCCTTTATTCTGGTCTACAGCTCGGTGTTCGGGGTGGGCTACCACTACATGATGCGTCTGATTAAGCAGGGACCGGTTACTGGCGAAGGTCATATCACCGAAGAGGGTGGACCCGGTCAGAAGAAAACGCCGGCGCGTCCGCTTTCGGCTGCCACCTTTAAGGATGGAGACCACTAAGATGATCGATTTTTCTATTATCTGGTTTGTGATTATCGTCTTCGCAACCCTGATGTATATCGTGATGGATGGCTTTGACCTGGGTATCGGTCTGCTCTTCCCGTTCAATAAAGATGCCGGTGAGCGTGACATGATGGTGAATACCGTCGCGCCGGTCTGGGATGGTAATGAAACCTGGCTGGTGCTGGGCGGGGCAGGCCTCTACGGCGCGTTCCCGCTGGCCTACGCGGTAATTGCCGATGCGCTGACCATCCCGCTGACCGCTATGCTGATTGGTCTGATTTTCCGCGGCGTCGCCTTTGAATTCCGCTTCAAGGCGGTCGAAGGTCATCGCGCCTTCTGGGACAAATCATTTATTGCCGGTTCGATCATCGCTACCTTCAGTCAGGGTGTGGCCGTGGGCGCGTTGCTGGATGGCATTCCGGTTGAGGGACGCCGTTTCGCCGGTTCCGCCATGGACTGGCTGGCACCTTTCCCGCTGTTCTGCGGCGTCGGTCTGGTAGTGGCCTACGCGCTGCTGGGCTGCACCTGGCTCATCATGAAGACCGAAAATGAGCTGCACCGCAAAATGTCCGCGCTGGCGACACCGCTGGTCATCACCCTGTTAGTGGTTATCGGGATTGTCAGCCTGTGGACGCCGTTTGCCCATGGCGACATCGCGCATCGCTGGTTCAGTAAGCCAAACCTCTTCCTGTTCCTGCCGGTTCCGGTGCTGGTGCTGCTCTGCTCGTGGGGCATTGTGCGCGCCATCAAACGTGAAGCGCACTATTCGCCGTTCCTGCTGACGCTGGCGCTGATCTTCCTGGGCTTCTCCGGGCTGGGCATCAGCATCTGGCCAAACATTATTCCACCGTCAGTGACCATCTGGGCCGCCGCAGCACCGCCACAGAGTCAGGCCTTTATGCTGGTGGGTAGCCTGCTGATCATCCCGATGATCCTGGGCTACACCTTCTGGAGCTACTACGTGTTCCGTGGAAAAATCAAAGCAGACGCAGGATATCATTGATATGAAAAGTCTCAGCAGCATGAAAAACCACAACGAAACGAAAGCTGACAATGACGCGAAAGCGCCCTGGTGGAAGCGCGTTATGTGGCTGGTGTTTATCTATGCCGCCAGCGTACTGGCGCTGGGTGTTGTTGCCTCTCTGTTCCGGATGATGATGACGGCGGCGGGGATGCGCAGCCATTAATTGTCCCGGTAACGGCGGTGGGTGCTGCTAACGCGCAGGCTCAGTGCGGCGCAGATTTTTTTAATCATCAGGAGGCTGGCGTGAGTCAGCCTTTTTTAGTTAGTAACCTAAGCAATTAATGCGAAATCGCCCCGCACGGGCGTGTTCGCTTTACCCTTTCCTTACACCGATTCGCGATTTTTGTTATTCTTTTGTAACGAAATTCTCAGTCTTAACCCGCGTCGTAAATCGCCATCATGCTCAGCCAGGCCATCAAAAAACAGCACATTCACGATTTAGTCGAATGGATAGAAGCCAATCTTACCGACGACCTCAATATCGATCAGATCACCCTGAAATCGGGCTACTCCAAATGGCACATGCAGCGCATGTTCAAGGAGATGACCGGACAGACGCTGGCTGCCTATACCCGCAAACGGCGTCTGACAATGGCCGCCATGGCGCTCCGGCTGACGCGCATGACGCTTATTGATATCGCCGTTCGCTTTGGCTTCGATAACCAGCAAAACTTCACCCGCGTTTTCAAAGGGCACTTCTCGCTGACACCCGGCGCGTTTCGCCGTTTTCCTCATCTGCCGGTTAAAAACTTTCACGGCCGTATACTGGCGCGTTCGCTGGATGAGCGCGCGACGCTGGTGGAGCGCGAGGAAGCACTGCCTCTCTGCGGCGAGACGCTGGAGTGGGAGTGTCAGTTCGGTAATTACATCGCCGACCGCGAACACCGGGTAGCCGACCAGGCGCGGCAGCTGGTGGCGCTGGCGGGCAGTCATGTGAAGCAGGGGTGGTTAGGCTTTCAGTACGGACCCGGCCACAGCTCGGCTGACCAGCAGAATATCAGCCTGTTTCAGGCGCTGGAGCCGCAGCATGCGGCGCTGCTGGGCGAGCATGCTGTCAGCTGGTGTGAAGAGCGGGGCCTCTATGCGCGCATCCGCTGGAGCGGCAGGCCAGAGCAGCTGACGCGTTTTATTGAAGATATCTACTATCAGCATCTGCCCGGACTGGGCGTGTCACGCCGTCAGGGCAAAGATCTGCTGAGTCTCGATTTTACGCAATGTCAGCCCGACTGGCTGAGCGGCGTTTTTTCCATTCCGGTCACCCGGGCGTAGTCAGTGGAGCAGGGCACACTGCCAGCGGCGTGCCGGATGCATCTTTCGTGCGGTGAACCGTGATAAACCGCACGATTTTATAAAATAACTCCCCGTTCTGGCGTAAAATTCTCCTCCGAAACCCTGCCGTACCTTAATCATCGTGCATTTGTAGCAGGGCTGGAATAATCATCTGCATTTCAGGCCGTTCACGGCCAGAACATAAACGAAGACACCTATGCGACGCT
This sequence comes from Pantoea sp. EKM103V, assembly GCF_011800365.1. Classification (NCBI taxonomy): domain Bacteria; kingdom Pseudomonadati; phylum Pseudomonadota; class Gammaproteobacteria; order Enterobacterales; family Erwiniaceae; genus Pantoea; species Pantoea sp. EKM103V. Next base: position 7,302 of record NZ_JAALFQ010000008.1, on the reverse strand, counting down.
TAATAATCTCACTGATTCTGGCATTGCCCGTTATGGCAATGGCACAACAGGCTGAACCCTTCTCTCCGCCAGCCGGACTGCATCCGCACTCTCAGAGCGCCGGTCATGAAATTGTGGGTGATGGTGAGCTGCCGGAACAGAACAGCAGTAATCACTGCTTCTCCGGATTCGGCGATACCCTGTAACTGTGAATGCGCGGCCAGCCCCGGCGGCGCAGACGTTGCCCGGCTCATCAGGAGCCGGACAGCCTGACCCCTTTCTGTTCACATCCGCTTTTCTCTGATTTGCCGCTGCCGCGTCTGACGCTTCGTTTCCGGGCCGTCTCTGCTGCGCGTCCGGCGAGGCCTGCTCTGCGGCTGACCTTTGTTCTTAACGCCTTCCCGCTCTCTGTTTAATCCAGGGCCTGCACTCATCGCGTCGGTATAAAATATATCTTAAACCGTCGGATCGCATTTTTCGTCATTGTGCTCAAGATATATCATCGCTTATCTTCTGGCTTCAGATGAGAATGATTGTTATTAACTAATCATCGCCAACCCTTTGAATAACGGGTATCTGTCCCGTTCCAGGAGAGACATTTTGCCAGCATCAACGAATTCGCGCGTGCCGCAGCGCGTCCGAAACGAACTGCGTTTCCGTCATATTCAGGTCGAAAGTAAAACTCAGATTGCCGGGCACTTCTGGCGCATCCGCTTCAGTGGCAGCGATCTGGCGGGCTTTACCTCACCTGGCTTCGATGACCATATCAAGGTTTTCTTCCCGACGGCAGAAGGGGCCGAACTGGCGCTGCCGCAGATCACCGATGGAGCGATTGTCTGGCCCGAGGGCGAGCGTCCACCGGCCCGCGACTACACGCCGCTGGAATTTGATGGCGAGTCGTCACTGACGCTCGACTTCTATATTCATCAGCAGGGTGTCGCCAGTGACTGGGCAACTCTGGCGAAGCCGGGCGACCGCTTAGTGATCGGCGGGCCACGCGGTTCGCTGGTGGTGCCGACCGATTACGCCTTCCAGCTCTATGTCTGCGACGAAACCGGGCTGCCCGCTTTTTCACGTCGTCAGCGCGACGCCCGGGCGCAGGCCCTGCATCTCTACGCCTTTACCGATGAGGTAACGGGCCGTGACTACCTGCCGGACACCACCGGCGTGACGCTGAACTGGCTCGGCAGCGGTCAGATGCAGACCGCGCAGCTCAGCCAGCTGATTGCCCGGCTGGATCAGGTAACATTCCCAGCGGAGGATTACTTTATCTGGCTGACCGGTGAAGGTGAGTTTGTGAAGGCGCTCTGCGACTACTTCACGATGCAGCGCGGCATCAACAGTGACTTCGTGCGGGCGGTGGCCTACTGGCACCAGAAGTAACCGGCGCTGACAATTGAGTTTTGCCTGGCGGCAGACTACCATCACGCTCCTTTTTTCGCAGGCCAGACTATGAAACAGCACACTACGCCCTTTTCCGCTGACGACCCGAGTGCCCGCACAGGCGGTTGTGGCGGGCGGCGAAAACGCCGTGAAAAAATGCTGGAAGCGAGTGAGATTCGTCTGCTGATGCTGCACTTTCTGTCGCAGCATGCGGCGCACGGTTATGAGCTGATTAAGTCGGTTGAGGAGCTGTCAAAAGGGGAGTACACCCCCAGCCCGGGGATCATCTATCCCAACCTGACGCTGCTGGAGGAGATGGAGGCGATTGAGGTACTGGATGCTCAGGCCGCGCGCAAAGCGTATCGCCTGACGGCGGCCGGTAAGGCGCTGCTGGCAGATAACCGCGAAACGGTCTCCCGCCTGATCACGCGTCTCTCCACGCTGGCGATTCTGGTCAACAATCGCAGCATTCCCGCCGTCGAGCAGGCGATTTACGGACTGAAAGTCGCCCTGAACCAGCGGCTGGCGCAGGAAGATATCTCTGATGCCGCGTTGCAGACGCTGATTGCGGCCCTGCACGACGCGGCAGAGAAAATTACTCACAGCTGAGCCGGATAGCTTAGCCGATCTCCGTTTTGTTTTTATCGATGTGACCCAGCGTGCGATCCGGGAAACAGATGTCGCGCACCCGCTGTTTCAGCGTGGTCGCATCAGGAAAGCCACCATCCCGCTTACGTTCCCACAGCAGATGCTCATCCAGCATGATCTCAAACACACCGCCGGTGCCGGGTTTCAGCGTTACCTCCGCCAGATCCTCAGCAAAGGTATGCAGAAGTTCCTGTGCCATCCACGCTGACCGCATCAGCCAGTTGCATTGCATACAGTAGTGAATAACTACCACAGGTTTTTGCGCCATAACTCTCTTCCTTACGTATTGATAAATGCCAGTGCATTCAGGTTAAAAAAGTGTGCGCTGTGGTTGTTTATGAACTCATAAAGCTATTTAAAACAGTAGTTTAATTCCATCTTCTCGGGTCAGAGTCTCGCTCAGTGTGCTGTTCTGCTTTTTTGCGGCTTTTATGCAGCGCCGTCTTTGTCATGTCAGCAAGCAAGTGAATACTAACAAGTAATCAAAGGATTCGCTGCTCTGTTACCTCATTTTTGGCGAGGGAGATAACGACGCTGGCGTAGCAGGTGCTCATCCGCGCCGCTATTTATCGCGGCTCTGAGAGACATCACGACAGGAATAAACACCGATTTACGAAGGCTGCTGCACTACTCTCATCCTGTTTCGCTGAAGGACGCTTTGATCAACTGAACGCCTGGTTTTCTGATCGGCAATCTGACCGTTTCGCTTTAAAAACATTGCCTTGCGTCTATTTGTTCACGGATTTTGCGCTATACCTGGAGTTCCGGACTGACGATTAAGGAAACCATAATGGCAAAATCATTAGCGCAAACGGCTGAACAACTGGGCACACTTTTACTCTCTTCCGGACTGCATCTGGCGACCGCCGAATCCTGTACCGCCGGGCTCATCAGCATGACGCTGGCGGCGGTGGAAAGCAGCGGTGACTTCTACACCAGTGGATTCGTGACCTACAGCGATAATGCCAAAATCCGTCTGCTGGGTGTGCATCCCGCCACGCTGAAACAGCACACGGCGGTAAGCGAACAGACGGCGCGTGAGATGGTTCAGGGGGCCTGCGCACGCTCGGGTGAGCCGGTGGGATTGTCGATTACCGGCTATGCCGGGCCGGATGGCGGTGAAGATGGCACCCCGGCAGGCACCATCTGGTTTGGCTGGGTCCTGCCCGACGGCCGGGATGAGGCGGAGTGCCACCAGTTCAGTGGCGATCCGAAATCGGTGATGGAGCAGGGCACGCAGTTCGCGCTGGAGGGGCTTATCAGACGGTTGCAGCAAAGCACGCTCTGAAGGCGCGAAACGCGCCTTCAGAAGCCGTCAGCGGCAGTCGACAATCAGCCGGCCCTGCACTTTTCCGTCCAGCAGATCCTGCGCGCCCTGTTTCGCCTCACTCAGCGGGATGACCCGGCTCAGCCGGCTGAGCCGTTCGCCATCCAGCAGCTCACCCAGCCGCTGCCACGCCTGCTGGCGAAGTGGTGTCGGGCAGAGCACGCTGTCCACACCGGCAAGCGTGACGCCGCGCAGAATAAAGGGGGCGACGCTGGCAGGCAGGTCGAGACCCTGCGCCATACCGCAGGCGGCTACCGCGCCGTCCCGCCGGGTGGCGGCCAGCACGTTCGCCAGGGTATGGCTGCCCACGCTGTCTATCGCGGCAGCCCAGCGCTCTTTTGCCAGCGGCTTGCCTGGCTGCGACAGCTCATCACGATCGATTACTGAGGCCGCCCCCAGGGTGTCGATCAGGTAGGCATGGTCGCTGGCGCGTCCGCTGGAGGCGATAACCTCATATCCCAGACGCGCCAGCAGGCTGACGCTGTAGCTGCCGACGCCGCCGCTGGCACCCGTCACCAGCACCGGCCCGTGGTCAGGCGTGATGCCCTGTTTCTCCAGCGCCATCACACAGAGCATCGCGGTCAGTCCCGCCGTGCCCATTGCCATCGTCTGTAGCGGAGTGAGAGAGGCGGGCACGCGCACCAGCCAGTCGCCGCTGACGCTGGCCTTCTGTGCCAGGCCGCCCCACTGTTTTTCGCCCACACCCCAGCCTGTCAGCAGCGCCATATCTCCCTCTTTCCAGTCGGGATGGCGGCTGGCGGTGACCCGGCCCACAAAGTCGATACCCGGCACCATCGGGAACTGGCGCACAATCGGGCCTTTGTTGCAGATAGCCAGGGCATCTTTATAGTTCAGGGATGAGTAGCTGACGTCGAGTGTGACATCGTGGTCGGGCAGTTGCGATTCGGGGAGATCTTTGAGCAGGGCGCGGTAACCCTGCTCGTCATTTTCAATGATCAGTGCCTTGAACATGCATCCTCCAGGAGTGTGACAGTGAGGATGAGTGTACGCCCGGCAGAGGCAATGCGGTAGGGCAAGGGGCAGGCCAGGGGGCAGTGAATCCCGCTAACGCGCATCGTCAGCCGTCGATCGCACTCTGCATAAATCTGCATATATTTCATATAATTAATCGTGCTGTTAATTTTAATCTGTAAATTATCCATTAAAAACAGGATGTTATATTTTTTGTCGCCTGCCGGATAATTGCCTGGCTCGGGTTGTCCACGTAAAAAAAAGATGACATCATGACCGCCACTTTTTGGCCCTGTTTATACATCACAGAGGACGTCGCCATGTCCGGTTCACCGCGCACCCGCCCGGATTACCGTTCGCTCTTTCCGGCGCGCACCGGTTTTTCCTCTTTCCTGAACACGCTGCGGTTCTCCATGCGGTGAGGCCAGCCTGGCAGCGGCCGGTTATCTGCACTTCAACGGCTGCACAATGCCTTCTGACGGTTTTCACTGACATTCTTCGCCGGGGCGCTGTCCCCATGATTGTGCCACTGGCACCTCCTCCCTGCCGTTAGGGACGCTTTATGACTCCACTGAAAATTGCTGCCAGCGCCGCTGTGGCGCCCAGTCTGACTCTGAACACCGCGCGCGATGTGGTGACGCTGGATAACACCGACTTTACCGATGTCGCGGCGGTTGTCGTCTCGCTGGCGGATACCCGCAGCGGCATACTGACACTGCTGCGTCATACCGGGTTCGACCTGCCGGTATTTGTCGCCAACGCCTTTGAAGAGGAGGTGATGCACCTGCCCGGCGTCAGCGGGGAGCTGAATGGCGATCCGCAGGAGTGGATTGCGCTGGAGGCGGCCGCGCAGGCCTATGAAGCGGCGCTGCTGCCGCCCTTTTTTGAGACGCTCTCCCGCTATGTTGATATGCAGAACAGTACCTTTGCCTGCCCCGGTCATCAGGGCGGCGCGTTCTTCAGGAAACATCCGGCGGGTAAACAGTTCTATGACTTCTATGGCGAAAATGTTTTTCGCTCGGATATGTGTAATGCCGACGTCAAACTGGGCGATCTGATGATCCACGAAGGATCGGCTAAAGATGCACAAAAGTATGCGGCAAAGGTGTTTAACGCCGACAAAACCTACTTTGTGCTCAACGGCACTTCAAGCGCCAATAAAGTGGTGACCAATGCGCTGCTGACCCGGGGCGATCTGGTGCTGTTTGATCGCAACAACCATAAGTCGAACCACCATGGCGCGCTGATCCAGGCGGGGGCCACGCCGGTTTATCTGGAGGCGGCACGCAATCCTTTCGGCTTTATTGGCGGCATTGATGCGCACTGCTTTGATGAGGCCTATCTGCGCGAGCAGATCGCGGCGGTTGCGCCCCAGCGCGCAGAAGAGGCGCGGCCTTTCCGTCTGGCGATCATCCAGCTGGGCACCTACGACGGCACGGTCTACAACGCGCGTCAGGTGGTGGATCGCATCGGTCATCTGTGTGATTACATCCTGTTTGATTCCGCATGGCTCGGCTATGAGCAGTTTATCCCGCTGATGGAAGGCTGTTCGCCGCTGACGTTAGAACTGAACGAGAACGATCCCGGCATTTTTGTCACGCAGTCGGTGCACAAGCAGCTGGCGGGTTTTTCACAGACCTCGCAGATCCACAAAAAAGACAATCACATTCGCGGACAGCGCCGCTTCTGCCCGCACAAACGGCTGAATAACGCCTTTATGCTGCACGCTTCGACCAGTCCGTTTTATCCGCTGTTTGCCGCGCTGGATATTAACGCCCGGATGCATCAGGGCGAGGCGGGGCGTCGCCTGTGGGATGAGTGCGTCACGCTGGGGATCGATGCGCGTAAAGCGATCCTGGAGCGTTGCGAAATGATCCTGCCGTTTGTGCCGGAGCGCGTGGCCGGGCAGCGCTGGCAGGATACGCCCACGGAGACGATCGCCCGCGATCTGCGCTACTTCAGCTTCGAACCACAGGAAAAGTGGCACGGTTTTGCCGGTTATGCGCGCGATCAGTATCGGGTCGATCCCTGCAAGCTGCTGCTGACCACGCCGGGGATCGATGCCGCCAGCGGGGAGTACAGTGATTTCGGTATCCCGGCGACGATTCTGGCGAACTATCTGCGCGAAAACGGCATTGTGCCGGAGAAGTGCGACCTCAACTCGATCCTGTTCCTGCTGACGCCAGCAGAGAGCCCGGAGAAGATGGCGAATCTGGTGGCGATGCTGGCGCAGTTCGAGCAGCACGTCAGGGATGATGCGCCGCTGGCCGAAGTGCTGCCGACGATCTACCGTAAAAATGCGCAACGCTATGCCGGTTACACTCTGCGTCGCCTCTGTCAGGAGATGCACGATCTTTACGTCAGTCACAACGTGAAGGATCTGCAGCGTCTGATGTTCCGCGCCGCGGAGTTCCCGCCGGTCAGGGTGAATCCGCAGGATGCCCATCAGGCGTATATTCGCGGTGAGGTCGAGCTGGTGCCGATAGCCGAGGCCGCAGGACGGATTGCCGCCGAGGGCGCACTCCCTTATCCGCCGGGTGTGCTCTGCGTGGTGCCGGGAGAGATCTGGGGCGGCGCGGTGCAGCGCTATTTCCTGGCCCTGGAAGAGGGGCTGAACCTGCTGCCAGGTTTCTCGCCAGAGCTGCAGGGCGTTTACACCGAAGAGGATGAGCAGGGACGTAAATATCTGGTGGCCAATATGATGGTGAGGGGATAGTTTCGCTGCGCGAAGGGGCTGGATTAGCAGCAGGCTGGCACTGAGAGGGGTTCGCCTGCCAGGCGTGAGGGAGTTATTACCTGGCGGTGGGCTGGCTCTAGAGGGGTTTGCCTGCCAGGCGGTGGGCTGGCACTGAGAAGGTTTCGCCCGCCAGGCGTGAGGGAGTTTCAGCCTGCCCGTGCAGGCGGACGCGTCAAGGGGCGGACGCCCGCCCCTTAACAATCCCGGCGTCCGGCAGCCTCCGCGCCCCGCGTTGCGGGGTGCCTTCGTCACGCCC
>NZ_JAALFQ010000076.1:0-202 GCF_011800365.1 Pantoea sp. EKM103V | reverse complement strand
CGGCTACGAACCGAGCGGTCGGAGGTTCGAATCCTCCTGGATGCACCATATTCTTCAATATGGTCAGTGCCTCAGTGCCTCAGTGCCTCAGTGCCTCAGTGCCTCAGTGTGTCATGACGTAGTTAGCGTTCAGGCCGCACTAAGGAGGATAACGTTGCATCAGCAACGGCCCGCAGGGCGAAGCGCAAGCTGAGTAATCCTC
>NZ_JAALFQ010000075.1:0-210 GCF_011800365.1 Pantoea sp. EKM103V | reverse complement strand
ATGCATCCATAGCTCAGCTGGATAGAGTACTCGGCTACGAACCGAGCGGTCGGAGGTTCGAATCCTCCTGGATGCACCATATTTTCGGATATGGCGAAGTGCCTCAGTGTGACATGACGCATTAGCGTTCAGACCGCACTAAGGAGGATAACGTTGCATCAGCAACGGCCCGCAGGGCGAAGCGCAAGCTGAGTAATCCTCCTGGATGCA
>NZ_JAALFQ010000074.1:0-221 GCF_011800365.1 Pantoea sp. EKM103V | reverse complement strand
GTGCATCCAGGAGGATTCGAACCTCCGACCGCTCGGTTCGTAGCCGAGTACTCTATCCAGCTGAGCTATGGATGCATTGAGGGTATTGCGTTTTTTATGGACGTTCAGAAACTAACCTGAGGATATTACAAAGAATGGTGCATTCAGGAGGATTACTCAGCTTGCGCTTCGCCCTGCGGGCCGTTGCTGATGCAACGTTATCCTCCTTAGTGCGGCCTGAA
>NZ_JAALFQ010000073.1:0-230 GCF_011800365.1 Pantoea sp. EKM103V | reverse complement strand
GTGCACGGAACGAATCTTTTACGTCATGACCGCGTTGCCATCGCTCAGCCACACCGGTCACATACCTCAGTATGCTCCCGCTGATGTCCTCGCTCTGCGCCTTGTCACGCCGCAAAATCTTTCGTTCCTGCAGATTCTTTAATCCGGTAAACAAAGCTGAAAATCATGTCTCTCAAAAACGCCTCTGGCGTTGTAAGGTTAAGCCTCACGGGTCATTAGTACCGGTTAGC
>NZ_JAALFQ010000072.1:0-233 GCF_011800365.1 Pantoea sp. EKM103V | reverse complement strand
ATGTATTCCTCTCAGTCAGGGTGATCAGGGCCGGTCTGACCGGCCCTGCGGCATCAGATAGTGACCCGGCGATTCCAAGTGGCCTTCCAGTCGATATAGTTTCCCTCGCGCAGCGGCGTCAGCTTCACCAGGTTTTCCGCCAGCCCGTTCATGATGAGGATGCGCTCAACCGCCTCAAACCAGCCCTCCCCGCTGCCGACCGGAAACCACAGGTTCGAATTGTCACCGCTGAG
>NZ_JAALFQ010000071.1:0-234 GCF_011800365.1 Pantoea sp. EKM103V | reverse complement strand
GTGCATCCAGGAGGATTCGAACCTCCGACCGCTCGGTTCGTAGCCGAGTACTCTATCCAGCTGAGCTATGGATGCATAAATCTGATTCTTGTACAACGCAGGGTACTGACTACTCACCATGAAAGGAATTGCTAATTCGCTTTATTTCTTTATTTTCTATGGTGCATCCAGGAGGATTACTCAGCTTGCGCTTCGCCCTGCGGGCCGTTGCTGATGCAACGTTATCCTCCTTAG
>NZ_JAALFQ010000070.1:0-236 GCF_011800365.1 Pantoea sp. EKM103V | reverse complement strand
AAAGAAAAATCACAAACAATAATAATTGATTTAGATTCTGAAAATCTTTCACAGGAAATAGAAACTGCCATGTCTAAAAGTAAACAAAGAAACAATAAAGTGGAGCTAAGGAAAGCCGGGAAATTTGTAGCAATTTTGCGCTAGATCACATGTGAAAAAGCCACCCTTTAGGGGTGGCTTTTTCATGGTTTTCTATGCGTTACATGGCCATCTATACGCGCCTTCGGTATGGATGT
>NZ_JAALFQ010000069.1:0-237 GCF_011800365.1 Pantoea sp. EKM103V | reverse complement strand
GTAAATGGCTAGATATGCAGTGTTCAGGATAGATATGAGATGTTGTTAAGATTACTTTTTTGTGCTGCTGATATACTTTATTTTAAGTTTTTGTTTGTATTGACTTTTATTGTTTTTTCTGATAAGCTAGTGCCTGTCACTGAAGGCGACAGCGAAGGTGTTGCACACCGCAGCGCGTACGCGTTCTACTGTCGCCTTCAGTGACAGGCTCTCTTTTAAGTATGTCATTGATTTTAA
>NZ_JAALFQ010000007.1:0-227511 GCF_011800365.1 Pantoea sp. EKM103V | reverse complement strand
AGAGGGACTTGAACCCTCACGTCCGTTAAGACACTAACACCTGAAGCTAGCGCGTCTACCAATTCCGCCACCTTCGCATACCCGTAACACCCTGAGAATGTTACAACCACGGAGGCGCATTCTAGAGATTTTACTCTTTGCGTCAACAACTATTTCGTCGGGCTGAAACGATCGCTCTAAAAAGCAACATTTTCAGCCCGGCAACGCGGTCAGTAGCGGAAAAAAGGATTAACGGGTTTTCGCACCGCGACCATAGACGGCACGGTAAACTTTAAAGCGGCCAGTCTGTGCGATCACTTCATGGCTGCCGAACGCCTCATCCAGCGCCTGTGGATAGGGCAGGAAGGCATTGGCAACGATACGCAGTTCACCGCCGGTGTTCAGATGCTTCACCGCGCCACGGATTAACGCCTGTGCCGCATCGAGGCTGGTCTGCGTGCCTTCATGGAACGGCGGGTTAGAGATAATCATGTCGAAACGTCCGGTGACGTCAGAGAAGACGTTGCTGGGGAAGACCTCGCCCTCAATGCCGTTGGCGGCCAGCGTCGCCTTACTCGCTTCAATCGCCGCCGCGTGAACGTCACACAGCCACAGGCGTACTTTAGGCGAACGGGCATGCAGTGAGGCGGCAATGACGCCTGCGCCACAGCCCATATCCAGCACTTTTCCTTTGGTGTGTGGCGTAAAGGTGGAGAGCAGCAGGGCACTGCCGCTGTCCAGACCATCGCGGCTGAAGACGCCTGGCAGGGTGTGAATCGTCAGATCATCCATCTGATACTGCTGACCAAAGGCGCCGGCATCAAAGTCAGGCTGTGCGTCGAGGCGACCGTGATAGAGACCACAGCGGCGCGCGCTGTCGATCTTCTCCAGCGTTACCCAGGACTCCAGCATGCCTTCTGCACTGCGCACGCCGCTGCGGTTTTCACCGACCACGAACACGTCGCAGCCCACCGGCAGCAGCGACAGCAGATTCTGCAGCTGGAACTGCACTTCCGGCTTATTTTTGGTCCAGAAATACACCAGCGTATCGCAGCCCTGCACATCTTCCGCCTGCGCAACCAGTCCATAACGCGCCTGTTCGCCCATACGGCGGCTCAGGTTTTGCCAGTGATGATATTGCTGGGTGTGTACGCGCGACGAGGCGGTTTCCAGCTGAGCGGGCAGGTCATCCTGCAAATCGCCAGCAAATAAAACGTGGCGGGCGGTAAATTCATCACTGTGGCGCAGAATGACTTCGCTGGCCGGGGTAAAAGCAGACATGTAGAGCTCCTGTAAGATCTGAGCGGGGATTATAGTGGTTTGTTGGCGCATGTTCGATGGGTTTGCTAGCATAGCGTCGCATTCAGGCAGCCAACAGGTAACACCATGACGTCCAGGCGCGACTGGCTTTTACAGCAAATGGGAATTACGCAGTATCAACTGCGCCGCCCGCGCGTGCTTCAGGGCGAAATTGCCGTCACGCTGGCGCCGGACACGCAGTTAATCATTGTCGCTGACGTGCCCCCCGGGCTGGATGAACCGCTGATGCGCGACGTGCTGCAGACGCTCAATCTTCAACCCGCCCAGGTGATGACCGTGACGCCGGATCAACTCCAGATGCTGCCGGAAACGCTGAACTGCGCCGGCTGGCTGCTTGGGGTTGAGAGTGCACAGACTTTTAATGGCGTGGCACTGACCAGCGCCGCTTTCAATGAACTGATCAGCAGCGGCGTCGCCAGACGCGCGCTCTGGCAACAGATGTGTAACCATGACAGCCATCTCTTTACTCACCCCTGACGATCGGGCCGAGGCCTTTGCCATCGAGCGTCGCAGTCACGCGTTTCCCTGGAGTGAACAGACGTTTGCCAGCAATCAGGGCGAGCGCTTCCTCAATTTACGGCTGGATGCCGAAGGAAAAATGGCCGCCTTTGCCATTACCCAGGTGGTGCTGGATGAAGCGTCGCTGTTTAACATTGCGGTCGATCCCGCCTGGCAGCGCCGGGGATTTGGCCGTCAGCTGTTGCAGCATCTGATCGACGAGTTAATAAAACGCGATGTGCTGACGCTGTGGCTCGAAGTCCGGGCGTCCAATCTGCCCGCCATTGCGCTTTATGAGCAGATGGGATTCAACCAGGTGAGCCGTCGTTCCAACTACTATCCCACCGCCAGCGGGCGTGAAGATGCCCTGATGATGGCGCTGACGCTGTAGCGGTGCTAAGGAGCTTTAATGTCAGAACAGTGGGATTGCATCCTGTTTGATGCGGACGATACCCTTTTTCATTTCGATGCTTATGCCGGGTTGCAGCGGCTGTTCGCCGGTTATGACGTGCAGTTCTCCGACCAGGATTACAGTGACTATCAGGCGGTTAACAAGCCGCTCTGGGTCGATTACCAGAACGGCACGATTACCGCGTTGCAGCTACAGACCCAGCGTTTCAATCACTGGAGCGAAAAGCTCAGCGTCGCCCCGGAGATCCTCAACAGCGGCTTCCTGACCGCAATGGGCGAGATCTGTACGCCGCTGCCAGGCGCGGTGAGCCTGATGAAGCAGCTGCACGGTCGGGTAAAGATGGGCATCATCACCAACGGCTTTACCGCGCTGCAGCAGACGCGCCTGGAGCGCACCGGTTTCCGCGACTACTTTTCGGCGCTGGTAATCTCTGAGCAGGTCGGCGTGCCAAAACCGGCGGTGGAGATTTTTGATTATGCGCTGAACCTGATGGGCAATCCGGATCGTCAGCGGGTGCTGATGGTCGGGGATACGCCGGAATCCGATATTCTCGGCGGCATGAATGCCGGGGTGAAAACCTGCTGGCTCGATGATGGCACCCGGCCGCTGCCGGAACATATCAAACCGACCTGGCAGGTCAAATCGCTGGCTGAGCTGGAAGCGCTGCTGATCGGCTGACAGATCCGAATACAAGTACAAGTAAATCTGACAGCAATAGACAGAGTTGATGCGCAGGGAATACGGGCAGAGGAGGAAAGCGTCCCGCGCCATGGATGGCGCGGGCCGAGCGGCCAGGGAGGGTTTAAGCGACTTTCCGATCTGACCGTGTTCCCTTCGCAGGCTCGGCCTCACCAGCTCCCTGACTGAGTTCTGTGCTCGCGTCCTGAACCGCTACGTTTTCTTCTCATCATCTTCATCCCGATCCTCCTGCACCGGCGTGCTGGCGGTGAGCAGGAACGGTGACTGCTGCCAGCGGGTACGGCGGTGGCGCAGCAGGGTACGGGAGAGGATAATGCCGATGGCCAGCGCCAGCAGCATCATCAGGCGCAGAATATTGGTGGTGTTGTCGACCTGATGTGAGTCGGTGACCAGCACATGGGTGTCCAGCGTCACGCGCAGAAAGCCCAGCGGGCCATCGTTTCCGGCCAGGGGCTGCACAATCTGATGGTTGAAATAGCTGCCCGCACGCTGCCCGTCGAGAGCGAGCCTGTCGCGCACGTTAATGTTTTCTCCGCTGTGCGCCACCAGGCTGCCATCACCGTCATACACCGACGCATCCAGAATGCGGCTGTTCGCCGTCATCTGATTCAGAATCGCTTCTATCTGATTACGGTTGTTTTCACTGTTGTCCATCAACGGCTTAAGGCTGAACGCCACCTGGCTGGTCAGCGTATGAGCCAGCTCTTCGACCTGTTCAGAACGCGCCATCTGATGACCGGTACTGAACCAGGAGACGCCCTGCATCAGGGCGACCAGCAGCGTCATCGAGATGAGAACGATCACGGTACGATGTAAGCGAAATTTCAGCGCGGTTTTAGCCATTACTCATCCGGGTCATGTCACAACAGAAAGCCTGGAGATTATGTTGCCAGAAGCGACGCAGACAGGGTAGCCTCTTGCGTGGTTTTGTTGTCCCTACAGGAGCTCTGATGCCAAATCGTTTAACCTGGTGCGATCTTCCCGCCGATGTCTCTCTCTGGCCGGGTTTGCCCCTTTCTCTTAGCGGTGATGAAGTGATGCCGCTGGATTATCGCGCTGGCCGCACCGGCTGGCTGCTGTATGGCCGCGGGCTGGATAAGCAACGGCTGACCGATTATCAGCATCAGCTGGGTGCAGCGATGGTGATTGTCAGCGCCTGGAACGTCGATGAGTATCAGGTGATCCGCCTGGCGGGCTCGCTGACGCCGTTTGCGACTAAACTGGCGCACGATGCCGGACTGGACGTGGCGCCGCTGGGTAAAATCCCTTACCTCAAGACCCCCGGTCTGCTGGTGATGGATATGGACTCCACCGCGATTCAGATCGAATGTATCGACGAGATCGCTAAACTGGCAGGTAGCGGAGAGCAGGTAGCAGAAGTGACAGAACGCGCGATGCGCGGTGAACTCGACTTCAGCGCCAGCCTGCGTCAGCGCGTTGCCACCCTGCAGGGCGCAGACGCCAATATTCTGAAACAGGTGCGTGATGAGCTGCCTTTAATGCCGGGCTTAACCACCCTGACGCAGAAGCTGCAGGCGCTGGGCTGGCAGGTGGCTATCGCCTCCGGCGGCTTCACCTACTACGCCGAATACCTGCGCGATAAGCTGCATCTGTCGGCCGTGGTCGCCAACGAACTGGAAATCCGCGACGGCAAACTGACCGGCAACGTGCTGGGTCCGATTGTCGACGCACAATATAAAGCCGATACGCTGAAGAAGCTGGCGCAGCGTTTTGATATCGCGCCGGAACAGACGGTCGCGATTGGCGACGGAGCCAATGACCTGCTGATGATCAAAGCCTCCGCGCTGGGCATTGCGTTCCATGCTAAACCTAAGGTGAATGAGCAGACTGCGGTCACCATTCGCCATGCCGATCTCATGGGGGTGTTCTGCATCCTGACCGGCAGCCTGATCCACGAAGAGCGTTAACTGAGGAATTGATTTGGCCAAAGCGGCAAAACGCGCATTTGTCTGTAACGAATGCGGCGCAGATTACCCACGCTGGCAGGGGCAGTGCAGCGCCTGTCACGCCTGGAACACCATCACCGAGGTGCGCATTGCCGCCTCACCCGCGGCTGCGCGCAACGAGCGCCTGAGCGGCTATGCCGGCAGCGCCAGCACCAGCCGGGTTCAGAAACTGTCAGAAATCAGCCTGGAGGCACTCCCGCGCTTCTCCACCACCTTTAAAGAGTTTGATCGGGTGCTGGGCGGCGGCGTGGTGCCGGGCAGTGCGATTCTGATTGGCGGCAGCCCCGGCGCCGGTAAATCCACGCTGCTGCTGCAGGTGATGTGTCGGTTGTCGGAAGGGATGAAAACCCTGTACGTCACCGGCGAAGAGTCCCTGCAACAGGTGGCGATGCGCGCCCATCGTCTGGGATTGCCCACCGAAAATGTGAACATGCTGTCGGAAACCAGCATTGAGCAGATCTGCCTGATCGCCGAGCAGGAGCAGCCGCAGCTGATGGTGATCGACTCGATCCAGGTGATGCACATGGCGGAGATCCAGTCCTCGCCGGGCAGCGTCGCCCAGGTGCGGGAAACCGCCGCCTACCTGACACGCTTCGCCAAAACGCGCGGCGTGGCGATCATCATGGTGGGGCACGTCACGAAAGATGGCTCGCTGGCCGGTCCGAAAGTGCTGGAGCACTGCATCGACTGTTCGGTGCTGCTGGATGGCGATGCCGACTCCCGCTTCCGCACCCTGCGCAGTCATAAAAACCGCTTCGGTGCGGTCAATGAGCTGGGGGTGTTTGCCATGACCGAACAGGGCATGCGCGAAGTCAGCAATCCGTCAGCGATCTTCCTGTCGCGCGGTGAAGAGATAACTTCAGGCAGCTCGGTTATGGTGCTCTGGGAGGGAACGCGACCGCTGCTGGTGGAGATTCAGGCGCTGGTCGATCACTCAATGATGGGCAACCCGCGTCGCGTCGCGGTCGGGCTGGAGCAGAACCGCCTGGCCATACTGCTGGCGGTGCTGCACCGTCATGGCGGATTGCAGATGGCGGATCAGGATGTGTTCGTCAACGTCGTGGGCGGCGTCAAAGTCACCGAAACCAGCGCCGATCTGGCGCTGATGCTGTCGATGGTGTCGAGTCTGCGCGATCGTCCGCTGCCGCAGGATCTGGTGATCTTCGGCGAAGTGGGGCTGGCCGGTGAGATCCGTCCGGTGCCCAGCGGTCAGGAACGCATCTCGGAAGCGGCGAAGCACGGCTTCAAACGTGCCATCGTTCCGGCAGGAAATGCGCCGAAAAAACCGATTGCCGGGATGCAGGTTTTCAGCGCGAAAAAGCTGGCCGATGCGCTGGCGATTCTGGACGATCTGTAACGCGCCTGACGCCTGCCCGGAAAAACCACGGGCAGGCGGCACCCACCTTAACCGCATTGATGCAGGAGGCACGACATGTCGTCGTTTGAGTATCTGAAAACGGCCATTCGCCAGCAGGGGCACACGCTGCAACAGGTCGCTGACGCCAGCGGCATGACCAAAGGCTATCTGAGCCAGTTGCTCAATGCCAAAATCAAAAGTCCCAGCGCGCAGAAGCTGGAAGCGCTGCACCGCTTTCTGGGGCTGGAATTTCCGCGCCGTGATAAAAGGGTGGGCGTGGTATTCGGTAAGTTCTATCCGCTGCATACCGGCCATATCTATCTGATCCAGCGCGCCTGCAGTCAGGTGGATGAGCTGCACATCATCATGGGCTACGATGAGCCGCGCGATCGGGAGCTGTTTGAGAACAGCGCCATGTCCCAGCAACCGACGGTCAGCGATCGCCTGCGCTGGCTGCTGCAGACCTTTAAGTACCAGAAAAACATCCGCATTCACGCCTTCAACGAGGAGGGGATTGAACCCTATCCGCATGGCTGGGATGTCTGGAGTGAGGGCGTCAGCGCTTTCCTCAGCGAGCACGGCATTGCTGCGGACTGTATCTACACCAGCGAAGCGCCGGATGCGGAGATGTATCAGCAGCACCTGGGCATTCAGACCGTGCTGGTCGATCCCAACCGATCCTTTATGAGCATCAGCGGCGGGCAGATCCGTCAGGATCCGTTCCGCTTCTGGGAGTACATCCCGACAGAAGTTAAACCCTTCTTTGTGCGTACCGTGGCGATCCTCGGCGGCGAGTCGAGCGGTAAATCGACGCTGGTGAACAAACTCGCCAACATCTTCAACACCACCAGTGCCTGGGAATATGGCCGCGACTATGTCTTTTCCCATCTGGGCGGTGACGAAATGGCGCTGCAATATTCTGATTACGACAAGATCGCGCTGGGACAGGCGCAGTACATCGATTTCGCGGTGAAATATGCCAATAAAGTGGCGTTTATCGACACTGACTTCGTGACGACTCAGGCGTTCTGTCTGAAGTATGAAGGGCGTGAGCATCCGTTTGTGCAGGCGCTGATCGATGAGTATCGCTTTGATCTGGTGATTCTGCTGGAGAACAACGTGCCCTGGGTGGCGGATGGCTTACGCAGCCTGGGCAGCTCAGTGGATCGGCGGGAGTTTCAGTCCATGCTGGTCACGATGCTGCGGGAAAACAACATCGACTTCGTCCATGTCCAGGAAGATGACTACGACACCCGTTTCCTGCGCTGTATTGAACTGGTCAAAGGGGTGCTGGGCGAGAAGAACGTTCAGCCGTAAGGTCTGTCATAGCCCGGTCTGCACCGGGCTACTTCATACATACATCCTCAGCGCGGCGGCTGTTGCTTTTCACCGCCGCCGCAGAACAGCCGGATTAATAGACCATAACCACTTTGCCGCGCATGTGACCTTCCAGCACACGCTGATGGGCAGCGGTTAAGGTCTCAACGCTTAAGCCGTGCAGCGTCTCGCTCAGTGTGGTCTGCAGTTTACCTTCATCCAGCAATGCCGAAACGGCATCCAGAATCTCGCCCTGGCGCGCCATATCGGGCGTTTTAAACATGCTGCGGGTGTACATCAGCTCGAAGTGCAGAGCGGCACTCTTCAGCTTCAGCTGATCCATCGACAGCGGATGCTCATTTTCCACGATGGTGCAGATATGGCCCTGCGGGGCGATCAGTTTTGCCATCGTCTCCCAGTGACCGTCGGTATCATTCAGGCAGAAGATGTAGTCCACCTGTTTAATGCCCTCTTTCTCCAGCTCACCGATCATATCTTTGTAGTTGATCACCTTGTCGGCGCCCCGATCGCGGCACCACTGCGCGGAGTCCTCGCGGGAGGCGGTGGCGATGATCTGAACCTTGCTGCGCAGCTTCGCCAGCGGGATCGCCAGCGATCCGACACCGCCAGCGCCGCCGACGATCAGCAGTGTCTGATCCTCGGTTGCCGTCTCCAGGTTCAGCCGCTCAAACAGGCCTTCCCAGGCGGTCAGCGCCGTCAGGGGAATGGCCGCCGACTGCGCCCAGTCCAGGCTTTCGGGCTTGTGGCCGGTGATGCGCGCATCCACCAGCTGCTCGGTGCTGTTACTGCCAGGACGGGTCAGGTCGCCCGCGTAAAAGACCTCATCGCCGGGTTTGAAGTTGCTGACTTTGCTGCCGACTTCCAGCACGACGCCGCTGGCATCCCAGCCGAGAACACGCGGCACCTGTAAGCCATTTTTGATCGCCCCTTTGTGGACTTTGGTGTCGACCGGGTTGACCGAGGCGGCTTTGACGCTGACCCGCAGGTCATACTCACCGGGCGTCGGGGTTTCAGGGAAGATTTCTGTGAAGTTTTCAGGACTTTCCGGATTAATAGCGATAGCGCGAATAGACATAGCATTTTCCTGTTAAGTCAGGCTCAAAGCCTGGAGAGTGTCAGTTGCCATTCTGGCCCTGGGCAGTGCACGCCAGCCGGTGAAGAGGCCGCCCGGCGGGTGATGCGCTGTCCGTGGCAGACTGGCGTCACGATCTGGAACAGGTTTAAGTGTAGAACCTGGTTTTAGCGGTGATAAGATGGACAATCTTTCATAGAGTGTTCGTCTGAGGTGAACAATGGCCTTCCGGCAGTGGCAGGATATGGCGCTCTTTGCGCTGGTGGCGGAGTGCGGCAGCTTTACCGGCGCGGCAGAGCGGGCGGGACTGCCGAAATCGAGCGTCAGTCAGCGCATCAGCCAGCTGGAGCAGCGGGTAGGGATTCGGTTGCTGAACCGCACAACCCGCCAGCTCAATCTGACCTTTGCCGGTGAGCGCTATCTGCTGCATTGTCAGGAGATGATGCAGGCGAGTGAACGCGCGGATCAGGCGATCGCCAGCCTGCGTGAAAATCCCAGCGGTCGTCTGCGCATCACCAGCCCGGCGGGGATCGGCGCGACGCTGCTGGCACGCTGTAACGCGGCATTTTTACGCCTCTACCCCGATGTGACGCTGGATGTGTCGATCTCCGACGAGATGCGCGATCTGGTGCAGGAGGGATTCGATGTGGCGCTGCGCACCGGTCAGCCGCACGAGTCGTCGCTGATTGGCCGCCGGATCGGTAACTGCCCGCGACTGCTGGTCGCCTCGCAGGGCTATCTCGATCAGCATCCGCCGCTGGTTCATCCGCAGCAACTCTCTGCGCACCGCTGTATTGCCCATCGCGCCTGGAATGAGTGGGTATTACAGCGCGATGATGAGTTCTACCGCTGGCTGCTGCCGCCAGGCCACCTCACCGATAATCTGCTCTACGCGCGTGAATGCGCGCTGGGTGATGCCGGTATCACGCTGCTGCCGCACTTTCTGACCGATGGCGCGATGGCGGACCCGCGTCTGGTACCCGTTCTGCCGGAATGGGAGATTGAAGGGAATGAACTCTGGCTGGTCTATCCGGGGCGCAAACTGCACTCTCCGGCGCTGGCTCGCTTTATCGAGTTCGCGCTGCAATCCCCGGTGTTCAGGGATTTTTATCGCTGACTGAGCCAAAAAAAAGGGCGGCATCGCTGCCGCCCGTTTGTATCTTTACTTCGTCATACGCTTGTACTTGATGCGCTTCGGCTCCAGCGCATCTGCGCCGAGGGTACGCTTCTTGTACTCTTCGTATTCGGTAAAGTTACCTTCGAAGAATTCAATTTTGCCCTCATCCTGGTAATCCAGAATATGGGTGGCGATACGGTCCAGGAACCAGCGGTCATGCGAGATGACCATGGCACAGCCCGGGAACTCCAGCAGGGCGTTTTCCAGTGCGCGCAGGGTTTCGATATCCAGGTCGTTCGTCGGTTCATCGAGCAGCAGCATGTTGCCGCCAACCTGCAGCAGCTTCGCAAGGTGCAGACGACCACGCTCACCGCCTGAGAGTTCGCCCACGCGTTTGCCCTGATCGACGCCCTTAAAGTTAAAGCGTCCGACATAGGCGCGGCTTGGCATCTCGGTGTTACCGATGCGCATAATATCCTGACCGCCGGAAACTTCTTCCCACACGGTTTTCGAGTTGTCCATGCTGTCGCGGAACTGATCCACAGCGGCCAGCTTGACGGTGTCGCCCAGCACGATGCTGCCGGAATCAGGCTGTTCCTGACCGGACATCATGCGGAACAGCGTCGATTTACCCGCGCCGTTCGGACCGATAATCCCGACAATCGCGCCTTTCGGCACGGAGAAGGAGAGATCGTCAATCAGCACACGGTCGCCATAGGACTTACGCAGGTTGCTGACTTCCAGCACTTTGTCACCCAGACGGGCACCTGGCGGAATGAACAGTTCGTTGGTTTCGTTACGCTTCTGGTAGTCGGTATTGTTCAGCTCTTCAAAGCGTGCCAGACGGGCTTTGCCTTTAGACTGCTGGCCTTTTGGTCCTTTGCGAACCCACTCCAGCTCTTTCTCAATCGACTTGCGACGGGCAGCTTCAGAAGAGGCTTCCTGCGCCAGACGCGCATCTTTCTGCTCCAGCCAGGAGGAGTAGTTGCCTTCCCATGGAATGCCTTCGCCACGGTCCAGCTCCAGGATCCAGCCTGCCACGTTATCCAGGAAGTAACGGTCATGCGTAATGGCGACGACTGTGCCTTCGAAGTCGTGCAGGAAGCGTTCCAGCCAGGCGACAGATTCCGCATCCAGGTGGTTAGTCGGTTCGTCCAGCAGCAGCATGTCTGGTTTTTCCAGCAGCAGGCGGCAGAGGGCAACACGGCGACGTTCACCACCGGAAAGGGTCGCGACTTTCGCATCCCAGTCTGGCAGACGCAGCGCATCGGCTGCACGTTCCAGCTGGGTATTCAGGTTGTGGCCGTCGTGCGCCTGGATAATCTCTTCCAGACGACCCTGTTCAGCGGCCAGCTTGTCGAAATCAGCATCCTCTTCAGCGTAGAGTGCGTAAACTTCATCAAGGCGTTTCAGTGCGCCAACCACTTCCGACAGCGCTTCTTCAATCGACTCACGCACGGTGTGTTCAGGGTTGAGCTGCGGTTCCTGCGGCAGGTAGCCAATCTTGATGCCTGGCTGCGGACGCGCTTCCCCTTCGATATCTTTATCGATGCCGGCCATGATGCGCAGCAGGGTCGATTTACCCGCGCCATTCAGGCCGAGTACGCCGATTTTAGCGCCAGGGAAGAAGCTGAGCGAGATGTTCTTCAGGATATGTCGCTTCGGCGGAACCACTTTGCCGACGCGATGCATGCTATAGACGAATTGAGCCACGTTGGTTTGAGCCTCTGGGTCTGTTGGTCGTTGGAATGATGTCGAAGTTTAGCCTTTTTCACCCCTTAATCCCAGCCGGGGGGCGGCGAATATTCGCGGGTCGGGGGCGGTCAGGCATAAGACGCTGATTTGTCCGGCTCACCGGAGAGCCATATGAAAAGGCGGGCAGAGACCGGCTGGCCTCCGGCCTCAGGGCAGACGCAGGGGAATAGCCTGCTGCGTCAGCCAGGTCTGCAGGGCCTGGTCGGGGGCACTGTCGCTGACCAGCAGATCGAAGCGCTGCAGGTCGCCGATGCGGGCGGGCAGCACTTTGCCATATTTGCTGCTGTCCGCCACCAGCACCGACTGCCGGGCGCGCAGCATGGCATGATGTTTCATCGTCAGCTCGTTGGTGTTGTAGCAGGTTGCGCCCTGATCTTTGTCGATCCCGGCCGCAGAGATAAAGGCGAGCGTCGGGCAGAGATCGTCGAGAAGGGTGTGCACACCCACCGGCGTAAAGAGCGCATTGTCGGCATGAAACTCCCCGCCGCTCAGGATCACGTGACAGGCCGGTTTCTCTTTCAGAGCCAGAAACGTGTTCATGGCGCAGCAGATGGCGGTAAAAGAGAGCGTGTCGGGGAGGGCATCAATGATATAGGGCAGGGTGGTGCCACAGTCAAAAAAGACCGTGTCGTTCTCGCTGACCAGGCTAGCGGCCACCTGAGCCAGCCGCTGCTTTCTGGCGGCGTTCTGCCCGTGCTGGTCGCTGACAAAATAGTGACCGGCATGACTTTTGGGATCGCTGACGATATAGCCGCCCAGCAGCACTACGCTGGAGCCCGGCTCGGTCAGATCGCGGCGAACCGTCATCTCAGAGACGCCCAGCAGCCGGGCCGCATCTTTCAGATGGAGTTTGTCGGTGCGTTTGAGCGCCTGCGTCAGTTTCTGGATGCGTTCATCGCGCCGGGTTTCCATGGTCATCTCTCTGTTCCCTATCCTGCAGTGCGGAGGAAGGACGCCGGAATCGGCGTCGATACGCGACAAACCTCACAGATTTGAATGAGTTGCGTCTCATCCGCCAGGCTGGCACTCAATCTTACCTGCAATCTGTAAGGGCCGCAAACCTCTGGCGCGCGGGGGAATCGCGCCACTGCTCAGTGGCGACCGGCTTACTGTAAGCCGGGCGTTAAATCGCCACCAGGCCGCGCACGCCTTCTGCCTCCATGGCGTCGCCGCGGCCTCGCTGCACAATTTCACCGCGGGACATCACCAGATAGCTGTCCGCCAGTTCGGCCGCGAAATCATAAAACTGCTCAACCAGCAGGATCGCCATATCGCCTCGCTGCGCCAGCTGGCGGATCACCGCGCCGATCTCTTTGATCACCGATGGCTGGATCCCTTCGGTCGGCTCATCCAGGATCAGCAGCTGCGGCCGACAGGCCAGCGCCCGGCCGATCGCCAGCTGCTGCTGCTGGCCGCCAGAGAGGTCGCCGCCCCGGCGTGACTTCATCGCCTGCAGCACCGGGAAGAGCTGATAGATCTCCTCCGGGACGGCCCGTGCCTCTGCCGCCGGAAAGCGTGACAGGCCCATCAGCAGATTCTCCTCCACCGTCAGACGCGGAAAAATTTCCCGCCCCTGCGGCACATAGGCGATGCCAGCCTGCACCCGCTGATGCGGTTTGCGGCCATTCATCCGCTGCTGCTGCCAGTGAATCTCCCCCGACTTCGCCGGGATCAGGCCCATCAGGCACTTCAGCAGCGTGGTTTTTCCCACGCCGTTGCGCCCCAGCAGGCAGGTGATTTCGCCAATCCTGACCTCAAACGAGAGGCCGCGCAGGATGTGACTGCCGCCATAATATTGATTCAGTTCAGTAACCTGTAACATCTCAGCGCCCCAGATAAACGTCGATAACCTGCTCGTTGGCCTGCACCTCGCGCAGCGATCCCTCCGCCAGCACCTGTCCCTGATGCAGCACCGTAACGTGGTCGGCGATGGTCTCCACAAAGCCCATGTCGTGCTCTACCACCATCAGCGAATGTTTCCCCGCCAGGCTGCGAAACAGTTCGGCGGTGTAGGCCGTTTCCGCATCGGTCATGCCCGCCGCCGGTTCATCCAGCAGCAGCAGATGCGGCTCCTGCACCAGCAGCATGCCAATCTCCAGAAACTGCTTCTGGCCGTGCGACAGCAGACCCGCCCGGCGCTGGCGCTCGCCGCCCAGCCGCAGCAGCTTCAGCACCTCATCAATCCGGTCCCGCTGCTCGCTGTTGAGGCGGGCGCGCAGGCAGGCCCACACCGATTTGTCGGCCCTGAGGGCGATCTCAAGATTCTCGAACACGGTCAGCGCTTCAAAAACCGTGGGTTTCTGGAACTTACGGCCAATCCCGGCGCGGGCGATCGCCACCGGTGACAGACGGGTCAGATCGCTGTCCTGGTCGTAGATCACCCGGCCTGCATCCGGCCGGGTTTTGCCGGTGATCACATCCATCAGCGTGGTTTTGCCCGCGCCGTTGGGGCCGATCACGCAGCGCAGCTCACCGACGCCGATCTGCAGCGAGAGATCGGTCAGCGCCCGGAAGCCCTCAAAGGAGACGCTGATCTTATCGAGCTGCAGCACCGGATCGCGCTGCACCCGGTGGCGATCCGCTAACTGGGGTTGGGTAAACAGGGCATCACTCATTTTTTTCTCCGGCGCAGCAGGCCAATCACGCCGTGCGGCAGAAACAGCGTGACCAGGATAAACATCAGGCCCAGGAAAAAGAGCCAGTATTCCGGGAAGGCGACGGTGAAGAAGCTGCGCGCGCCGTTAACGATCGCTGCGCCCAGCAGCGGGCCAATCAGCGTGCCGCGTCCGCCCAGCGCCACCCAGATCGCCGCTTCGATCGAGTTGGCGGGGGACATCTCGCCAGGGTTGATGATGCCGACCTGCGGCACATAGAGCGCCCCGGCCAAGCCGCACAGCACCGCGGAGAGCGTCCAGACAAACAGCTTGAAGCCGCGCGGATCGTAACCGCAGAAGGTCAGGCGGTTCTCCGCATCCCGCACGGCGGTCAGCACCCGGCCAAATTTGCTGCGCGCTAGGGCGAAGCCGATCGTCAGGCTCAGCAGCAGCAGCAGCACCGTGGCGACAAACAGTCCGATACGGGTCGGGGTCGCCGTGACCGAAAAGCCGAGCAGGGTGGTGAAGCCGGTAAAGCCATTGTTGCCGCCAAAACCGGTTTCGTTACGGAAGAAGAGCAGCATGCCCGCGTAGGTCAGCGCCTGAGTCATAATCGAAAAGTAGACGCCTTTGATTTTTGAGCGAAAGGCGAAGAAGCCAAACAGCAGCGCCAGCAGGCCTGGCACCAGCATGCTGAGACAGAGCGCCCACGCGAAGGAGTCGGTGCCGGCCCAGAACCAGGGCAGCTCACGCCAGGAGAGAAAGGACATAAAGGCGGGCAAGCCTTCCCCGGCGGCCTGGCGCATCAGGTACATGCCCATGGCGTAGCCGCCCAGGGCAAAAAAGAGGCCGTGGCCCAGCGACAGCAGGCCGGCGTAGCCCCACACCAGATCCAGCGCCACGGCGACCACCGCATAGCAGAGGATTTTGCCGACCAGTGTCAGGGTGTAGGTGGAGATTGCCAGCGGATGTGTAGCGGGCAGCAGCGCCAGAAACGGCATCACCAGCAGCGCCAGGGTGATAACCAGGCCAAGGGTAAAGGTCAGGCGTGGGGCGGTGCGCGCCACGCGAAGCGTGATAGGTTGCGTCATCAGTCAGTCACCCTTCCTTTCACCGCAAACAGCCCCTGTGGACGTTTCTGAATAAACAGCACGATGAGCACCAGAATCAGGATCTTGCCCAGGACCGCGCCAATCTGCGGCTCCAGCACTTTGTTCAGAATGCCCAGACTGAAGGCGGCGACCACGGTGCCCGCCAGCTGGCCGACGCCACCCAGCACCACCACCAGAAACGAGTCGATGATATAGCCCTGACCCAGTTCCGGGCCGACGTTGCCCAGCTGCGACAGCGCCACGCCGCCCAGCCCGGCAATGCCGGAGCCGAGTCCGAACGCCAGCATATCGACGCGGCCGGTCGGCACGCCGCAGCACTCCGCCATGGCGCGATTCTGCGTCACGGCGCGCACGTTCATGCCCAGGCGGGTGCGGTTCAGCAGCAGCCAGGTGAGCGCCAGCACAAATACCACGAACAGGATTACCGCGATGCGGTTCCACGGCAGCACCAGATTAGGCAGCACCTGCAATCCTCCTGACAGCCACGACGGGTTCGCTACCTCCAGGTTTTGTGCCCCGAACAGCACCCGCACCAGCTGAATCAGCATCAGGCTGATCCCCCAGGTGGCGAGCAGCGTCTCCAGGGGGCGGCCATAGAGATGGCGGATCACCGTGCGCTCCAGCGCCATACCGACGGCGGCGGTGACCAGGAAGGCGACCGGCAGCGCCAGCAGCGGATACCAGGCCAGGTAGTGCGGCGCAAACTGCTGAAACAGGCTCTGTACCCACCAGGTGGCGTACGCGCCGAGCATCAGCATTTCGCCGTGTGCCATATTGATCACCCCGAGCAGGCCATAGGTGATCGCCAGGCCCAGCGCGGCCAGCAGCAGGATCGATCCCAGCGACAGGCCGCTGAAGGCCTGACCCAGCAGATCGCCCCACCGCAGCCGCTGCTGAATCTGTTGCAGGCTGTCCGCCGCCGCAGCCCGCACCGTGGCATCCGGTTCATTTGCGGGCTGAGTCAGGCGTTGCAGGCTGGCCTGGGTGTCAGGATCGCTGGACTCACCCAGCAGATTGACCGCACGCAGGCGCACCATCGGATTGCTGTCTGCCAGTTGCAGGTTAGCCAGCGCCAGCGCTAAGGCGGCATGAACCCGGCTATCCTGCTCGGCGGCGAGGCGCTGCGTCAGCAGCGGCAGCTGGTCGGCAACCCCCCCATTCTGCAGTTGCTGCGCGGCGCGCAGGCGCAGCGCGGCATCACTGCTCACCAGCTGGTGGGCGGCCAGCGCATTGTTCACCAGCACGCGCAGCCGGTTGTTCATAAAGAGTTTTTTCAGGTTGCCTGCGGGCTGAGCCGCACCCTCCAGCGGTGTCAGCTGTGTACCCTGCTGGCTGAAGGGCTGTTTGTTCTGGTCGATGACGACCGTTTCGGCGTGCAGCGCTTCCAGCAGCGGCAGGCGCTGACTGTCCGGCGCGGCGGCCCATTGCTGCAGCAGGGTGGCCTGCTGGCTGCGGCTGGCGGCGGCAAAGTCAGCCGCCGGTCCGGCGCTGGCCAGCAGCGGCATCAGCAGCAGCAGGCTGAATAAGCAGCGGCATAGAGTCATAAAGAGAGCCTCGTCAGGGGGAGGCAGCACGGCGGATTAAACAGCCGTGCTGCCGCTTCGCAGCGATTGACGCTGCCTGTCTGCCGCGCGCTTACTGCGCGGTTTTTACCGGGTAGTCGGGCTTTTTGTCGTTACCGGCAATGTACGGGCTCCACGGCTGTGCGCGCACCGGCTTGTCGGTCTGCCACACCACGCTGAACTGGCCGTTCTCTTCCACTTCGCCAATCATCACCGGCTTGTGCAGATGGTGATTGGTTTTGTCCATGGTCAGGGTAAAGCCATCCGGTGCGTTAAAGGTCTGACCGGCCATTGCGGCCCGCACTTTGTCGACATCGGTGGTGCCCGCTTTTTCCACCGCCTGGGCCCACATATGGATGCCCACATAGGTTGCTTCCATCGGGTCATTGGTGACCACGGTGGCGGCGTTCGGCAGATTGTGCGCTTTGGCGTAGGCGCGGTAGTCCGCGACAAACTTCGCGTTGGTCGGGTTGTCGATCGACTCGAAGTAGTTCCAGGCGGCTAACTGGCCGACCAGCGGTTTGGTATCAATGCCGCGCAGCTCCTCTTCACCCACCGAGAAGGCGACCACCGGAATTTCGGTGGCTTTGATCCCCTGATTGGCCAGCTCTTTGTAGAACGGCACGTTGGAGTCGCCGTTGATGGTCGAGACCACCGCAGTTTTGCCGCCAGCCGCAAACTTTTTGATATTCGACACGATGGTCTGGTAGTCGCTGTAACCAAACGGCGTATAGACCTCTTCGATATCCTTGTCCGCCACGCCTTTGCTGTGCAGGAAGGCGCGCAGGATCTTGTTGGTGGTGCGTGGATAGACGTAGTCGGTGCCCAGCAGGAAGAAGCGTTTAGCACTGCCGCCATCTTCGCTCATCAGATACTCCACCGCCGGGATCGCCTGCTGGTTTGGCGCCGCACCGGTGTAGAAGACGTTAGGCGACATCTCTTCGCCTTCATACTGCACCGGATAGAAGAGCAGGCCGTTCAGCTCTTCAAATACCGGCAGCACCGATTTGCGTGACACTGAGGTCCAGCAGCCAAACACCACCGCCGCTTTGTCCTGCGTCAGCAGCTGCCGCGCCTTCTCGGCAAACAGCGGCCAGTTAGAGGCGGGATCTACCACCACCGGCTCCAGCTTTTTCCCCAGCACGCCCCCTTTGGCATTGATCTCATCAATGGTCATCAGCGCCACATCTTTCAGCGGCGTTTCAGAAATCGCCATGGTGCCGGAGAGGGAATGCATGATCCCCACTTTTATGGTGTCAGCCGCCTGCGCACTCCAGGCTAATCCCATGCTGACAACGGTGGCGGAGAGCGCAAAAGCTTTGATCAACGAACGTCTTTTCATCATCTGAACCCCTGAGTGGTTGTTGTGTTATTCGATGGTCTGGAGCCGGGCCTGCTGCAGGCGATGCAACGTGATCTTCCTGACTTCCGCCTTGCTGACGGCGATATGGTCGGTCAGCATGCGTTGCGCGTCGGTGGTCTGTTGCTGAAAAATCGCCTTTAAAATCTCTGCATGTTCCTGATAGGTCGCGCAGATACGGTCGTCGCGGGTGAAGTCGAGCCGCCGGATAATGCGGATCTTCTCCGTGAGTTCGGCATGGATGCGGGCCATCTCCGGGTTGCCCGCGGCTGCCACCAGCGTCATGTGAAACGCCTCATCGTGCTGCGAAACCACCAGCCCCTCGGTGAGCGCCTCTGCCTCACACCAGAACTGGTTCAGCTCCGCTAACAGGGCCGCACACTGCGGAGCGGGCAGGGCACAGAGGCGTTTTACCGCCTCGCACTCCAGCACGGTGCGCAGGTCATAAAGCGATTCAAACCAGGCGAAATCGAAGTTTCGGATCTGCCAGCCGCTGCGGAACCACACTTCCACAAAGCCTTCGCGCTCCAGCCGGAACAGCGCCTGACGCACCGGTGTGCGGCTTACCGCCAGCCGTCCGGCGATTTCGCTTTCACTGAAGCGGTCACCCGGCATCAGGCGAAAGGCGAAGATATCGGCCTTGAGCGCCTGATAGACCCGCTCTGCCAGCGCCTCCGGGCGCGCTTTTGGGGATTGAGGTTGCCTTGTCATTGCTGCTCCTTATTCCAGCCACAGCAGGTTATCGCCCGGGCTGACCGGGCGGCCCGCCTGGCAGGCGATACGCGTGACCCGACCGGCCTGCGGGGCGACAATCGCCAGCTCCATCTTCATCGCTTCCACGATGATCAGAGTCTGACCGGCGCTGACCGCGTCGCCCGGCTGCACCAGCACTTTCCAGATATTGCCGTTGAGGTCAGCCTGCACCGCCACGCCGTGCTCCTGCTCTTCGCTGACGCTGGCCAGCGCCTCCTCAGCCTGCGGCGCGCTCTGCTCTTCCTGCGCCCATAACTGCACCTCCTGTTCAAAAGCGGCGGCCTGGCGCTGGCGGAACGCCGCGATCTCAGCGGCGTGATCGGTGAGGAACTGCTGGTGGGCGGCAAAATCGAACTGCGTCTCTTCGATGCGCAGGCTGCCACGACCTTCGCGAAAATCTTCGCGCAGCCGGGTCAGCTCCTCTTCACTGACGGGATAAAAGCGCACCTGATCGAAGAAGCGCAGCAGCCACGGCGCGTCGGGCGCGAACTGCGGATTTTTCAGGAAGGTGTTCCAGATCGGCAGCGTCCGGCCCACCAGCTGATAGCCGCCAGGCGAGTCCATACCGTAGATACACATGTACATGCCGCCGATGCCGACGGTGCCTTCGGCGGTAAAGGTGCGCGCCGGACTGTATTTGGAACTCAGCAGACGATGGCGTGGATCGACCGGCACAGCGCAGGGCGCGCCAAGATAGACGTCGCCCAGCCCCAGCACCAGATAGCTGGCGTTAAACAGGGTCGCGCGCACCTCCTCCCGGCTGCTTAAGCCATTAATACGCTGGATAAAGTCCACGTTGTTCGGCAGCCAGGGGGCGCTGGCGCGAACCGTCTCCTGGTAGCGGCTGACGGCACCGAGCGTGGCGCTGTCCTCAAAGGCCATCGGCATCCACACCACGCGGGAGGGGACCTTCAGCGTGCTGACATCGCCCAGCGTCGCCTCCAGCGCCAGCAGCAGCGTCATCAGGGCGGACTGATTGATGATGCGGCTGTCGTAGCGTACCTGCAGCGAGCGCACGCCCGGCGACAGCTCCTCGACGCCGGGTTCTGCCTGCGCCGTCAGCGCATTCATCAGCAGATGCACGCGCAGACGTAGCGCCAGATCCAGCACGTTGTCGCCATATTCAATCAGCACATATTTGTCGCCCGCCTGGCGATAGACCACTTTCGGGGTGGTGTCGGTGGCGTCGAGGGCGGCGAGAATCGTGGCGGAGCCGTGAGCGGTTTCAGCCAGTGACGGCACGGCAAAGGCCGGGGGATGTTCCGGGCGCAGCGTCTCAATCAGATGACGCTGCGCGTTTTCCCGCGCCAGCGCCTCCTCCGCGCTGATTGGATGGAAGCGGATGGTGTCGCCGGGTTTGACCTGACCGACCTTCCACAACTCGGCTCTGGCGATGGTTACCGGACAGACAAAGCCGCCGAGGCTCGGGCCGTCGTGCGTCAGGATCACCGGGAAGTCGCCGGTGAAGTTGACCGCACCGATGGCATATTCACAGTCGTGAACGTTGGAGGGATGCAGGCCCGCCTCACCGCCGTTGGCGCGGGTCCAGGTCGGTTTCGGGCCGACCAGCCGCACGCCGAGACGGTTAGAGTTGTAGTGCACCTGCCAGTCGCTGGCAAAGAACTCGTCAATGGCGGCCTGGGTGAAAAAGTCCGGTGCGCCGTGCGGACCGTAGAGCACACCGATACGCCATTCACTGCCGTAGTGCGGAATCAGCGACGCATCAAGCGGCTGCGGCGCGCCAGTCGGGGCCGGTGTGGTGCAGGCGGCGCGCGCAGGCTGTGAGACTGGCAGCATGTCGGCGACCCGCAGGGTGCGTCCGGCGTGACCGCCAAACTGACCCAGCGAAAAGGTGCTGCGGCTGCCCAGATATTCCGGCACGTCAAAGCCGTTGCGCACCGCCAGATAGCTGCGGCAGCCCTGGCGGGCGCGTCCCATCGTCAGCGTCTGTCCCGCTTTCACCGTCAGCGGCTGCCAGTAACTGACCGCTTCACCATCAAGCTGCGCGTCACACTCTGCGCCGGTCAGCGCCACAATCGCGTCGTAGTGGAAGCGCAGGGTGGGGCCCTGCAGGGTGAACTCCAGCCCCGCCGCCGCCTCATGGTTTCCGACGATGCGGTTAGCCAGCCGGAACGCAAAGTCATCCATCGGGCCGGAAGGCGGCACCCCGATGTCCCAGTAGCCGAGGCGGCCGGGGTAGTCCTGCACCGAACTGAAGGTGCCGGGCTGCAGCACCTCCACCACGGTGGCGGCAGGCACCACGCTGTCGAGATAGCGCGTCCAGACGTTGCCGCTGCGAAACGCCTCGCTGGTGGTAATCTGCCGCAGATAGTCGAGGTTGGTGGCGATACCGTGCAGCTGGGTTGCATCCAGCGCGTGATGCAGTTTTTCCAGCGCCGCTTCACGGTTATCGGCATGCACAATCAGCTTGGCGATCATCGGGTCATAAAAGCTGGAGACTTCGCTGCCGGTTTCGACGCCGCTGTCGACACGCACGCCGTCAGGAAAGCTGACCGCGGTTAACAGGCCAGGGCTGGGCTGGAAGTTTTTCAGGGGATCTTCCGCGTAAAGCCGCACCTCGATCGCCGCGCCCTGAGGCGGCTGCTGCAGGCGTGACCACTCCACCGGATCACCCGCCGCCACCTGCAACATGCACGCCACCAGGTCAAGCCCGGTGACGCATTCGGTGACCGGATGTTCAACCTGCAGGCGGGTGTTCACTTCAAGGAAATAGAACGCCTGCTGGCTGACGTCGTAGATGTACTCCACGGTGCCTGCGCTGCGGTAGTTCACCTGCCTTCCAAGCCGCACCGCTGAGGCGAGCAGGGCATCGCGCGTCTCCTGCGAAAGGCCGGGCGCGGGTGTCTCTTCCACCACCTTCTGATTGCGGCGCTGCAGGGAGCAGTCGCGTTCACCCAGTGCGACGACGGTACCGTTACCGTCACCAAAAATCTGCACCTCAATATGGCGGGCGCGATCGATGCAGCGCTCCAGAAACACGCCTGCATCACTGAAGAACTGCTCACCAAGGCGGCGCACGCTCTCCCAGGCGCTGGCGAGTGCGTCGGCGTCGGCGCAGCGCGTCAGGCCAATGCCACCCCCACCGGCGGTGCTTTTCAGCATCACCGGGTAGCCAATCTCGTCGGCAGCCTGAATCGCCTCCTCCAGCGAGGCGAGCAGCGGGGTGCCTGGCGTCATCGGTACGCCCGCACTGGCTGCCAGCTCACGCGCGCGGTGCTTCAGGCCGAACTCGCCAATCTGCTGCGCGGTCGGGCCGACAAAGGCGATGCCCGCCGCGTCACAGGCTTCGGCAAAGGCCTGGCTTTCCGACAGAAAACCGTAGCCCGGCCAGATCGCCTGCGCGCCGCTCTGCTGCGCCGCCAGAATTTTGTCGATGCGCAGGTAGGAGTCACTGGCTTTGTCGCCGCCGAGGGCGATCGCGCTGTCCGCCTGCTTAACGTGCTGCGCGTTGCGATCCGCGTCAGAGTAGACCGCGACACTTTTGACGCCCAGGCGCTTCAGGGTGCGAATGGCGCGGCAGGCAATCTCGCCCCGGTTGGCAATCAGTACGGTGGTGAACATGATCAGTGACTCCCCTGTGAGGTCAGCCAGTTACGCCAGCCGCCCGATTCGGTGATTTCCAGCGCGCTGTTCAGCGCCGCGCCTTCGCAGATAAAGCCTTTCACGATCCGCCCATCCGCCAGCGTCAGGCTGCCGATACCCAGCGGGGCGGGGATCTCCGCCACAAATTCGCCGAAGCGTGCCAGCGGGATGTCCCACAGCTCCACGATGATGGCGGCACCCTGTTCGTCCCGCATCAGGCCGGGCTTTTTGATCGCCCCGTCCAGCAGGGCGAACAGGCGGTAGTGAGGGGCGGTCTTTGTCTCTTCCACCCACACCGCCCTGCGCTCGGTGAGCTGGAAATTCAGCGGCATGCCGGTGAGGTGTGCCCCCACCACCGCCAGCCGGACATGATCGGGGGAGACGGGGAGAGCGACGGGCGGCGGGCAGGGCAGGCCAGTCGCCCCCAGCGGCAGCGCCAGCTGGCGCTGCCAGCGAATGCCAAATTCAGCCAGCGCCCGGTCGTGCCAGGCGGGCGCAATCAGCGTGATACCCGCCGGAAGATCGTCATTGCGGAACGGTGCGGGCAGCGCCAGCGCGGCGAGGTCAGCGAGGTTGGTAAAGTTGGTGTAGGTGCCAAACTGTGAGTTGTAGTGAATCGGCTCCTGCTTCATCTCTGCGAGGGTATGAATGGTGGGCGAGGTCGGCACCACCAGCGCGTCGAACTGCGCCAGGGTCTGCTGAATCTGGCGCGTCAGCCCGGCCCGCAGATACTCCGCTTTGTAGGCATCGACGGCGCTGTATTTCAGGCCGCTGGCGACGATCTCATGCACTACCGGGTCCATATCGGTGGGGCGATCGAGCATCCCGCCTACCGCCACGGTGCGCTCAGCGACCCAGGCACCGTAGTAGAGCTGCTCTGCCAGCTGCCGGAACGGCGTGAAGTCGATGGGGTGCAGCGTCGCGCCACTCGCCTGCAGGGCCTCCAGCGCCCGATCCCAGGCGGCTTCAGCGGCGGCATCATCGAAAAACTCCGGCGTGTCAGGAACGGCAAAGCGGGGGCGAACCGGCAGGCTGGCGGGGGCAGTGCGCGGATTCACGCGCGAATAGGCGTCCCCGGCATCGTAGCCCCCGATCACGCTGGCGACGCTCCAGGCATCTTCCGCCGTCAGGGCGAACACGGAAATCGTGTCATTGAGGCGGCAGGCGGGCACGACGCCGCGCGCAGAGAACCAGCCTTTGGTCGGCTTCAGGCCAACGATATTGTTGAAACCGGCCGGGACGCGGCCCGAACCGGCGGTATCGGTGCCCAGGGAAAAGGCGACCAGTCCGCGCGCCAGCACCGAGGCCGAGCCGGAGCTGGAGCCGCCGCTGACATAATCGGGGTCAAAGGTGTTACTGACCGCGCCAAAAGGTGAGCGGGTGCCGACCAGACCGGTGGCAAACTGATCGAGGTTGGTTTTACCAATGACCACGGCCCCGGCCGCTTTGAGTCTGGCTACCGCTACCGCGTCCTCGCTGGCGGTATAGGTAAAGGCGGGACAGGCGGCGCTGGTGGGCCAGCCCGCCACATCGATATTGTCCTTGACCGCGAACGGCACGCCGAACAGAGGCAGCGATGCGGGATCGCGCTGATAGTGAGCCAGCAGCGGTTCAATCTGAGCCGCCAGCTGATCCGGGGTCGCCAGCATGATCCAGGCATTATCCCGGGGATCCAGGGCGGCAAGGTGAGCGCTCAGCAGTGCGCTAATCTGATGTGGCGCCTGCTGGTAGCGTTGTTGCCAGGCGTGCAGTGTCAGGCCAGTGGTCGAAGTCATAAGAAGGATTCCAGCTGGTATACAAGATGGAATTCAACAGAGCAAAGGGTGTGCCACTTTTTTAAGCTGATGATTCAACGCCTTAAAACGACAGGTGATAAGTTTTTCTGATGATTATTTGCACAATGACGGCGCGCAGGCTGAACGATGACGGTGCGTTTAATCGTCGCGTGCGTAAA
This sequence comes from Pantoea sp. EKM103V, assembly GCF_011800365.1. Classification (NCBI taxonomy): domain Bacteria; kingdom Pseudomonadati; phylum Pseudomonadota; class Gammaproteobacteria; order Enterobacterales; family Erwiniaceae; genus Pantoea; species Pantoea sp. EKM103V. The sequence goes on along the minus strand of NZ_JAALFQ010000007.1, from coordinate 203,059 downwards.
TATTGTGAAGAACATGGCAAGAGTCTGATGCCCTGGTTAGCATGAAGACTGCCTGGCAACTCGCCGGCGCCCAGCAACAGAGGAGATTTACGTGGTGAAGTGGCGTAACTGGATGATAGGGATCTGCCTGGTCGGTACGGCCAGCAGCGCATGGGCCGATTCGCTGGATCAACAACGGCAACGTTATCAACAAATTAAACAGGCGTGGGACAGCAATCAGATGGCCACCGTGGAGCAGCTGTTGCCCACGCTTCAGGATTATCCGCTCTATCCTTATCTGCAATATCGCCTGCTGGCACAGGATCTCGATCAGGAGACCGCCCTGGCCGTACAGAATTTTATTCGCCAGTATCCCACACTGCCGCCTGCGCGCTCGCTCAGCACCCGCTTTATCAATGTGCTGGCTTACCGGCAGGACTGGCAGGGCGTGCTGAATTTCAGCCCGACCGAACCGAAACCGGTGCAGGCGCGCTGTAACTGGTACTACGCCAAATGGGCCACGGGTCAGCAGCAGGCCGCGTTTGATGGCGCGAAGCAGATCTGGCTGCGCGGCACTGCGCTGCCTGCCGACTGCGATAAGCTCTTCTCGGTCTGGCAGTCATCGGGTCAGCTTTCACCGATCACGATCCTGGAGCGTATCCGTCTGGCGATGAAGGCGGGTAACGACAGCCTGGTGAGCTATCTGGCGAAAACCCTGCCGGCAGATTATCAGACCATGTCTGACGCGGTGCAGGCGCTGCAGCAGGACCCGCTGACGGTCAGCACCTTCGCCAGCGCCGTCGGACCCACCGACTTTACCCGCCAGGCGACGATTTACGCCTTTACCCGCGTGGCGCGGCAGGATATGGAAAACGCCCGCAGCCTGATCCCGATTCTGGTCCGGGCGCAGAAAATGGGGCCGGAAGATGAGCAGGCGCTGAAAGAGATCGTGGTCTGGCGCATGATGGGCAGCGATCTGACCGCTGAACAGGCACGCTGGCGCGATGCCGTGGTGATGAACAGTGAGTCCACCGCGCTGGTGGAACGCCGGGTGCGGCTGGCACTGTCGCAGCACGATCGGCGCGGTCTGAACACCTGGATCGCCCGTCTGCCGGTGGAGGCCAAAGAGAAAGATGAGTGGCAGTACTGGCAGGCTGACCTGCTGTTTGAGAAAGATCGCAAAGAGGAAGCGGAAGAGATCCTGCGTAAACTGATGCAGGCGCGTGGCTTCTATCCGATGGTGGCCGCTCAGCGTCTGGGGGTGGATTATCCGCTGCAGATTGATGAAGCACCCAAGCCTGACAGTGCTACGGTGCAGGGCCCCGAGCTGGCGCGCGTCCGTGAACTGATGTACTGGGGGCTGGATAACCTGGCACGCAGCGAGTGGAGCAATCTGATCGGCAGCCGCACACATACGCAGCAGCAGATGCTGGCGCGCTACGCCAATGAGCAGGACTGGTGGGATCTCAGCGTGCAGGCCACGATCACGGCCAAAATGTGGGACAGTCTGAAAGAGCGGTTCCCGCTGGCATGGCAGAGCGTTTACGAGCGCAACACCCAAGTGAAGCAGATCCCGCCAAGCTATGCGATGGCGATTTCGCGTCAGGAGAGTGCCTGGAACCCGAAAGCGCGTTCGCCGGTCGGGGCGAGTGGTCTGATGCAGATCATGCCTGCCACCGCGGCGCACACCGTGAAGATGTATGACATCCCCGGCTACAGCAACAGCAGTCAGCTGCTCGATCCGGAAACCAATATTCAGATTGGTACCCAGTATCTGGAGTATGTCTACCAGCAGTTTGACCAGAACCGGATTTTCGCCTCTGCGGCTTACAATGCCGGTCCGGGCCGGGTGCGAAGCTGGCTGAAAACCAGTGCAGGTAATCTCGACGCCGTGGCGTTTATCGAGACCATTCCGTTCTCTGAAACGCGCGGTTACGTGAAGAACGTGCTGGCCTATGACGCCTACTATCGGCACTTCATGGGCAAGCCTGACAAAATCCTGTCAGATGGTGAGTGGAATCGCCGTTACTAGCTGTGCTAAGCTTCCGTACTCTTTAGCGAGTACGGAAGCCTCTTCATGACCCATTCTCATTCCCCCTCTGCCGAAACCCCTCCGGCCGACGATAGCTGGCAGCGCTTTGTCAGGCTGATGCAGCAGGCCTTTGCCGATGGCCACGCGCTGCCCCTGATGCAACTGATGATGACGGCGGATGAGCGGGAAGCGTTTGGTACACGACTGCGGATTATCGAAGAGTTGATGAAGGGGGAGATGAGCCAGCGCGAGCTGAAAAACGAACTTGGCGTGGGTATCGCCACCATCACCCGTGGCTCTAACAGTCTGAAAGAGGCGCCGCCGGAGTTGAAACGCTGGCTGCAGGCGCATCTGGACGGCGAGTAATTACGACTGATAGAGCGGATGAACAAACGGGCAGAGCGCCAGAATCAGGGCCTGATGATAGACGCTGGCGCGGCTGAGCAGGCCGTGCGTGAACGCCCCGATAGCCCCGCCCTGATGTTTAATATTTTCAATGCCGGTTAACCGCGCCATCTCTTCGCCCAGTTCCCGCCCTTCGCGCAGACCCGCCAGCACCGCCGGCGGCAGCGTGAAGCTGGCTGACCGCGACTCGCCGCGCTGCTTCTGATTCTCTATCACGATACAGGCAAAGGCGCTGTCCTCTTCGATCCCCGCCTCAATCGCCACCCAGAATGTCGCTTCAGGCCGTACCTGACGGGCATTCATTACGCGCTGACGTGCGCCCGTTCGCGTTTCGAGGTGGCTCAGCGGCTGGGCGGCAACACCACTATCGACCCCGACCCCTTCAATATGGCAGGATCCCTCGCCGAAAACGTCGTTGAATGCCTGCGCAATCGCGTGAATCTTCGCTGGATTGGTGGTGGCTGCGACAACATGGTACATAATTAATTGAACCCTCAGATGGTTAAGCGCCTGGCCCATCAGGCTACAGACAGGCTCTAAGGCGATTCTGGTCGCAGTATAACGGAAACTACTATGTTACAGGTCTATCTTGTTCGTCACGGTGAAACGGTTTGGAATGCGGAACGTCGCATTCAGGGGCAGTCCGACAGTCCGCTGACGGAAAAAGGTGAACAGCAGGCGCATCAGGTGAGTGAACGCGTGAAACATCTGGGTATTACCCACGTTATCACCAGCGATCTGGGCCGTACGCGCCGCACCGCAGAGATTATCGCGGATGCCTGTGGTTGCACGGTGACGCTCGATCCGCGCCTGCGGGAACTCAATATGGGCGTGCTGGAGAAGCGTCCGCTGGATGGCTTAACCGCCGCAGAAGAGCAGTGGCGTGCCACGCTGGTGAACGGCACCGAAGGCGGGCGCATCCCGGAAGGGGAGTCCATGTCCGAACTGGCAGCGCGCATGCACGCCGCGCTGAATGCCTGTCTCGACCTGCCGGCCGGGAGCCGTCCGCTGCTGGTCAGTCACGGTATGGCGCTGGGATCGCTGGTCAGCACCATTCTCGGTCTGCCTGCCTGGGCGGAACGCCGGCTGCGTCTGCGAAACTGCTCGCTCTCGCGGGTCGATTATCAGCAGAGCGCCTGGCTGGCCGAAGGGTGGATTGTGGAGATGGCGGGCGATATCTCTCATCTGGATGCGCCTGCACTCGACGAGCTGCAGCGCTGAAGATGCGCAGGCCGCCGTCGTGAGGACAGCGGCCTGAGTATCAGCTGACCGGGGTCTGGCGGCGAATCGGAATCAGATATTCGCAACGGATCTCTGTCGGCGGCTCGGCACGCTTTTTACCGCCGTGGGTATAGAAGCGTTCAATATCCTGCCCCTGACGGCGGGTCAGCCCCAGCGTCGGCATGCAGGTGCCGTAGAGCAGCAGGATGAACTCCTGCAGATTGACGCGCGGGCCGGTGTAGGTGAACTGCACATAATCGCCCGCTTCCAGAATGACATTCTGACCGGAGTGCAGGCTGCCCGCGCTGTCAGCCGGCACCGCTGTGGTGTAGAGGATCTCCTGCTCGTCATCTTTTTCCTGGCTGGCGCGCACCTGATGCAGGCCATACAGCACCGGCGGCACGGTATCCGTTTCCAGCAGGAACTGCTTCCAGAAGTGAATCCGCATCTCGTCACGGTAGCTGGAAATCTGCTCCAGAATACAGGTGTAGTTCTGGGTCTGACCCACCAGCACCGTTTCCGGTAGAGTGACGAAGGTCGGTTCCGGCTGCGTCTCATTGTCCAGACGGATAGGGGGACGAATACCGAAGGAATTCCAGTCGGAAGCGCGACGATACCAGGCCGGCGTCTGCGCAAACTGCTTCTTGAAGGCGCGGGTAAAAGTCTGTTGTGAATCAAAACGATACTGCAGTGCGATGTCCAGAATCGGACGGCTGGTCAGGCGCAGCGCCACCGCCGCTTTAGACAGGCGACGCGCCCGGATATAGGCGCCGATCGCATGTCCGGTCACGTCTTTAAACATCCTTTGTAAGTGCCATTTAGAGTAACCGGCTTTCTGGGCAACGTTGTCCAGTGAAAGGGGTTGATCCAGATGGCTCTCCAGCCAGACAAGCAAATCGCGAATGATACCGGCTTGGTCCATAAAACATCCTCATACTCTGGTGGTGCAGCTAAATGCATCGAAGAATATTAGCACTCATTGCTCAAAAGACGTGGGCCGTTTTCCGGGGAAGATTGTGCTAAATCAGTGCGGGCATAACCCGTTTTGGTTTTGTCATTATATCGATTGACAGTACATTACATGTTCATCTATTCAATTTGCAATGGTAACCCCATGACAAGACCTCGTCTTATCCTCGCTGCGCTGACCGCACTGACCTTTTCCAGCCCGCTGCTCGCCGAACAGATCGGCTCTGTCGACACGGTGTTTAAGATATTCGGGCCTGACCACAAGATTGTCGTTGAAGCCTTCGACGATCCGGATGTTAAAAATGTAACCTGCTATATCAGCCGGGCGAAGACCGGTGGGATTAAAGGCGGGCTGGGGCTGGCTGAGGATACCTCCGATGCGGCAATTTCGTGCCAGCAGATTGGGCCAGTGGAGCTGAGTGAGAAAATCGCGCAGGGCAAAGCGGAGGGGGAGGTGGTCTTCCGCCAGCGTACCTCGCTGATCTTCAAAAAGCTGCAGGTGGTGCGCTTCTTCGATAAAAAACGTAACGCCCTGGTCTATCTGACCTACTCCGATAAAGTCGTCGATGGTTCACCGAAGAATGCGATCAGCGCCGTGCCGATTATGCCGTGGCACTGAGCATAAAAAAAACGCCCGCAGGGGCGTTTTTTTCAGGCTTACCGCAGCTTACTCATGCAGGTCGCCGCAGAAGCGGTAACCTTCGCCATGGATGGTGGCGATGATTTCAGGCGTGTCCGGCGTCGATTCGAAATGCTTACGAATACGACGGATGGTCACATCCACGGTGCGGTCGTGCGGCTTAAGGTCACGGCCGGTCATTTTTTTCAGCAGATCGGCACGGGTCTGAATCTTGCCCGGATTTTCGCAGAAGTGCAGCATGGCGCGGAACTCACTGCGTGGCAGTTTATAGTGCTCGCCGTTCGGGTTGATCAGTGAGCGGCTGTTGATATCCAGCTCCCAGCCATTGAATTTGTAACTCTCAACCTGACGGCGCTCTTCGCCCGGCATGGCGAGATTCATGGTGCGCGACAGCAGATTACGGGCACGAATCGTCAGCTCACGCGGATTGAACGGTTTGGTGATGTAGTCGTCAGCGCCAATTTCCAGACCGAGAATTTTATCAACTTCGTTGTCACGGCCGGTCAGGAACATCAGGGCGACATTGGCCTGTTCGCGCAGTTCACGGGCCAGCAGCAGGCCGTTTTTACCCGGCAGGTTGATGTCCATGATCACCAGGTTAACGTCATTGTCGGTCAGCACCTGATGCATTTCTGCACCATCAGTCGCCTCATACACCACATAACCTTCTGCCTCGAAGATGCTCTTGAGGGTGTTACGCGTGACCAGTTCGTCTTCAACGATAAGAATGTGCGGGGTCTGCATGTTTAGCTACCTAAAATTTGCCAACAAATTGAAAACAGGGCGTACAGCGGTATGGCGTTCTCCATCATCGAGAGCAGCGGGCCGCGCTGAACCGTTGTACGAAATCATATTTTGATAAGCCATCTATCAACGTCAACAACAGTATTAGCTCAGCCAGTCAGGATGAAAATTGCATGCCCCAGGCGAGAATGATAATGGCGCATATCCTAACTGCATTAACAGCAACCTAACAGCACCAACTACAACCGATAAGCATAAAAACAACGCTTCGTTGACTTATATCAAATGCAATTGTAGCACGTTAACACTTTTGTGAAAAACTTCTCGTAGATTGCCCGTTTAGCTCACAAAAAGCATCATTTTCATTACATTTTTCACGCTTCGGTTCCAAAATGAAACCCACTGGTAATCACATTCTATCCTGTTGAACTTAAATGTATTAATAGTGGTTTCTTTAATAAAGGCCGCTTCGCCGGTAAAAAGATTCGGACCGCTTTTTTTAACCGGTTTTAACAATGTTAATCACCGCTTTTCTTATTCGCTTCCGCCCGCTGAATCCTGAACAGTCATGTTAATATGGCGTTATGTAAATGGACCAATGGAATAAATATGCTCTTCCCCCTGATTCTCGTCTCGCCCGCGCGGCCAGAAAATATCGGCGCTGCGGCGCGCGCCATGAAAACCATGGGCTTCAGCCAGCTGCGCATTGTGGACAGCGACGCCTGGCAGGACCCGGCCGCGCGCCGGGTCGCGCATGGCGCGGGTGAGATCCTCGATAACGTCCAGACGTTTGCAACGCTGGCTGACGCATTAGCTGACATCGACTTCTCCGTCGCCACCACTGCGCGCAACCGGGCAAAGTTTCGCTACTACGCCACGCCAGAGCAGGTTGAAACACAGCTGCTGGAGAAGCGTCAGTGGGTAAAGAGTATGGCGCTGGTATTTGGTCGCGAAGACAGCGGGCTGACCAATGAGGAGCTGGAGCAGGTCGATCTGCTGACCGGCATCCCGATGGCGAATGACTATCCATCACTCAATCTCGGCCAGGCGGTGATGGTCTACTGCTATCAGCTGTCGAAGCTGAATCAGGTTGAGGCTCCGTTTACCGCCGCCGCAGACGGGCAGCAGTTGCAGGCGCTGCGGCAGCGCTTGCATCAGCTGCTGGCGCAGCTGGAGGTGAGTGATGATGAGAAGCTCTCTGACTGGATCGATCAGCGGGTGGGGCTGCTGGAACAGCGCGACACGGCGATGCTGCATCGTCTGCTGCACGATATTGAAAAAAAACTCGCAGATTAATCCTCGGCGAAAATCTGATTTTGCAGTAACAGATCGCAGAGAAGTTCAGCATCGCAAACGATCAAAGAGCGTTTTACGATTTCGCCGGTGGCTCTGCGCAGTCAGGGAAACGGGCCCGCCGGACAAATCGGGTTGACTTAATGTGCGCTTTGCTTTACTTCTGGATGCCAGACGGACAGACAAAGACAGACAGAAAAAAATCTCAATGCGTAAAATCAGCCTGAACACCACAATTATTACCATCACCATTACCACAGGTAACGGTGCGGGCTGACGCATACAGGAAAAACAGAAAAAAAGCCCGCACCTAACCAGTGCGGGCTTTTTTTTTCGGCTTAAATTCAGGAGAGTTTATATCATGCGAGTGCTGAAATTCGGCGGGACCTCGGTAGCGAATGCGGAACGGTTTCTTCGCGTCGCTGACATTCTGGAAAGTAATGCGCAACAAGGACAGGTTGCAACCGTGCTCTCTGCGCCAGCAAAGATCACTAACCACCTGGTGGCGATGATTGAAAAAACCATCAGTGGTCAGGACGCTTTGCCGAATATCAGCGACGCTGAGCGCATCTTCAGCGAGCTGCTGCAGGGGCTTGCTGAGTCACAGCCTGGCTTTGAATATGAGCGGCTGAAAACCCGCGTGGACCTGGAGTTTGCGCAGCTGAAGCAGGTGCTGCACGGCATCAGCCTGCTGGGGCAGTGCCCGGACAGCGTCAACGCGGCGATCATCTGCCGCGGTGAAAAGCTCTCGATTGCCATTATGGAGGCGCTGCTGCAGGCACGCGGTCATGAGGTCAGCGTGATCGATCCGGTAGAGAAGCTGCTCGCTGTCGGTCACTACCTGGAGTCCACCGTCGACATCGCCGAATCGACCCGTCGCATCGAAGCCAGCCAGATCCCGCCGCAGAATATGATCCTGATGGCGGGCTTTACCGCCGGCAACGAGCGCGGTGAGCTGGTGGTGCTGGGCCGTAATGGCTCAGACTACTCGGCGGCCGTACTGGCCGCCTGTCTGCGCGCCGACTGCTGTGAAATCTGGACCGATGTCGATGGCGTCTATACCTGCGATCCGCGTCAGGTGCCGGATGCGCGCCTGCTGAAATCGATGTCCTATCAGGAAGCGATGGAGCTCTCCTATTTCGGGGCCAAGGTGCTGCATCCCCGCACCATTGCGCCCATCGCGCAGTTCCAGATCCCGTGCCTGATCAAAAACACCGCCAATCCGCAGGCGCCCGGCACCCTGATTGGGGCAGAAGGCGAGCAGGATGAGAATCCGGTGAAAGGCATCACCAACCTGAATAACATGGCGATGGTTAACGTCTCCGGTCCCGGCATGAAAGGGATGGTCGGAATGGCGGCCAGGGTGTTTGCGGCGATGTCGCGCACCGGCATTTCCGTGGTACTGATCACCCAATCCTCGTCTGAATACAGCATCAGTTTCTGCGTGCCGCAGAGCGAGCTGGCGCGGGCGCGTCAGGTGCTGGAAGAGGAGTTCTATCTGGAGCTGAAAGATGGCCTGCTGGACCCGCTGGATATCATTGAAAATCTGGCGGTGATCTCGGTAGTGGGCGATGGCATGCGCACCCTGCGCGGCATCTCAGCCAAATTCTTCTCGGCGCTGGCGCGCGCCAACATCAATATCGTGGCGATTGCGCAGGGCTCCTCTGAACGTTCCATCTCCGTCGTGGTTAACAACGACGAAGTGATCACCGGCGTGCGCGTGGTGCATCAGATGCTGTTCGCCACCGATCAGGTTATCGAAGTCTTTGTGGTGGGCGTCGGCGGCGTCGGCGGTGCGCTGCTGGATCAGTTACATCGCCAGCAGGCGTGGCTGAAGCAGAAGCATATCGACCTGCGGGTCTGTGGCATCGCCAACTCGCATGCGCTGTTAACGAATGTTCACGGCATCGATCTGAGCCACTGGGAAGCGGCATTAAGCGAAGCCAAAGAGCCTTTCAATCTGGCGCGCCTGACCCGGCTGGTCAAAGAGTATCATCTGCTTAATCCGGTGATTGTGGACTGTACCTCCAGCCAGGCGGTCGCCGATCAGTATGCCGATTTTCTCAGCGAAGGTTTCCACGTGGTGACGCCGAACAAAAAGGCTAACACCTCATCCTGGAACTACTACCAGCAGATGCGTGCCGCCGCGGCCAAATCGCGCCGCAAATTCCTTTATGATACTAACGTCGGTGCCGGTCTGCCGGTGATCGAAAACCTGCAGAACCTGATGAACGCGGGTGATGAACTGCTGCGCTTCTCCGGCATTCTGTCTGGCTCGCTCTCCTTTATCTTCGGCAAGCTGGATGAAGGCGTCTCCCTGTCTCAGGCGACTCAGATGGCGCGGGAGATGGGCTTTACCGAACCCGATCCGCGTGACGATCTCGCCGGCACAGACGTGGCGCGTAAGCTGCTGATCCTGGCGCGCGAAGCGGGTCATCAGCTGGAGCTGACGGATATTGAAATTGAGCCGCTGCTGCCCGCCAGCCTGACCGACATTGCAGACGTTGAGCAGTTTATGCAGCGCCTGCCTGAGCTGGACAACGCCTTTGCCGCGCGGGTTGCGCAGGCGCGTGATGCGGGTAAAGTGTTGCGCTATGTCGGCGTGATCGAAGAGGGCGGCGTCTGCAAAGTCAGAATTGACGCCGTAGACAGCAACGATCCGCTCTTTAAGGTGAAAAATGGCGAGAATGCGCTGGCATTTTACAGCCGCTACTATCAGCCGATCCCGATGGTGCTGCGCGGGTACGGTGCAGGAAATGATGTGACAGCGGCCGGTGTCTTTGCCGACCTGCTGCGCACGCTGTCATGGAAGTTGGGAGTTTGAAAATGGTAAAAATTTACGCACCGGCCTCGATTGGTAACGTCAGCGTCGGCTTCGATGTGCTGGGCGCGGCGGTTTCGCCGGTCGACGGTTCCCTGCTGGGTGACTGCGTCTCCGTGGAGGCGGCAGAGCACTTTTCACTGACCAACGCCGGACGTTTTGTCAGTAAGCTGCCCGCCGATCCCAAAGAGAACATCGTTTATCAGTGCTGGCAGCGCTTCTGCGAGGCGGTGGGCAAAGAGATCCCGGTGGCGATGACGCTGGAGAAGAACATGCCCATCGGCTCCGGGCTGGGCTCCAGCGCCTGCTCGGTGGTGGCCGGTCTGGTCGCGATGAATGAATTTTGCGGTAAGCCCCTCGATGACAGCACCCTGCTGACGCTGATGGGCGAGCTGGAAGGACGTATCTCCGGCAGCGTTCATTACGATAACGTCGCGCCCTGCTTCCTCGGGGGCATTCAGCTGATGCTGCAGGAGAATGAGATTATCAGCCAGGCCGTGCCCGGCTTTGATGACTGGCTGTGGGTCATGGCCTATCCGGGCATTAAAGTCTCGACCGCCGAAGCGCGCGCGATTTTACCGGCGCAGTACCGCAAAGAGGAGTGCATCAAGCATGGCCGCCTGCTGGCGGGCTTCATTCACGCCTGCCATACGCGTCAGCCGCTGCTGGCCGCTAAACTTATGCAGGATGTCATTGCTGAACCTTATCGCACCAGACTGCTGCCGGGCTTCGCTGAGGCGCGACAGGCTGCCAAAGATATCGGCGCACTGGCGTGCGGTATCTCAGGCTCTGGTCCGACACTTTTCGCCGTTTGCAATCAGATGGAAACGGCACAGCGGATGGCTGACTGGCTGAGCCAGCACTATCTGCAGAACGATGAAGGCTTCGTCCATATCTGCCGTCTCGACACGGCTGGCGCACGACAATTGGGATAACGCATGAAACTCTACAATCTTAAGGATCACAACGAGCAGGTCAGCTTCGCCCAGGCGGTGAAACAGGGTCTGGGATCACAGCAGGGTCTGTTCTTTCCGCTGGAACTGCCGGAGTTTGAACTGACAGACATCGACGCGATGCTGGAGATGGATTTTGTCAGCCGCAGCAGCAAAATTCTGTCGGCTTATATTGGTGATGAGATCCCGGCCGAACAGCTGCATGAGCGTGTTAAAGCCGCGTTTGCGTTTCCGGCTCCGGTCAAAGCGGTCAGTGAAGATGTGGCCTGTCTGGAGCTGTTCCACGGTCCGACGCTGGCGTTTAAAGATTTCGGCGGCCGTTTTATGGCGCAGATGCTCTCCTATGTTTCCGGTTCAGACGAGCAGATCACGATTCTGACCGCGACCTCCGGTGATACCGGTGCGGCCGTGGCCCACGCCTTCTACGGCATGGAGAATGTGCGTGTAGTGATCCTCTATCCACAGGGCAAGATCAGCCCGCTGCAGGAGAAACTCTTCTGTACGCTGGGCGGCAACATCGAAACTATCGCCATCGACGGCGATTTCGATGCCTGTCAGGCGCTGGTCAAGCAGGCGTTCGATGATGAAGTGCTGAAAAAGACGATTGGCCTGAACTCAGCTAACTCCATCAACATCAGCCGCCTGCTGGCGCAGATCTGCTACTACTTTGAAGCGGTAGCGCAGCTGCCGCAGGAAAAACGCAATCAGCTGGTGGTTTCCGTGCCAAGCGGCAACTTCGGGGATTTAACGGCGGGTCTGCTGGCGAAATCACTGGGGCTGCCGATCAAACGCTTTATCGCCGCCACCAACGCCAACGACACGGTGCCGCGCTTCCTCGGAAACGGCGAGTGGCAGCCTAACCAGACGGTCGCGACCCTTTCGAATGCGATGGATGTCAGCCAGCCGAACAACTGGCCGCGTGTGGAAGAGCTGTTCCGCCGTAAAACCTGGCGGCTGACCGACCTGGCCTGCGGCGCGGTCTCTGACGAAACCACCCGTGCCGCCATGCGTGAACTGGCTGAGATTGGCTACATTTCTGAGCCCCACGCCGCCATCGCCTGGCGTCTGCTGCGCGATCAGCTGCAGGAGGGCGAGTATGGCCTGTTCCTCGGCACCGCCCATCCGGCCAAATTCCGTGAAAGCGTGGAAGCGATCCTTGAGCAGACCCTGACGCTGCCGCCGGAACTGGCGGAGCGTGCGGAACTCCCGCTGCTGTCACACCAGATGCAGGCGGACTTTGCCGCGCTGCGGGCATTTCTGCTGAAATAATCTTTCCCGGCTGCGGGAAAGAGAAGACGCGCGGGGCTACTGCTCCGCGCGCTTGAACACCAGCTCGCTTTCGCTGCTGCTGGCTGCATCAAAACGGTAGCCTTCCAGATCAAACGCCTTAAGCTGCTCCGGCTTTGTCAGGCGCTCCTGAATCACATAGCGACTCATCAGGCCGCGCGCCTTTTTGGCGTAGAAGCTGATGACTTTGTAGCTGCCATTTTTCTCATCCAGGAACACCGGCTTAATCATCTGCGCCTGTAACGCTTTCGGTCTGACCGCCCGGAAATATTCATCTGAGGCGAGATTGATCAGGACGTTGTCGCCCTGTTCCGCCAGCGCGGCGTTCAGCGTTTCGGTGATGAGATCACCCCAGAAGGTATAGAGATCTTTACCTGCCGGATTCGCCAACCGAATGCCCATCTCCAGCCGGTAAGGCTGCATAAGATCGAGTGGACGCAGCACGCCATACAGGCCAGACAGCATGCGCAGGTGCTGCTGCGCAAAATCGAAATCCTGATCGCTGAACGTCTCCGCCTGCAAACCGGTATAAACATCGCCTTTAAACGCCAGAATCGCCTGGCGGGCATTCTGCGGCGAGAAGTCGGGCTGCCAGCTGTTAAAACGCTCGGCATTCAGGTGCGCCAGTTTGTCGCTGATGCCCATTAAGGAGGCGATGCGGGCCGGTGACAGGTCACGCGCAATCTCAATCAGCTGTTGTGACTTTTCTAACAGCGCAGGCTGGGTATAGCGGGTTGTCGCCAGCGGGCTGTCATAATCCAGCGTCTTGGCGGGAGAGATCACCATCAACATAGTTGCTTCCTCGTTTAATGCCTGCTTTAACAGGATATTGGCAGCTTATCAGGCTCCGCAGTGTAGCAAAAAAGCCGCAAAGAATGACGAATCACACCTATTTGTTCGCGCTATCGTAAACGGCATTCCCTGACCTTGCGCCACCGTTGGCGCGTGATATTATCGCAACAGCCTTTTTTCACACTGACAGTTAACTAAGAGAAAAGAACATGACGGACAAACTTACCTCCCTGCGTCAGCTCACCACCGTCGTTGCCGACACCGGTGATATCGCAGCCATGAAGCTGTATCAGCCGCAGGATGCCACGACTAACCCTTCTCTGATTCTTAACGCCGCGCAAATCCCTGAATACCGTAAACTGATCGATGAAGCGATCGGCTGGGCGCGTGAGCAGAGCAGCGATAAAGATGAGCAGCTGCAGCTGGTTTCTGACAAGCTGGCCGTAAACATTGGTCTGGAAATTCTCAAACTGATCCCGGGCCGTATTTCGACCGAAGTGGATGCGCGTCTCTCTTACGACACCGAAGGCAGCATCAATAAAGCCCGCAGTCTGATCAAACTCTACAACGATGCCGGTATCAGCAATGACCGCATCCTGATCAAACTGGCCTCAACCTGGCAGGGTATCCGCGCCGCGGAGCAGCTGGAAAAAGAGGGCATCAACTGTAACCTGACGCTGCTGTTCTCCTTCGCTCAGGCGCGTGCCTGTGCCGAAGCGGGCGTTTTCCTGATCTCTCCGTTTGTGGGTCGTATTCTGGACTGGTACAAAGCCAACACCGACAAAAAAGAGTACGCAGCACACGAAGATCCCGGCGTGGTTTCTGTTTCTGAAATCTACAACTACTACAAGCAGCACGGCTATGAAACCGTCGTGATGGGCGCCAGCTTCCGTAACACCGGCGAAATCATCGAGCTGGCTGGCTGTGACCGTCTGACCATTTCGCCTGCGCTGCTGAAAGAGCTGGCCGAGAGCGAAGGAACCCTGGAGCGTAAACTGAGCTACAGCGGTGAAGTGAAAGCACGTCCGGCCCGCATGACCGAGTCTGAGTTCCTGTGGCAGCACAACCAGGATCCGATGGCGGTGGCGAAGCTGGCAGAAGGCATCCGCAACTTTGCCGTTGATCAGGGCAAACTTGAGAAGATGCTGGCAGAACTGCTGTAATCCTCCGATCGTGACGGCGCAGGCCGTCACGGTTTTCCCTTTTCCGACCCTTTCACTTTGTATTATCCTTTCGGCTATTCCCCTTTTACTCCACCGCACCGCGGTCATTCACAGCGAAGCTAACCATGAATACATTACGCATTGGCCTGATCTCGGTTTCCGATCGCGCCGCGAACGGCATCTATCAGGATCAGGGGATTCCCGCGCTGGAGAGCTGGCTCAGCACGGCCATCAGCAGCCCGTTCGAAATGGAGTCCCGACTGGTGCCGGACGAGCAGCCGATGATTGAGCAGGCGATTTGCGAGCTGGTCGATGAACGCTTTTGCCATCTGGTGCTGACCACTGGCGGCACCGGCCCGGCCCGGCGCGACGTCACTCCCGACGCCACCTTAGCCGTCGCCGATCGGGAGATGCCCGGATTCGGTGAGCAGATGCGCCAGATCAGCCTGCAGTTTGTGCCGACCGCGATTCTGTCGCGTCAGGTTGGCGTGATCCGTAAGCAGTCACTGATTCTCAATCTGCCTGGTCAGCCAAAGTCGATCAGGGAGACGCTGGAGGGGCTGAAAGATGAGCAGGGCAACGTCAAAGTCCACGGCATTTTTGCCTCTGTACCTTATTGTTTACAGCTACTGGAAGGACCGTATGTCGAAACCCATCGCGACGTGGTAGCAGCATTTCGGCCTAAAAGCGCGATACGTGAGATAAACAACTAAATATTGTCCATTTCAGGCATAAGCTAAAGCCCGACTGGTGTGGCAAAAGATTGACGGTATAGTAATAAGATCTTTACAACCCGATCTTTTGCCTCTGGACTATTATGAACCTGACCTCTACGCAGCGTCTGACCGGTAAGGATTACAGAACCCTGGCGCTGGCCGCACTGGGCGGCGCGCTGGAATTTTACGACTTCATCATTTTTGTCTTCTTCGCCACCGTGATTGGCGAACTCTTTTTCCCCGCCGATATTCCCGAGTGGCTGCGCCAGCTGCAGACCTTTGCCATTTTTGCCGCCGGCTATCTGGCACGTCCGCTGGGCGGCATCGTGATGGCCCACTTTGGCGATAAAGTGGGGCGTAAGAAGATGTTCAGCCTGAGCATTATGCTGATGGCGCTGCCGACATTGATGATGGGCGCGCTTCCCACCTGGCAGACCATCGGCGTGGCCGCACCGTTACTGATGCTGCTGATGCGGATGCTGCAGGGGGCGGCGATTGGTGGCGAAGTGCCGGGAGCCTGGGTGTTTGTCGCTGAGCATGTGCCCTATAAACGCATCGGTATCGCCTGCGGCACATTGACGGCCGGGCTGACCATCGGGATTTTACTGGGGTCGCTGGTGGCGACGCTGATCAATACCTCACTCTCACCCCAGGCGATTCATGATGGCGGCTGGCGCATCCCGTTCTTCCTCGGCGGCCTGTTTGGGCTGGGCGCGATGGTGCTGCGCCGCTGGCTGCATGAGACGCCGGTGTTTGTGGAGATGCAGCAGCGTAAAGCGCTCTCCAGTAAGCTGCCGCTGAAAACAGTGCTGGCTGAACATAAAAAATCGGTCGTCATTTCCATGCTGCTGACCTGGCTGCTCTCCGCCTGCATCGTGGTGGTGATCCTGATGTCCCCGGTCTGGCTGCAAAAACAGCTGGCCATTGCGCCTGCGTTGACGCTGCAGGCCAACAGCCTGGCCACCGTCATGCTCTGCTTCGGCTGTATTATTGCCGGCCTGGCGGCCGATCGCTTCGGTGCCAGCCGCACGCTGTGTGTCGGCAGCCTGCTGCTGGCGATCTGCTGCTGGCAGTTTTATCATCTGACTGCACTCTATCCGCAGCAGCTCTTCCTGCTGTATGGACTGGCCGGCCTCAGCGTTGGCGCCGTGGGCGCCGTGCCGTTCGTGATGGTGCGTGCCTTTCCGGCGGAAGTCCGTTTTACCGGTATCTCCTTCTCCTACAATCTCGCCTATGCGATTTTCGGCGGCCTGACACCGATTTTTGTGTCGCTGCTGATGAATGTGTCGGTGATGGCCCCATGCTGGTATGTGATGGCACTGGCGCTGGTGGGACTGGTGACGGGGATCTGGCTGCGGCGTGATATCAGCCACGAGCCAGAACTGCATCAGGGGGTTAATTCGCTGTAGTGAAATGACGCGGAGCCTGACTCCGCGTTTTATTATGATTGATGCGGCTTCTCGCCAATCGGCAGAACGGTACGGCCAAAGGTTTCGTTCAGCACTTCCCCCATGGCCAGATAGCAGGCGCTGGCGCCGCAGAGAAGGCCAACCCAGCCTGCCGTAGTGACCAGCGCAGGCAGATGCATCAGATGCGCCACGGCCAGCAGCAGAAACAGCAGCGTGAGCGTGGCGAAAACAAACTGCAGCATCCGCGCACTTTTCAGCGTGCCGACAAACATAAACAGCGTGAAGATGCCCCACAGAAGCAGCCAGGCCCCCAGAAAACGTTCGTCGGGGGCGTTCGCGAGGCCCATTTCCGGCAGCAGCAGAATCGCCACAAAGCTTAACCAGAACATCCCGTAAGAGGTAAAGGCCGTCAGCCCAAAGGTGTTATTCTTTTTAAACTCCAGCAGGCCTGCCAGCACCTGCGCAATCCCACCATAAAAAATCCCCATGGCCAGGATCGCGACGTCCATCGTGAACAGGCCCGCGTTGTGCAGGTTAAGTAAAACCGTTGTCATGCCAAATCCCATTAATCCCAGCGGGGCAGGGTTGGCCAGTGTTGAATTTGCCATAGTTCCTCGGCGGTCAGTAAACGTTGATGATAAAAAGCGCTCCGCTTCACTCCATCGAGCGGAGCGGCGCATCATATTCAGCGTTCTGCCTGGGTTCTTTGATCCCGACCGGGCCAGAGGTGAAAATTTTTTTTGGTTTAACCCTTGATGCGCATCGAAGCGGCCCCATTTACTTCTCATCGAGCGTTGTGAACGTTGGAAAAAAAGCATGTGCTGGCAGGTTGAATGCAAACAACCCGCCCACATAAAAGGTTCACAACCCAAATTGGCAACGAATTTAAGTGGGAGATGTTTAGATGGGTAAGATTATTGGTATTGACCTGGGTACAACCAACTCTTGTGTTGCGATCATGGATGGCACCAAAGCACGCGTGCTGGAAAATGCCGAGGGCGATCGCACCACGCCTTCAATTATTGCGTACACACAGGATGGCGAAATTCTGGTCGGTCAACCGGCTAAACGTCAGGCAGTGACCAACCCGCAGAATACCCTGTTCGCAATTAAGCGTCTGATCGGTCGTCGCTTCCAGGACGAAGAAGTTCAGCGTGATATTAAAATCATGCCGTACAAAATCGCCAGCGCTGACAACGGCGACGCCTGGCTGGAAGTGAAAGGCCAGAAAATGGCACCGCCGCAGATTTCAGCTGAAGTGCTGAAGAAAATGAAAAAGACCGCCGAAGATTACCTCGGTGAGCCAGTGACCGAAGCGGTGATCACCGTTCCGGCATACTTTAACGATGCACAGCGCCAGGCGACCAAAGATGCAGGCCGCATCGCGGGTCTGGAAGTTAAGCGTATCATTAACGAACCAACCGCTGCTGCACTGGCCTACGGCCTGGACAAAGGTCAGGGTAACCGCACCATCGCCGTGTATGACCTGGGTGGCGGTACCTTCGATATCTCCATCATCGAGATCGATGAAGTTGATGGCGAAAAAACCTTTGAAGTTCTGGCAACCAACGGTGATACCCACCTGGGTGGTGAAGACTTCGACAGCCGTCTGATTAACTATCTGGTAGCTGAATTTAAGAAAGATCAGGGCATCGATCTGCACAACGATCCTCTGGCGATGCAGCGTCTGAAAGAAGCCGCAGAGAAAGCGAAAATCGAGCTCTCTTCTGCTCAGCAGACCGACGTTAACCTGCCGTACATCACTGCAGATGCGACCGGTCCTAAGCACCTGAACATCAAAGTGACCCGCTCTAAGCTGGAGTCACTGGTTGAAGATCTGGTTGCACGCTCAATCGCGCCACTGAAAGTTGCGCTGCAGGATGCTGGCCTGTCGGTTTCTGACATCAACGACGTTATCCTGGTCGGTGGTCAGACCCGTATGCCACTGGTTCAGGCGAAAGTCACCGAGTTCTTTGGTAAAGAGCCACGTAAAGATGTGAACCCGGACGAAGCCGTTGCTGTCGGTGCTGCGGTTCAGGGTGGTGTACTGGGTGGCGACGTGAAAGACGTGCTGCTGCTGGACGTAACCCCGCTGTCACTGGGTATCGAAACCATGGGTGGCGTGATGACGTCGCTGATCAGCAAAAACACCACCATCCCGACCAAGCACAGCCAGGTCTTCTCGACTGCTGAAGATAACCAGTCAGCCGTGACCATTCACGTGCTGCAGGGTGAGCGTAAGCGCGCCAATGACAACAAGTCACTGGGCCAGTTCAACCTTGACGGTATCCAGGCTGCGCCTCGCGGTATGCCGCAGATCGAAGTCACCTTCGACATCGATGCGGATGGTATCCTGCACGTGTCGGCGAAAGATAAGAACAGCGGTAAAGAGCAGAAAATTACCATTAAAGCCTCTTCCGGTCTGAACGACGAAGAGATCGAAAAAATGGTGCGTGATGCGGAAGCGAACGCAGAAGCTGACCGTAAGTTCGAAGAGCTGGTACAGACGCGCAACCAGGGCGATCAGATTGCCCACAGCACGCGTAAGCAGCTGGAAGAAGCCGGCGACAAACTGTCAGCAGACGACAAAGCGCCAATCGAAGCCGCACTGGCCGCGCTGGAAACTGCGCTGAAAGGCGAAGACAAAGCGGAAATCGACGCCAAAATGCAGGCGCTGATGGAAGTGTCCGGCAAACTGATGGAAGCCGCACAGCAGTCTCAGGCAGGTGCAGCCGATGCCGGTGATGCGTCAGCGAAGAAAGATGACGACGTTGTCGATGCTGAATTCGAAGAAGTAAAAGACAACAAGAAATAATTGCCCCTGACCGGGCGCGACGGCTGGCCTGACAGCCGTTGAAACCAGCACGGGCGTCGGAGATCTCTCCACGCCCGTGCGATCATGTTAAGGGCTAAATAAACATGGCGAAGAGTGATTACTACGAGATTTTAGGCGTCGCCAAATCCGCGGACGAGCGTGAAATCAAAAAGGCGTACAAACGCCTGGCAATGAAATTTCACCCGGATCGTAATCCCGGAGATAAAGAAGCCGAAGCCAAATTCAAAGAGGCTAAAGAAGCGTACGAAATCCTGACCGATGCGCAGAAGCGTGCGGCCTACGATCAATATGGCCATGCAGCCTTTGAACAGGGCGGCATGGGTGGCGGTGGATTCGGCGGCGGCGGCTTTGGCGGCGGCGGTGCAGACTTCAGCGATATCTTTGGCGACGTATTCGGTGACATCTTTGGTGGTGGACGCCGTCAGCGCGCATCCCGCGGCGCCGATTTACGCTACAACATGGAGCTGACGCTGGAAGAAGCGGTACGCGGCGTGACCAAAGAGATCCGCATTCCAACGCTGGAAGAGTGTGATGTCTGCCACGGCAGCGGCGCGAAACCGGGCACGCAGCCACAAACCTGTTCGACCTGTCACGGTGCAGGCCAGGTGCAGATGCGCCAGGGCTTCTTCACCGTTCAGCAGGCCTGTCCGACCTGTCACGGTCGCGGCTCGGTGATCAAAGATCCGTGCAACGCCTGTCACGGTCACGGTCGCGTTGAGAAGTCGAAAACGCTGTCAGTGAAAATTCCGGCCGGGGTCGACACCGGCGATCGTATCCGTCTGAGCGGAGAAGGCGAAGCGGGCGAGCAGGGCGCACCAGCGGGCGATCTCTACGTTCAGGTTTCGGTGAAGAAACACCCGATTTTCGAACGTGAAGAGAACAACCTCTACTGCGAAGTGCCGATTAACTTTGCGATGGCGGCGCTGGGCGGCGAGATTGAAGTGCCGACGCTGGATGGACGCGTGAAGCTGAAAGTGCCGTCAGAAACCCAGACCGGCAAGCTGTTCCGCATGCGCGGACGCGGCGTGAAATCTGTCCGTGGTGGTGCGGTTGGTGACCTGTTGTGTCGCGTCGTGGTGGAAACACCGGTCAGCCTGAACGAGAAACAGAAATCGCTGCTGCGTGAACTGGAAGAGAGTTTTGGCGGTCCGAGCGGCGAGCACAATAGCCCGCGCTCCAAGAGCTTTTTCGACGGTGTGAAAAAATTCTTTGACGACCTGACCCGATAAACCGGGAAAGATAAAACGGAGCCCTGGGCTCCGTTTTTTTTGGCCTCTGATCAGGGATGCTGCACACCGACTGCCCCGCAGCGTAGCCGGGCCTGCGGATGATCCGGTCAATGCGAGCGACAACGCCGGACACAAGCTGCTGTTAACGGGCGATATGAGTCGTTACACTTATTCACTTTCACTCGCCGATCAGGAAGATAAACGTTGAATAAGCCTCGGAAACTCAGAAACCTCCTCAGGAGCTTTATTGAAAGTGATGCCAGTAACGGCATGATATTAATCCTGGCAGCCGTGGCGGCCATGATCCTCGCCAATACCGCTGCGACGGCCGAAGGCTATCAGGCGTTACTGAATGAGCCTGTCCAGATCCGCTTTGGTGCGCTGGATATCAGCAAAAATCTGCTGTTATGGATAAACGATGCGCTGATGGCGCTGTTTTTCCTGCTGATTGGGCTGGAGGTGAAGCGCGAGCTGAGGGTCGGTGAACTCGCAAGCCGGGAGAAGGCAATCTTTCCGGTTATCGCAGCCCTGGGAGGCATGGCGCTGCCCGCCCTGATCTTTCTGGCTTTCAACCACGGTGATGAGATTGCCCGCAACGGCTGGGCGATTCCCACGGCAACGGATATCGCGTTTGCACTGGGGGTGCTGGCCCTGCTCGGCAGCCGGGTTCCTGCTGCGCTGAAAGTTTTTCTGATGGCGCTGGCGATTATCGATGACCTGGGGGCGATTGTGATTATCGCCCTGTTCTATACCAGCGGCCTGTCGATGCTCTCTCTGGGCGTGGCGGCAGCGGCGATTGTGGTGCTGGCCCTGCTGAATTACTTCAACGTCCGCAAAATCTCGATCTACATTCTGGTGGGCATTGTGCTCTGGACCGCCGTCCTTAAGTCGGGTGTTCATGCAACGCTGGCAGGCGTTATCGTGGGCTTCTTTGTGCCGCTGGAGAAGAGAGAGGGGCACTCGCCAGCAGAGCATCTGGCGCACGGCCTGATGCCGTGGGTGAACTGGCTGATTCTGCCGCTGTTTGCCTTTGCCAATGCCGGTATTTCCCTCGCCGGTATTACGCTGGGCGATATCCTGTCACCGGAACCGGCAGGCATCATCTTTGGCCTGTTAATCGGCAAACCCCTGGGCATTACGCTCTTCTGCTGGCTGGCCGTCAGATTGCGGCTGGCGGTATTGCCTGGCGGCACCACCATCCGCGATATCATGGCGATCGGCGTGCTGTGCGGTATCGGCTTCACGATGTCGATATTTATCAGTTCACTGGCCTTTGATGCCGCCCATGAGCAGCTGGTGACGTTCTCTAAGCTGGGGATTCTGACCGGTTCTCTGCTCTCCGCCGTGTTGGGATATAGCCTGTTACGGGTCAGGCTGCGTTAAGAGAGAGGAGGCGAAAGCCTCCTTTTTTCGCCCTGCATCACCCTCACGAGGAGTGGCGGTGCGGCAAATGACAGGCGAAAAAAAACCGGCGTAAGCGCCGGTTCTTTCAACAAAGCGATAAACAACAGGCGATTAAGCCAGTTTGTTGATCTGTGCAGTCAGGTTTGCTTTATAACGTGCAGCTTTGTTTTTGTGGATCAGACCTTTAGCAGCCTGACGGTCCACGATTGGTTGCATTTCATTGAATGCGTTCTGCGCAGCAGCTTTGTCGCCTGAAGCGATCGCCGCGTATACTTTCTTAACGAAGGTACGCATCATAGAGCGGCGGCTAGCGTTATGCTTACGGCGTTTCTCAGATGTTACGGCGCGTTTCTTAGCTGATTTGATATTAGCCAAGGTCCAACTCCCAAATGTGTTCTATAGAGACAAATCAAAGGCCGAGGACTATGCCCTTCCAACCTGATTTTGTCAATGGATTTGTGCAAATAAGCGTCGCTCTATGAGCAGCACTCGGTTACGTATTTGATGGCGCAAGATTCTACCAGCTTCGCCTTCCTGAATACAGTATTTCGCGACAAAATTCTCAACACGTGCTTCTGTAACAGGAAATGCAGCGCGTTAAGCATGAAAGGCGTGCTGACGGGTTAACCTGAACCGGTTTCAAGGGTATAATCCGCCGATTTCCACCGGTTTGGGTCAGCCATGAAGTTTATCCGCGGTATTCATAATCTTAACGAGCAGCATCGCGGCTGCGTTCTGACCATTGGTAATTTCGATGGCGTACACCGCGGGCATCAGGCACTGATGGCCCGGCTGTGTGAAGAGGGACGCAAACGTAATCTGCCGGTGGTGGTCATGGTCTTTGAACCACAGCCGCTGGAGCTGTTTGCTGGCGATAAAGCCCCGGCTCGCCTGACGCGCCTGCGTGAAAAACTGCGCTACCTGGCTGAAGCCGGCGTCGATAAAGTGCTCTGCGTGCGATTTGACCGTCGCTTTGCGGCGTTATCCGCCCAGCGTTTTATCAGCGACCTGCTGGTTGAAAAGCTCGACGTCAGATACCTTGCGGTGGGCGATGATTTCCGCTTTGGCGCCGGTCGCCAGGGGGATTTCCGGTTATTGCAGAAAGCCGGTGTGGAGTATGGCTTCGAGGTTATCAGCACCGAAACCTTCTGTGAGGGCGGAAAGCGCATCAGCAGCACCGCCGTGCGTCAGGCGCTGGCCGCCGATGATTTAGCGCTGGCGCAGACGTTGTTAGGCCATCCTTTCACGATTTCCGGCCGCGTCGTGCACGGTGATGCACTGGGACGCACGCTGGGCTTCCCAACCGCCAACCTGCCTTTACGCCGCAGCGTGTCGCCGGTGAAAGGGGTCTATGCGGTGGAAGTGGAAGGGCTGACGCCGGAGCCGCTGCCGGGCGTGGCGAACATCGGCACCCGTCCGACGGTAAAAGGTTTACGCCAGCAGCTTGAAGTTCACCTGCTCGACATCAATATCAATCTTTATGGTCGTCACATTGATGTGGTGCTGAAACAGAAAATACGAAACGAGCAGCGCTTTGCCTCACTGGAGGCGTTGAAAGAACAAATTGCGAATGATGTGGTAACGGCCCGGCAGTTCTTTGGGCTGCTTTAACCTGAGCGAAAAACGGAATCGAGAATCTGATGAGTGACTATAAATCTACCCTGAATTTGCCGGAAACGGGATTCCCGATGCGTGGCGATCTGGCCAAACGCGAACCGGGAATGTTGCAACGTTGGTATGCCGACAACCTGTATGGCGTTATCCGCGAAGCCAAAAAGGGGAAAAAAACCTTTATCCTGCATGATGGCCCTCCTTATGCGAACGGCAGCATTCATATCGGTCACTCAGTTAACAAGATTCTGAAAGACATTATCGTTAAGTCGAAAGGCATGGCGGGCTATGACGCGCCCTATGTGCCGGGCTGGGACTGTCACGGTCTGCCTATCGAGCATAAAGTTGAGCAGATGATCGGCAAGCCGGGCGAGAAAGTCACGGCGGCAGAATTCCGCGAAGCGTGCCGCAAATATGCGGCAGAACAGGTTGAAGGCCAGAAAGCGGACTTTATCCGTCTGGGCGTACTGGGCGACTGGGATCGTCCTTACCTGACCATGGACTTCAACACGGAAGCCAACATCATCCGTGCGCTGGGTAAAATCATCGGCAACGGTCACCTGCACAAAGGCGCGAAGCCGGTGCACTGGTGCCTGGATTGCCGTTCTGCCCTGGCCGAAGCGGAAGTGGAATATTACGACAAGACCTCACCGTCGATTGATGTGATGTTCAACGCCGTCGATGCCGACGCGGTGCGTCAGGCGTTCGGCGTCACCACGGTTAACAGCCCGATTTCACTGGTTATCTGGACCACCACCCCGTGGACGCTGCCCGCTAACCGCGCCATCTCTCTGCACCCGGAATTTGACTATCAGCTGATCCAGATCGAGGGCCGTGCCCTGATCCTGGCAAAAGAGCTGGTGGAAAGCGTGATGAAGCGTGCCGGTGTCAGCGAATGGCAGGTGCTGGGCGAATGCAAAGGTGCCGCGCTGGAGCTGCAGCTGTTCCAGCATCCGTTCCTTGAGCAGATTCAGTCGAAAGTGGTGCTGGGCGAACACGTCACGCTGGATGCCGGTACCGGTGCGGTCCATACGGCACCCGGCCACGGCCCGGATGACTATGTGATCGGCCAGAAATATGGCATCGAAACCGCTAACCCGGTCGGGCCAGATGGCGCGTATCTGCCAGGTACTTACCCGACGCTGGATGGGGTTAACGTCTTTAAAGCCAACGATATGATCGTTGAGCTGCTGAAAGAGAAGCAGGCGCTGCTGCACGTTGAAAAACTGCTGCACAGCTACCCGCACTGCTGGCGTCACAAAACGCCTATCATCTTCCGTGCCACGCCACAGTGGTTCATCAGCATGGATCAGAAAGGCCTGCGTGCGCAGTCGCTGAAAGAGATCAAAGGCGTGCAGTGGATCCCGGACTGGGGTCAGGCGCGTATTGAATCGATGGTGGCGAACCGTCCGGACTGGTGTATCTCTCGTCAGCGTACCTGGGGCGTGCCGATGGCGCTGTTCGTTCATAAAGAGAGCGAAGAGCTGCACCCGGATACCCTGGCACTGATGGAGAAAGTGGCACAGCGTGTTGAGCAGGATGGCATTCAGGCCTGGTGGGATCTCGATCCGCGTGAGCTGATGGGCGATGACGCCGATCATTACGTCAAGGTTCCGGATACCCTGGATGTCTGGTTCGACTCCGGGTCAACCAGCTATTCTGTCGTGGATGCCCGTCCGGAATTCGAAGGACAGGCGCCGGACCTCTATCTGGAAGGGTCCGATCAGCATCGCGGCTGGTTTATGTCCTCGCTGATGATCGGCACCGCGATGAAAGGTAAAGCGCCTTATCGTCAGGTACTGACACACGGTTTCACCGTGGATGGTCAGGGCCGCAAAATGTCGAAATCGATCGGCAACACCGTGTCGCCGCAGGATGTGATGAACAAGCTGGGTGCTGACATTCTGCGCCTGTGGGTGGCATCAACCGACTATTCGGGTGAAATGGCGGTCTCCGATGAAATCCTGAAGCGTTCCGCCGATGCCTATCGCCGTATCCGTAACACCGCCCGCTTCCTGCTGGCAAACCTTAACGGCTTCAATCCGGCCACCGACCTGGTGAAACCGGAAGAGATGGTCGTGGTGGATCGCTGGGCCGTGGGACGTGCGCAGGCGGCGCAGGCCGATATCGTCGCCTCTTATGAGAACTACGATTTCCATGAAGTGATCCAGCGCCTGATGCAGTTCTGTTCTGTGGAGATGGGCAGCTTCTATCTCGACATCATCAAAGATCGCCAGTACACCGCGAAGGGCGACAGCCTGGCGCGTCGTAGCTGTCAGACCGCGCTGTGGCACATCGTTGAAGCACTGGTACGCTGGATGGCGCCGATCATGTCCTTTACCGCGGATGAGATCTGGGGCTATCTGCTTGGCGAACGCGCGCAGTATGTCTTCACCGAAGAGTGGTATCAGGGTCTGTTTGGCCTGGCGGAAGATGAAGCCCTGAACGATGCCTACTGGGCTGAGCTGCTGAAAGTGCGTGGCGAAGTCAACAAGGTCATCGAGCAGGCGCGTGCCGACAAACGTATCGGTGGCGCACTGGAAGCCACCGTGACGCTCTATGCCGATGCGGAGCTGGCCGCTAAGCTGCAGGCGCTGGGCAACGAGCTGCGCTTTGTGCTGCTGACCTCGGGTGCCCAGGTAGCTGATTACGCGCTGGCAAACGATGAAGCGCAGCAGAGCGAACTGCTGAAAGGTCTGAAAATTGCGCTGCACAAGGCGGAAGGCGAGAAATGTCAGCGCTGCTGGCATTACACTACCGACGTCGGCCAGAATCCGGAGCACGCTGCGGTCTGTGGTCGTTGTTACACTAACGTAGCCGGTGACGGTGAACAGCGTGAATTTGCCTGATGCGTAAACCTATTCTCTCAACCGGATTGCGCTGGCTGTGGCTGGTGCTGGTGGTCATCGTTGTCGACTTCGCCAGTAAGCAGTGGGTGATGAACAACATGATGCTGCATGAAACGCAGCCGCTGATGCCTTATCTGAACCTGTTCTATGCGCATAACTATGGCGCGGCGTTCAGTTTCCTGGCGGACAAAGGCGGCTGGCAGCGCTGGTTCTTTGCCGGTATTGCGCTGGCGATCGTGGTTTCACTGGTGCTGATGATGTATCGCAATCAGGCCAGCCAGAAGATTTCAAACATCGCGTATGCCCTGATTATCGGCGGTGCGATAGGCAATTTATTTGATCGCTCCTGGCATGGCTTTGTGGTCGATTTTATCGATTTTTATGTCGGTAACTGGCACTTCGCTACATTTAATATCGCTGACTGCGGCATCTGTATTGGTGCCGCATTGGTGGTGCTGGAGGGCTTTTTCAGCCCGAACGGCAAACAGGCTAAACAGAAAGGGTAAGTGATGACTGAGTCCGTACAGCGCGACAGCGCGGTGTTGGTGCATTTTACGCTGAAGCTGGAAGATGGCTCGACGGCGGAATCGACCCGTGCAAACGGTAAGCCTGCGCTGTTCCGTCTCGGTGATGGCAGCCTCTCTGCGGCACTGGAGGAGGCACTGCTGGGGCTGAAAGCGGGTGAAACTAAACAGTTCACTCTGGCGCCGGAAGAGGCATTTGGTGGCGTCAGCCCTGACCTGATCCAGTATTTCTCGCGTCGTGACTTTATCGATGCCGGTGAACCGGAAGTGGGGGCCATCATGCTGTTCAGCGGCATGGGCGGCAGTGAAATGCCAGGCGTGATCCGTGAAGTCTCCGGTGACTCGATCACCGTGGATTTTAACCATCCGCTGGCAGGTCATCGTATTCAGTTTGATGTAGAGGTGCTGGAGATCGATCCGGCACTGGAGGCGAACGATGCAAATCCTGTTAGCTAATCCGCGCGGTTTCTGCGCCGGCGTTGATCGCGCCATCAGTATCGTTGAGCGCGCGCTGGAGATGTATGGCGCGCCCATCTACGTGCGTCACGAAGTGGTGCATAACCGTTACGTGGTCAACAGCCTGCGTGAGCGCGGGGCGATCTTCATTGAAGAGATTAGTGAAGTGCCGGATAACGCGATTCTGATCTTCTCCGCGCACGGTGTTTCGCAGGCGGTGCGTGCAGAAGCCAAAGCGCGCAATCTGACCATGCTGTTTGATGCAACCTGTCCGCTGGTGACAAAAGTGCATATGGAAGTGGCACGTGCCAGCCGTAAAGGCGTTGAGGCGATACTGATCGGTCATGCGGGTCATCCGGAAGTGGAAGGCACCATGGGGCAGTACAACAACCCCAATGGCGGGATGTATCTCGTCGAGTCACCGGAAGATGTTTTCCGGCTGACGGTAAAGGATGAAAACAACCTGAGCTTCATGACGCAGACCACGCTGTCAGTGGATGATACGTCAGACATCATCGATGCTCTGCGTCAGCGCTTCCCAGCGATTATCGGGCCGCGTAAAGATGATATCTGCTATGCCACGACCAACCGCCAGGAAGCGGTTCGCACCCTGGCGAAAGATGCCGAGGTGGTGCTGGTGGTGGGGTCGAAGAACTCCTCCAACTCGAACCGTCTGGCTGAACTGGCGCAGCGCGCCGGTAAGCTGGCGAAGCTGATCGACTCTGCTGATGATATTCAGGAAGAGTGGGTCAAAGGCGTGGCCTGTATCGGTGTCACCGCCGGTGCCTCAGCGCCCGATATTCTGGTGCAGCAGGTGATTCAGCGACTGCGTGAGCTGGGCGGCGAAGCCGCGATCGAGCTGATTGGCCGTGAAGAGAACATCGTCTTTGAAGTGCCAAAAGAGCTGCGCGTCGAGGTGCGCAACGTGCAGTAACCGCACGTTAATCCTGATAAAAAGGCCGACTCTGTTCGGCCTTTTTTGTTTTTATCGGCCGATGAAAAGCCCATCTTTTGCCATGGCGATTGCTTTTACTGATAATCGCAGGCGGCTGGCATAAAATTCTTATTATCCCTGATTAATAGTGGCGTGACTGTTAACTCGTCGTTAACCTGATGACGCTTTGGATGCATAGTTTTGTTTTAGGAATGAATAAATATGAAGAATATCCGCATTGCCGTTGTGGGCGCGCCGGGCCGTATGGGCCGTAATCTGATTGAGGCGACACAGCAGGCAGAAGGCGTGGAGCTGGGTGCTGCGCTCGCCCGTCCGGGTTCATCGCTGACCGGCAGCGACGCCGGAGAGTTAGCGGGCATCGGCAGAAACGGCATCCTGATTGCTGACGATTTACGTGCAGTGATTGATGACTTTGATGTGCTGATCGACTTTACCCGTCCGGAAGGCACGCTGGAGTATATGGCGATCTGCCGTGAGCACGGCAAAGCGATGGTGATCGGCACCACAGGGTTCGATGACGCAGGCAAAGCAGCCATTCGCGCCGCCTCAGAAGATATCGCCATTGTATTCGCCGCAAACTTCAGTGTGGGCGTTAACCTGGTGCTGAAGCTGCTGGAGAAAGCCGCCAGCGTGATGGGGGAGTATGCGGATATTGAGATTACTGAAGCGCACCATCGCCACAAAGTGGATGCGCCATCGGGCACCGCACTGGCGATGGGTGAAGCGATTGCCGATGCGATGCAGTGGAAACTGGATGAGCACGCGGTCTATACGCGCGAAGGACACACCGGCGAACGTCAGCCTCAGACTATCGGTTTTGCCACGGTGCGCGCCGGGGACATCGTCGGTGAGCATACGGCTATGTTTGCGGATATTGGCGAACGGGTTGAGATAACCCACAAGGCCTCAAGCCGTATGACCTTCGCAAAAGGTGCGGTTAAGTCGGCATTATGGTTGAAAGAGAAGAAAGCAGGCCTGTTTGATATGCGGGATGTGCTGGATCTGTGATGTTGTGCGTGTTGTGAACCATCGTGATGTGGTTATTTCAATCGTTAACCAATTGATTGGAAAAGGGCAATATTTTTATTGCCCTTAATTTTGTCTTAAATCCTCGCTATGATGTAAAAGCAGATCAAACTATCTGTTTTTATCACTTTCTGTGCGTTTTATCTCCGTTAAGATGCCATTTTTGACCATTTGGTCAAAAAAATCAGCCTGACAGCCTCGCGTTCTTATTTTTACTGCCTGGCAAACGATTATTCGGCCGGGTTTTCTCCTGTTTTTACCGCTTAAGCCCGTTTCTGGCCTCATAAGTCAGATAAAGATGAAAAAAATGGGCCTCAGGGTAGACAAGCCCCAGGGTGATCATTAGAATGCGCGCAATTTGCCAAAAATCGACAATTCAGGCGGTTTTTGCATTGATTCAGGCGGCTATTTTGAATTAATATGCAGATATTATGACTGTTTATTCCCTGGAGGATGTTTTGATTAAGTCAGCAATCCTGGTTCTGGAAGACGGAACCCAATTCCACGGTCGGGCCATCGGGGCAACGGGGTCGGCAGTGGGGGAAGTCGTTTTCAACACCTCAATGACCGGTTATCAAGAAATCCTCACTGATCCTTCCTATTCCCGCCAAATCGTTACTCTCACTTATCCCCATATCGGTAATGTCGGTGCCAACGCCGCTGATGAAGAATCAAGCCAGATTCATGCTCAGGGCCTGGTCATCCGCGATCTGCCGTTGATTGCCAGCAACTTCCGAAGCGAAGAGGGACTCTCCGCTTACCTGCAGCGCAACAACATTGTGGCCATTGCCGATATCGATACCCGCAAGCTGACGCGTCTGCTGCGTGAGAAAGGCGCTCAGAATGGCTGCATTATCGCCGGTGATAATCCGGATGCCGCGCTGGCGCTGCAGAAAGCCCAGGCGTTCCCCGGGCTGAAAGGGATGGATCTGGCGAAAGAGGTCTGCACGACGGAAACCTACAGCTGGCAGCAGGGCAGCTGGACGCTGGGCAGTGGCCTGCCGGAACAATCCTCAGCGGAATCTCTGCCTTATCATGTGGTGGCTTACGATTACGGTGCCAAGCGCAACATTCTGCGTATGCTGGTTGACCGCGGCTGCCGTCTGACCGTCGTACCGGCTCAGACACCGGCGGAAGAGGTGCTGAAGATGAATCCGGATGGCATTTTCCTCTCCAACGGCCCGGGTGACCCGGAGCCATGTGACTATGCCATCAGCGCGATTCAGGCCTTTCTGAAAACCGAGATTCCGGTGTTCGGTATCTGCCTGGGTCATCAGCTGCTGGCGCTGGCCAGCGGAGCCCGGACCGTGAAGATGAAGCTTGGCCATCATGGCGGCAACCATCCGGTGAAGGATCTCGACAATAATCGCGTGATGATCACCGCCCAGAACCACGGTTTTGCCGTCGATGAGAACGATCTGCCCGCGAACCTGCGTGTCACCCACATTTCGCTGTTTGATAAAACGGTGCAGGGCATTCACCGCACTGACAAGCCAGCCTTCAGCTTCCAGGGACACCCGGAAGCCAGCCCGGGACCGGGTGATGCTGCGCCGCTGTTTGACCACTTTATTGAATTGATTGACGCCTTCCGTCTGCAAGCGAAGTAATCAGGAGCTAATTCATGCCAAAACGTACAGACATAAAATCAATCCTGATTCTTGGTGCCGGTCCGATTGTGATCGGTCAGGCCTGTGAATT
The DNA here is from genome assembly GCF_011800365.1 of Pantoea sp. EKM103V. Classification (NCBI taxonomy): domain Bacteria; kingdom Pseudomonadati; phylum Pseudomonadota; class Gammaproteobacteria; order Enterobacterales; family Erwiniaceae; genus Pantoea; species Pantoea sp. EKM103V. The sequence goes on along the minus strand of NZ_JAALFQ010000007.1, from coordinate 172,047 downwards.
TGACTATTCCGGTGCGCAGGCGTGTAAAGCGCTGCGTGAAGAGGGTTACCGGGTCATCCTGGTGAACTCCAACCCGGCGACCATCATGACCGACCCTGAGATGGCCGATGCCACCTATATCGAGCCCATTCACTGGGAAGTGGTGCGCAAAATCATCGAAAAAGAGCGTCCGGATGCCGTACTGCCGACTATGGGCGGCCAGACTGCGCTGAACTGCGCACTGGAGCTGGAGCGTCAGGGCGTGCTGGAAGAGTTTGGCGTGACCATGATTGGTGCGACTGCAGACGCCATTGATAAAGCAGAAGATCGTCGTCGCTTTGACGTCGCGATGAAAAGCATCGGGCTGGACACAGCCCGTTCCGGTATCGCACACACCATGGAAGAAGCGCTGGCCGTGGCGGAAGATGTCGGCTTCCCCTGCATCATCCGTCCCTCCTTTACCATGGGCGGCACCGGTGGCGGCATCGCCTATAACCGCGAAGAGTTTGAAGAGATTTGTGAACGAGGCCTCGACCTTTCACCAACCAATGAGCTGCTGATTGATGAGTCGCTGATTGGCTGGAAAGAGTATGAGATGGAAGTGGTTCGCGATAAAAACGACAACTGCATCATCGTCTGCTCGATTGAAAACTTCGATGCGATGGGGATTCACACCGGTGACTCCATCACGGTCGCCCCCGCTCAGACGCTGACGGATAAAGAGTATCAGATCATGCGTAACGCCTCGCTGGCGGTCCTGCGTGAAATCGGTGTGGAAACCGGTGGCTCTAACGTCCAGTTCTCGGTGAACCCGAAAGATGGTCGCCTGATTGTTATCGAGATGAACCCGCGCGTCTCTCGCTCCTCTGCGCTGGCTTCAAAAGCGACCGGCTTCCCGATTGCGAAAGTTGCGGCCAAGCTGGCGGTCGGCTTTACTCTCGATGAGCTGATGAATGACATCACCGGTGGTTTAACGCCCGCCTCATTTGAGCCGTCGATTGACTATGTGGTCACCAAAATTCCACGCTTCAACTTCGAAAAATTTGCCGGTGCCAACGACCGCCTGACCACCCAGATGAAATCGGTCGGTGAGGTGATGGCGATTGGCCGCACATTCCAGGAGTCCGTACAGAAAGCGCTGCGCGGCCTGGAAGTGGGCGCGCACGGCTTCGACCCGAAAGTGCATCTGGACGACCCGGAAGCCCTGACCCGCATCCGCCGCGAGCTGAAAGATGCCGGTTCAGACCGTATCTGGTATATCGCTGACGCGTTCCGCGCCGGGATGTCGGTCGATGGCGTCTTCAATCTCACCAACATTGACCGCTGGTTCCTGGTGCAGATTGAAGAGCTGATCCGGCTGGAAGACCAGGTGGCTCGTGAAGGGGTAAACAGCCTGGATGCGACCTTCCTGCGTGCGCTGAAGCGTAAAGGCTTTGCCGACGCCCGGCTGGCGGCGCTGGCAGGCGTGGCTGAGAGCGAAATTCGCAAGCTGCGTCAGCAGTTTAACCTGCACCCGGTTTATAAGCGTGTGGATACCTGCGCCGCCGAGTTCGCCACCGATACCGCTTACATGTACTCCACCTATGAAGAGGAGTGCGAAGCCAATCCGGCGACGGATCGCGATAAGATCATGATTCTGGGCGGTGGGCCAAACCGTATCGGTCAGGGTATTGAGTTCGACTACTGCTGCGTTCACGCCGCGCTGGCGCTGCGTGAAGATGGTTACCAGACCATTATGGTCAACTGTAACCCGGAAACGGTGTCGACCGATTATGACACCTCCGACCGTCTCTACTTTGAGCCGGTGACGCTGGAAGATGTGCTGGAAATCGTCCGTATCGAGCAGCCTAAAGGCGTGATCGTGCAGTATGGCGGTCAGACCCCGCTGAAGCTGGCGCGTGCGCTGGAAGCGGCAGGTGTGCCGGTTATCGGCACCAGCCCGGACTCTATTGACCGTGCTGAAGACCGTGAACGTTTCCAGCAGGCTGTCGATCGTCTGAGCCTGAAACAGCCAGCCAATGCCACGGTTGCGACACTGGAGCAGGCCGTTGAGAAAGCCGCTGGCCTGGGCTATCCGCTGGTGGTGCGTCCCTCTTATGTACTGGGCGGCCGTGCCATGGAGATCGTCTACGACGAAACCGACCTCAAGCGCTACTTCCAGACAGCGGTCTCCGTCTCTAACGATGCGCCGGTGCTGCTGGATCGCTTCCTGGATGATGCGGTCGAAGTGGATGTGGATGCGATCTGCGACGGTGAGCGGGTGCTGATTGGCGGCATCATGGAACATATCGAGCAGGCTGGCGTTCACTCCGGTGACTCCGCCTGTTCACTGCCGGCCTACACCCTGAATCAGGAGATTCAGAATGTGATGCGTCAGCAGGTTGAGAAGCTGGCGTTCGAGCTGAACGTCCGCGGCCTGATGAACGTCCAGTTCGCGGTCAAAGACAACGAAGTCTACCTGATCGAAGTTAACCCGCGCGCCGCGCGTACCGTGCCGTTCGTCTCGAAAGCGACCGGTGTGCCGCTGGCGAAAGTGGCCGCACGCGTGATGGCAGGCAAAACGCTGGCAGAGCAGGGCGTTACCGAAGAGGTGATTCCGCCTTACTACTCCGTGAAAGAGGTCGTACTGCCATTCAACAAGTTCCAGGGCGTTGACCCGATTCTTGGACCGGAAATGCGTTCGACTGGTGAAGTCATGGGCGTGGGCCGCACCTTTGCTGAGGCCTTCTCTAAAGCGATGCTGGGCGCACAGAGCAACATGAAGAAGTCGGGCCGTGCGCTGCTGTCGGTGCGTGAAGGCGACAAGAAACGTATCGTCGACCTGGCGGCCAAGCTGCAGAAGTTTGGTTTCGAGCTGGATGCGACACACGGCACGGCGGTTGTGCTGGGCGAGGCGGGAATTAACCCACGTCTGGTGAACAAGGTGCATGAAGGTCGTCCGCATATTCAGGACCGTCTGAAGAATGGCGAATATAGTTATATCGTCAACACCACGGCAGGACGCCAGGCGATTGAAGATTCGAAGCTGATTCGCCGCAGTGCTCTGCAGTATAAAGTGCACTATGACACCACGCTGAATGGCGGTTTCGCCACCGCGATGGCGCTGAATGCTGACCCGACGGAGCAGGTCATCTCCGTTCAGGAGATGCACGCGCAGATTAAGGCGATGTAAGACAAAGTAGTGTGAAAAGCGGCTCCTGCAGGAGCCGTTTTTTTTGTTTCTCACCTGGCGATAATCTGAAAATCAGGCTCGCGTAAAGCAAAGGATTTGCCTTAAAGTCACTGATTTGACTTAGTTTTTTAGCTATAGGTGCGAATCGGCCCCGTTCGCACAAATTTATAAGATAAACACTTCCTGTCCGGATTTTTCGCCAGTAATATGCCTGCCGCTCATCACCGGAGCGTGCAAGGACACCTATAAAAATGAAAATGCGTACTTTTTCTCTGAGTGCAGTGGCTGCACTGATGGCTATTCTTCCTTTCGCCAGCCAGGCGGAAATCACCCTGTTAAAACAGGATCCACAGGCTGGCGATCCGCTTAGCCGCCTCAACTTTACCTTTGGCGGCAGCATCCGTGCTCAGGTCAATCACCAGACCGGCGTGGATGACAAATCGTACAAGCGTGACGGATTCGATGGCGGCACCCGTTTCCGTTTCGGCGCGGATTACTACCTGTTCGATGATGTCAGCTGGATCAGCTACTACGAGCTGGGCGTGAATATTCCGGCGGTATTCAGCTGGGATCGTCACTATGCAGACGGTGCGAATAACACCACGCGCCGCCAGCTCTACACCGGTCTGAAAAGCAAGACCTGGGGCCAGCTGACCTTTGGTCAGCAGAACAGCGTTTACTACGATACCGTAGGGGCCAAGACCGATATCTGGGACTACGACATGATCGGTCAGGCACCAGGCAACGGGATCAATGGCGACTACGATGGCTCTTACCGTTCGCGTAAGCAGCTGAAGTATAAAAACACCTTCGGCGATCTGGATCTCTACGCCTCTTATCTGTTCGACGATAATGAGTTCCTGCCAGGCAACGGCCTGCGCTACAAGCGCAAAGGCGGCGGTTCGCTGGGTGTGGATTATCACATTACCGACGATCTGAGCTGGGGCACGGCGTGGAACTACACCCGCGCGGCGATGCGTAACCCGAACAACGGCGACAGCGGCGATTACGATCAGAACATTTATGGTACCGCGCTGAGCTGGACCCCGGGCAACTGGACGCTGTCAGCGGGCGGCGGCTGGTATCAGAACTTCATGACCACCAAACGCAAAGATGTGCATGACTACTTTGCTGGCGATGCATGGGGCGTGGAATACTTTGCCGGTTATAAAATCCCGGTGGCGCAGTATGGCCTGAAAGCGGTGCAGCCGTATGTTATGGGCGATCGCATTGAGTATGCGACCGGCCGTGATTATCAGCGCATCGACAACGGTCTGGGTGTGACGCTCTTCCTCGACTACGGTTTCCGTGTCGATTACGAACATGTCTTTACCTCCAGCACCGATAACCTGGGTGATATGAATCTGGTGCGTCTGCGCTACGACTTCTGATAACCCCGACGGCTCCTGCGGGAGCCGTTTTCTTATTCGCCCGGTTTTGTGCCAGCTGGCGTCAGATTACTGGCGAGCTGCGGCTAACAGACGCGATTTCGCGGTGAAAAACGCTGCGCAGGCAGTGAAACGCGACATCATAAAAAGCTTTACGCAATTAGACCTTCCCCCCTATCGACGAAAGTTTCACCTTCTCGTATCATGGCGCCAATTTTTTTCCTGTGAGTAGTTAACATGATTAGTCTTATCGCGGCATTAGCAGCAGATCGCATTATTGGAATGGAGAACGCCATGCCGTGGGACCTGCCTGCAGATCTGGCGTGGTTCAAGCGTAACACCCTGAAAAAACCGGTAATTATGGGCCGGCTGACCTTTGAATCGATTGGTCGCCCGCTGCCTGGCCGACTGAATATCGTGGTCAGCAGCCAGCCCGGCACCGCCGAAGGCGTCACCTGGGTCACTTCGCTGGATGAGGCGCTTCAGGCTGCCGGTGAAGCCGAAGAGATCATGGTGATCGGTGGCGGACGCGTTTATGAGCAGATGCTGAAGTGTGCCGATCGCCTCTATCTGACCCACATCGATGCAGAAGTAGAAGGTGATACGCAGTTCCCGGATTACGAGCCGGATGAGTGGCAGTCAACGTTCAGCGAGTTCCACGACGCTGATGAGCATAACTCCCACAGCTACTGCTTTGAGATCCTGGATCGCCGTCGCTGATTCCTTGCCCGCCCGCCTGTAACCTGGCTGTCATCTTTATTCATTAGCATTGCTTCTTTTCCGGGACCGACACAAAGGAAGCAATCACTGATGAAGATCGAACTCTCCGCGTTAAGCACAGACCGCCTGCCCGATTCGCAGCGACGTAAGTTCCTTGCCGGTTCCGGCGCACTCGGGCTGACCGGCTTTCTCAGCGGCGGCCTGACTTTCTCATCCGGCGCACTGGCGCAGGAAAAACCCGCCGGCAGCCCGCTGTTGGGCTTTCAGGCGATTGCCGCTTCGACCGCGGATGAGATTGTCGTGGCGCCAGGCTATCGCGCTGAAGTGCTGATCTCCTGGGGCGATCCGCTGGTTAATGGCGCGGCTGAGTTCGATCCGCATGGCAACAACAGCGCGGAGGATCAGGAAAAGCAGTTCGGTGACAACAATGACGGGATGAGCTTCTTCGCCATTGATGAGCATCGTGGCGTGATGGCAATCAACAATGAGTATGTGAATGAGCCGACGCTGTTCGCCCATGGCGGCAGCAAAGCGACCAGCCTGGATGATGTGAAGAAATCACAGGCGGCGCACGGCGTTTCTGTCGTTGAGATTAAACGCGGCGAAGGCAATCGCTGGCAGGTTGTCCGTCCTTCAGATTACAACCGCCGCATTACCGCCAATACCCCGATGCGTTTTTCCGGTCCGGCCGCAGGCGACAAAGCGCTGCAGACCGCCGCCGATCCTCAGGGCCTGCAGGTTCTCGGCACCTTTGGTAACTGCGCCAACGGTAAAACGCCCTGGGGCACTTATCTGACCTGCGAAGAGAACTACGACACCTACTTTGGCACGCATGACGCGGATTTTACGCCGACCGCCCAGCAGAAGCGCTACACCCTGAACGCCGCCGAGCCGGAGCGAAACTGGTCCGATTTTGATCCCCGCTTCGATATCGCAAAAAATCCTAACGAATTTAACCGCCACGGCTGGATAGTCGAAATCGATCCCTTCGATCCCCAATCGGTGCCGGTCAAACGAACCGCGCTGGGGCGTTTCAAGCATGAGAATGCTGCGGTGACGGTTGCTAAAACCGGCCAGCTGGTGGTCTACATGGGCGACGATGAGCGTGGCGAGTACATTTATAAATATGTCTCGGACGACAAGGTTAACCCGGACGATGCGAAAGCGAATCACGGACTGCTCGATCGGGGCACGCTCTATGTGGCGCAGTTTAACGGCGATGAACAGGGCACACCCCTGAAAGGCAGCGGTCGCTGGCTGGCACTGAAATGGGGGGAAAATGGACTCACTGCTGAGAAAGGATTTCATAGCCAGGCCGATGTCCTGATCAATGCGCGTGCTGCTGCCGATGTGGTTAACGCCACGCGGATGGATCGGCCGGAATGGATCGCCGTTAACCCGCATGATGGCCGCGCCTACTGTACGCTGACCAATAACAACAAGCGCGGCAATGAGGGGATGCCGGTTAATGCCGCCAACCCGCGTCCTAAAAATATCTACGGCCAGATTATCCGCTGGGATGAGAAGGGCGATGCCACGGCCACGTCGTTTGCCTGGGACATCTACGCGTTATGCGGCAATCCGATTGCCCATCCCGAAGGCATCTATCGTGGCACACCGAACATCACTGCTGAAAACACCTTTAACAGTCCGGATGGCCTGGGGTTTGATGCGCAGGGACGGCTCTGGATCCTTACCGATGGCAAATACAGCAACAAAGAGGATTATCAGGGGCAGGGGAATAATCAGATGCTGGCAGGAGACCCGGACAGCGGCGAGATTCGCCGGTTTATGGTCGGCCCTAAATCCTGCGAGCTGACCGGCATTACCTTCACGCCTGACTACAGAACGCTGTTCGTGAACGTGCAGCACCCTGGCGAAGAGGGGGATTCACATTTTCCTGACAACAGTCCGCGCCCGCGCTCGTCGGTGATCATGATCACCCGGGAGGATGGCGGCATTATCGGCGCATAAAACAGCAGGCTGGCCGCCAGGCCAGCCTCAGGGTTATAGCGCCGGAGGCGCCAGACTTTCGCTGGAGTCGAGCGCTTTCTCGCGGTTAGAGGGCTGAACCACATAGCGCTGCTCTTCCCAGTGCAGCAGGGTCAGCGCGCCGCCCCAGCAGCAGCCGGTATCCAGGCCGATAATTCCCTCTGGCGTGCCTTTGCCTTCCAGTGAAGCCCAGTGACCGAAAACGATGGTGTAGTCCCGGGCGACCGGTCCGTCGATGTTGAACCAGGGCTTCAGCGGTGGCAGCGCCGATTCAGGGGCATCTTTGCAGATCATGTCCAGCTGACCATTGGGGAAGCAGTAGCGCATACGGGTAAAGGCATTGGTGCTGAAGCGCAGTCGGGCCAGACCGGTCAGATCTTCGCTCCAGTTATTTGGCATATCGCCATACATCGCATCCAGGAACAGCGGATAACTGTCGCTGGCGAGCACCGCTTCCACTTCCCGCGCACATTTTTTCGCGGTGTCGATATCCCACTGAGGCGTGATACCGGCGTGTCCCATGACCAGCTTTTTCTCTTCATCCACCTGCAGCAGCGGCTGCCGGCGCAGCCAGTTGATCAGCTCATCAGCATCGTCCGCTTCCAGCAGGGTGGTGAGGCGATCTTTCGGCTTGTTACGGCTGATTCCGGCATAGACCGCCAGCAGATGTAAATCGTGGTTGCCCAGCACCAGGCGCACGGCGTCGCCCAGTGACTTCACATAGCGCAGGACCTCCAGTGAGCCAGGACCGCGCGCCACCAGGTCACCGGTCAGCCACAGCGTGTCATGCTCGGGATTGAAATCGACCTGCTGCAGCAAGGCACGTAATTCATCGTAGCAACCATGGACGTCGCCAATCAGGTATGTGCTCATAACGTTTTATCCATCGGGAATGTGCCCGACGTATCGGGCAAAAGGCGTGAAAATCAGTGAATGTGCGTCTGGATGGCGAGGCGGAACACCGGGATTTCAACGTGAAAGGTGTCGCCCTGATCGTCGACCATCACGTAGTGTCCCTGCATGGTGCCCATCGGCGTTTCGATGACAGCACCACTGGTGTACTGGAATTCGTTGCCCGGCGGGATAAGCGGCTGCTCACCGACCACGCCTTCACCCTGAACTTCTGTTTCGCGGCCGTTACCGTTGGTAATCAGCCAGTAACGCCCCAGCAGCTGCACGGCGGAACGGCCCAGATTGCGTATCGTAATGGTATAGGCGAAGACGTAGCGATCCTCATCCGGCGAGGACTGGGAGGCGACGTACTGGCTTTGCACATGAACGGAGACGCGGGCCGTTTCACTCATGACTTACTCCTGCGATTTTCCCTGATGTGTCGCCAGCCAGTTAGCCAGCTGACAATATTGCGCGACCGAGACGTTTTCAGCACGCAGACCAGGATCAATGGATAACTCTTCCAGCGCACCCGCCGCCACCATATGGTTCAGGCTGTTGCGCAATGTTTTACGGCGCTGACCAAAGGCTTCTGTCGTGATACGGCTCAGGATACGCACGTCGCTGACCGGATGCGGTGGCTCGGCAAACGGCACCAGACGCACGACAGCCGAGTCCACTTTCGGTGGCGGCGTGAAGGCGTGTGGCGGCACTTCCAGCACCGGAATAACCTGACAGTAATATTGCGCCATCACCGTCAGGCGACCATACGCTTTGCTACCCGGGCCCGCAACCAGACGGTTAACCACCTCTTTCTGCAGCATGAAGTGCATATCTTTGATCGAACCAGTATAGCTGAAAAGGTGGAACATCAGCGGGGTAGAAATATTGTAAGGCAGGTTACCAAATACCCGCAGCGGCTGGCCTCTCTCCTGTGCCAGCGCGGCAAAGTCGAAGGTCATGGCATCCTGCTGGAAGATGGTCAGTTTCGGGCCAAGGAACGGATGCGTTTGCAGACGCGCCGCGAGATCGCGGTCCAGCTCCACCACCGTTAAGCTATCGAGGCGTTCACCCACCGGCTCGGTTAAGGCGCCGAGGCCAGGGCCGATCTCCACCAGCGCTTCATCGCGCTGGGGATGAATGGCGGAGACAATGCTGTCGATAATGTACTGATCGTTCAGGAAGTTCTGCCCGAAACGTTTACGGGCGTAGTGCCCCTGATGGACGCGATTATTCATTACTGCTCTTGATCATAGTGATGGCGAGGTTAAGCGCCGTGATAAAGCTGCCCGGTTCCGCCTGACCCAGCCCGGCGAGTTCAAGCGCGGTGCCGTGGTCAACGGAGGTCCGGATAAAGGGCAGGCCCAGGGTAATATTTACCGCGCGACCAAACCCCTGAAACTTCAGTACCGGCAGGCCCTGGTCGTGATACATCGCCAGCACCGCATCGGCGTTTTGCAGATATTTGGGCTGGAACAGCGTATCCGCAGGCAGCGGGCCGGTCAGTTTAATGCCCTGCTGACGCAGTTCATTGAGGGCCGGCGTAATCGTCTCGATCTCTTCCCGTCCCATGTGGCCGCCTTCACCGGCGTGGGGGTTAAGACCACAGACATAGATATGCGGCTCGGCAATGGCGAACTTCTGCTGCAGATCACGATGAAGAATGGTGATCACTTCATGCAGGCATTCGCGGGTGACCGCCGCAGGCACCTCTTTCAGCGGCAGATGCGTGGTGGCCAGTGCCACACGCAGCGCTTCGGTTGCCAGCATCATCACCACGCGATGACCGCCTGCGCGGTCGGCGAAGAATTCGGTATGGCCGGTAAAGGCGATACCGGCATCGTTAATCACGCCTTTGTGCACCGGACCGGTAATCAGCGCCGCAAATTCACCCTGCAGACAGCCGTCACAGGCGCGGGCCAGCGTGGCCAGCACATAGTCACCGTTAGCGACACAGAGTTCGCCTGGTGTGACCGGCTGTGCCGTCTCAATCGGCAGAATGGTCAGCGTCCCCGCCTGCTGCGGCACGGGGTCCGCCTCAGGCTGGTAGTGACGCAGGGTCAGCGGCAGACCGAGCTGCGCTGCCCGCTGCTGCAACAGGGCAGGGGAGGCGCAGACGACGAGTTCCACCGGCCAGGCGTGCTGAGCCAGCTGAACGGTGAGATCGGGACCAATCCCGGCGGGCTCGCCGGGAGTGATCACCACACGCTGGTTACTGTGCATTGCCATCCAGAATCTTCACATAAGCACTGGCGCGCTGTTCCTGCATCCAGGTCTGCGCTTCTTCAGCAAATTTACGGTTAAACAGCATGCGATAAGCGCGCTCTTTCTGGGCCGCGTCGGTTTTATCCACCTGGCGGGTATCCAGCAGCTGAATCAGATGCCAGCCGAAAGAGGAGTGCACCGGCTGGCTGGTCTGGCCTTTCTGCAGACGCAGCAGCGCATCACGGAAGGCGGGATCAAAGACTTCCGGAGAGGTCCAGCCGAGATCGCCACCCTGATTCGCCGATCCCGGGTCATCAGAGTACTGTTTGGCCGCGGCGGCAAAGGTGGTTTTTCCGCTGCGGATATCGGCCGCGATCTGTTCCAGTTGCGCCCTGGCCTGATCGTCAGTGAGAATCGGCGATGGTTTCAGCAGAATATGACGGGCATGCACCTCAGTGACCGAGACGTTCTTACTTTCGCCACGCAGGTCGTTCACCTTCAGGATATGGAAGCCCACACCTGAACGCACCGGACCGACGATGTCACCTTTTTTCGCCGTTGCCAGCGCCTGGGCAAACAGGGTCGGTAACTCTTCGATTTTACCCCAGCCCATGTTGCCGCCTTTCAGCGCCTGCGAGTCGGCGGAGTAGGTCACGGCCATTTTGCCGAAATCCGCACCATTTTTCAGTTCGCCAACCAGCTGTTTCGCCAGCGTTTCCTGCTCATCGACCTGCTGTTGCGTCGGGTTTTCCGGCAGCGGCAGCAGAATGTGGCTGATGTTCAGCTCGGTTCCCTGGCTGTTCTGGGCGGCAATCTGGGTTGAAAGCGTATCCACTTCCTGCGGCAGGATGGTCACGCGACGACGCACTTCATTGTTGCGGACTTCGGCAATCATCATCTCTTTGCGGATCTGTGAGCGATAGACGCCATAGTTCATGCCGTCATAAGCCAGACGACTGCGCAGCTGATCCAGCGTCATGCGGTTCTGTGCGGCGATGTTCTTAATCGCCTGGTCCAGCTGCTCGTCGCTGATCTGGATCCCCGCTTTTTCACCCATCTGCAGAATGATGTTGTCCATGATCTGGCGTTCCAGAATCTGATGGCGCAGCGTTTTATCATCTGGCAACTGCTGACCTGCCTGCCGGGCCTGAGATTTCACCGTGCCCATCATGCCGTCCACGTCACTCTCAAGAACCACGCCGTTATTGACCACGGCGGCAACTTTATCAACGACTTGTGGTGCTGCGAACGCGGTGTTGGCACTGATTGCCACACCAAGAATCAGCATTCTCCAGTTCTTCATACTTTATCCATTGTTGGTTCCGCACTGCGGGATTGCCTGTCAAACATCACAACATCAGAAAGCGGGCTGGTAAGGGATAATCCCCTGACGCAGCATATCGTTGGTGCCTAAGCCATAGTTGGAGCTCAGACCACGCAGCTCAATGTTGAATGAGATTTGGTTGTCATATTTACTGTCGTCGTTTTCCCAACCGTTAATTTTGCGTTCGTAACCGACCCGAATGGCATAACAGCATGAGCTGTATTGCAGGCCTACCAGCTGCGAAGCCGGACGGCTGTTGCGGGTATCGTAGTAGTACGCGCCTACCACGGACCATGCATCCGCAATCGGCCAGCTGGCCGTGGTGCCCACCTGAGAAATCCCGTTTTTGTAGACACGGCTGTTAACCAGGTTACTGTCGTTCAGCGCAGCCGCAACATATTCCGGGCTGCTGTAACGGTAGCTCAGCTGCACCATGCGATCGGCATCACGACGATATTCCAGTACGGTATTGCCCTGGGAAACGTTGTCGAGTTTGGTGTCATACTGCAACCCACCCCGGACGCCCCAGCGATCGCTGATTTTCCAGTATGTATCGCCAGCCCAGATCAGGCTGCCGGTATCATCTTCTTTACTGGTTTGATTCACACCAGTACGAGAAGGGGTAAACGAGTAGATTTGACCTACAGAAACGTTAAAACGTTCAACCAGATCGGCATCATAAATGCGTGTGGTTACGCCGGTGGCAACATCATTGGCCGAGGCGATACGATCCAGGCCGCTGTAGGTGCGGTCGCGGAACAGGCCGGTGTAGTCGGTCTGCAGCAACGTTGAGTCGTATGGATAGATGTTGCTCTGATTGCGGTACGGGATATAGAGGTACTGCACCCGCGGCTCCAGCGTCTGGGTGTAGCCCGCCGCGGAGTCCATATCGCGGTCAAAGACCAGACGGCCATCGACTTTAAACTGCGGCAGGGTGCGATTAACGGACTCTTTAAGCTGGTTGTTGCGGTCGGTATCAATGTTGTTGTTGTAATACTCAACATCATCCTGCTGATAGTGCGTCGCCAGGAGTTTCGCTTCGGTATCCAGGCTAGCCCAGCCGTTTGACAGCGGCAGGTTCAGCGTTGGCTCAACGTGCAAACGGGTCGCTTCAGGATAGCGATCGCTGACGTTGGTGAATTTTACCGCCTGTGCATAGATCCGGCCATCAAACGGACCGATATCGTTCTGATAGAGATTGACGTCCAGCTGTGGCATGGCGCGATAGACGTTGCTGTTACTAGTGTTGCCAAATACCTGGAAATCTTTGGTGGAGAGCGTCGCATCCCAGTTGGTGTCCGCGTAGCCAATGCTGAATTTCTGCGTGGCGTAGTTGTCAGTCGAGCTGTAGTACTTCGAGTCGAGGTCGTTGAAGTAGTAGCTATCGCTGACCTTGGTGTAGTCCGCGCTGAAACGCCAGTGTTTATCGTAGACACCCGCATGACGCCAGTAGAACAGCCAGCGATCGGAGCTGTCATTTTCGGCGATGCCGCGCAGCGCTTTGTCTTTGTCATACTGCTTATCTGAGCCGAGGTAGTCGAACTCCATCAGACCTGCGCCCAGCTCTGTCAGATAACGGAATTCATTCTCAAACTTCATGCCGCGCTTGCTGATGTAGTGCGGCGTAATGGTGGCATCGGCCTGCGGCGCGATGTTCCAGTAATAAGGCAGGATGAACTCAAAGCCGTTGTTGCTGCCATATTTGGCATTCGGGATCAGGAAGCCGGAGCGACGACGGTCGCCAATCGGTAACTGCAGATAGGGACTGTAGAACACCGGAACGGAACCGAGTTTAAAGCGGGCGTTCCAGATCTCGGCCACTTCCTCTTCGCGGTCCTGAATCACTTCAGAACCCACCACGCTCCAGCTGTTGGAGCCGGGCAGACAGGAGGTAAAGGTGCCATTTTCCAGAATGGTGTAGCGGTTATCACCGCGCAGTTTCATCTGATCGGCGGTGCCGCGACCCTGACGATCCACCATCTGGTACTGACCGTTCCAGACGTTGGTATCTTTACTGTTCAGATTAGACCAGGCTTTCGGACCTTTCAGGATGACCTGGTTATCATCGTAATGCACATTACCCAGGGCATCGACGGTACGAACTGGCGTGGTCTGGCCCTCCTGCTGACGCTGATGAAGCTGAACTTCATCGGCCTGCATACGGCTGTTGCCCTGCTCAATATTCACATTGCCTGTGAAGACCGCATCATCGGGATAGTTCCCTTTGGCAGCGTCGGAGTGAATGGTGACAGGCAGCTGATTGGTATCGCCATTCACCAGCGGGCGGTTGTAACTCGGCACGCCTAACATACACTGCGACATCAGATCGTCGGCAACGGCTTGCTGGCTAATGGCTGCGCCGATCAGTGTGGCCAGCAGGGTAGGTATATGTTTTTTCATACGCGGTATCGAGAATTCCATGAAAACTGGCATCATGCCGACAATCGGGTCAGAGACTAACTTACTGCCCGGCGTTGCGCCAGTGTTAATCCTGGTCAGTCAGCGTTGCCGTTAGGCGCTGAGATAAATGACAGGTATGATAATGCAATTTTCAGCCGCAAGCATGGCGAATTGAGGAGTTTATGCGCTACTGGGGAAAAGTTGTGGGTCTGGCGCTGGGATTACTTTCCGGTGCAGGCTTCTGGGGTATTGTGATCGGTTTGATCATTGGCCATATGTTTGACAAAGTGCGCGGCGCGCAAGGCAAGGCTTACTTCTCAAATAATCAGACCCGACAGACGCTGTTTTTCAGCACCACCTTTCAGGTCATGGGCCATCTGACCAAGTCAAAAGGGCGCGTTACCGAAGCGGATATTCAGATTGCATCGCTGCTCATGGAGCGGATGCAGCTGCACGGTGACTCGCGCACCGCCGCCCAGCGCGCATTTCGCGAAGGCAAGCAGGCAGATTACCCGTTACGCAGCAAACTGCGGGAACTGCGCAGCGCCTGTTTTGGCCGGTTCGATCTGATTCGCATGTTCCTGGAAATTCAGATTCAGGCTGCCTTTGCCGACGGTTCCCTGCATCCCAATGAGCGGCAGGTGCTCTATGTCATCGCCGAGGAGCTGGGCATTTCACGCGTTCAGTTCGATCAGTTCCTGCGCATGATGGAAGGCGGCCAGCAGTTCGGCGGCGGACAGCGCAGTGGCAGTGGTGGCTTTCAGCAGGCGCAACGTGGACCAACGCTGGAAGATGCCTGCAGCGTGCTGGGTGTGAAGAGCAGCGATGACGCCGCCGCCATCAAGCGCGCATACCGCAAGCTGATGAGCGAGCATCATCCCGACAAGCTGGTGGCGAAGGGGCTGCCGCCAGAGATGATGGAGATGGCGAAGCAGAAGGCGCAGGAAATTCAGGCGGCGTACGATCTGATTCGCAAAGAAAAAGGCTTTAAGTAATCGCGCCTCTCTCCGCCTCTCAGAGGGAGGCGGCCAGGCGTACCGCCCCCCTTAAAAATCGGCGGGCTGACGAAACGTCATGGCATTATCGAATGCCGGATGGGTGATAGTCAGTGACTCCGCGTGCAGCAGCAGGCGCGGTGCCATCGCCCTGGCGTCCGGATGGGCATAGAAGTTGTCGCCCAGAATCGGATGGCCCAGGGCCAGCATATGCACCCGCAGCTGGTGCGAGCGGCCGGTAATCGGCTTCAGCGAAACGCGCGCACTGTTATCCGCACGATATTCCAGCACCTGATACTCCGTCTGCGCGGCTTTGCCGTTCTCGAAGCAGACCATCTGCTTCGGACGATTAGGCCAGTCGCAAATCAGCGGCAGATCAACCACTCCCTCCTCCTTCTCCGGATGACCCCAGATGCAGGCCACGTAGGTCTTGGCGGGTTCCCGCTCGCGAAACTGCCGTTTCAGCTCACGCTCAGCCGCCTTGGACAGGGCGACGACCATCACACCACTGGTCGCCATATCCAGCCGGTGAACCGATTCCGCCTGCGGAAAATCACGCTGTATCCGCGTCATCACGCTATCTTTGTGCTCATCCAGCCGACCGGGTACCGAGAGCAGACCGCTGGGTTTATTCACCACCATGATATGCGCATCCTGATAAAGGATGTGCAGCCAGGGTTCACGCGGTGGATTGTAAGGTTCCATAGGGCTTTCCAAAAATAAGGGGCCGGAAGGCCCCTGAGCTTACTGGTGAGTCACCACAATCAGGCGCAGCGCGTCGAGACGCCAGTTGGCCTGATCCAGGCTTTCCAGCACCTGTTCACGGTTGCTTTCCAGCGCCTCGATCTCATCTTCACGGATGTTCGGGTTCACCGCTTTCAGCGCGTTGAGACGGGAAAGCTCTGCGCCCAGCTTTTCATTCGCCTCGGCCCGCGCCGCTTCAATCACAGCACGTGCTTCGCTGACCACGCTCTCTTCACCCTGGGTGAGGATTGCATGCACATCCTGCTGCACCGCATTGACCAGTTTGCTGGCGGTGTGGCGGTTAACCGCATTCAGCTGGCGGTTAAAGCTTTCGAACTCCACTTTCCCGGCCAGGTTGGTGCCGTTGCGATCGAGCAGCAGACGGACAGGCGTCGGTGGCAGGAAGCGGGTCAGCTGCAGGTGCTTCGGTGCCTGCGCTTCCACCACGTAGATCAGCTCAACCAGCAGCGTGCCCACCGGCAGCGCCTTGTTCTTCAGCAGTGACAGCGCGGAGCTGCCGGTGTCACCCGACAGGATCAGATCCAGGCCGTTACGGATCAGCGGATGTTCCCAGGTGATGAACTGGGTATCCTCGCGGGAGAGCGCCTGATCGCGGTTGAACGTGATGGTGCAGCCATCTTCCGGCAGGCCAGGGAAATCGGGCACCAGCATGTGGTCGGAAGGGGTTAGCACAATCAGGTTATCGCTGCGATCTTCCTGATTGATACCAACAATATCAAACAGGTTCAGCGCGAAGTTCACCAGACCGGTGTCGTTATCCTGCTCGCTGATGGCGTTCGCCAGCAGCTGAGCCGATTCGCCGCCGTTAGAGTTCAGCTCCAGCAGACGATCGCGGCCCTGTTCCAGCTGCGATTTCAGCGCCTCGTGCTGTTTACGGCACTCCGCGATAAAGCTGTCAAAGCCTTCACTGTTTTCCGGCGCGGCTAAATAGCCGATCAGCTGCTGATGCACGCTGTCGTAGATGGTACGACCGGTCGGGCAGGTGTGCTCGAACGCGTCCAGACCTTCATGATACCAGCGCAGCAGCACCGCCTGAGCGGTCTGCTCCAGCCACGGCACCAGAATCTGAATATCGTGCGCCTGACCAATACGGTCCAGACGGCCGATACGCTGCTCCAGCAGATCCGGGTTAAAGGGCAGGTCGAACATCACCAGGCGGCTGGCAAACTGGAAGTTACGGCCTTCAGAACCGATTTCAGAGCAGAGCAGCACCTGCGCGCCGTTCTCTTCCGAGGCAAACCACGCGGCAGCCCGGTCACGCTCAATGATCGACAGGCCTTCGTGGAACACCGCCGCCCGGATGCCTTCGCGCTCGCGCAGCACCTGCTCCAGCTGCAGCGCCGTGGCCGCTTTGGCGCAGATGACCAGCACTTTCTCTTTACGGTTGCTGGTGAGATAGCCCATCAGCCATTCCACGCGCGGATCGAAGTTCCACCAGGTGCCGCTGTCGCCTTCAAACTCCTGATAAATCTGCTCCGGGTAGAGCAGGTCACGCGCCCGCTCCTCGGCGCTTTTGCGCGTGCCCATAATACCGGAGACTTTGATGGCCGTCTGATACTGCGCAGGCAGCGGCAGGCGGATCTGATGCAGTTCGCGTTTCGGGAAACCTTTCACACCGTTACGGGTGTTGCGGAACAGGACGCGGCTGGTGCCGTGGCGATCCATCAGCATGGCGATCAGCTCCTGACGCGCCTCCAGCTTGCCCTCACGATCGCTGTTGGCGACCTGCAGCAGCGGCTCGATATCCTCTTCGCCCACCAGATCGTTGATCCGGTTCATCTCCTCCTGGGAGATCGCCTGGTCAGCCAGCAGCGCTGTTACCGCATCAGCAATCGGACGGAAATGCTGCTGCTCTTCAACAAAGGCAGCAAAATCATGGAAACGGTCCGGATCGAGCAGGCGCAGACGGGCAAAGTGGCTTTCCATGCCGAGCTGTTCCGGCGTCGCCGTCAGCAGCAGCACCCCGGCCGTTTTCTCAGCCAGTTTTTCGATGACCAGATATTCACGGCTGGGTTCGCCTTCGGACCAGGCCAGGTGGTGCGCTTCATCCACCACCAGCAGATCCCATTCGGCATCGGCCAGCAGTTCAAGGCGATGTTTGTTACGGCGAACAAAGTCGAGCGAACAGATGATCAGCTGTTCCGTTTCAAACGGGTTATCGCTGTCGTGCTGCGCTTCGGTGTAGCGGTCATCATCAAACAGAGCGAAACGCAGGTTAAAGCGGCGCAGCATCTCGACCAGCCACTGATGCTGTAAGGTTTCAGGCACCACGATGAGTACCCGCTCGGCACGACCCGCCAGCAGTTGCTGCTGAATGATCATCCCGGCTTCAATGGTTTTACCCAGGCCCACTTCATCGGCCAGCAGTACGCGTGGCGCGTGGCGGCGACCCACATCGTGTGCGATATGCAGCTGATGAGGGATCAGATTGGTGCGCATGCCGCGTAACCCGCTGATCGGCAGACGGTATTGCTCACTCTGGTATTTGCGTGCGCGGAAGCGCAGGGCAAAGCGGTCCATGCGGTCGAGCTGACCGGCAAACAGACGATCCTGCGGCTTACTGAACACCAGCTTGCTGTCGAGCATCACTTCACGCAGGATTACATCGCTTTCTTCAGTATCCAGTCGGGTACCGATATAGGTCATCAGGTCATTTTCGTTGCGGACTTCATCGACGCGCATCTGCCAGCCTTCGTGACTGGTGATGGTATCACCCGGGTTAAAGATGACGCGGGTAACCGGCGAATCGTTGCGGGCGTAGAGGCGGTTTTCCCCCGTGGCCGGAAACAGCAGGGTGATCATGCGGGTATCGATCGCCACCACGGTGCCCAGTCCCAGTTCACTTTCCGTATCACTAATCCAGCGCTGACCTAATGTAAAAACCATATATTTTTAGCTCGAATTTTAACGTTTTTAGAGGTGTTCCCGAATCTCAGGCAATAGCGTTACCGCCAGACAACAAGGTCTGGAGCGTGCATAAGAGCGGTGAGTTTCAGGAAGGGCGCTATGGTACTGGATGGCAGGGCATTCGTCACCTGTCAAAAAAGCCCCAGTTGCCCCGTAATCAGTGTAGCAAAATCTCCCCCGACAAAGGGCAGAATCCCCTCTGCCACCGGCTGCAGCTGCTTCGTCACATAGTGGTCATAGTCGAGCGGCGTACTGCGCGCCTCCAGCGGTTCGGGGCCAGCCGTAGCCATGACGTAACGAATCCGGCCGCCGTTCTGATACTGCAGTGGCCGGTTCAGTTTGCGATTCTGCTCATCAGCCAGCCGGGCGGCGCGCACGTGCGGGGGCACATTTCGTTCATACTCCTTCAGCGGACGCCGCAGGCGCTTTTTGTAGATCAGCTGATCGTCCAGCTCGCCCGCCAGCAGCTGCGCCACGGTCTCCCGGATGTAATCCTGCCACGGCTCGCGGTGGAAAATACGGTGGTAGAGCTGCTGCTGAAATGTTTTGGCCAGCGGCGTCCAGTCGGTTCGCACCGACTCCAGTCCCTTAAAGACCATGCGCGCACCGTCGGCGTCACGAATCAGTCCGGCGTAGCGTTTCTTGCTGCCCTGTTCCGCGCCGCGAATGGTCGGCATCAGAAAACGGCAGAAGTGGTTTTCATACTCCAGTTCCAGCGCGCTGGTCAGTCCCAGCGTCTGCTGCAGGTGATCGCGCCACCAGGCATTCACTTTCTGCACCAGCTGATGACCAATGGCAGCGGCCTGCTCCTCATCGTGGGCCGACTTCAGCCAGACAAAGGTGGAGTCGGTGTCACCGTAGATGACGTCGTAGCCTTCCGCTTCAATCAGCGCGCGGGTCTGCTGCATGATGGCGTGACCGCGCAGGGTAATTGAGGAGGCGAGTCGCGGATCAAAGAAGCGGCAGGCACTGGTGCCCAGCACACCGTAAAAGGCGTTCATGATGATCTTCAGTGCCTGTGACAGCGGCTGATTGTTCTGTTTTTTCGCCGCTTCGCGCCCCAGCCAGATCTGTTCAACCATCGCCGGCAGGCAGTGGGTGTGGCGAGAGAAGCGCGCTTCCCGGAAACCGGCAACCGAATCCGCATCATCAGGATGGGCCAGACCCTCCACCAGGCCCACCGGATCGATCAGGAAGGTGCGGATAATCGACGGATAGAGGCTTTTGTAATCCAGCACCAGCACCGAGTCGTAGAGACCGGGACGCGAATCCATGACATAACCGCCCGGGCTCGCTTCCGGGGCCACCTCACCCATGTTGGGCGCGACAAACCCGACACGGTGCATGCGCGGAATATAGAGGTGACTGAACGCCGCCACCGAACCGCCATGGCGGTCCACGGCCAGACCATTGACCGCCGCGCGCTCCAGCAGAAACGGCATGATCGCCGTTTTGTGGAAGATGCGCGTCACCAGTTCGCAATCTTTCAGGTTGTAGCGCGCCAGCGCCGGTTTATCGTTGGCAAACCGCCAGTTGATCTCCTCCATGCGCTGCCAGGGGTTGTCGATCGCTTTGCCTTCACCCAGCAGCTGCTGCGACACCGACTCCAGGCTGAACGACGGAAAATCCCAGAACGCCGACTTCAGTGCGTCGATGCCATCAATAATCAGGCGGCCGCTGGCCTGTGCGAAAAAAACGCCCGGCTTGAAGCCATGTTCCCGCCACTCCAGCGCCGTCTGCTGGCGGCCAAGACGCAGCGGAATGCCGTAGCGGTCGGCATGCTTCTGCAGCACCCGCAGGTCAAACTGCACCACGTTCCAGCCAATCAGGACATCCGGGTCATGCTCTGCAAACCACTGGTTCAGGGCTTCCAGCAGCTGTGGCCGGCTGTCGAGATAGATCAGGTCGAAATCCAGCGTGCTGGCATCGCCGTTAGCCGGGCCGAGCATGTAGACCTGGCGCTGACCGCAGCCCTCCAGTCCGATGCAGTAGAGCTCGCCATGCTGGGTGGTTTCAATATCCAGCGAGACCCATTTCAGCGGCGGGCGATAGTCGGGATGGGGCTTAAGCCGCGCATTGATCAGCGTGTCGCCCTGCTGCTCGCCATCAAACCAGACGGGGGCGGTAATAAAGCGCTCCATCAGATAGCGTTCCGGCGGGCGGATATCTGCCTCGTAGATCGGAATCCCCTGTTCGCGCAGCCGTTTTTCGATGCGCTGCAGCTGACGATGCTGCTGGCAGTAGAGGCCCAGCACCGGACGATGACGAAAATCTTTCAGCGCCAGCGGCTGGATACGCAGCTGGCGTTCCTCTCTCTGCAGCTCGCTGATCTGCGCCTGATATTCCGCAGGCACAAAAGCGACAGACTCCTGCACGGGCAGCACCACGCGCTGCGCGCCCGCATCGGTGGCGAGCCAGAGGATAATTTCGGTGCCATTCGGGCTGTCCCGCCAGTGGCGGGTGAGCAGAAAACCTGCGCGGGGCATAGTCAGATGTTCTCCGGACGCCGTGTTTCAGGGATAAGTAAACAACCTGAGTATATCATGGATATTTATACAGTTCCTGTCGCCACGATTTGTCAACATTGTCCTACAATTCTTGCCTTGACGCTGTGTGGCTGGCTCTGGACAATCCAGCCTTCTGCTTTGACTAAGGACCACTATGGAAGCCTGGATTCAACAACTGATTACGCAGTCCCTGGAGTGGGCGCTGTTTGCCGTTGCGCTGGTGACGTTTCTGGAGTCGCTGGCGCTGGTCGGGCTGTTGCTGCCAGGTACGGTGATGATGGCCAGCCTGGGCGCGCTGATCGGCAGTGGCGAGCTTGGTCTTTATCCTGCCTGGGCGGCGGGCTTTGCGGGCTGCCTGATCGGTGACTGGGTTTCCTACGGTATCGGCTGGAAATTCCAGGGGCCGCTGCACCGCTGGAAGTATCTGCAAAAGTACAAAGGCCTGCTGGATAAAACCGAGCATGCCCTGCATCAGCACAGTATGTTTACCATCCTGGTCGGACGTTTTGTCGGCCCCACGCGGCCGCTAATCCCGCTGGCGGCGGGTATGCTGGAGCTGCCGGTACGTAAATTTCTGCCGCCTAATCTTATCGGCTGTCTTCTCTGGCCGCCGATCTATCTGCTGCCCGGCATTCTGGCCGGGGTGGCGATTGACGTGCCAAAAGCGGCGCAGGGCGGCAGCTTTAAATGGCTGTTACTCGGCGCAGCGCTGCTGATCTGGCTTGGCGGCTGGTTAGGCTGGCGCTGGTGGCGCAGTGGCAAAAGCCGTGACTGGGCCACCGCCTGGCTGCCCCCGGCGCGCCTGCGCTGGGCTGGCCCGCTGGGGCTGGCGATCGCCGTGGTGGCGTTTGTCGCGATCCAGTTCCATCCCATGATGCCGGTTTTCCGCCATCTGCTGTGGCAGGTTTTCATCGCCTGAGCCGCTAACGACGCGGGATGCCGAGTACGTCAGCCTCCCGCGTGTCGCCCGACAGCAGCTGTCGGGTTTCGCCATCCCAGTAAACCCGGCCATCCACAATCACCACGCTGCGCGGCGCGATCTGCTGCGCATCTTCCAGACTGTGTGACACCATCAGCAGCGTGATGCTGCGCGCCTCACACACCGATCGCACCAGCTGAAGCATCTCGCCGCGCAGGGCGGGGTCCAGCGCGGAAAAGGGCTCATCCAGCAGCAGCACCGGACGGTCACGTAACAGGCAACGGGCCAGCGCCACGCGCTGGCGCTGGCCGCCCGACAGTTCGCCTGGCAGGCGTGACAGCAGATCGCCTAATCCCACCTGTTCAGCCAGCGCAGTCAGCTGCTGCTGCTGTTCCGCGCTTAGTCGTAGCCCCGGGTGCAGCCCCAGCGCCATGTTCTGCTGCACGCTGAGGTGCGGAAACAGGTTGTTCTCCTGAAACAGCATGGAGACCGGTCGTCGGGCCGGAACACTGTGGGTGTGCTCCTGACCGTCAATCAGCAGGGTGCCCTGATTCACCGGCAGAAAACCGGCAATCAGGCTCAGCAGGGTGCTTTTTCCCGCGCCGCTGGGGCCGAGAATCGCGATGCGTTCACCGCGTGTGGCCCTGAAGCTGAAGCGCATCGGCAGATGCTGGTAGAGATAGGTAAGGTTATCAAGAGTCAGCATGGCGGCCCGGTAATTTTTCCATTAGCGTGAACAGCAATAAGCAGAGCAGCAGCAGCAGCAGGGCGGTAACCGCACCATCAGCGCCACGATAGGCGCCTATCTGCTGATAGAGATAGAACGGCAGCGTGCGGAAGTCGGCGCTGCCAAACAGCGCCACCACGCCAAAATCACCAATCGACAGGACGCAGGCAAAGGCCAGCGCCTGGGCCAGCGGACGTTTCAGCGCCCGCAACTCGATCAGCCGCAGCCGGTTCCAGCCCTGAATATCCAGTGAATGGCAGAGTCTGCCGTAACGCTCCGCGGTGTCGCGCATCGGGTTTTCCAGCACTTTCAGCGCATAGGGAATGGCGATCAGCGCATTGGTAAACATCACCAGCCCTTCGGCGGAGTCGGGCAGGCCGATGGTGGCGTTGAACAGCAGGAAAAAGCCGGTGGCGAGCACAATGCCCGGCATCGCCAGAATCAGTATTCCGCTGGTGTCGATAAGCGTGGCCGCCGCCGGATGCTGGCGCAGACGCAGCTCGCGGCTGCTCCAGAGCAGCATCATGGTCAGCACCACGCAGATCAATCCGGCCCCGGTGGCGATGCGTAATGAGGTCAGGGTTGCCCGCCAGAGAGCAGGCTGAGCCAGCGCACCGCGCACGCCGCCATGCAGGCCCTCCACAATCACCGCCGCCAGCGGAGGCAGCAGCAGGAGCAGCGCCAGCAGGATGAGCAGCGCATCGCTGAGCTGTGCGCCCCATGAATCCTGCGGATCGCGCCAGCCCTTCAGCTGACGGGTGCCGGCGGGGATCGCCTTACTGAAGCGCTGGCTGAGCAGCACCAGCGTCAGGCAGCAGCCGAGCTGAATCAGCGCCAGCAGCGCGGCACGGCCCGTATCGTAGTCATAACTCAGCGCCTGGAAAATCGCCAGTTCGAGCGTGGTAGCCTGCGGCCCGCCCCCCAGTGACAGCACGGTGGCAAAGCTGGCAAAGCAGAGCATAAAGATCAGCGCGCCGGTCGGCAGCAACTGACGCCGCAGCCACGGCCACTCCAGCAGGCGAAAATGGTGCCAGCCGCGCAGATCGAGCTGCGCCGCGAGCTGACGCTGCTCGGCCGGAATGCTCTCCAGCGCCTGCAGCATCAGACGCGTCGCCAGCGGCAGATTAAAGAAGACGTGCGCCAGCAAAATGCCCGGCAGACCATAGGGTGAGAAGTGATAACCGATGCCCAGCAGCTGACAGAGCTGGGCCAGCCAGCCAACGCGGCCATAGACGGTCAGCAGACCAAACACCGCCACCAGTACCGGCAGGACCAGAGTCATGGCACAGAGACGCAGCAGCAGCTGGCGGCCGGGAAAACGGCGCCGATAGAGCGCACGCGCCAGCGGCACGGCAGGCAGCAGGGAGAGCAGGGCGGAGAGCAGCGCCTGACCGAAAGAGAAGCCGATCACGTGCCGCAGATATGCATCCTGCAGCACGCTGCGCCACTCCAGGCCTGGCGCGGCCATCCAGAGTGCGCCAAAGGCCAGCAGCGCCACGCCGGTTAGCAGCAGCGTGGCGAGCGAGCCGGGGATCAGCCAGCGCGGCATCAGCGGCTGACGGCGCGTTGCCACTGGCTGATCCAGCCTGAACGCTGTGTGGCCACCTCTTCAGGCGAGAACTGCAGGGCGGTGGACGGCACCGTCAGGCTGGCAAAACCGGCAGGCAGCGGCGTATCGATCACCGGGTACATCCAGTTGCCGGTGGGAATGGTGCGCTGGAACGCAGGCGAGACCATAAACTGCATGAACTGCTGTGCCAGCGCAGGCTGTTTGCTGCTGGCTAACTGTGCTGCCACTTCCACCTGCAGATAGTGTCCTTCGGCAAACGGGGCGGCAGCGTAGTTCTCTTTTTTCTCTTCGATGATGTGGTAAGCCGGAGAGGTGGTGTAACTCAGCACCAGATCGCCTTCGCCCTTCAGGAACAGGCCATAGGCTTCGCTCCAGCCTTTGGTCACCGTTACGGTTTTCTGCGCCAGCTTCTGCCACGCCTGCGGAGCCTGGTCGCCGTAGACCTTCTGCATCCACAGCAGCAGGCCTAAGCCGGGGGTACTGGTACGGGGATCTTCGTAGATCACCCGCCACTTTTCCGGGCTGTCGACCAGCTCTTTCAGGCTCCTGGGCGGGTTTTTCAGCCGGGTTTTGTCATAGACAAAGGCGAAGTAGCCATAGTCAAACGGCACAAAGGTGGTGTCGTGCCAGCCGCCAGGCAGGGTAAGTTTTGCGGTGTCGACCTGACTTTCAGTAAACAGACCGGTTTTCTGCGCCGCCTGCACCAGATTGTTATCCAGCCCCAGCACCAGATCCGCTTTGCTGTTTTTGCCTTCCATCCGTATGCGGTTCAGCAGCGAGACGCCATCTTCCAGCGTGACGAATTTCAGCTCACAGTTGCACTGCGCCTCAAAGGCTTTTTTTACCGCCGGGCCAGGGCCCCAGTCGGCAGAGAAGGAGTCGTAGGTGTAGACCGTGAGGACCGGCTTAGCCGCCAGAACGGGGGCGGAGAGTAACAGCAATACCGGCAGAACTTTGTTTAACACTTTGCGCTCCTTCAGGAGAATAGGGGATGAGTCGCAAAGGATCTGAGCACAGCGGCCTCTCAAATCCCTACGTCGGTATTAACCGAATCAGGTTCGACGGGTCTCTCTCAGCTGCTTGCTGGTGGCAGGCGGCACCCCGTTGAGAACGTCACATTCTAGTCATTTCAGCGCCGTGGCGAAAGCGTCACAGTGCCGGCGGCGCAAACCAGGCCGATTTAAAATCAAACCAGCCCAGGGTATTCATCCGCACGCCACGCATGCTGCGCTGGCCCTCCAGCAATAGCCAGTGATGAAACAGCGGATGCAGGCCCGCCTCTTCAACCAGCTGTTTGCTCCACTCGGCCAGCGGCAGCGTTTTCTCACGCCAGCGGGCTGCGTCACTGTGCCAGTCAATCGGCAGGCAGTGATGCAGCAGCGGGATCTCATACAGCTGGGCGAACAGCGACCAGTTCAGCGGCAGGGTAAAGTTGACGCTGCCGAGCCAGATATCACTCTCCGCGTCGCCCTGATACCAGCTTTCATAACTGATCTCACGGGTTTCCAGCGTGACGCCCTGTTGGGCCAGCAGGGGACGCAGCGCATTGGCGATGCCCTCATGCTCCACGTGCTGACTGTACCAGGTCAGCGTCAGATGGGTCAGGCCGGGCGGCTTTTCGACCGGGGTCAGGTTCCGGCGGTGGTGCCAGCGCGGCAGCAGGCCATAAGCCGGAAACCAGTATCGCTGATAGCCGACGCCCGCGTGGTTGAGCAGGGCGATAGGGTTGAAGAGATAACTGACCCAGCGCCTGACTGCCTCGCTGCGACCCTGCTCTGAACGCTGGTCAAACAGCAGATAGTAGCAGCCCTCCTCAAGGCGGCTCTCCTCCTGAATCTCATCCGCAGCGTCCCCCTGCAGGCGCACACCGGCATAGACCAGCTCATCGCTGATGTCGGGCAGCACCCAGATAGAGACATCGTCGATCAGGGCGCGAAAGCCAAAGTAATCATCAAAGGCTTCAATCTTCAGCTGGCTCTCATGATTGCGGATCACCCGGTAGGGGCCGGTGCCGACTGGCTGGCGGGCAAAATCCTGAATCGTCGGCCACTCGCGCGGCAGGATCATCGCGCTGACGCTGCCCAGCAGCCAGGGCAGGCCGTCGTCGGGCTGGCTCAGATGCACATCCAGCGTCCAGGGGGCGGGTGAGGAGATCTCCGCAATGTGGGAAAAGAGCGGATGAGGGCGCTGACGCTCCAGGGTGGCGATGACATCCGCCATCTCCAGCTCCCTACCGTGATGGAAACGAATAGCCGGACGCAGAAAGAAGCGCCAGTGCAGCGGAGAGGTCTGCTGCCAGTGATGCGCGATATCGGGCTCGATTTCCCCGTTTTCCTCATTTATCCGCGTCAGGCCATTAAAAATCTGCCGGGCGATGTGCGTTTCAGAGCGCCGCAGCGGCGAGCCAGGCAGCAGATTGAGCAGGGGACGATAGTAGAGCACCCGCAGGATATGCTTACCCTGCCGGAAACTGCGGCCGAGATGCGCACTGATCATCTGCCGCACCTGATCCTTATCGCCCACCAGCTGGACCAGCTGATCGATGCGATCCTGCTCCAGCAGATCTTCGGCACGCTGCTGCTGTAAAGCCAGCCCGGTATAGCAGAACGTCAGATGTGACCGCCTGCCGCGTCCCGCTTCTGCCTGCCAGACCAGCCAGCCTGCCGCCTGCATCCGGTTGAGCAGATTGCGCATGTGGCGGCGCGAGCAGTGCAGCAGGTCAGCCAGTTCGCTGAGGGTAATGGCCTGCGACTGGCCCTGGCAGCTCTGCCACAGGCGAATGAATTGCTGCTTCAGACGTGACGAGGACATAAAAGAGGAACTCCCGCTGAAAAGCGCTCTGTTTTTTCTGCCTCATTTTAAGAGCAAACTTTGCGCTATGGGAAGAGCGGGAGGCATTCAGTCTGGAATGGCGTTCAACCCTGACTTCGCTGTTCAGCGGAGTGCTTTTCTGAGTAGGGTGCATTTACACCGCCAGCAGAGGATCTCTGCTGGCTTTTTTCATCGTGCGCGGTATGGTCTACCCTTCTTTTTTTCCTCTCTGTTTAGCCTCTAAGGGATTTCGCTATGAAATCGCTGTTAACGCGGCAGCGCCGCATCAATCCGGTTTACCTCGCTTTTATGGTCGCCTCGTTCATGCTGGGCGTGGCGGGCGCATTGCAGGCACCGACGCTGAGCCTGTTTCTGACGCGCGAAGTGCAGGCCCGCCCTTTCTGGGTCGGACTGTTTTTTACCATCAATGCAGTGGCCGGTATTCTGGTGAGCATGCTGGTGGCGAAGCGTTCGGACAGCGTGGGGGACCGCCGTAATATCATCCTGTTCTGCTGCCTGATGGCGCTGGTTAATGCGCTGCTGTTTGCCTTCAGCCGCCACTACCTGACGCTGATTACGCTGGGTGTGCTGCTGTCGGCGCTCGCCAGCGTCTCAATGCCTCAGCTCTTTGCGCTGGCCCGGGAATATGCCGATCAGTCGGCGCGTGAAGCGGTCATGTTCAGTTCGGTGATGCGCGCGCAGCTGTCGCTGGCGTGGGTCATCGGGCCACCGCTCTCATTTGCGCTGGCGCTGAACTATGGTTTTGTCACGCTGTTTATGGTGGCCGCCGCGCTGTTTCTGATCTGTATCCTGCTGGTCTGGTTTACCCTGCCGTCAGTGCCCCGTGCGCAGCCGCTGCTGCAAAGCGGCGGTCTGCCGCTAAACGGCTGGCGCGACCGGGATGTGCGCCTGCTGTTTATCGCCTCGGTGGTGATGTGGACCTGCAATACCATGTATATCATTGATATGCCGCTCTATATCAGTACGACGCTTGGCCTGCCGGAAAAGCTGGCGGGTCTGCTGATGGGCACGGCCGCCGGGCTGGAGATCCCGGTGATGCTGCTGGCCGGGCATTACGCCCGCCGCATGGGCAAGCGCCGGTTAATGCTGGTGGCGGTGGCCGCCGGGGTGCTGTTTTACCTGGGGCTGGTGCTGTTTAACTCCCGCACGTCACTGATGGTATTGCAGCTGTTTAATGCGGTGTTTGTCGGGATTATTGCCGGGATTGGGATGTTGTGGTTCCAGGATCTGATGCCGGGACGGCCTGGCGCCGCAACCACCCTGTTCACCAACTCTATCTCAACCGGCATGATTCTGGCCGGGGTGATTCAGGGTACGCTGAGCGAGCGGCTGGGACATGAGGCGGTCTACTGGCTGGCATTCGCGCTGGCGATTGTGGCGCTGGTGATGTCGGCACGGGTGCGCGACGTATAAAGAAGAAGGGCGACAGGATGTCGCCCTTTTTTTAACTATTGAGGAATCTGGACCGGTCGCTGTGATAGCGAGCCTGCTCAGGGAACACGGTCAGATCGGAAAGGCGCTTAAGCCAATCCCTGGCCGCTCGGCCCGCGCGATTACGCACCTCATCCATGAGGTGCGCCCGTAAACGGGCCAACGCATTGCGTTGTTCAAAAACGCTCCCGACGTTTTTGTCCCTGGCGCGGGACGCTTTCCTCCTCTGACCGTGTTCCCTGCGCGTTAAGCTAAATTGTTGCTGTCAGATTAGCCCTGTCTTAACGCAATCAGCGCAGGAAGGCGGGCTGATTCTGCTCATACTGCGAAATTGACGCTTCATGCTGCAGGGTCAGACCGATGCTGTCGAGGCCGTTGATCATGCAGTGGCGACGGAAGCTGTCGAGTTCGAACGGGTAGACTTTATCGCCTGCGGTCACCGTCTGCGCTTCCAGATCGACCGTAAAGCTGATGCCTGGCTGAGCCGCAACCAGCCGGAACAGCTCATCCACTTCCTCTTCGCTTAACTTCACCGGCAGCAGCTGATTGTTGAAGCTGTTGCCGTAGAAGATATCGGCGAAGCTTGGCGCAATCACCACGTGAAAACCGAAATCGGTCAGCGCCCACGGAGCGTGTTCACGAGAGGAGCCACAGCCAAAGTTCTCGCGCGCCAGCAGAATGCTGGTGCCTTTAAACTCTGGCTTGTTCAGCACAAAGCCGGGGGTAGGGACCGTGCCGGCGTCATCTTCAAAACGCCAGTCATGGAACAGGTGCTGACCAAAACCGGTGCGGGTCACCTTCTGCAAAAACTGCTTAGGGATGATCGCGTCGGTATCGACGTTTGCGGCGTCCAGCGGCGCGACGATGCCGGTGTGCTGAGTAAATTTATTCGCCATGACTTATGCTCCTGTCGTCAGTTCACGGATGTCGGCAAAGTGGCCGGTGACGGCTGCCGCTGCGGCCATCGCCGGGCTGACCAGATGGGTTCGTCCACCGCGGCCCTGACGACCTTCAAAATTACGGTTGCTGGTTGACGCGCAACGCTCGCCGGGGTTGAGGCGGTCATTGTTCATCGCCAGACACATGGAGCAGCCTGGCAGACGCCACTCAAAGCCCGCTTCCAGGAAGATTTTATCCAGACCTTCCGCTTCCGCCTGTGCTTTTACAGGACCGGAACCGGGCACTACCATTGCAACCACACCCGGCGCAACTTTGCGGCCTTTGGCGATAGCGGCGGCGGCACGCAGATCCTCAATGCGCGAGTTGGTGCAGGAGCCGATAAAGACTTTATCAATCGCGACATCGGTCAGTCGGATGCCTGGCTGCAGATTCATATACGCCAGCGCTTTTTCCGCTGAGGCGCGCTCCACCGGATCGGCGAATGAGGCCGGGTTCGGGATCACCTGATCAACGGCGATCACCTGACCGGGGTTGGTGCCCCAGGTGACCTGTGGCGCAATCTCTTCTGCATGCAGCGTGACCACCGCATCATAGGTCGCGCCTTCATCTGACTTCAGCGTGCGCCAGTACTCTACAGCCTGCTCCCACTTCTCACCCTGTGGGGAGAACTGGCGGCCTTTCAGGTAGCTGAAGGTGGTCTCGTCCGGTGCCACCAGGCCCGCTTTCGCGCCCATTTCAATCGCCATGTTGCACAGCGTCATACGACCTTCCATGCTCAGCGCCTGAATGGCCGGACCGCAGAACTCAACCACATAGCCGGTTCCGCCTGCGCTGCCGGTTTTGCCGATGATCGCCAGGACAATATCTTTTGCCGTAATACCGGTTGAAGCCTGGCCCAGCACCTCAATTTTCATGGTTTTCGCCCGGCCCTGCTTCAGGGTCTGGGTGGCAAACACATGCTCTACTTCGGAGGTGCCGATACCAAAGGCCAGTGAGCCGAAGGCTCCGTGCGTCGCCGTGTGCGAGTCACCGCACACGATGGTCATGCCTGGCAGCGTCATGCCCTGCTCAGGGCCGATAACGTGCACAATTCCCTGATACGGGTGGTTCAGGTCATAGAGCTGTACGCCAAATTCAGCGCAGTTCTTCATCAGCTCCTGCATCTGAATCCGCGCCATCTCGCCCGACGCATTGATGTCTTTGGTCTGAGTAGAGACGTTGTGGTCCATGGTGGCAAAGGTTTTGCCCGGCTGACGCACCTTGCGTCCATGCGCGCGCAGACCATCAAAAGCCTGTGGCGAGGTGACTTCATGGATCAGGTGGCGATCGATATAGAGTAATGGCGTTTCGTTCGGCGCTTCGTGGACGACATGTGCATCAAATAACTTCTGGTATAAGGTTTTCATTTTTTTATTTTTCCTCGGCGATAAAGCGGGCAATGATGCTGCCCATCTCATCTGTGCTGACCGCTGGGCCATCACCGGCTAAATCTTTAGTGCGGTAGCCCTGTTCCAGCGCACGACTGATGGCGCGTTCGATACTGTCGGCAGCCTCATCGGCATTCAGGCTGTAGCGTAACAGCAGGGACAGCGACAGGATCTGCGCGACCGGGTTAGCAATATTCTGTCCGGCGATATCCGGTGCGGAGCCGCCTGCCGGTTCAAACAGGCCAAAGCCCGCTTCATTCAGGCTGGCGGAAGGCAGCATCCCCATCGAACCGGTGATCATGGCGCACTCATCAGAGAGAATGTCGCCGAACAGGTTGGAGCAGAGCAGCACGTCAAACTGTGACGGATCTTTGATCAACTGCATGGTGGCATTGTCGATATAGATGTGGCTCAGCTGTACGTCCGGATACTCTTTAGCGACCTCGTTAACGATTTCACGCCACATGACTGAGGTCTGCAGGACGTTGGCTTTATCTACTGAGGTCACTTTATTGCGGCGTTTACGCGCAGACTCAAACGCGATACGGGCGATGCGCTCGATCTCGAAGCGGTGGTAAACCTCCGTATCGAATGCCCGCTCTTCCGGGCCGCTGCCTTCGCGTCCTTTAGGCTGACCAAAATAGATGCCGCCGGTCAGTTCACGCACGCACAGGATATCGAAGCCTTTCGCCGCGATGTCGGCGCGCAGCGGGCAGAAAGCTTCCAGACCGCTGTAGAGTGCCGCCGGGCGCAGGTTACTGAACAGTCTGAAGTGTTTGCGCAGGGGCAGCAGAGCACCGCGTTCCGGCTGCGAAGCCGGTGGCAAATGTTCCCACTTCGGTCCGCCAACCGAACCAAACAGGATCGCATCTGCCTGCTCGCAGCCCGCTACGGTCGCAGGAGGCAGGGGTTCGCCGTGCTGATCGATAGCGATGCCGCCGACCGCATATTCCTGAGTGGTAATCTGCATATCAAAGCGCTGACGAATGGCATCCAGCACTTTCATTGCCTGTGCCATCACTTCCGGGCCAATGCCGTCACCGGGTAAAACTGCGATATGAGAAGAGCTGGACATAGTTATACGGTTTCCTTCTGATCTTTAAATTTGCGTTGCAATTCCTGTTCAACCTGGCGGGCACGCCAGATATTGTTCAGCGCATTCACCATCGCTTTGGCAGACGATTCCACGATATCGGTCGCCAGACCGACGCCGTGGAACTTACGGCCGTTGTAGCTCACCACAATGTCGACCTGACCCAGCGCGTTTTCGCCGTGGCCTTTGGCGGTCAGTTTGTAGTTAACCAGCTCCGCGTCGAACTGAGTAATACGGTTAATGGCCTGATAGACCGCGTCAACCGGGCCGTTGCCGGTGGCCGCATCCGCTTTGGCATCATCGCCGCAGCCCAGCTTGACAGAGGCGGTAGCGGTGATGCCGGAACCGGTCTGAACGTTAAATTCATGCAGCTGAAAATGCTCCGGCTCTTCATTCTGTTTATTGATGAAGGCCAGCGCTTCCAGGTCGTAGTCGAACACCTGACCTTTTTTGTCAGCCAGTTTCAGGAAGGCGTCATACAGGGCATCCAGATTGTAATCCTGCTCTGCATAGCCCATCTCTTCCATACGATGTTTTACCGCCGCGCGGCCAGAACGTGAGGTCAGGTTCAGCTGAATCTTGTGTAAGCCGATCGACTCCGGCGTCAGGATTTCATAGTTTTCGCGATTCTTCAGCACGCCATCCTGATGAATACCGGAGGAGTGGGCGAAGGCGTTGGAGCCGACCACCGCCTTGTTCGCCGGGATAGGCATATTGCAGATCTGGCTCACCATCTGGCTGGTGCGGTAGATCTCCTGATGATTGATGTTGGTGTGCACATTCATGATCTGCTGGCGGGTTTTGATCGCCATGATCACCTCTTCCAGCGCACAGTTACCGGCACGTTCACCCAGACCATTCAGCGTGCCTTCAACCTGACGTGCACCCGCCTGGACAGCCGCCAGGGCGTTACCGGTCGCCATACCCAGGTCATCGTGCGTATGGACAGAGAGAATCGCTTTGTCGATGTTAGGCACGCGGTTGATCAACTGGCTGATGATGTGAGCATATTCGCCTGGCAGGGTATAACCCACGGTGTCCGGGATATTGATGGTGTTTGCACCGGCATTAATTGCGGCTTCAACCATCCGGCACAGGTCATCAATCGGGGTACGGCCGCCATCTTCACAGGAGAATTCAACGTCATTGGTGTAGTTGCGGGCACGTTTCACCATGTGAACCGCGCGCTCAATCACCTCGGGCAGCGTGCTGCGCAGTTTGGTGGCGATATGCATCGGTGAGGTGGCAATGAAGGTATGAATACGGAAGGCTTCGGCAACGCGCAGTGATTCGTACGCCGCATCAATATCCTTCTCCACACAGCGGGCCAGACCGCAGACCCGACTGTTTTTAATGGTGCGCGCGATGGTCTGTACGGATTCAAAATCGCCAGGTGAGGAGACCGGGAAACCCACTTCCATGACATCCACGCCCATACGCTCCAGCGCTAATGCAATCTGCAATTTTTCTTTCACACTCAGGCTGGCCTGTAATGCCTGCTCACCGTCGCGCAGAGTGGTATCGAAAATAATGACTTGCTGACTCATCGTATTCATCCTTATGCATTTTCTGGCCTGGCAACGAGCATAAAAAAACCCGCGACAGGCGCGGGTTTTTAACTTTCAGCAGGTTTGAATCAGTGTTTGATTCCGCCCACAAGTCTACCGCGCAAGCTGTATGCGTTTAGTAGTAGACCGAGAAGGCGAGCAAAACGAAACATGGATTCAAACCTTATAAATTGTTGTGCTGCCTATATTGGTACTGCAATCACTCAGGGATGTCAACCTTCTGTGCAGGGTTATTCTCCAGCGAGTAAAAGGAAGATCGTCTGTTATTTTACGGCCTGACAGCGTAATGAATAGCGCAGAAGTGAGTGCCGCGCCGGTCAGGCAGGATAAGCACGCTGTTGTAGCGTAAGGATTCTTTTATCTATCTGAAATTTAATGTTTTTATTTTTGCGCCTCTCAGGCGTGACGCAGAATTTATGTCCGCCTGCTTAGCATAATCGTATGCGCTTTAGCGATTTTCTGGTTAATTAACCCGGAAAATAAAAAGGTGTGGCGATTGTGGGCTGGGGCAGGTCACAATAAGTTTTCGTTATTTCTTAGATCACGCTAAAAATAATTTCTTAGTCAGCATTTTCCTCTGCGGTTCTGCGGCGTAATTAGTTTAATCCGCGCAGCCAATTCTTATCGGGCAGAGCCTTTACGTCCCTGCCATTTAATTTACACGGCTTTGCGGTTTGCCTGCCCGCTGAAGTGCGGTTATGGTAATCGACCTACTCTCAGAACAATGAACTCGACAGATTTCTCTGTAACCGGACAGCGGCACAGGTTTCCGCTGTCGTGCATAAACATAAGATTTTGATTGGCAGAGCAGGCACCGGCGTGACGCGATACGTGCAAACGGCCCTATTCATGGCGCCCGGTCCTGAAGCCTGGAGGCAGAAGATGGAGATGTTGTCAGGAGCCGAAATGGTCGTCCGTTCGTTAATCGATCAGGGCGTTAAGCAGGTATTCGGTTATCCGGGTGGCGCGGTATTAGATATCTATGATGCGCTGCAAACCGTCGGGGGTATCGATCACATTCTGGTACGCCATGAGCAGGCTGCGGTGCATATGGCTGACGGCCTCGCACGCGCCACGGGTGAAGTCGGGGTCGTGCTGGTCACTTCCGGCCCCGGCGCGACCAATGCGATCACCGGGATCGCCACCGCCTATATGGACTCTATTCCGCTGGTGATTCTGTCGGGCCAGGTGCCTACCTCACTGATTGGCTATGATGCCTTTCAGGAGTGCGACATGGTCGGCATTTCACGGCCGGTGGTGAAGCACAGTTTTCTGGTGAAAAGCACCGAAGAGATCCCCACCGTGCTGAAAAAGGCGTTCTGGCTCGCCGCCAGCGGACGTCCGGGACCGGTGGTTATCGATCTGCCGAAAGATATTCTCAACCCGGCCAATAAGCTCCCTTATCACTGGCCGGACGCTGTCAGCATGCGCTCCTACAATCCGACCATCCAGGGCCATAAAGGTCAGATTAAGCGTGCGCTGACGACACTGCTGGGCGCAAAACAGCCGGTGATTTATGCCGGTGGCGGAGCCATCACCGCGGGCTGTGAAGCGGAACTGTTACAGCTGGCCGAAAGCCTGAACATTCCGGTCACCACGTCTCTGATGGGGCTGGGCGCGTTTCCTGGGACGCATCGTCAGTGCGTCGGGATGCTTGGCATGCACGGCACCTATGAAGCCAACATGACGATGCACAACACCGATCTGATTTTTGGTATCGGCGTTCGCTTTGACGACCGCACCACCAATAATCTGGCGAAGTATTGCCCCAACGCCACCATCATGCACATTGATATCGACCCGACCTCAATCTCCAAAACGGTGGCGGCGGATATCCCGATCGTGGGTGATGCGAAGCAGGTACTGCAGCAGATGCTGGAGCTGCTGGCGCAAAACGACAGTGAGCCGCGCTCTGAGAGTCTGCAGGCGTGGTGGAGCGCGATTGAGGGCTGGCGCAGTCGTCAGTGCCTGGAGTTCGATCGGACCAGCGACAAGATCAAGCCGCAGGCCGTCATTGAAACCATCAGCCGTCTGACCCACGGCGACGCCTACGTCACGTCCGATGTGGGCCAGCATCAGATGTTTGCTGCGCTCTATTATCCGTTCGATAAACCGCGTCGCTGGATCAACTCCGGGGGGCTGGGCACAATGGGCTTTGGCCTGCCCGCTGCGCTGGGTGTCAAGATGGCGCTGCCGGACGAAACCGTTATCTGCGTGACGGGCGATGGCAGTATCCAGATGAACATTCAGGAGCTCTCTACCGCACTGCAGTACAATCTGCCGGTGCTGGTACTGAGCCTGAATAACCGGGTTCTGGGCATGGTGAAACAGTGGCAGGATATGATCTACTCCGGCCGCCACTCGCAGTCCTATATGGAATCACTGCCTGACTTCGTGCGTCTGGCTGAGGCCTACGGCCACGTCGGGATTGCCATTGAGCATCCGGCTGAGCTGGAAGAGAAGCTGACGCTGGCGCTGGAGAAACTGGCACAGGGGCGTCTGGTGTTTGTGGATGTCGCCGTGGACGGTAGCGAGCATGTTTACCCGATGCAGATTCGCGGTGGCAGCATGGATGAGATGTGGTTAAGCAAAACGGAGAGGACATAATTATGCGTCGCATTTTATCAGTTCTGCTGGAAAACGAATCTGGCGCATTATCCCGTGTCGTCGGTCTCTTTTCGCAGCGCGGCTACAACATCGAAAGCCTGACCGTTGCGCCTACCGATGATCCCACCCTGTCGCGGATGACCATTCAGACGGTAGGCGACCAGAAGGTGCTGGAGCAGATCGAAAAGCAGCTGCACAAGCTGGTGGATGTGCTGCGCGTGACCGAACTGGGGCAGGGTGCCTACGTTGAGCGTGAGATCATGCTGGTGAAGATCCAGGCGAGTGGCTATGGCCGTGAAGAGGTGAAGCGCAACGCTGAGATCTTCCGTGGTCAAATCATTGATGTAACGCCTACGCTGTACACGGTTCAGCTGGCAGGCACCAGTGACAAACTGGACGCGTTTCTCCATTCCGTGCGTGAAGTTGCCGAAATCGTTGAAGTGGCCCGCTCCGGTATTGTGGGCGTATCACGCGGCGATCGCATCATGCGTTAATCACGCTGCGTCACCATCGAACCTCACCTAACCCGGCGAAATGCCGGGTTTTTTTATTTTTTATGCGCCAGGCTGGTTACATTCAGAAAAGCGGTTGCTCCGCGCACTTTTCTGCTGTTAGATGATAGCCATGAGTTATCCATAGCTTAACTGCGGCTATTTCTGCCGTAAAAGCGGATTTGATGGTGGGGTTATCGTGAAGCTGGATGAAATTGCGCGTTTGGCAGGCGTGTCGCGCACCACGGCCAGTTATGTGATCAATGGTAAAGCGCGGCAGTATCGTGTCAGCGACAAAACCGTTGAGAAAGTGATGGCGGTCGTGCGTGAACATAATTATCACCCCAATGCGGTGGCCGCCGGGCTGCGCGCCGGGCGAACGCGCTCTATTGGGCTGGTGATTCCCGATCTGGAGAATACCAGTTACACCCGTATTGCAAACTATCTTGAACGTCAGGCGCGTCAGCGAGGCTATCAGCTGCTGATCGCCTGCTCAGAAGATCAGCCTGATAACGAGATGCGTTGTATTGAGCATCTGCTACAGCGTCAGGTCGACGCAATCATCGTCTCCACCTCGTTACCGCCTGAGCATCCCTTTTATCAGCGCTGGGTCAACGATCCGCTGCCGATCATTGCGTTAGACCGTGCGCTGGATCGTGAACATTTCACCAGCGTCGTGGGTGCCGACCAGGACGATGCCCATACGCTGGCGGCTGAACTGCGTCAGCTTGAGGTCAAAAACGTGCTGTTCCTCGGCGCCCTGCCTGAGCTGTCAGTGAGCTTTCTGCGTGAGATGGGATTCCGTGATGCGTGGAAAGATGACCCGCGGCCGATAGATTACATCTACTGCAACAGCTTCGAACGCACCGCTGCCGCCGCACTGTTTGAGCGTTATCTTGAAGAGCATCCGATGCCGGAGGCGCTTTTTACCACCTCTTTCGGGCTGCTGCAGGGCGTCATGGATGTCACGCTGAAACGAGACGGCCGGCTGCCTACCGAGCTGGCGATTGCCACCTTTGGCGACCACGAATTACTGGACTTTCTTGAGTGCCCGGTGCTGGCCGTAGGACAGCGCCATCGTGACGTCGCCGAACGGGTACTGGAATTAGTTTTAGCCTCGCTGGATGAGCCAAGAAAACCTAAACCCGGTTTAACCCGTATCCGCCGTAATTTATATCGTCGCGGACAATTAAGCCGAAGAGTTAAATGAGGGAAGGGCAGTATTACGCTGCCCGCCACGTTTATTTTTTCCGAATTACTGATTAAATAAACAGGTCGACGTAAAAAAGCGTAAATTCTGCTCATCAATTCTAACAAAGCAGAAAGGGTTATTTTTATTATCTGCTTACAACTTCAACAAATGCCGCTTTCCTGTCCGGCCTGAGCCGCTGGGCTTTCTTTCGGAAATCCCCTAAAATGCCGCCGCTGTCTCAGAAACCACGAGAAATATTCAGCGTGTGACGCTGTTTCATTTTTAATCGTTTTTTCCGCGCCCGCTTTTTTTATTCAGGTATTCATTGGTTTAATTTTTTCTTTCTCTTTTTATTCGATCAGGGCGTCGGCAGCCATTAATTCGGCGCTCTGTAAATAGTGATATTCAACTGCCGCTCCGGCTTGACAAGGATTTCATCGAATCCTTAAACTCGTTTCGTGGTAAAAAGTGGGATAAAGTGGTGCAAACGGGTGACCAGGGGGAGAGACTGGCATGTTCCGCGGAGCAACGTTAGTCAATCTCGACAGTAAAGGGCGGCTTGCCGTACCCACGCGATATCGCGATTTGCTGATCGGGGAATCTCAGGGGCAGATGGTCTGTACCATCGACCTCCACCAGCCATGCCTGTTGCTTTATACCCTGCCCGAATGGGAAATCATTGAAAAAAAGCTCGCCCGCTTATCCAGTATGAATCCACTTGAGCGCCGTGTGCAGCGTCTGTTGCTGGGACATGCCAGTGAATGTCAGATGGATAATGCAGGACGCCTGCTGCTGGCGAATACGCTTCGGCAGCACGCAAAATTAACCAAAGAAGTGATGCTGGTCGGACAGTTCAACAAGTTTGAGCTGTGGGATGAACAGACCTGGTATCAACAGGTCAGGGACGATATTGACGCAGAACAGTCAGCTCAGGAGCCTTTATCTGAGCGGTTGCAGGACTTGTCGCTATAGCTATGCAGGAAAATTTCAAACATACCACCGTGCTGTTGGATGAGGCGGTTAACGGCCTCAATATCAGGGAAGACGGTATCTACATCGACGGCACGTTTGGTCGTGGTGGTCATTCACGTCTGATTCTTTCGCAACTGGGAGAGAAGGGACAACTGATCGCCATCGATCGCGACCCTCAAGCTATCGCCGCTGCCGCTGAGATTACAGATCCCCGCTTCTCTATTATTCATGGCCCTTTTTCCGCCCTGGCAGAGTATGTCTCTGAGCGGGATTTGGTCGGAAAAATTGACGGCATCCTGCTGGATCTGGGGGTTTCCTCACCGCAGCTGGATGACGCAGAGCGCGGCTTCTCGTTTATGCGTGACGGACCGCTGGATATGCGTATGGATCCTTCGCGCGGTCACTCCGCCGCCGAGTGGTTGCTGCAGGCGGAAGAGGCAGACATCGCTTTCGTTCTGAAAACCTACGGTGAAGAGCGGTTCGCCAAACGTATCGCCCGCGCCATTGTTGAGCGCAATCGCGAAGCGCCGATGACCCGGACACGGGAGCTGGCTGAGGTGATCGCCGTTGCCACGCCGGTTAAAGATAAGTTCAAGCATCCGGCGACGCGCAGTTTCCAGGCGATCCGTATCTGGATTAACAGTGAACTGGAAGAGATCGATATTGCGCTGAAAGGGGCAGTTGAGGTGCTGGCACCACAAGGGCGCCTTTCGGTGATCAGCTTCCACTCGCTGGAAGATCGGCTGGTGAAACGCTTTATGCGCGATCAGAGTCGCGGGCCGCAGGTCCCAGCCGGGCTGCCAATGACGGAACATCAGCTGCGTGCCCTGGGCGGTCGTGAACTGAAATTACTCGGCAAAATGTCGCCGGGCGATGCCGAAGTTTCTGAGAACCCGCGCGCGCGCAGTTCGGTATTACGTATTGCGGAGAAAACCGACGCATGATCGGTAATGAGCGTCACAGTCTGCCCGCCGTCATCGGCGGGGATCTGCTGCGAAAGGGCAAGATCCCGGTGCTGTTGCTGATCGCTGTGGTGGTTTCTGCCGTGCTGGTGGTCACCACCACCCATAAAACCCGACTGTTAACCGCACAGCGTGAACAGCTGGTACTGGAGCGCGACGCGCTGGATATCGAATGGCGCAACCTGATTCTGGAAGAGAATGCGCTGGGCGATCACAGCCGTGTCGAACGCATCGCCACCGAGAAGCTGCAGCTGCAGCACGTTGATCCTTCACAAGAAAATATCGTGGTGCAGAAATAAGGACCTCAGATAGCGAATGAGCGGTACAGGCAGAACGCTGAAGTTAAAGAAACCGGAAGATAAGGCCAGCTTTGTAAGCTGGCGTTTTGCGTTGCTGTGCGGCTGTATTTTGCTGGCGCTGGGTGGACTGCTGTCACGCGTTGCCTGGCTGCAGGTGATCAATCCAGGCAAGCTGGTCAAAGAGGGCGATCTTCGCTCGCTGCGCGTGCAGGCGGTGCCGACATCGCGCGGGATGATCAGCGATCGAGCCGGACGCCCGCTCGCCGTCAGTGTCCCGGTAAATGCCATCTGGGCCGATCCCAAAGAGCTCCACGCCGGCGGCGGCGTCACACTGGACAGCCGCTGGAAGGCGCTCTCCGATGCGCTTTCGATTCCGCTGGATCAGCTGGCGGCGCGTGTTAACGCCAACCCTAAAGGCCGCTTCGTCTATCTGGCGCGCCAGGTCAATCCGGCTATCGGCGAGTACGTTAAAAAACTCAAACTTCCCGGTATTCATCTGCGCGAAGAGTCACGCCGCTACTATCCTGCCGGGCAGGTCACCTCCCATCTGATTGGTTTTACCAATATCGACGGACAGGGCATTGAAGGCATCGAGAAGAGCTTTGATAAGTGGCTGACCGGTGCGCCGGGCGAACGAACGGTGCGTAAAGACCGTTACGGTCGGGTCATCGAAGATATCTCTTCCGTCGACAGCCGGGCGGCCCACAACCTGACCCTGAGCATTGATGAACGTCTGCAGGCGCTGGTTTACCGCGAACTGAATAACGCCGTGGCGTTCAACAAAGCGGAGTCGGGCACGGCGGTGCTGGTGGATGTGAACACCGGTGAAGTGCTGGCGATGGCTAACAGCCCGGCTTACAACCCGAACAATCTCAGTAATACCTCCAAAGATCTGATGCGCAACCGCGCCATTACCGACATTTTCGAGCCTGGCTCAACCGTGAAGCCGATGGTGGTGATGACGGCGCTGCAACGCGGCGTGGTCAGAGAGAACAGCGTTCTGAATACCGTGCCGTACCGCGTCAATGGTCATGAGATCAAAGATGTGGCGCGCTACAACGAATTGACCCTGACAGGGGTTCTGCAGAAGTCGAGTAACGTCGGGGTTTCACGTCTGGCGTTAGCGATGCCCTCCTCAGCGCTGGTAGAAACTTACTCGCGTTTTGGACTGGGCAAACCGACCAATTTGGGGCTGGTCGGGGAAAGCAGTGGCTTATACCCTAAAAAACAACGGTGGTCTGACATAGAGAGGGCCACCTTCTCTTTCGGCTACGGGCTAATGGTAACGCCGTTACAGTTAGCGCGAGTCTACGCAACCATTGGCAGCTATGGCATTAATCGCCCGCTGTCGATTACCAAAGTCGACCCGCCCGTCGCGGGTGAGCGCGTTTTCGATGAGTCGCTGGTGAAAACCGTGATGCATATGATGGAAAGCGTGGCGCTGCCCGGTGGCGGCGGTGTCAAAGCGGCCATCAAGGGCTATCGCATTGCGATAAAAACCGGTACGGCGAAAAAAGTCGGGCCGGATGGTCGCTACGTCAACAAATACATCGCCTATACCGCAGGTGTTGCACCTGCCAGTCATCCTCGGTTCGCGCTGGTGGTGGTGATCAACGATCCCCAGGCCGGCAAATATTATGGTGGTGCGGTTTCTGCTCCGGTGTTTGGTGCCATCATGGGCGGCGTACTGCGCACCATGAACATCGAACCGGATGCGTTACCGACCAATGACAGAAACGAGCTGGTGACTAACAGAAGTGAGGAATCAAGTGACAGATCGTAACCTGCGCGACTTACTCGGCCCCTGGGTGCCAGGCGCGCCGGCGCGCCCACTGCGTGACATGACCCTGGACAGCCGCCTTGCGGCGTCTGGCGATCTGTTTGTCGCTGTTTCAGGCCATCAGGTTGATGGACGCCGCTTTATCCCGCAGGCGATTGCGCAGGGCGTCGCTGCGGTTGTGGCGGAAGCCGAAGGCGAAGCCGCCGACGGTGAAATCCGTGAGATGCACGGCGTGCCGGTTATCTATCTGGCGCAGCTGCATCAGCGTCTTTCGGCATTAGCCGGACGCTTTTACCAGCAGCCAGGTGAAAAACAGAAGCTGATCGGCGTGACCGGCACCAACGGCAAAACCACCACCACGCAGTTACTGGCGCAGTGGGCAATGCTGCTGGGTGAAACCAGCGCGGTCATGGGCACGGTCGGCAACGGCCTTGTAGGC
Source organism: Pantoea sp. EKM103V (assembly GCF_011800365.1). Lineage (NCBI taxonomy): Bacteria > Pseudomonadati > Pseudomonadota > Gammaproteobacteria > Enterobacterales > Erwiniaceae > Pantoea > Pantoea sp. EKM103V. Next base: position 129,593 of record NZ_JAALFQ010000007.1, on the reverse strand, counting down.
CAGCTGGCCGCAGCCGAAAATACCACCGGCTCTGCGGTAGACGTACAGCATCTGCTGCACGATCTGGCTGAAAAAGGGGCGACTCTGACCGCTATGGAAGTTTCTTCACACGGGCTGGTTCAGCATCGCGTCGCGGCGCTGCCGTTTGCCGCTGCGGTCTTCACTAATCTCAGCCGCGACCACCTCGACTATCACGGTGACATGGAGAGCTATGAGTCCGCCAAATGGCTGCTCTTCTCTGAGCATCAGGTCGGTCAGGCGATCCTCAACGCGGATGATGAAGTGGGGCGTCGCTGGCTCGCGCGCTTACCGGATGCGGTCGCGGTCACTATGGAGAATAACCTCCAGCCGGGTTGCCATGGCCGCTGGCTGAAAGCCGACGCGGTGGAGTATCACGACAACGGCGCCCATATCCGTTTCAGCTCCAGCTGGGGCAATGGCGACATTGTCAGCCCGCTGATGGGCGCATTCAATGTCAGCAATCTGATGCTGGCGCTGGCGACCCTGCTGGCGCTCGACTATCCGCTGGCGACGCTGATCGACGCCGCCCCCCGGTTACAGCCGGTCAACGGGCGTATGGAAGTGTTCAGTGCCGCAGGTAAACCCACGGTCGTGGTCGATTACGCTCACACGCCAGACGCGCTGGAAAAAGCGCTGGAAGCGGCACGCCTGCACTGCACAGGAAAACTGTGGTGCCTGTTTGGCTGCGGTGGCGATCGTGATAAAGGGAAACGCCCGTTAATGGGGGCGATTGCCGAGCAGTTTGCCGATGTGGTGGTGATTACCGATGACAACCCGCGCAGCGAAGATCCGCAGGCCATCGTCAACGATATTCTGACCGGTTTGCTGGACCCGGGCCGCGCCCGTGTGGTCTCCGGTCGTGCGCAGGCGGTGACTAACACCATTATGCAGGCGCAGCCTGACGACATCGTGCTGGTCGCGGGCAAGGGCCACGAAGATTATCAGATCATCGGTACACACCGGCTTGATTACTCCGACCGCGCAACGGTCGCGGCTCTGCTGGGAGGCACAGCATGATTCCGGTTTCATTACAGACCCTGGCACAGATTACCGGCGGCACGCTTTACGGCAGCGACCTCACTCTGAACGAGGTCACCACAGATACCCGCAAGGTGACGGCTGGCAGCCTGTTTGTCGCGCTGGTGGGTGAGCGTTTTGATGCGCATGACTTTGTCGGCGATGCGATAGCGAATGGCGCACAGGCGCTGCTGGTCAGTCAGCATTTACCTGTCGCTGTACCGCAGGTGGTCGTTGAGGATACCCGGCTCGCCTTTGGCAGACTGGGGGCCTGGGTTCGCCAGCAGTCGACCGCTCGCGTCGTGGCGCTGACCGGCTCTTCCGGGAAAACCTCGGTGAAAGAGATGACCGCGGCGATTTTGCGTCAGTGTGGTGAAACGCTCTATACCGCCGGTAATCTCAATAACGACTATGGCGTCCCGATGACGCTGCTGCGCCTGACACCTGAACATCAGTATGCGGTGATCGAGCTGGGCGCGAATCATCAGGGCGAGATCGCCTATACCACCGATCTGGTTCGGCCGGAGAGTGCGCTGGTTAACAACCTGGCGGCAGCACATCTGGAAGGCTTTGGTTCACTGGCAGGCGTTGCCAAAGCCAAAGGCGAAATTTTTCAGGGCTTACCGCCGCACGGCATTGCGATTCTGAATGCCGAGAGCAATGACTGGCCAAAGTGGCAGGCGAATCTGCAGGATAAAACCGTGTGGCGCTTTGCACCGCAGGCGGCAGGGTGCGACTTCTCCGCCCGCGATATCCGCATTGCTCAGGACGGCACCCATTTTGTCATGGTGACTCCGCATGGCGAAGTGGAGATCGTTCTGCCGCTGCCGGGTCGCCATAACATCGCTAATGCTCTGGCCGCTGCGGCGCTGGCCCTGTCAGTGGACGCGCCGCTGAGCGCCGTTCAGCAGGGGCTGAAAAGCCTGCAGTCGGTGCCTGGCCGTCTGTTCCCGGTGCGCCTTTCTGCGCAGCAGCTGCTGCTGGATGACAGCTACAACGCTAACGTCGGTTCAATGACCGCAGCGGTTCAGGTGCTGTCCGAGATGCCGGGCTATCGGGTGCTGGTGGCGGGGGATATGGCCGAGCTGGGCGACGAGACCGAACAGTGTCACCGCGAAGTCGGCGAGGCGGCACGTGACGCAGGCATTGATCGCGTGCTGACGACCGGCAGATTCAGCCATTTCATCAGCGAAAGCAGCAAAGCTGGCGAACATTTCAGCGATAAGACGGCGCTGACTGAACGTTTACGCCAGCTGTTGTCCGAACACTCAGAAATTACTGTCTTGATAAAAGGTTCGCGTAGTGCCGCCATGGAGCAGGTAGTACAGAGCTTACAGGAGAAAGGAACATGTTAGTTTGGCTGGCCGAGCATCTGGTCGCTTTATATTCCGGTTTTAACGTCTTTTCCTATCTGACGTTTCGCGCCATTGTCAGCCTGCTGACCGCGTTATTTATCTCGCTCTGGATGGGACCGCGCCTGATCGCCTGGCTGCAGAAGTTACAGATCGGTCAGGTTGTCCGCAACGACGGCCCGGAGTCTCACTTCAGCAAGCGCGGCACGCCGACTATGGGCGGCATCATGATCCTGACCTCCATCACCATTTCGGTGCTGATGTGGGCCTATCCGTCGAATCCGTATGTCTGGTGTGTGCTGGTGGTATTAATCGGCTTTGGCATCATCGGCTTTGTCGACGACTACCGCAAAGTCGTACGTAAAGACACCAAGGGACTGATTGCCCGCTGGAAATATTTCTGGATGTCGGTGATTTCGCTGGGCGTGGCGTTCGCGCTGTATGCGGCAGGCAAAGATACGCCGGCGACCCAGCTGGTGGTGCCATTTTTCAAAGACATCATGCCGCAGCTCGGCCTCTTTTATGTGCTGCTGGCCTACTTTGTGATTGTCGGAACGGGTAATGCGGTCAACCTGACCGATGGCCTGGATGGTCTGGCTATTATGCCGACCGTCTTTGTAGCGGCCGGCTTCGCACTGGTTGCCTGGGCAACGGGTAATGTGAAATTCGCAGAATATCTGCATATCCCTTACCTGCGTCATGCCGGTGAACTGGTGATTGTCTGCACCGCTATCGTCGGGGCAGGGCTGGGCTTTCTGTGGTTCAACACCTACCCGGCACAGGTCTTTATGGGGGACGTGGGCTCGCTGGCACTGGGCGGCGCGCTGGGAACCATCGCGGTGTTACTGCGTCAGGAATTTTTACTGGTGATCATGGGCGGCGTGTTTGTGGTTGAGACGCTGTCGGTGATCCTGCAGGTGGGATCGTTCAAGCTGCGCGGTCAGCGTATTTTCCGCATGGCGCCGATCCATCACCACTATGAACTGAAAGGCTGGCCGGAACCGCGCGTGATTGTGCGCTTCTGGATTATTTCGCTAATGCTGGTGCTGATTGGCCTGGCCACGCTGAAGGTGCGTTAATCATGGCTGACTATCGGGGTAGAAAAGTCGTCATCATCGGGCTGGGCCTGACCGGGCTCTCCTGTGTTGATTTCTTTCTGGCGCAGGGCGTAACGCCTCGCGTGATGGATACCCGTGTCTCGCCGCCGGGGCTGGATAAATTGCCCGGGCAGGTTGAACGCCATCTGGGCGGTCTTAACGGCGACTGGCTGCTGACCTCCGATCTGATTGTTGCCAGTCCGGGCATCGCGCTGGCGCATCCGCTTCTCAGCGAAGCAGCAGATGCCGGCATCGAAATCGTCGGCGACATCGAGCTGTTTTGCCGCGAGGCGCAGGCGCCTGTCGTGGCGATTACCGGTTCCAACGGCAAAAGCACGGTGACGACGCTGGTGGGCGAGATGGCCAAAGCCGCAGGCTGGCAGGTGGGCGTGGGCGGCAACATCGGCCTGCCCGCACTGAGCCTGCTGCAGTCTCCGGCGCAGCTCTACGTGCTGGAGCTCTCCAGTTTTCAGCTTGAGACTACGCACAGCCTGAAAGCCGCGGCGGCAACCGTGCTGAACGTCAGCGAAGATCATATGGATCGCTATCCGCTGGGGATGCAGCAGTATCGTGCCGCCAAACTGCGGGTTTACGAGAACGCGCAGACCTGCATCGTTAACGCCGATGACGCCCTGACGATGCCGGTTCGCGGGGCGGACACCCGTTGTGTCAGCTTTGGCATCGATTTCGGTGACTATCACCTTAACAAGCAGCAGGGCAGTATCTGGCTGCGGGTGAAGGGTGAGAAGGTGCTGAACACCGCTGAAATGAAAATGACCGGCCAGCACAACTACACCAATGCACTGGCGGCGCTGGCTCTGGCTGATGCCGTAGGGTTGCCACGCGCCTCCAGCCTGGCCGCTTTAACGCATTTTAACGGTCTGGCACATCGCTTCCAGCTGGTGCATGAGCATCAGGGCGTGCGCTGGATTAACGACTCTAAAGCCACCAATGTTGGCAGCACCGAAGCGGCACTGAATGGTCTGCAGGTGAACGGCACGTTATGGCTGCTGATGGGCGGCGATGGCAAATCAGCCGACTTTACGCCGCTGATCCCCTGGCTGCAGGGTGACAATGTGCGTCTCTACTGTTTTGGCCGCGACGGTGATGCGCTGGCGGCGCTGCGTCCTGAGATCGCCGTACGCACGGAGACGATGCGTCAGGCAATGGAGCAGATCGCGCCTCAGGTTAAATCCGGCGATATGGTTCTGCTCTCGCCCGCCTGTGCCAGCCTTGACCAGTTCCGTAACTTTGAGCAGCGCGGCGATCAGTTCGCGCAGCTGGCGAAGGAGCTGAGCTGATGCGTATTCCTGGCGCCGGACTGGCTCACTATTTCTCAGGACGCCTGAAAGATTGGGTCATGGGAGCGCGTGAAAGTGATGACACTTCACTGGTGCTCTATGACCGCACGCTGTTATGGCTGACGCTCGGTCTGGCAGTGATTGGTTTTGTGATGGTGACCTCGGCCTCTATGCCGGTCGGTCAGCGTCTGAATGACGATCTCTTTTACTTTGCCAAGCGTGACGCCTTCTACATTGCGCTGGCGCTGGGCATGGCGCTGGTCACGCTGCGGGTGCCGATGGATTTCTGGCAGCGCTACAGCAACGTGATGCTGATGGTCACGATCGTCATGCTGCTGATTGTTCTGGTGGTCGGCAGCTCGGTTAACGGCGCATCGCGCTGGATTGCGCTGGGTCCGCTGCGTATCCAGCCTGCGGAGCTGTCGAAGCTCTCCCTGTTCTGCTATCTCGCCAGTTACCTGGTGCGCAAAGTGGAAGAGGTGCGTAATAACTTCTGGGGCTTCTGTAAACCGATGGGCGTCATGGTCGTGCTGGCGGTGTTACTGCTGGCGCAGCCCGACCTGGGAACGGTGGTGGTGCTGTTTGTTACGACGCTGGCGATGCTCTTCCTGGCGGGGGCCAAGCTGTGGCAGTTCATGGCGATTATCGGCTCCGGTATCTTTGCGGTGATCCTGCTTATCATTGCAGAACCCTACCGTATGCGCCGCGTGACGTCGTTCTGGAATCCCTGGGAAGATCCGTTTGGGAGTGGCTACCAGCTGACCCAGTCGCTGATGGCCTTTGGCCGCGGTGAGTTCTGGGGGCAGGGACTCGGTAACTCCGTGCAAAAGCTGGAATATCTGCCGGAGGCGCACACCGACTTTATTTTCGCCATCATAGGGGAAGAACTCGGTTACATCGGTGTGGTATTGGCACTTTTAATGGTATTCTTCGTCGCTTTTCGTGCGATGTCGATTGGCCGACGTGCGCTGGAGCTGGATCAGCGTTTTTCCGGCTTTTTAGCCTGTTCAATTGGCGTCTGGTTCAGCTTCCAGGCGCTGGTTAACGTTGGGGCTGCAGCCGGTATGTTACCGACTAAAGGCCTGACCTTGCCGCTGATCAGTTACGGTGGTTCGAGTCTGATCATTATGTCGACCGCCATCGTCTTTTTATTACGCATAGATTATGAAACGCGCCTGGCGAAAGCGCAGGCGTTTACCCGAGGTGGTCGATGAGCGGTAAGCGATTGATGGTGATGGCAGGCGGAACCGGCGGACATGTTTTTCCCGGTCTGGCTGTCGCCCATCATCTGATGGAACAGGGCTGGCAGGTTCGCTGGTTAGGCACTGCCGACCGCATGGAGGCCGATCTGGTGCCGAAGCACGGCATTGAGATCGACTTTATCCGCATCAGCGGACTGCGTGGTAAAGGCCTGAAAGCGCTGCTGCTGGCGCCCATGCGCATCTTCAATGCATGGCGTCAGGCACGTCGCATTATGAAAGCCTGGCAGCCCGATGTTGTGCTGGGCATGGGCGGCTACGTTTCCGGTCCCGGTGGCCTGGCGGCCTGGAGTTGCGGCATTCCGGTGGTACTGCATGAGCAGAACGGGATTGCCGGACTGACCAACAAATGGCTGGCGAAAATCGCCACCAAAGTGCTGCAGGCGTTTCCGGGGGCTTTTCCTGCTGCCGATGTAGTGGGCAATCCGGTGCGTACGGATGTGCTGGCGCTGCCTCTGCCGGCACAACGACTGGCCGACCGGTCGGGCCCGATCCGGGTGCTGGTGATTGGCGGCAGTCAGGGCGCACGCATACTGAACCAGACGCTGCCGCAGATTGCGGCGCTGGTGGGTGATGAGATCACCCTGTGGCATCAGACCGGTAAAGGGGCGCTGCCTGAAACGGAGAAAGCCTATCAGCAGGCGGGTCAGACGCAGCACAGGGTCACCGAGTTTATCGATGATATGGCGGCGGCCTATGCCTGGGCCGATGTGGTGGTCTGCCGCTCCGGGGCGTTAACCGTGAGTGAAGTCGCTGCCGCCGGTTTACCGGCGATTTTCGTGCCGTTTCAGCACAAGGATCGCCAGCAGTACTGGAACGCGCTGCCGCTGGAAAAAGCGGGCGCCGCCAGAATTTTTGAGCAGCCACAGTTTACTGCGGAGGCCGTAGCGGATCTGCTACGCCACTGGGATCGCGCAACCCTGTTGACGATGGCTGAGCAAGCCCGTCAGGTGGCGATCCCCGATGCGACCGATCGGGTCGCACAGGAAGTGGCTCGCGCCGCAAAGTAATCATTCCGGTCAGCGTGTCTGACCTGTACCCGGGCCGGGTACAAACTGAAAGAGCAGGTAATTGAGAGCGATGAATACACAACAATTGGCAAAACTGCGTTCTATCGTGCCCGAGATGCGTCGCGTCCGGCACATCCACTTTGTCGGCATCGGTGGTGCTGGCATGGGCGGTATTGCCGAAGTGTTAGCAAATGAAGGCTACCATATCAGCGGTTCAGATCTGGCCCCTAACCCGGTGACGCAGAACCTGATAGCGCTGGGTGCGACCATCTATTTTAACCATCGCCCTGAAAACGTGAACGATGCCAGCGTGGTGGTGGTTTCCAGCGCGGTTTCGCAGGATAACCCTGAACTGGTGGCGGCGCGTGAACAGCGCATTCCGGTCATCCGTCGCGCGGAGATGCTGGCGGAGCTGATGCGATTCCGTCACGGCATCGCCGTTGCGGGCACCCATGGCAAAACTACCACCACGGCGATGGTCTCAAGCATTTATGCGGAAGCCGGGCTGGATCCGACCTTTGTGAACGGCGGACTGGTCAAAGCAGCAGGCACCCATGCCCGTCTGGGCAACAGCCGCTATCTGATTGCCGAAGCGGATGAGAGTGACGCGTCGTTCCTGCATCTGCAGCCGATGGTGGCGATTGTGACCAACATCGAAGCGGACCACATGGACACCTATCAGGGCGATTTTGAGAACCTGAAGCAGACCTTTATTAACTTCCTGCACAACCTGCCGTTTTACGGTCGCGCAGTGATGTGCGTGGATGATGCGGTGATCCGCGATCTGATCCCACGTGTAGGACGGCACATTACCACCTACGGTTTCAGTGATGACGCTGACCTGCGCATTGAGAATTATGAGCAGAGTGGTGCGCAGGGACATTTCACCCTGATTCGTCAGGATAAAGCGCCGCTGCAGATTACGCTGAACGCACCGGGCCGCCACAACGCGCTGAATGCGGCCGCCGCGGTTGCCGTCGCCAGTGAAGAGGGCATTGAAGACAACGCCATTCTGGCCGCGCTGGAAAGCTTCCAGGGCACGGGCCGTCGCTTTGATCTGCTGGGTGAGTTCCCGACCGAACCGGTAAACGGGCAGCCGGGCAGCGCAATGCTGGTGGATGACTATGGTCATCATCCGACTGAAGTTGAGGCGACGATCAAAGCGGCACGCGCAGGCTGGCCGGACAAAAAACTGGTCATGGTATTTCAGCCGCACCGTTTCAGCCGAACCCGCGATCTCTTCGATGATTTCGCCAACGTGCTGTCACATGTCGATGTCCTGCTGATGCTGGATGTCTACTCTGCCGGTGAGACGGCCATTCCGGGCGCAGACAGCCGTTCGCTCTGCCGTGCGATTCGCAATCGGGGCAAAGTGGATCCGATTCTGGTGCCGGAACATGACGCGCTGCCGGAGATGCTGGCACCGCTGCTGTCAGGCAACGATCTGATTCTGGTGCAGGGGGCCGGTAACGTCGGTAAGGTTGCCCGCAAGCTGGCTGACGCGAAGCTCCAGCCGGAGCAGAAAGCGGAGGATCGTCATGGCGGATAAAGTTGCCGTATTAATGGGCGGTACCTCGGCAGAGCGTGAGGTGTCACTCAACTCGGGTCAGGCTGTGTTAGCCGGATTACGGGAAATGGGCATTGATGCACATGGCATCGATACCCGTGATGTTTCGGTTCTCACGCTGAAAGAGCAGGGCTTTACCAAAGCCTTTATCGCTCTGCATGGCCGGGGTGGCGAAGATGGCTCGCTGCAGGCGGTGCTGGAGTTTCTGCAACTGCCCTACACGGGCAGCGGCGTGATGGCCTCAGCCGTCACCATGGACAAGCTGCGCACCAAACTGCTGTGGCAGGGGCGCGGCTTACCTTCAGGGCGCTTTGTCTGGCTGACGCGTCAGCAGTTTGCTGCCGGGCTGGATGCAGAGAGCGACGCGGCGATTGCGGCGCTTGGCCTGCCACTGTTTGTTAAGCCAGCCTGTGAAGGCTCCAGCGTGGGTATCAGCCGGGTCAACGATCTGAGCGCGCTGCCTGCTGCACTGGAACTGGCGTTTAAGCACGACAATGACGTGCTGGTCGAGGCGTTTCTCAGCGGCGCGGAGTATACCGTCGCGATTGTGGGCGATCGTATTCTGCCTGCCATTGAAATTAAGAGCGCCAGTGAGTTCTATGACTATGAAGCTAAATACATTTCTGACGATACTCAGTATCTCTGTCCGGCCGATTTAAGTGCCGAACGGGAAGCAGAATTGCAGCAGCTGGTGCTGGCAGCCTGGCGTGCGCTGGGATGCCGTGGCTGGGGACGGGTTGATGTGATGACCGACGGAGAGGGGAACTTTCAGCTGCTGGAAGCCAACACCTCACCGGGCATGACCAGCCACAGTCTGGTTCCGATGGCGGCGAAACAGGCGGGTATGCGTTTCCCGCAGCTGGTTGCCCATATTCTGGAGCTGGCCGACTGATATGTCACAGGCGGCGATGAGAGTTCGAAACCGTGAACCGCAGGAGCGTACTCGCACCGGGCGCAGTAACGGAGCCCGACTGTTCGGTATTGTTTTCCTGCTGATCGTCATCGGGATTATGATTTCCGGCGGGCTGGTGGTGCTGAAGTGGATGAATGATGCGTCCCGGTTGCCGTTATCCAGACTGGTGGTAACGGGGCAGACGCACTACACCACGCACGATGATATCCGCCAGGCGATCCTGTCGCTTGGCCCACCGGGCACCTTTATGTCGCAGAATGTCGACATCCTGCAGCAGCAGATCGAGCGGCTGCCGTGGATCAAGCAGGTCAGCGTGCGTAAACAGTGGCCGGACGAGCTGAAAATTCATCTGGTGGAGTACACGCCAGTGGCGCGCTGGAACGATGTGCATATGGTGGATGCTGATGGGGTTTCCTTCAGTGTGCCTGCCAGCCACATTGGTAAAGAGACGTTGCCAATGCTGTATGGACCTGAAGGGAGTGAAAAAGAGGTCCTGGCGGGCTATCACAGCATGGATGATGTGCTGAAAGCCCGGAAGTTTACTCTGAAGGTGGCGTCGATGACGGCCCGGCGTTCATGGCAGCTGGTCACCAGCGATGATGTTCGTATCGAGCTGGGCCGCAGCGACACCATGAAACGACTGAATCGCTTTATTGAGCTCTACCCGGTGCTGGAACAGCAAGGTCAGAACGAGAGCAAACGTATCAGCTACGTGGATTTGCGATACGACTCGGGCGCTTCTGTTGGCTGGACACCGGTTGTGATGGAGCCACAGGACAGTAATCAGCAACAGAACCAGGCACAGGCTAAACAACAATGATCAAGGCAACGGACAGAAAACTGGTAGTTGGACTCGAAATCGGCACTGCGAAGGTCGCCGCCCTGGTTGGGGAAATTCTGCCCGATGGTATGGTCAACATTATTGGGGTGGGCAGCTGTCCCTCCCGCGGTATGGATAAAGGTGGTGTAAACGACCTTGAGTCGGTGGTGAAATGCGTTCAGCGTGCCATCGACCAGGCTGAGCTGATGGCAGATTGCCAGATCTCCTCTGTCTACCTTGCTTTATCGGGCAAACATATCAGTTGTCAGAACGAAATCGGGATGGTTCCGATTTCGGAAGAGGAAGTGACTCAGGATGATGTGGAGAACGTCGTGCATACCGCCAAATCGGTGCGTGTGCGTGATGAGCATCGCATCCTGCACGTGATTCCTCAGGAATATGCCATCGACTATCAGGAAGGGATTAAGAACCCGGTCGGCCTTTCCGGCGTGCGTATGCAGGCGAAAGTGCACCTGATCACCTGTCACAACGACATGGCGAAGAACATCGTGAAAGCCGTTGAGCGGTGCGGGCTGAAAGTCGATCAGCTGATTTTTGCCGGTCTCGCCTCCAGTTTTGCCGTTTTAACGGAAGACGAACGTGAGCTGGGCGTGTGTGTTGTCGACATTGGTGGCGGTACAATGGACATTGCCGTATATACCGGCGGCGCTTTACGGCACACTAAGGTTATTCCGTATGCGGGCAACGTCGTCACCAGCGATATCGCCTATGCGTTTGGCACACCGCCAACCGATGCGGAGGCGATTAAAGTGCGCCATGGCTGTGCGCTGGGATCGATTGTCGGCAAAGATGAGAACGTTGAAGTGCCAAGCGTGGGTGGACGTCCACCGCGCAGCCTGCAGCGTCAGACGCTGGCAGAGGTGATTGAGCCGCGTTATACCGAACTTTTGAATCTGGTCAACGACGAGATTCTGCAGTTACAGGAACAACTGCGTCAGCAGGGCGTGAAGCACCACTTAGCCGCAGGCATTGTCCTGACCGGTGGCGCCGCGCAAATTGAAGGACTGGCGGCCTGTGCGCAACGCGTATTCCATACGCAGGTGCGTATCGGACAGCCGCTGAATATTACTGGCCTGACTGATTATGCGCAGGAATCGTACTACTCCACCGCGGTGGGACTGCTGCACTATGGCAAAGAGTCGCACATGAACGGTGATGCAGAGACCGAAAAGCGTGTCTCAGTAGGTAACTGGTTCAAGCGTTTTAACAGTTGGTTAAAAAAAGAGTTTTAATTTTTGTGAAAGGAGATCATGCTGTTTTCTTTAGTGATCTCCAGGCGACAGGCACATAACGGAGAGAAATCATGTTTGAACCTATGGAATTAACCAACGACGCGGTGATTAAAGTCATCGGCGTCGGTGGCGGCGGCGGTAACGCCGTAGAGCACATGGTACGCGAGCGTATCGAAGGTGTGGAATTCTTTGCTGTGAATACCGACGCTCAGGCGCTGCGTAAAACAGCGGTCGGCCAGACGATCCAGATCGGTAATAACATTACCAAAGGTCTGGGTGCGGGTGCGAACCCGGAAGTGGGCCGTAACTCTGCAGAAGAAGATCGCGAAGCACTGCGTTCTGCGCTGGAAGGGGCAGACATGGTGTTCATCGCAGCCGGCATGGGCGGCGGTACCGGTACCGGTGCAGCGCCTGTCGTGGCTGAAGTGGCAAAGGATTTAGGCATACTGACGGTGGCCGTGGTCACCAAGCCGTTCAACTTCGAAGGCAAAAAACGCATGGCGTTTGCCGAGCAGGGGATCGCTGAACTCTCTAAGCATGTCGATTCACTGATCACCATTCCTAACGACAAGCTGCTGAAAGTGCTGGGTCGCGGAATCTCCCTGCTGGATGCGTTTGGCGCAGCCAACGACGTGCTGAAAGGTGCAGTCCAGGGTATTGCCGAGCTGATCACCCGTCCGGGCCTGATGAACGTCGACTTTGCTGACGTGCGTACCGTCATGTCTGAAATGGGTTATGCGATGATGGGTTCAGGCGTGGCGTGCGGTGAAGATCGCGCGGAAGAAGCGGCTGAAATGGCGATCTCTAGCCCACTGCTGGAAGATATCGACCTGTCTGGTGCACGTGGCGTGCTGGTCAACATTACGGCAGGCTTCGATCTGCGTCTGGATGAGTTCGAAACCGTGGGTAACACCATCCGCGCCTTCGCCTCTGACAACGCAACCGTGGTTATCGGCACCTCGCTGGATCCGGAAATGAATGACGAACTGCGCGTCACCGTGGTGGCAACCGGTATCGGCATGGACAAGCGTCCGGAAATCACGCTGGTCACTAACAAGCCAGCCAGCCAGCCTGTGATGGATCACCGCTATCAGCAGCACGGTATGTCACCGCTGCCGCAGGAGCAGAAACCCGCTGCTAAAGTGGTTAACGACCAGGCTGCGCAGTCGAACAAAGAGCCCGACTATCTTGATATTCCGGCCTTTTTACGCAAGCAGGCCGATTAGGATTAACCCTATAATTGGGGTTCTCCGCTCTTTGTGCTAAAGTGTCTGCCCGCTGGTAAAGTATACTGGCGGTCGGAAAGGTAATATTGCGAGATAATGCGATGATCAAACAAAGGACATTAAAACGTATTGTTCAGGCGACGGGTGTCGGTTTGCATACCGGCAAAAAAGTCACCCTGACATTACGCCCTGCGTCGGCTAACACCGGGGTCATCTATCGTCGCACCGACTTGAATCCACCGGTAGATTTTCCGGCTGATGCAAAATACGTGCGCGACACCATGCTGAGTACCTGCCTGGTGAATGATGACGGCGTGCGTATTTCAACGGTCGAACACCTCAATGCCGCCCTGGCCGGTCTGGGTATCGATAACATTATTGTTGAAGTCGATGCTCCGGAAATCCCGATCATGGATGGCAGCGCAGCACCGTTTATCTATCTGCTGATGGATGCGGGTATCGAGCAGCTCAACAGCGCGAAGAAATTTGTGCGCGTTAAGCAGACCGTGTGTGTGGAAGAGGGTGATAAATGGGCCGAGATCAAACCGTACAACGGTTTCTCGCTTGATTTCACCATCGACTTCAAACACCCGGCTATCGATTCCAGCTCACAGCGTTATGCGATGAACTTCTCTGCTGATGCCTTTGTTCGTCAGATCAGCCGGGCGCGTACATTTGGCTTTATGCGTGAAATCGAATATCTGCAGTCTAAAGGCCTGTGCCTGGGCGGTAGCTTAGATTGTGCGATAGGTCTGGATGATTTCCGCGTACTGAATGAAGAAGGCCTGCGTTTTGAAGACGAGTTTGTCCGTCACAAAATGCTGGACGCTATCGGCGACCTGTTTATGTGTGGTCACAACATCATTGGTGCATTTACTGCATTCAAATCAGGCCACGCACTGAATAACAAGCTGCTGCAAGCGGTTCTGGCTAAGCAGGAAGCCTGGGAATGGGCAACCTTCGAAGACGAAGCTGAACTGCCGCTGGCATTCAAAGCACCGAATCTGGTTCTGGCTTAATTACCCCGGAACGCGAAACGGCTGGTTATGCTGACACCCTCTCCGGTCAGCGGCGCCAGCCGTTTTTTATTGCCCCCATCTTCTCCATCGCAATAGTGTGACCTCTCTCGTAACACCTTGTCTGTTCTGCTGAATTGCTGAACAATCGCTCGCCTTTTCTCACACCGCCACTTTAATCTCAGGTGTGGATGCCCCACATTAATGATACTATCTGTGGCGCTTTTACAGGCCGAAATCCGTTGCAGCATGCGGCGGTTGAACGAAAACAAAGGCGCAGGAGCATGCGCAATGGAAAGGGTGTGATCGGGATTCTTCAGCGCTGGCGACAATTGGGTAGACGCTATTTCTGGCCCCATCTCCTGTTAGGGATGGTCGCGGCCAGCTTTGGCCTGCCAGCCTGTGCGCAAAACTCAGAACTCAGCACCTCTTCAGAATCTCCGGCCAGCAGCCTTTTTCTGGGCAGTGCCGCACGTTTTGACCACCTGATACGGCTTCAGGAAGCGTCCCGCCGTCCCAGCTTCAGCGTGGATTACTGGCATCAGCACGCCATCCGTACGGTTATCCGTCATCTTTCGTTCACGCTGGCGCCACAGGCCCAGGCGGAGCCACAGATTTTACCGCTGGCGGCACAAAAGCTGGCGCTGATTGATTCACTGCATAACTTACTGACGTCTCATTCTGCGCGGCATACCGCCCCGCAGCTGATGACGGCACCCCCGCTTTTCACCGCCGTAACCCGCTCATGGGTTGAGTGGCATGCCAGCGTGCATGGCATTCGCGCCGGACCTGCCCGATTGTTCTGCTAATATTTTTGGTTTTATTCACTCTGTTAAGATTTCGCAGTCCGGCAAGCGCCGGCTGAATTGAGAAACTATTGATTATGTTAAGCAAAATATTGACCAAGGTTTTTGGCAGCAGCAACGATCGTACGCTGCGCCGCATGCGCAAAGTGGTAGATGTCATCAACAAGATGGAGCCTGATTTCGAGAAGCTCTCTGATGATGAACTGAAAGCCAAAACGGACGAGTTCCGCGAGCGCCTGAAAAAAGGCGAATCGCTGGAGAGCCTGATTCCTGAAGCCTTTGCGACGGTGCGTGAAGCCAGTAAACGTGTGTTTGGCATGCGTCACTTCGACGTTCAGCTGATCGGCGGCATGGTGCTGAACGACCGCTGCATCGCTGAGATGCGCACCGGTGAAGGTAAAACCCTGACCGCGACCCTGCCAGCCTACCTGAACGCACTCTCCGGCAAGGGCGTTCACGTGGTGACCGTCAACGACTATCTGGCTCAGCGCGATGCGGAAAACAACCGTCCCCTGTTCGAGTTCCTTGGCCTGAGCATTGGTATCAACATGTCGGGCCTGCCTGCGGTAGCGAAGCGCGAAGCCTACGCTGCAGACATCACCTACGGCACCAACAACGAGTATGGCTTCGACTACCTGCGCGACAATATGGCTTTCAGCCCGGAAGAGCGCGTACAGCGTAAACTGCACTATGCACTGGTGGATGAGGTCGACTCCATCCTGATCGATGAAGCGCGTACGCCGCTGATTATCTCCGGTCCGGCAGAAGACAGTTCTGACCTCTACACCAAAGTGAACAAAATCATCCCTCATCTGGTTCGTCAGGATAAGGAAGATAACGAAACTCATCAGGGTGAAGGTGACTTCTGGGTCGATGAGAAAGCGCGTCAGGCTCACATGTCCGAGCGCGGTCTGGTTAAGGTGGAAGAGCTGCTGGTCAGCCAGGGCATCATGGAAGCGGGTGAGTCACTCTATTCACCGACCAACATCATGCTGATGCATCACGTTACGGCGGCGCTGCGTGCTCATGCGCTCTTTACCCGCGACGTGGACTATATCGTCAAAGATGGCGAGGTCGTGATTGTTGATGAACACACCGGCCGTACCATGCAGGGTCGTCGCTGGTCCGATGGTCTGCATCAGGCGATTGAAGCGAAAGAAGGGGTAGAGATTCAGAACGAGAACCAGACGCTGGCCTCTATCACTTTCCAGAACTACTTCCGTATCTACGAGAAGCTGGCCGGTATGACCGGTACCGCAGACACTGAAGCGTTCGAATTCAGCTCCATCTATAAACTCGACACTATCGTGGTGCCGACCAACCGTCCGATGGTACGTAAAGATCTGGCTGACCTGGTCTACATGACCGAGAAAGAGAAGATCGACGCTATTATCGAAGATATCCGTGAGCGTACTGCTAACGGTCAGCCGGTGCTGGTGGGGACAATCTCGATTGAAAAATCGGAAGTGGTCTCTAACGAACTGACCCGTGCGGGTATTAAACACAACGTTCTGAACGCCAAGTTCCACGCCCGCGAAGCGGATATCGTGGCGCAGGCGGGTCAGCCGGGTGCGGTAACGATCGCCACCAACATGGCGGGTCGTGGTACAGACATTATGCTGGGCGGCAGCTGGCATGCCGATGTGGCGGCGCTGGAGAATCCGACCGAAGCGCAGATCGAAGAGATCAAAGCGGCCTGGAAGGTTCGTCACGATGCGGTTCTGGCATCAGGGGGTTTGCACATCGTCGGTACCGAGCGTCATGAGTCCCGCCGTATCGACAACCAGCTGCGTGGTCGTGCCGGTCGCCAGGGTGATGCCGGTTCCTCACGCTTCTACCTCTCAATGGAAGATGCGCTGATGCGTATTTTTGCCTCCGATCGCGTGTCGAATATGATGCGTAAACTGGGCATGAAGCCCGGCGAGGCGATTGAGCATCCATGGGTGACCAAAGCGATCGCCAATGCTCAGCGCAAAGTTGAAAGCCGTAACTTCGATATTCGTAAGCAGCTGCTGGAATATGATGATGTGGCAAACGATCAGCGTCGCGCTATCTACAGCCAGCGTAATGAGCTGCTGGATGTCTCTGATGTGAGCGAAACCATTAACAGCATTCGCCACGATGTCTACAAAGCGACCATCGATACCTACATTCCGCCGCAGTCACTGGAGGAGATGTGGGACGTGCCAGGGCTGGAAGAGCGTCTGCGCGCCGACTTCGATCTTAACCTGCCGATTGCGGAATGGCTGGATAAAGAGCCGGATCTGCACGAGGAAGTGCTGCGTGAGCGCATCATGACCCACGCGACCGAGAGCTATGCTGCCAAAGAAGAGATCGTCGGTGCCGAGATGATGCGTAACTTCGAAAAAGGCGTGATGCTCCAGACGCTGGATTCGCTGTGGAAAGAGCATCTGGCTGCGATGGACTATCTGCGTCAGGGTATCCATCTGCGTGGCTATGCGCAGAAAGATCCGAAGCAGGAGTACAAGCGCGAATCCTTCGCCATGTTCGCTGCGATGCTGGAATCACTGAAGTATGAAGTGATCAGTACCCTGAGCAAGGTTCAGGTGCGTATGCCTGAAGAGGTTGAAGCGATGGAGCAGCAGCGTCGTGAAGAAGCCGAGCGTCTGGCGCAGCAGCAGCAGCTGAGCCACGTAGAAGAGGATGCGCTGGCAGAACCGGCGGCAGAGCAGAGCGGTGAACGTAAAGTCGGCCGCAACGATCCCTGCCCATGTGGTTCCGGTAAGAAATACAAGCAGTGTCATGGCCGTATCGCCTGATACGCAATGCTGATGAAAAAGGAGCCGCTGGCTCCTTTTTTATGCCCGCGGCCCATCTCGCCAGAGCAGACGTAAAGCGGTTAACTTCCGCTATAGCATGTTTTAAAATCAGCCCTCACTCATTACGACCGGACAGTTTCCATGAAGCACCTGCAGGTTGCGGTTGGCATCATTCGCAATGCCAGTAAACAAATTTTCCTTGCCCAGCGCGCGTCAACGTCTTACATGGCGAACAAATGGGAGTTTCCCGGCGGTAAGATTGAAGCGGGCGAAAGCGCGGAGGAGGGGCTCGTCAGAGAACTCCACGAAGAAACCGGTATTGAAGTGACCGATGCGCGCCCGATTGGTCATGCCGACCACATCTATGACGATCTGCGCGTGACGCTGCATTTCTTTCTGGTCGAAGGCTGGAAGGGAGAGCCGTGGGGTAAAGAGGGGCAGCCGCAGCGCTGGGTTGATCAGCAGGCGCTGGTCGCCGACGAATTTCCGGCCGCGAATCATCAGCTGATTGCGCGTCTGGTCGCCGGCGAGCTCTGAGCGGATGGGGCAGTGCGCCCCATCCTTCTGTCAGCGATCTTCTTCGCTCCAGTTTTCACTGTCGTTCATATCATCGCTGCTGGGAATGCGTTTCTCTTCGGCAGCCCATTCCCCTAAATCGATAAGCTGACAGCGCTTACTGCAAAACGGCCGAAACGGGCTGAGTTCGTCCCAGATCACCTCTTTGCCGCACTGCGGACAGGAGACGGTCATGACTTCTTGCTGCATAGTTACCTCTAACAACAGGCCAGCTGGAAGTTAAGACGGGCGGGCACTTCGCCGCGCTCGCTGTCCAGCGGCATAAAACGAATGGCGTAGCGGCTTTTGTGGCCGGACACCTGTGGGTAGAGCGCATCGTCCAGCGACAGCTGCAGTCGCAGCAGATCGGCATCCTCGGCATTATCCTGATAAAAGCCATTGAGGCTGGTCTGCGTATGGAACGAACCCGACTGGCGGATCAAATCCAGCACCATCGCCAGGGCATGATGGAGTGGCTCCAGGGTCTGCATCCAGGCTTCAACCTGCGCATCGCGGACTTCCTGTGGCAGATGCAGCCAGATGTGCAGACCCGGCAAATCAAAACTGCAGCAGCCGCCAGGAATGCTCAGACGCTGGCGAACCAGGGCAATGAGACGATCCTCGCGGAGTTGCTGCCCCATCCGTGGTGCATTCATCAACCGGGTTGACTGACTTTTGAGTTTATCGCTCAGGGCATCAACCCGCGTCATATCGACACCCGGCACATCCGCCCAGGCGCGTAATTTCTGCTGCTGACGCTCCAGCTCTTTCAGCAGCTCTGTGCGAATATCGCCCCGCTCGAAAATGTCGAGCAACTCGCCAGTGAGGCGGAAAAAGGTCAGTGCATTGACGGTTTTATCCAGCGGGGTCGTTTCGTCTAACTGATTAATTAAAAACTCAACCCGTAGCCAGGTCCGCATTTTTTCATTCAGTGGGTGTTCAAACAGAACGGGTGTGCTCATGTTATTAATCCTGTTTCGTTGCCGCCAGCCGGAGGTAGCGCTGGTGAAGTCCGGCAACCTGTGGCAAGGCGTCATCGGGCTCGCCACTGTTATCAATAATATCGTCGGCACAGGCGAGGCGCTGCTGGCGCGTCGCCTGCGCGGAAAGAATACGTTGCGCCTGCTCCGGGGAGAGCCCATCGCGCTGTCGGGTACGGGCTAACTGCGTCTTCTCATCAACATCCACGACCAGCACCCGATCAGCCTGGTGCTGTAACTGATTTTCTACCAGTAGTGGCACCACCCAGAGCACATAAGGTGAGGCCGCCTGGGCGATCAGCTGTCGCGTCCGGGCGTTAATCAGCGGGTGCAGCAGCGCGTTTAACCAGCTTTTCTCTTCGGGCTGCTGAAAAATAATTTCGCGCAGGCGGGCACGGTCAAGCGTTCCCTGTCCGGTCACGATCGATGCGCCGAAGCGCGCCTCAATGGCCTGCAGAGCGGGAGTGCCCGGCTCGACAACTTCGCGTGCGATCAGGTCAGCATCAATAATTTCCACACCAAGCGCAGCAAAGGCTCCGGCTATCGTGCTTTTACCACTGCCGATTCCTCCTGTGAGCGCGACGGTATAGGACATGTTTCTCACCTGGCTTCTCATATGGACATAGGTTCAGGGTAATGATCTGAACAAAAAACGCAAAAATGAGCGACAGATCACACCAATAAAGCAGCAATAAATTTTACGGATTGTAGCGTAAATAAAGTGAAATTCGCAGTCTTGTCGCGTCGCCAGAGGCGCGTAATATAACGTCACTGGAACCGTGCTTATTTCGCGAACGGCGAGTTGTTGCCACCTACCAGGACACTGTTTATGCGTATTGAAGAAGATCTGAAACTGGGCTTTAAAGATGTCTTAATCCGGCCCAAACGCTCCACGCTGCAAAGCCGCTCGCAGGTCGAGCTGGAACGCAGCTTCACCTTCCGCCACTCTCGCCTGAGCTGGAGCGGCGTCCCGATTATCGCGGCTAACATGGATACCGTCGGCACTTTTTTAATGGCTGAGGCGCTGGCCAGTTTTGATATCCTCACCGCCGTTCACAAGCACTACAGCGTGGAGGAGTGGCGGGCGTTTATTCAGCGCGTCTCCGCCACGGTTCTGAAGCATGTGATGGTGTCAACCGGCACCTCTGAAAACGATCTGAACAAGCTGGTCGCCATTATGGCGCTGTCCGACGATCTGCAGTTTATCTGCATCGACGTGGCCAACGGTTACTCGCAGCATTTTGTTGATTTTCTGCAGCGCGCTCGTGAGATGTTTCCCGCGAAAACCATCTGTGCCGGTAATGTGGTGACAGGGGAGATGGTGGAAGAGCTGATTCTGTCGGGTGCGGATATCGTTAAGGTTGGCATCGGTCCGGGATCGGTCTGCACGACCCGGGTGAAAACCGGCGTGGGCTATCCGCAGCTCTCTGCCGTCATTGAATGTGCCGATGCGGCCCATGGCTTAAGTGGACAGATTGTCAGTGATGGCGGCTGTTCGGTGCCAGGCGATATTGCGAAAGCTTTTGGTGGCGGAGCGGACTTTGTGATGCTGGGAGGCATGCTGGCGGCACACGATGAGTGTGAAGGGCAGGTCGTCGAAGAAAATGGCGAAAGCTTCATGCTGTTTTACGGCATGAGTTCTGAATCGGCGATGAAACGTCATGTCGGCGGTGTCGCCCAGTATCGGGCCGCCGAAGGTAAAACGGTGAAGCTGCCATTACGTGGCCCGGTGGCTGATACTGCACGGGATATTCTGGGAGGTTTGCGGTCCGCCTGCACCTACGTCGGGGCTGAGCGTCTGAAAGAGCTGACCAAGCGCACGACCTTCATCCGGGTCAATGAGCAGGAAAACCGCGTATTCAACCGGTAATTGTCCGGGGCGCATCCGGCGCCCCTTAATGCATCGCATCACCCAGACCGAATACGGGCAGATACATCGCTACCACCAGCGAGCCGACGATAGCGCCAATGACCATCATCATTACCGGCTCCAGCGATGCCGCCAGGGTATCAGCACGTTTGCGGGTCTCTGCCTCGTGCCACTCCGCCAGACGCGCCAGCATCACATCCAGTGCCCCCGCCTCTTCGCCCACCCGAATCAGCTGACCACATAACGGCGTGAACAGCGAGTGATGCATCAATGCCTGATGCAGGGGATGACCCTGAGCAATGTGTTGCTGGAGGGCGGCCATGGCCTCCCGCCAGAGCAGGGCAGAGAGCGTCACTTCTGCGGCGGCCAGTCCCTGTAACAGGGTCAACCCGGCACGCTGCGTCAGCGTCAGGATGGTGTAGATCTGCGTCAGCTGCATCCCCCGCCATAATCCGGCAAGCAGGGGGAGGCGCAGCAACAGCGCCTGTTCGCGGCGCTGCCAGTCCGCAGAGCGCCGTCGCAGCGGAAACACAATCGCCAGTATCAGCGTTACGCCGAAAGCGAGGACGCCTCCCCATGCCTGAAGCTGGGCTGATAGCTGCATCACCGCTGCCGTAAAGGCGGGCAGGGGCGCGTCAAAGGCGTCATAGACGGCAACGAACTCAGGCAGCACAAACAGCAGCATGCCGCAGGTGACAGCGAGAGCCACCAGCAGGATGAACAGCGGATAACGCAACGCTTTCACCACCTGCTGACCTAACTGCTGTTGCCGGATCTGCTGACGGGCCAGCTCCTCGCAGCAGACATCGAGCTGACCGGTCAGTTCACCCACCTCCATCAGTGCCGGATAGAGCGCCGGAAAAATCTGCGGCCATTCACGTAACGCCTGAGAAAAAGGGGTGCCGCTGAGCACCCGATAATGCAGGGCGAGCAGCAATGCCCGCCAGCCTGCATGCGGATGCCCCTCTGCCAGCAACGCCAGACTCTCTGCCAGCGGCAGACCGGCTTTGAGCAGGGTGGCCAGCTGGCGTATCAGATCGCTCTTCTGCTGCCACTTCCATTCCGACTGACGCCAGCCCTTTTCCCGCTTCCAGCTCACGGGCAGCAGGTCGCGCTGCGCCAGCACCCGCAGCAGGGTTTCACTGTCAACCGCCAGCAGCTGACCACTGCGCAACTGCCCCTTGCTATCTACCGCCTGCCAGCGGAACAGCGCTGCATCAGCCATCGTCCAGCCCGATGACCCGCTGCATCTCTTCCAGCGAGGTGTCGCCCCGGCTTACGGCTTCCAGACCGGAAACCAGCAGGGGGCGCAATCCCTGCTGTTTTGCCAGCGTGAGCAGATTCTCCAGCGGCATCTCAGCAGCAATGGCATTCTGTAGCCTGGCATTGATCGGCAGCAGTTCAAACAGCGCCAGCCGGCCAAAGTAGCCGGAGAAACAGTGATCGCAACCGGGCGCCCGCCAGGTTTGCAGCGTGCCGGGCCAGATTTCTGTGGGGTAGTGCGCCACCGCCTGGGCCGGCTGACGGCAATGGGGGCAGAGGCGCCGGACCAGGCGTTGAGCCACGATCAGCTTCAGCGCCGGGCCCAGCAGATAACCGGGGATGCCCATCTGCCGCAGCCGCGTCAGCGTCTCGGCGGTGGAGTTGGTGTGCAGAGTTGAAAGCACCAGATGGCCGGTCTGCGCTGCCTTCACTGCAATCTCTGCCGTTTCGGCATCGCGGATCTCTCCGACCATAATGACGTCCGGATCCTGTCTCAGTAACGCCCGCAGCACACGGTTAAAATCCAGCCCCTTGCGGTTATGGATCTGCGTCTGATTAATGCCGGACAGCGGGATCTCAATCGGATCTTCCACGCTGCACAGGTTTTTTTCCGGCCGGTTCAGGGCGCTGAGTCCACTGTAGAGGGTAAATGTCTTGCCGCTGCCGGTCGGCCCGGTGACCAGGATCAGCCCCTGCGGCTGGGCCAGCGCCGCCGTGAAGAGGCGCAGCTGCGCAGGGGGGAGGCCGAGCTTATCCAGTGACAGCGCCGCGCTTTCACTCTGCAACAGCCGGATGACCGCTTTTTCACCGCCATACACGGGTAACGTTGCCAGACGAAAGGAGGCTGACTGACCGGCGATCGCCAGACTGAACTGACCATCCTGGGGCAACCGGCGTTCGGCAATATCCAGTCCGCCGAGGATTTTCAGGCGCGCCAGCAGCGCCCCAGGCTGGGTCACAGGCAGGGAAGAGAGCGGGTGAAGGACACCGTCAATGCGCAGCCGCACCCGCATCCCCTCAGCGCCGGGTTCGATATGCACATCCGAGGCGCGACGTTCCAGCGCCTGACGCAGAATCAGCTCGGCGGCTTCAATCGCCGATTCAGCGGGTGTCTCTTCGCGCGCGACCCGCCCCGTGTCGGCATGCTGACGTTGATCCAGGCGGGCCTGAGGCCAGCATTCAATGTCAATCTGACACTGACTGGCAAAGTGAAGCGATTCAGAGAGGCCGGGCGGAACGCTCTCCGCCACGGCAACGCGTAACCGATCGGCATCATGCTGCAAAATCAGCGCGCGATAGCGCTGGCAGAGTGCTGTTATTGCGTCGTCAGGCGGATTCATCGCTGGCCCCTTTATCCGCAAAGCGGAACTGTTCCAGGCAATTGTCGCGCAGATTGTTGTTGCTGCTGGTGCAGCTGCGCTGCCAGCTGATGCTGCCATCCGTGGCATCATGAATCGGCACCATTTCAACGCTCAGGCCATTCAGACTCTCCTGGCCGGTCAGTGTAATCACCCCGTTAGTGACGCTCAGTGCCGAAACGTAGCGCGATCCTTTCGCAGCAGGGATACCAGCCTGTCCGGCCTGACACTGCGTCGGGCCGCCGCGCTCCATGGCACAGAGTTCGACGGCGGTTTTATAGGGCACCATCGTTTGCAGCATGTCGGTGAGCGCGGCGCGCTGCAGATAGTTTTGATAGGCGGGCAGGCCAATGGCACTCAGAATCGCCACAATGCCGACCACAATCATCAGTTCAACCAGCGTAAATCCACGTTGATAGTTCATTCCATCGTCTCCTGATTAAGAAGTCGACAGGGTAGAAAGCGGGGGCAGTGAAAAACAGTGGCGAGTTTTCAGGCTGGAAAGGATCACCGAAAGAATGTGCGTCGTTACAGCGCAGTAGCAATGGCGCTGTAAGCGAGGTCGCAAAACGTGTGGCCGCGCAGGCGGGTCAGCAGAATGCGCGGACAGAGGCAGCGGCACTGACCGTGCCGCTGCGGTTTACTTTTGCTGAAAACGCATCGAGAGATCCAGCGCCCGGACATGTTTGGTCAGTGCGCCAACCGAAACGTAGTCCACGCCGGTCAGGGCAATCTGCGGCAGGGTAGCTTCGGTAACGTTGCCGGAAACTTCCAGCAGCGTCCGCCCCTGATTCAGTTCGACGGCGGCCCGCATCTCCTCCAGGCTGAAGTTATCCAGCATGACAATGTCAGCGGCGGCCTCCAGCGCCTGGCGTAACTCCTCCAGCGATTCCACCTCAACTTCAACCGGCACGTCCGGCTGTAACCACTGCGCTCTTTCCACCGCCTGAGCAATCGACCCGCTGGCGATAATATGATTCTCTTTGATCAGATAGGCGTCAGAGAGGCCGAGCCGGTGATTGCTGCCGCCACCACAGAGCACGGCATATTTCAGCGCCGTCCGCAGGCCGGGCAGGGTTTTACGCGTGTCCAGCAGCTGGGTCTGGCTGCCTGCCAGCAGCGCAACATAGCGGCTGACTTCGGTCGCCACGCCGGAGAGCGTCTGCACAAAATTGAGCGCCGTCCGCTCGGCGGTCAGCAGCAGGCGGGCCGGGCCTTCAATTTCAAACAGCAGTTGGTCACCCTTGATCGGATCGCCATCACTGACGTGCCAGTTCAGGGTGGCGTGCGCGCCCAGCTGAATAAACACCTCTTCGACCCAGCGTTTACCACAGAAAACACCGGCTTCGCGGGTGATGACCTGCGCATGGGCCTGGGTATCGGCCGGTAACAGCTGTGCGGTGATATCGCGGTCGGCGTCGATCTCCCCACCGAGATCCTCCTTTAATGCCAGCGCAACGGCATCCGGGATGTCACTTTCAATGCGTTTAATCAGCGCCTGACGGCGGCTGTCGGGATCATAACCACGAGAAGACATAGGCTTACACTCCAGATAAGGGGATGTCTGAGGCGGTCACAATAGCCTGAACTGCCACGCGGTGCCAGCCATAAACCGTATTTTGTTTAGTATCCTTAACAAGGAATCAGATAATGTCACGCTGCCGACACACTAAGGGGCAAGAATCCTTTATTATTCATGCTATTCTCAGCCAGGCAGAACAAGGAAATCCGGTATGAAAATCAAACAGGGCTGGCTGACCGGTGTACGTCAGGTGCCCTCATTACATTGCAATGAACGACCTGACAATGAGGCGCCGTCGCTGCTGGTGATTCACAATATCAGCCTGCCGCCGGGAGAGTTTGGCGGACCGTGGATCGATAAGCTGTTCACCGGCACGCTTCCGCCGGATGCGCATCCCTATTTTGCCGATATTGCGGCACTGAAAGTGGCGGCACACTGCCTGATTCGCCGTGACGGCGAGATTGTGCAGTATGTCCCTTTTGATAAGCGCGCCTGGCATGCGGGGGTTTCGCAGTTTGAGGGCCGGGAAAACTGCAATGACTTCTCTATTGGCATCGAGCTGGAAGGAACTGACAGCGAGCCTTATACCGGGGCGCAATATCGGGCTTTGCAGCAGGTTACGCAATTGCTGCTGCAGCACTATCCGGTCACGCCTGCACGTATTACCGGGCATAGCGACATCGCTCCGGCGCGCAAAACCGATCCTGGTCCTGCTTTTGACTGGGAGTACTACAGAGAGCTGTTAACGCAGCAAAAATCCTGATTTTTGCGGGGTCAGTATGACGTTGTTTACCTTGTTGTTGGTTCTGGGCTGGGAGCGCCTGTTTAAACTGGGCGAGCACTGGCAGCTCGAACACCGGCTGGAGCCGATTTTTCGCCATCGCCGCCACTTCTCCATGTTGCGGACGCTGCTGATGACCGCGCTGGCGATGGCGCTGACGGCACTGGTGCTGGTGACGCTGAAAGGCGTGCTGTTTGGCGTGGTGCTATTGCTGTTCTGGATTGTGGTCGGGCTGCTCTGTATCGGGGCCGGTTCAGTGCGGCAGCACTACCATCACTATCTGAAGGCGGCCAGTCATGACGACGATGCGGCGCATCAGGCGATGGCGGCGGAGCTGACGCTGATTCATGGTGTGCCGGTGGAGTGCAGCGAACGCGAATTTCTGCGCGAGCTGCAGAATGCGCTGATCTGGATAAACTTCCGTTTCTATCTGGCACCGATGTTCTGGCTGGTGGTGGGTGGCCCCTGGGGACCAGTGCTGCTGGTGGGTTACGCCTTCCTGCGAGCCTGGCAGGGCTGGCTGGCAAAGCACGGCACACCGATGGCGCGGGCGCAATCGGGGGTCGACGGTATTCTGCATCTGCTCGACTGGATACCGGTCCGGCTGGCGGGGGTGGCTTACGCTCTGCTGGGCCACGGTGAAAAGGCGCTGCCCGCCTGGTTTGTCTCACTGACCGATCGTCACCGTTCTCAGTATCAGGTGCTGACCACCCTGGCGCAGTTCTCGCTGTCCCGCGATCCGCACACGGATAAAGTTGAAACGCCACGGGTGGCCGTGGCGCTGGCGAAACGGACCTCACTGGTGCTGGTGGTGGCCGTAGCGCTGCTGACGATTTATGGCACGCTGGTGTGATCGGCAGGGGGCACGCCAAAATCGGGCGTGCCATCGCTGCGCCAGCTGAAATATTTCAGTCGGGTATGGCGGTTCGGGTCCCATAACGGATCGCCCTCAATCTCCGTGTAGTTTCGTGCATGGTAGACCAGCACGTCCCGCCCCGACTCATCCTGCGTAAAACTGTTGTGCCCCGGCCCATACTGATGATTGTCCCAGCTGGAAACAAACACCGGCCGCGCCGATTTCTGCCATGCGGTCACATCGAGCGGGTCCGCCTCTGCGGCAATCGACAGCATGCCCAGGCAGTAATTCTCATCGGTGGCGCTGGCGGAGTAGGTAACAAACAGCCTGTCACCATGACGAATGACCGCCGGTCCTTCATTCACGCTAAATCCTGCACACTCCCACTCATATTCAGGCCGGCTCAGCATTACCGGCGTGCCTTTCAGCGTCCAGGGATTAAGCAGCTCCGCCAGATAGAGGTTGGAGTTACCGGGAATGGCGGGATCTTTCTGTGCCCAGAGATACCAGTTTTTACCCTGATGCACGAAGTGGGTGGCATCCAGTGAAAAGCTGTCAAGCTGGCTGAAGACGCGCCGGCAGGGCTGCCATTCGCCCTGCAGCGGGTCGCCGGCCTCGCACACCAGTGCGTACATCCGATGCTGGAATAACCCCTCTTTAATGTCGCGCGTCGGTGCCGCCGCGAAATAGATCACCCACAGCCCGTCGATATAGTGCAGCTCGGGTGCCCAGATGAGTTCGCTGCAGGGGCCGCTCTCCGGCTTGTGCCAGACCACTACCGGTTCTGCGCTGCGCAGGTCAGCCAGCGTGGTGGCGCGGCGAATCTCCAGCCGGTCATATTCCGGTACTGAGGCGACAAAATAGTAGTGCTGTTCATGGCGCAGAATAAACGGGTCAGCGCGCTGCTCAATAAAAGGATTCGGCCAGGTTGGGCTCATTTTACATCTCCGGTTGGCGTGGCAGCACGGTTGTGCAGATGAACAGTGTGTAAGTCGTGGAAGTTTTCGCGACGCAGCGCCAGATCCTGCTGGATGGTGAGCATCATTTTGCGGTCAACCTTCATCAGCCGTACTACGCCGGCGGTGATCAGGTAGCCGACGCCCGGAATAACGGTAAACAGCAGCATGATGCCGTTAATCGCCTCGGCTGACTGCTGTTTTGCGCCCGCGTTGTAGCCATACATTGAGAGCAGAAAACCGACCATCGCCCCCGCGACAGCCAGACCCACCTTGAGGAAAAAGAGGTTGCCGGAGAAGCTGATGCCGGTAATGCGTTTACCGGTTTTCCATTCGCCGTAGTCATCCACATCGGCCATCAGCGACCAGTGCAGGGGGGAGGGGATCTGATGCAGAATATTCAGCACAAAATAAGCCACCACGACCATCAGGGTGGCGTGCGGATCGATCCAGTAAAAGCCGCTGGAAAAAAGGGCCAGCGCGATATTGGTCCAGAAAAAGACTTTGAGTTTGCACCAGCGGTCGGTGAGCACTTTCGCCAGCGTGCTGCCCACCATCATGCCGATTACCCCCAGGCTGATAAACAAGGTGGCGAAGTGCGTTGACTGACCCATGACCCAGGTTACGTAGTACATGGTCGCCGCCATGCGAATGAAGCCGGGACAGACGTTGCAGAAGGTGAGCAGCAGGATCCGGACCCACTGGTCATTCTTCCAGACGTCACGCAGATCTTTTTTCAGGTCATCATTGCTGGGAACGGCAGGGCGGATGCGTTCACGCACCGTAGCAAAGCAGAAGAGAAACATCGCCAGGCCCAGGGTGGCCAGCACCGCCATCGCCATCTGATAGCCGCGCGCCTTATCCGCGCCGCCAAACCACTCCGCCATCGGCAGCAGTGACAGGGAGAGGGTCAGCGTGGCGATGCCCACCATAACAAAGCGGTAGGACTGGCAGGAGACGCGCTCGCCGGGATCGCTGGTAATCACGCCGCCCAGTGAACAGTAAGGAATATTAATGGCGGTGTAGGTCAGTGACATCAGGAAGTAGGTGACAAATGCCCAGATCACCTTGTTGTGATAGGTCCAGTCTGGCGTGGTGAACATCAGTACGCTGAACAGCACGTAGGGAACGGGGACCCACAGCAGCCAGGGACGAAAACGACCCCAGCGACTCTGGGTACGATCGGCAATCGCGCCCATAATCGGGTCGGTGACCGCATCCAGCACCCTGACCGAGAGCAGCAGCGTGCCCACCAGCGCCGGAGCCAGGCCGAACACGTCGGTATAGAAGTAGTTGAGGAACAGCATGATGGCACCGCCAATCATGTTGCATCCGGCATCGCCCATGCCATAACCCAGTTTTTCTTTGAATGTGAGTGCCGCGGGCTTCATTGTGCTTCTCCTGCAAACCATGAAGCTAATGATTATCAGCGCTTAAGTCATTCACGGCGTGGCAGTATTGAGTCACAGAGATGGACAAAACGGGCGGGCGCAAAAAAATGTGAACTGGCACGCAGGCGCGGGCCCGTTCACATCACATTAAGCGGGGCAGGGCGGCAGAGAATCGTTAAGCTGCGCTGTTATTCTGTCCTTCAACCAGGCCACCGAGCAGACTGCCAATCCAGCCACCAATGGTGCTGAAAAGCGTACTGGCCACCGAGGAGATCACGCCGTTGAGAAAGGGAATCGGTATCAGGGAACCCATCACGCTGCCCAAAAGCGAACCGGCCTGCTGGCCGACGGCGGTGGTGATATCCTGAATCAGGCCACATCCGCTGACGGCCATAATTTCTGAAGGTGCGAGTTCACGCATAGTTATTTTTTCCTTTATTGGGTGAGAAGCAGGAAAAAATTATCACTACCCGTCAGCAATAAAAATAGTAACAGAACGAAAGTGGCCGGTGCGCCTGAGCAGGCGCACCGGATAAGAGAAGGGATCAGACTTTCTGCGTCTGGTTCTTAATAAAGTAACCCAGCGCCAGAATCACCAGCCAGACCGGGATCAGCCAGACAGAGATGGCCATGCCCGGCGTGGTTGCCATCAGCACCAGAATTGCCGCCAGGAAGATCAGGCAAATCCAGTTACCGGCCGGATAGAGCAGCGCTTTGAAGCGGGTGGTCACGCCCTGCTGATCTTTCTTACGACGGAACTTAAGGTGCGCCAGGCTGATCATCGCCCAGTTGATGACCAATGCAGAGACCACCAGTGACATCAGCAGGCCGAACGCTTCACCGGGCATCAGGTAGTTGATCAGCACGCAGAGCGCCGTGGCGACCGCAGAAACCAGAATGGTTAAGACCGGAACGCCGCGACGGTCAACTTTCAGCAGCGATTTGGGCGCGTTGCCCTGCTGAGCCAGACCAAACAGCATACGGCTGTTGCAGTAAACGCAGCTGTTGTAGACCGACAGGGCGGCCGTCAGGATCACCACGTTCAGCGCATTCGCCACCATGGCATCGCCCAGCTCGTGGAAGATAAAGACAAACGGGCTGACTTCAGAGGTGACACGGCTCCACGGCATCAGTGACAGCAGCACCGCCAGTGAACCAATGTAGAAAATCAGGATGCGCCACAGCACCTGGTTGGTCGCTTTCGGGATGCTGACTTCCGGATTATCGGCTTCAGCGGCGGTGATCCCCACCAGCTCCAGCCCACCGAATGAGAACATGATGATCGCCATGACCGTCACCAGACCGCCAAGGCCGTGCGGGAAAAAGCCGCCCTGTTCCCAGAGGTTACGCACTGTCGCCTGCGGGCCGCCGTTGCCGCTGAAGAGCAGCCAGCCGCCGAACAGGATCATGCCAATGACCGCCACCACTTTAATAATGGCGAACCAGAACTCCATCTCACCAAAGACTTTCACGTTGGTCAGGTTGATGGCGTTAATCATGACGAAGAAGATGGCTGCCGAAGCCCAGGTCGGAAAGTCGGGCCACCAGAACTGAATATATTTGCCGACGGCAGTGAGCTCTGCCATGGCGACCAGCACGTAAAGTACCCAGTAGTTCCAGCCCGAGGCGAAGCCGGCAAAGTTGCCCCAGTATTTATAGGCGAAGTGGCTGAAGCTGCCGGCAACCGGCTCCTCAACGACCATCTCGCCCAGCTGGCGCATGATTAAAAAGGCAATAAAACCGGCAATGGCATAGCCCAGAATAACGGCCGGACCGGCGGATTCGATGACCGATGCGCTGCCCAGAAACAGGCCGGTTCCTACTGCTCCACCCAGCGCGATGAGCTGAATATGGCGGTTCTTAAGACCACGTTTCAGCGCCTCGCCTTGCTGTTGTTCCATACAAACCTCGTGATGTTTTTATTCTTCGTTCCCAGCGCGGTTCGCTGTAAGGAAGTAGTTACATTAACGTATTGATTATTTTACGGTATCTGGCGTGCTGAGTGCTGCCATGCGCTACCCTGGCGACAAGAATAGTGATAAGCGAATCGCTTTGCACCTGCTTTCGCCTTTCGTGCTGAGAGTTGACTGAAAAAACGCCGTCCCGGTCACGTCAGGCCAGAGAAATTTCTGCCATGAAATGCGGTTCATGACGAATAGCTTTCACTTATGGATGCCGCTGCGCTTCGGGGCTAAGCAGGTGTAAGGTTTGGTAAAAGTGAATTTATTTAACATTCAGCTCAACGGGAATTTTTCATTTTTTTAACCGCAAGTTAGCGTCAGGGCGGTCTTCAGAGGCAGGGGAATGTCACAGACACCATATAGACACAAGGTGAATACTTTGTTACTTTACCGCCACCTCTGTACAATTGGTATTACCAATTTACTCCGGACGACTGGCTTAATAAGAAGGGATGATGGCTTACAGTAAGATTCGCCAACCCAAGCTCTCAGATGCTATCGAGCAACAGCTCGAATCCCTGATTATGGAAGGGACACTGCGTCCGGGAGAGAAGCTGCTCCCTGAGCGCGAACTCGCCAAACAATTCGATGTCTCACGTCCGTCTCTCCGCGAAGCGATCCAGCGCTTAGAAGCGAAAGGATTGTTGCTGCGCCGTCAGGGCGGCGGAACATTCGTACAGGAGCATCTCTGGCAAAGCCTGAGTGATCCACTCGTTGAGCTTCTCGCAGACCATCCGGAATCACAGTTTGACCTGCTGGAAACGCGTCATGCCTTAGAGGGCATCGCCGCCTATTACGCAGCGCTGCGCGGCACAGAAGAAGATCTGCTGCGCATTCGCGACTGCCATGTGCACATCCAGCAGGCGCAGGACAGCGGCGATTTAGACGCCGAAGCGGACGCCGTGATGCAGTATCAGATCGCTGTCACAGAAGCGGCCCATAATGTGGTGCTTTTGCATTTGCTACGCTCAATGGGCCCTATGCTGGAACAAAACGTCCGTCAGAATTTCGAATTGCTCTACTCTCGCCGGGAAATGCTGGCAAAAGTGAGCGGTCACCGCGCCAGAATCTTTGAGGCGATTGTGGCCCGTGAGCCAGAAAAAGCGCGCGAGGCTTCACACCGTCACCTGGCGTTCATAGAGGAAATCTTGCTGGACAGAAGTCGGGAGCAGAGCCGTCGAGAACGCTCCCTGCGTCGTTTACAGCAACGTAAGGAATAACGTGCGACAAAGATCGTACGGACATGTGCGACGAGCCTGCCTGCTTGTGCTTTGACAGGCTCCCGATTATTCAACGTATTAGACACAGATAAGGAACACACCCATGTCAGAACGTTTACACAATGACGTGGATCCGATTGAAACTCGTGACTGGCTACAGGCGATCGAATCGGTCATCCGTGAAGAAGGTGTTGAACGTGCACAGTATCTGATCGATCAGGTACTGGGTGCAGCCCGCAAAGGCGGCGTGAACGTTGCTGCAGGATCGTCTGCTATCAGCAACTACATCAACTCTATTGCCGTTGAAGATGAACCCGACTATCCGGGCAACACCTCTCTTGAACGTCGTATCCGTTCCGCTATCCGCTGGAACGCCATCATGTCGGTGCTGCGCGCATCGAAGAAAGATCTGGAACTCGGCGGCCATATGTCCTCCTTCCAGTCTTCTGCGACCATTTATGAAGTGTGCTTCAACCACTTCTTCCGCGCGCGTAATGACAAAGATGGCGGCGATCTGGTCTATTTCCAGGGCCACATCTCTCCGGGCATCTATGCCCGTGCGTTCCTTGAAGGTCGCCTGACCGAAGAGCAGATGAACAACTTCCGTCAGGAAGTTGACGGTAAAGGTCTCTCTTCTTATCCGCACCCGAAATTAATGCCGGAGTTCTGGCAGTTCCCGACCGTTTCTATGGGTCTGGGTCCATTGTCAGCGATCTATCAGGCGAAGTTCCTGAAATATCTGGAACACCGTGGCCTGAAAGATACCTCTGCTCAGACCGTCTACGCCTTCCTGGGTGATGGTGAGATGGATGAGCCAGAATCCAAAGGTGCGATCACCATCGCGACCCGTGAAAAACTGGATAACCTGGTCTTCATCATCAACTGCAACCTGCAGCGTCTGGATGGCCCGGTCACCGGTAATGGCAAGATCATCAACGAGCTGGAAGGCATCTTTGCCGGTGCTGGCTGGGAAGTGATTAAAGTCATCTGGGGCGGTCGCTGGGATGAGCTGCTGCGCAAAGATACCAGCGGCAAGCTGATTCAGCTGATGAACGAAACTGTCGACGGCGACTACCAGACCTTTAAATCCCGTGATGGCGCCTATGT
The DNA here is from genome assembly GCF_011800365.1 of Pantoea sp. EKM103V. NCBI lineage: Bacteria > Pseudomonadati > Pseudomonadota > Gammaproteobacteria > Enterobacterales > Erwiniaceae > Pantoea > Pantoea sp. EKM103V. The sequence continues at coordinate 96,335 of NZ_JAALFQ010000007.1, read as the reverse complement.
GCGTGAGCACTTCTTTGGCAAATATCCGGAAACCGCCGCGCTGGTTAAAGACATGTCCGATGATGAAATCTGGGCACTGAACCGTGGCGGCCACGATCCGAAGAAAATCTACGCGGCACTGAAAAAAGCGCAGGACACCAAAGGCAAGCCTGTGCTGATCCTGGCGCATACCATCAAAGGTTATGGTATGGGCGACACCGCGGAAGGCAAAAACATTGCTCACCAGGTGAAGAAGATGAACATGGATGGCGTGCGCTATATCCGTGATCGCTTCAACGTGCCGGTTGCTGACGATAAAATTGAAGAACTGCCGTACGTGACCTTCGAAAAAGGCTCAGAAGAGCACACTTACCTGCACGGTCAGCGTGAGAAGCTGGGTGGCTACCTGCCAACGCGTCAGCCGAAGTTCACCGAGAAGCTGGAAATGCCAGCGCTGGAAGAGTTCGGTGCGCTGCTGGAAGAGCAGAACAAAGAGATCTCCACCACCATCGCTTTCGTTCGTGCCCTGAACGTGATGCTGAAGAACAAGTCGATCAAAGATCGTCTGGTTCCGATCCTCGCGGATGAAGCGCGTACCTTCGGTATGGAAGGTCTGTTCCGTCAGATTGGTATCTACAGCCCGAACGGCCAGCAGTACACTCCGCAGGACCGTGAGCAGGTTGCTTACTACAAAGAAGATGAGAAAGGCCAGATTCTGCAGGAAGGGATCAATGAGCTGGGCGCAGGTTCATCCTGGCTGGCAGCGGCGACCTCTTACAGCACCAACAACCTGCCGATGATCCCGTTCTACATCTATTATTCGATGTTCGGCTTCCAGCGTATCGGCGATCTGATGTGGCTGGCGGGTGACCAGCAGGCGCGCGGCTTCCTGGTCGGCGGAACCTCCGGTCGTACCACGCTGAACGGCGAAGGCCTGCAGCATGAAGATGGCCACAGCCATATTCAGTCGCTGACCATCCCGAACTGTATCTCTTACGACCCGTCTTACGCCTATGAAGTGGCTGTCATCATGCATGATGGTCTGGTGCGTATGTATGGCGAAGCGCAGGAGAATATCTACTACTACATCACCACGCTGAACGAAAACTACCATATGCCAGCCATGCCGCAGGGTGCGGAAGAGGGTATCCGTAAGGGTATCTACAAGCTGGAAACGGTAGAAGGCAGCAAAGGCAAAGTGCAGCTGCTGGGCTCAGGTTCTATCCTGCGTCACGTACGTGAAGCGGCACAGATCCTGGCGAAAGATTACGGTATCGGCTCTGATGTCTACAGCGTCACCTCGTTCACCGAACTGGCGCGTGATGGCCAGGATTGTGAGCGCTGGAACATGCTGCATCCGACAGAAGAAGCACGCGTGCCTTACATCGCTCAGGTGATGAATGACGCGCCAGCGGTTGCCTCAACCGACTACATGAAACTGTTCGCTGAACAGGTTCGCAGCTATGTTCCAGCCAGCGATTACCGCGTGCTGGGTACCGATGGCTTTGGTCGCTCTGACAGCCGTGAGAATCTGCGTCATCACTTTGAAGTTGATGCATCTTATGTGGTGGTTGCTGCGCTGGGTGAGCTGGCTAAACGCGGCGAGATCGAGAAGAAAGTGGTGGCGGATGCCATTACCAAATTCAACATCGATGCCGATAAAGTTAACCCGCGTCTGGCTTAAGAGGTAAGAGAGTAATGGCTATCGAAATTAAGGTACCGGATATCGGGTCTGACGAAGTTGAAGTCACCGAGATTCTGGTGAAAGTTGGCGACAAGGTGGAAGCCGAGCAGTCGCTGATCACCGTGGAAGGCGACAAAGCCTCAATGGAAGTGCCTTCCCCGCAGGCTGGCGTAGTGAAAGAGATCAAAATCGCCACCGGTGACAAAGTAGAAACCGGCTCGCTGATCATGGTGTTTGACGCAGAAGGGGCCGCAGAAGCGGCACCTGCCGCCGCCGAAGAGAAGAAAGCGGACGCGGCACCTGCACCCGCCGCGGCAGCAGCCACCGCCAGCAAAGAAGTGGCTGTGCCGGATATCGGCGGTGACGAAGTCGAAGTCACTGAGATTCTGGTGAAGGTTGGCGATAAAGTTGAAGCCGAACAGTCACTGATTGTGGTGGAAGGTGATAAAGCGTCAATGGAAGTGCCGGCTCCGTTCGCGGGTGTGGTTAAAGAGATCACCATTGCGACCGGCGATAAAGTCAGCACCGGTTCTGCCATCATGGTCTTTGAAGCGGAAGGGGCTGCACCGGCCGCTGACGCGAAGCCAGAACTGAAAGAAGAAGCGGCATCGGCACCCGCCGCAGCGGCGGGCGCAAAAGAGGTTAATGTCCCGGACATCGGCGGTGATGAAGTCGAAGTCACCGAGATCCTCGTGAAAGTGGGCGACAAAGTTGACGCTGAGCAGTCACTGATCGTGGTGGAAGGCGATAAAGCGTCAATGGAAGTGCCTGCGCCATTCGCGGGTACCGTCAAAGAGCTGAAAGTGGCGACCGGCGACAAAGTCAGCACCGGATCACTGATCATGGTGTTTGAAGTCGAAGGTGCCGCACCGGCCCCGGCCCCGGCGGCAGCGAAGCAGGAAGCCGCACCGGCCCCGGCTGCGAAACCTGAAGCTAAATCTGCGGCGCCTGCTCCGGCAGCCAAAGCGGACAGCAAAGGTGAGTTTGCCGAGAACGATGCATACGTTCACGCCACCCCGGTGATCCGTCGCCTGGCGCGTGAGTTCGGTGTGAACCTGGCGAAAGTCAAAGGCACCGGCCGTAAAGGTCGCATTCTGAAAGAAGACGTGCAGACTTACGTGAAAGAGGCGGTGAAACGCGCTGAAGCGGCACCGGCTGCGGCAAGCGGTGGCGGCCTGCCAGGCATGCTGCCATGGCCGAAAGTGGACTTCAGCAAGTTCGGTGAAGTCGAAGAAGTCGAACTGGGTCGTATCCAGAAAATTTCGGGTGCGAACCTGAGCCGTAACTGGGTGATGATCCCGCACGTTACGCATTTCGACAAAACCGATATCACCGATCTGGAAGCGTTCCGTAAGCAGCAGAATGCCGAAGCAGAGAAGCGTAAGCTCGATGTGAAATACACCCCGGTGGTGTTCATCATGAAAGCTGTCGCTGCCGCGCTTGAGCAGATGCCACGCTTCAACAGCTCGCTTTCCGAAGATGCGCAGAAGCTGACGCTGAAGAAATACATCAACATCGGTGTGGCGGTCGATACGCCAAATGGCCTGGTGGTTCCGGTCTTCAAAGACGTGAACAAAAAGGGCATTACCGAGCTGTCGCGTGAGCTGATGGCGGTGTCGAAGAAAGCGCGTGACGGTAAGCTGACCGCGGGCGACATGCAGGGCGGATGCTTCACTATCTCCAGCCTGGGCGGCCTGGGAACCACGCACTTCGCGCCGATTGTTAACGCGCCGGAAGTGGCTATCCTGGGTGTCTCTAAATCGGCGATGGAGCCGGTGTGGAACGGTAAAGAGTTTGCGCCGCGTCTGATGATGCCAATCTCTCTCTCCTTCGACCACCGCGTGATCGACGGAGCTGATGGTGCAAGATTCATCACCATTATTGGCAATATGCTCTCTGACATACGTCGTTTAGTTATGTAAATGTGAAGAAGGCCGGCGGATGCCGGCCTTCCTTTAACGTTTCGTCGCGTCACGGTTGGCAGTTTGTTAACAATTCTGTAAACTCTTGCGGTGAAAGTCCCGGTGGAACAAGGGCATTATAAGAACGTCTGACCCGCCGGATATCAAATAAGAGGTCATGATGAGTACAGAGATTAAAACCCAGGTCGTGGTACTTGGGGCAGGTCCTGCAGGTTACTCTGCAGCCTTCCGTTGTGCGGATTTAGGTCTGGAAACCGTACTGGTAGAGCGTTACAGCACCCTTGGCGGTGTGTGTCTGAACGTCGGTTGTATCCCCTCTAAAGCGCTGCTGCACGTTGCCAAAGTGATCGAAGAGGCGAAAGCCCTTGAAGAGCACGGCATTGTGTTTGGTCAGCCCTCTACTGATATCAACAAGATTCGCAGCTGGAAAGAGAAGGTGATTAACCAGCTGACTGGCGGCCTGTCAGGAATGGCAAAAGGTCGTAAAGTCAAAGTGGTTAATGGCCTCGGCAAATTCACCGGTGCTAACACCCTGGTGGTGGAAGGTGAAGGCGGCGCGACCACCATCAACTTCGATAATGCCATCATCGCTGCGGGTTCACGCCCAATCGAACTGCCTTTCATTCCTCATGACGATCCCCGCGTCTGGGATTCAACCGATGCGCTGGAACTGAAAGAAGTGCCGAAGCGTCTGCTGGTTATGGGCGGCGGTATCATCGGTCTGGAAATGGCGACGGTGTATCATGCGCTGGGTTCAGAGATCGATGTGGTTGAGATGTTTGACCAGGTTATCCCGGCTGCGGATAAAGATGTCGTCAAAGTCTTTACCAAGAAAATCAGCAAGAAGTTCAACCTGATGCTGGAAACCAAAGTGACCGCCGTTGAAGCAAAAGACGATGGCATTTACGTTTCAATGGAAGGCAAAAAGGCACCGGGTGAAGCGCAGCGTTATGACGCCGTGCTGGTGGCTATCGGTCGTGTGCCGAACGGTAAAGGTCTGGATGCCGGTAAAGCGGGCGTGGAAGTGGACGATCGCGGCTTTATCCGCGTCGACAAGCAGATGCGTACCAACGTGCCACACATCTATGCTATCGGCGACATCGTCGGTCAGCCAATGCTGGCGCACAAAGGCGTGCACGAAGGCCACGTTGCGGCGGAAGTGATCTCCGGTCTGAAGCACTACTTCGACCCGAAAGTGATCCCATCCATTGCCTATACTGAGCCAGAAGTTGCCTGGGTCGGTCTGACCGAGAAAGAAGCGAAAGAGAAGGGCATCAGCTACGAGATCTCCACCTTCCCGTGGGCTGCCTCTGGCCGTGCTATCGCTTCTGATTGTGCAGACGGTATGACCAAACTGATTTTCGACAAAGAGACGCACCGTGTCATCGGTGGCGCGATTGTCGGCACTAACGGCGGCGAGCTGTTAGGCGAAATCGGTCTGGCGATTGAGATGGGTTGTGATGCGGAAGATATCGCGCTGACCATCCATGCTCACCCGACCCTGCATGAGTCAGTCGGTCTGGCAGCAGAAATCTTCGAAGGCAGCATCACCGATCTGCCTAACGCGAAAGCGAAGAAGAAGTAAGTTTCCGCTGCTGACGAAAAAGCCTCCAATATGGAGGCTTTTTTTTGGTCTGGATTATACGAAGACCAAAGCGATGTCACCACAGACGAACGGCATCTGCGATGCGCTTCCACATGACGATATTGCAGGAAGGTGACGTTCCGCAAAAGCTGTATGGTGAACCCGACACATTAAGATCTGATCTTGATGACTGGCTGGCTCACTTAATAATTAGTGAAGTCATCAGGGGAAAATGTGCCCTGGCCGGACGCTTATGAAAATATTACCTGATGGAAAAGGCCTCTGAGCTGAGAAGAATGCAATCCAAATGTATTCTGATAAATACCTGTATAAACAACGGGTAACTTTCAGATGAAGTCTGAGCTGATAAAAGTGAGTATAGCCCCATGAGGGGCTTACTGATTTGGCCGTTCAGGTAAGACCTTACCTATCAGATAGACAACCCCGATAGACAGACCAATCGCCATCAGCCGCTCATGCCAGGTTTCATAGTGAAAGAACCAGTAGCAGCACAGAAGGAGCAGCAACCCGCCTATGATCGCACCTGACACCTCTATAAGGCTATACATGATGCGTTTGCCTAAGCTCAGCTTGGTAGACTCATTATCTCGCATTAGCGTTTACCTCCTTCTCTACCATTTCAATGATCCGTTCAAAAGCCGGTTGCCCTTGCGTTCGCTTCACATTGAGAGCTTCTAAGAACGGGTTCAGAGCTGGCTCAAGTAGGAAGTAGAGTAAATCATAGTTCCTCACGCGTAATGCGTTATAGACTTCAGGATTGCTCTTTTGCAGCTTTTCAGAGGTATAGATACATCTCTCTGTCATGCCACCAATAAGCAGGGCATTACCAATCAGACCACCTCTGACCGCAACAAGGAACGAGCTACGCTGCGCAATAGTAGTTGCTAACCTTCCTGCTATTAATGAGTTCGTAAGCGTCCGGCCAGCAACTGAAGCCATCGTTTTGCTATAGATAGCGTTCTGCCTGACTTCAGGCACATTCTTGTTGAAGATATTGAGCACAGTCTCAATAGTCTTCATGAAGTTGTGATTTTCCAGAATGCCATGCCTGATGGCACTAACCATCCTGATTTTCTCTGTTTCACGTTGATAGCGGCTGTCCGTATCAAGAAATCCGTAGGCAAGATAGCCAATGTCTGTAGGCACAGACAGGACTCCATGCATTAATCCTATCGCTGACTCAGGCGATATAATGATTTTGGCTATACGCTTAGCGATCTCGCTGTAGCTACGCATCCTGAAGCCCCTTATCCTTGCTTACTTTGACTACATAATAGTCCCTTGCTCCCGGCACTATCCTATCAACCTTGATGCCGACTGTGCCACTGTTGACCGCATCGTAAGGAACACGGTCTATCTCAATGCTTTCAATATTGAGTAAGTGCCAATGATTCTCGCTGTCCTGTATTGCGATTTTATCAACCCTTGATACAGTAAAGTTGCTGTCAGCAGGGATTCTAAGAGAGTAAACCACCACTCGGTCATAGCAGTGGTTAAACTCAAGCCGGTGAAGGCTCTGCCTAAAGTCTAGGAGGCCTTCTTGCTTAAAGGTTTCACGAGCAGCCTCTTTGCTGATAACCCCTGATTCTATCATGTGATAAATGTTGAAAAGCTCATAGGTGAATGTCATACCTCGATTAGCTATCTCAGCATCAGTAATTTGGTTTTCGTTAAAGGGAATCGGCTCTCGTTCTTTAGGCGCTTTGTATCGACGGTGATTGACTATGTAGACGGCTTTGTATGTGTTTCCCGGATTAGCTTTCTTTCTGCGCAGGGCAATCTTAGAGATTTGAGCACACTGAGCATCGGTTGAATTTCCACCAATCCCTTTCACTTCAAGCAAGAAGTGAATACCGTTTTGCTCAAAGTTCAAATCTTCCTCAAACACTTCCCCAGCATTTACATCAACATCTTTATCTGGATCAACCACATTAGCGAAGCCTATATACTCAAGAAACCACTTAACCGCAGATACAAGATCATCTCCTGTTTCTTTTAGCATAGCTCTGAGCTTTATATTTTCTTCTTTAGAGTGAACCCTTTCATATTCTTTTTGTAAAGAGGACAATGCTTCTTGATGCCTAGATTTTTCATTTTCAATATCTATTATTTTGTTTCTTTCCTCTAGAGATATATAGTCGAAATATTTTATCCATTTAAAATTACCATGATTAGGGAATATTTCTTTGCTAAAGCCAATGTCGGGCAAAACGTTATTAAAAAGATCAAATAGGAAGCCTGGCTTGTCGTATATTTCCGGTAAAAAGAAAACTAACTTTGATCCCATTTTCCTTATAAAGCAGACGTCTTCACCTGCTTCATTTCTAAGCAATGGAACATCGGTAGATTTATCACCTTTAATTAAATTAAAGACAAAATTATAGTTTGAGTTAGGAAGATATCTTTCAAGACACTGTTTTATCTCTATTGCCTGTTTACCTTCTACTATATTCATTCTACTTCCTCTTCTCCGCGCAGGTTTAAAACCATAATAGTTAGGAAAACAGTAAGTATTAGTTTGGTATTGGCTATGTTGACCAGCTTCATTTTGGAGTATATACGTTTCTTCATTATAGCTTTCACAAAATATGAATAATAGCTGAAATTTTTCTGTAGAAAAGACATCAGTAAGCGCTCTATTCATATCCAGAGGAAAAAGATCGATAAAGCTTGGCGTATGATTATAAATCACTTTTATAGATGAGCGACCTTTTATCAATTGATTTCTCAAACCAGTATCAATAACTACTATTTCTGCTTCATGTAAGTTAGAAGGAAGATTGGAAGAATAAGAAACCTCCAAAGGACGATAGCTGGCTGCTTCGTATTCGCTATAACCATTCATCCAATAATGATTAGCGTTAAAAACTGCATTTAGCTTTTTTACGACAGTTGCTGGAGTGTTTAATAAATAAATCAATGGTTTATTATCAGGGTTCATTACTGACTTCCTTTTAAGATTTTCGTATAAAGTATCATTTTTCTTAATGGATAACATCACTTGAGCAACGAGAGTAAAGAGTATATGCAGATTGAGACCATACTTTACTGTGTGAAATCTGGAACTGCGGCAGGGGACAAGGTCAGTTCAGGCGGGTATTATTGGTATAGTCCCGGATAGACCAAAGATTGCCGCTTTGGGCCAGCAATCTGATCGTATGAGAACGTTTCGTATATTAAGATAGAGATTACTAGAATCTATACTTAATGATTGCTATTACTTGAGCAGCGTTCCGGACTTCACCACAGCCTTATATAGCCCCAATCAGGGGCCTGCCAATGATCGACAATCTGGTGTTCCACGCTTTAGGGGGATAAACCGCAGCTTCATCTTTGGAATGCGTTTTTTGCATGTTTCCCGCGTCAACGGAAACAAACTCAGCTACCTTAGCGCTCAGCGACGCGCTTCTCCTGCGCCACCCGCTCCACAAACATCTGCGCCAGGGCCGCAATGGCGCTGTTGCCGGGCAGCCTCTCTTCATTGATATACATCACCAGCGAACTGCTGCGTCGGCGGCCCTGCAACAGCGGCAGAGGGCGCAGTTCACCGCTCTTTAGCAGCCCGGCGATATTCTGTTCCGGTAACCAGCCATAGCCCAGCTGATGCTGGACTGCTTCAATCGCGGCGGAGAGCGTCGTGAAGGACCAGTTCTCCGCCTGATCGCCACTGACTTCGGATTGGTGCTGTTGCTGCCGATCCAGGATGGTGATGCAGGGCCAGCGAGCCAGCGTGGTGGCACTCAGCGGGGCAGGTTCACTGTGCAGCGGATGATCACGATGGGCAACGGCCACGAAATCGACGCTCATCAGGCTTTCGCCAGCGACAGGGGCATCGCCATATTGCGCGACCAGCCAGAGGTCAGCCTGCTGCTCAGCCAGCCTTTCCGGCGTTTCGCTGCGAACAATTTCGCTGAACCAGATGCGGACATGGGGGTAGTGCTGCTGAAAGGTCTGCAGCACATCAAACAGCAGAGGTTTAGGCAGCGTCGCGTCCACCATCAGATCGATGCGCGAACGTTCACCCCGCTGCAGCGCATGCGCCTTAGCTTCAAGCGCGCTGAATCCCTCCAGCAATGGACGAACCTGAGCCAGTAGCTGATGTCCCTCGGCAGTGAGGACGGCGCGCCGCCCCTCCTGCTGCAGCAGTGTCAGACCCAGCCGCTGCTGAAGCAGGCTAAGCTGATAGCTCAGTGAAGACTGGCTGCGATGATGCTTTTCTGCGGCCAGCGCAAAGCTTCCTTCATTCACCACCGCGTCGAGCAGCGCCCACTGTTCCAGTGTCGTTTTATACATGGCAACTCATCGAAAAATTGGATTATTCAGTGCTAAAAATAGCGTTATTCATCTCATCTGTAACGCGCAATAATCTCCTCAAGGCAAATAAATGAGGAATTGACCATGAGCACTTTTGATAAACACGATCTGTCAGGCATCGTTGGCAAACACCTGGTTTACACCTACGACAACGGCTGGAATTACGAGCTCTACATCAAAAATGCCAGCACTATCGACTATCGCATCCACAGCGGCATGGTAGGTAATCGCTGGGTTAAAAATCAGCATGTCTATGTCGTCCGTCTGGCGCAGGATGTCTATAAAGTTTCCTGGACTGAACCTACCGGCACCGATGTCAGCCTGGCCGTCAACCTGGCGGATAAAATCTTCCACGGCACCATCTTCTTCCCGCGCTGGGTAATGAACAATCCGGAAAAAACCGTCTGTTTCCAGAATGACCATCTGGAAGAGATGGCCGCCTTCCGCGAAGCGGGTCCGGCTTACCCAACCGAAGTCATTGACGAGTTCGCGACGCTGACCGTAATCCGGGATGTGGGCGAAAATAACGAAAGCGTGATCGACTGCCCGCCCGATCAGCTGCCCGCTGACTTCCCGGAAAATCTGAAAAACTGATAGCAGGCAGAAGAGGCCATTAAGGCCTCTTCTGCGCCGCTGTTTCTGGCCGGTGGCATCGTTGGCCAGTCCTGCAAACCGCACCTTTCTATTCCTGCCCGTTATCGATTCCGCCCTGATACTTCTCTTAAACCGCGATAAACCTGACATTTTCCAGGGCTAATTTCCCCGGCATGCGGTACGCTCGGGACTGTCCGTTTACGCACAGTCAGCCCGCGCAGACGGCGAACCGGACGGGCAGAATGGGCGTAGTCGATTATGTTGTATTTTTGTAAACAGATTAACAAACAGACGAAATCCTGCTATTCTGCCCTCCGCGAAACCGGGCACCTCAACCTGGACAAGAAAAGGGAAGGTTGTTCTCCATAAGTGAGCAAGGTGGTCGGAAAGCCCTACATAATGAGAGCGAGGATAACGTCGTGCTAGAAGAATACCGTAAGCACGTTGCCGAGCGTGCTGCCCAGGGAATTGTTCCTAAGCCTTTAGAGGCTTCCCAGATGGCCGCGCTGGTTGAACTGCTGAAAAATCCACCTGCGGGTGAAGAAGAATTTCTGACCGATTTACTGGTCAACCGAGTCCCACCTGGCGTCGATGAAGCGGCGTATGTCAAAGCCGGTTTCCTGGCGGCTGTTGCCAAAGGCGAAGCAACCTCTCCTCTGATCTCTCCTGAAAAAGCGGTCGAACTGCTCGGTACCATGCAGGGCGGTTATAACATTCATCCGTTGATCGAGGCGCTGGACGACAGCCGACTGGCCCCCATCGCGGCCAAAGCCCTTTCACACACCCTGCTGATGTTCGACAACTTCTATGATGTCGAAGAGAAAGCCAAAGCGGGCAATGAATACGCGAAGCAGGTCATGCAATCCTGGGCCGATGCGGAATGGTATCTGTCACGTCCTGAGCTGGCCGAAAAGATCACGGTCACGGTATTCAAGGTAACGGGCGAAACCAACACCGACGACCTCTCTCCGGCCCCGGATGCCTGGTCACGTCCTGACATCCCGCTGCACGCTCTGGCGATGCTGAAAAATGCCCGCGAAGGCATTGAGCCGGATGAGCCGGGCAATATCGGCCCGATCAAACAGATCGAAGCGCTGCAGGCCAAAGGCTATCCGCTGGCTTACGTCGGTGACGTGGTCGGAACCGGCTCATCCCGTAAATCCGCTACCAACTCGGTGCTGTGGTTCATGGGCGACGACATCCCGAACGTGCCAAACAAAAAAGGCGGCGGCGTGGTGCTGGGCAGCAAGATTGCGCCTATCTTCTTCAACACCATGGAAGATGCGGGCGCACTGCCTATCGAAGTGGACGTCAACGACCTGAACATGGGCGATGTGATCGACATCTACCCCTACAAAGGTGAAGTGCGTAACCACGAAACTAACGACCTGCTGGCCAGCTTCGAACTGAAAACTGAAGTGCTGATTGATGAAGTGCGCGCCGGTGGCCGTATTCCGCTGATCATCGGCCGTGGCCTGACCACCAAAGCGCGCGAGTCGCTGGGTCTGCCGCACAGCACCGTATTCCGTCAGGCGAAAGATGTTGCGGAGAGCACCCGTGGCTTCTCACTGGCGCAGAAAATGGTCGGCCGCGCCTGTGGCGTAACCGGTGTGCGTCCGGGCGCGTATTGCGAACCGAAAATGACCTCCGTGGGATCGCAGGATACCACCGGTCCGATGACCCGTGACGAGCTGAAAGATCTGGCTTGCCTGGGCTTCTCGACCGATCTGGTGATGCAGTCCTTCTGCCACACCGCCGCCTATCCTAAGCCGGTTGATGTGAACACGCACCACACGCTGCCAGACTTCATCATGAACCGTGGCGGTGTCTCACTGCGTCCGGGTGACGGCATTATCCACAGCTGGCTGAACCGTATGCTGCTGCCGGATACCGTCGGAACCGGCGGTGACTCCCATACCCGTTTCCCTATCGGTATCTCTTTCCCGGCCGGTTCGGGCCTGGTGGCGTTTGCCGCGGCAACGGGCGTCATGCCGCTCGATATGCCGGAATCGGTCCTGGTGCGCTTCAAAGGCAAGATGGAACCCGGTATTACGCTGCGCGATCTGGTTCACGCCATTCCGCTTTATGCCATCAAACAGGGCCTGCTGACCGTTGAGAAGAAAGGTAAGAAAAACATCTTCTCTGGTCGCATCCTGGAGATTGAAGGTCTGCCGGATCTGAAAGTTGAGCAGGCGTTTGAGCTGTCCGATGCGTCAGCAGAGCGTTCTGCGGCGGGCTGTACCATCAAGCTGGATAAAGCGCCAATCATCGAATATCTCAACTCCAACATCGTGCTGCTGAAGTGGATGATCGCTGAAGGTTACGGCGATCGTCGTACGCTGGAGCGTCGCGTGGAGAGCATGGAGAAATGGCTGGCCGATCCTCAGCTGCTGGAAGCCGATGCGGATGCGGAATACGCCGCCGTGATCGAGATCGATCTGGCTGATATCAAAGAGCCAATCCTCTGTGCCCCTAACGATCCTGACGATGCCCGTCTGCTCTCGGACGTTCAGGGCGAGAAGATCGACGAAGTGTTTATCGGCTCGTGCATGACCAACATCGGTCACTTCCGTGCTGCCGGTAAGCTGCTGGACAGCCACAAAGGTCAGCTGCCAACCCGTCTGTGGGTGGCGCCGCCAACCAAGATGGATGCCGCACAGCTGACTGAAGAGGGCTACTACAGCGTCTTCGGTAAAAGCGGTGCGCGTATCGAGATCCCGGGCTGTTCACTCTGCATGGGTAACCAGGCGCGTGTGGCAGATGGTTCGACAGTGGTTTCCACCTCGACCCGTAACTTCCCGAACCGTCTCGGTACCGGCGCTAACGTCTATCTGGCGTCTGCCGAGCTGGCTGCCGTTGCATCACTGCTGGGCCGGCTGCCCACGCCTGATGAGTATCAGCAATTTATGGCGCAGGTCGATAAAACGGCCAGCGACACCTATCGCTATCTCAACTTCGACCAGCTGGCGCAGTACACCGACAAAGCGGAAGGCGTGATTTTCCAGACCGCCGTCTGATCCTTCCACCTTGCAAACATGCATAAGGGGCGATGATTCGCCCCTTTTTTTCGTCTTCGCGCCGGTCACCGGCACGATCAAAAGCTGGATTTCGCCTGACAGCCTGTAATAATGCGCGACGTGTCACATTATGCTGCAAAGCCAGCCGTGACACTCATTGAGTGACGCGACGACGTTGAGAGGAACGGGCGATGGAATATGAATTTTTACGCGATGTGACCGGACAGATTAAGGTCCGCATGTCGATGGATCATGAAGCGGTCGGCCACTGGTTCAACGAAGAGGTGAAAAACGATCCGGGTCTGCTGGATGAAGTCGAAGCCGCTATCGAAGACGTCAAGGGCAGCGTGCGACAGTGGCAGCGCATCGGCAGCGAATACACCATCCTGGTGGATGAGGAGGAGGTGATGATTCGCGCCAACCTGCTGGCGCTGGAAGATGACGGCATGGAGGAGGGGATGAACTACTACGACGAAGAGAGCCTCTCATTCTGCGGCATTGAAGATTTTCTGCTGGTCATCGCCGCGTACCGCCAGTTTGTGAACCAGTATGGCAATCCCGTCCGGCGCTAAATACCGGACAGGTGGCGCTTCACGTCTGGCAGGGATGTGAAACCGCCCGGCGTCAGAGGCAGGTTAGCTCAGCGAGGCGCCACCGCAGATCACCAGTTGCTGCCCGGTGATTGCCGCTGCTGAGGGAGAGAGCAGGAACGCCACCAGATCGGCCACTTCCTGCGGCTGAATATAGCGGCCTATCGGCGGCAGGCGCGGCGGTGAACTGGCGCGGCCCGGCTGGTGCAGCATCGGTGTTTCGGTCGCACCGGGAGCCACGATATTGGCGGTAATGCCACGCGGAGCCAGTTCTGCCGCCCAGCTGCGCACCATGCCGATCATCGCTGATTTGGTCGCCACGTACTGACTGCGGCCTGCGGCACCGCCTGACGTACGGCTGCCCAGCAGCAATACTCTCCCGCCTGCCGCCATCCGCGGTGCAAAATGGTTCGCCAGCTGTTCCGCAGCGGCCACGTGCAGCTGCCACAGACGGGCGCTGGCCGCCAAATCCAGTTCCCCCAGCGGCGCGGCCTGCATCATACCCGCGGCATGGATCACCGCCTGCGGCACAGGCAGTTGTTCCAGCAGCACCTGCAGGGCAGCGCTGTCACTGATATCGATCTGATGACTCTGCCAGCCCGGTTCTGTGCGGCTGACCGCCGAACGGCTCAGGCCGATCACCTGCCAGCCGTCACTCAGTAAGCGGTCACAAATCGCCTGACCGATGCCGGAGCTGGCACCGGTCACCAGCGCCATCCGTTCATTCACGCGTCACCTCCCTGCACCCATGACTCCTCAATCCGCACATATTTGATCGCCTGACGATACCAGGTATAGGCGATATGCAGTTCGCCATGCAGACCCTCTTTGATGCTGGGATAGGAGAACTCACGGTTTAACTTCTGCTGCGAGTTATTGGTCATACAGTAGCCATCGCCTTCGTCCAGATTGCGCTGCAGCGGCCAGCTTTTGCCGCCATCTGTTGAGATCGCCAGCGTCATGGGCGCACGGGGCGCACCCCAGAAGGCGGTACGGCCGCTGTGTATCACCGCTTCGGCGGCCACCGCCACCTCACCGTCCTCTTCATCATCTTCAATTTCGTCATAGAGCGACAGGCGACGTTCGCTGGCACCTTCAGCGCTCATGGCGTTAAACACCAGCGCCAGATGACCGTTGCGCAGCGTCGTGACCTGAATAGAGGAGTTGTTATTTGGCAGCGACAGCGCTTCGGGTGCACTCCAGCTCTCACCCTGATCAAACGAGCGGCTCTGGTAGATGTGATCGGCCCAGCGACTGCGGTAGAGCGCCAGCAGCGAGCCATCCTCCAGCAGGGTGACGTTCATATGGACGCAGCCGGTGCTGTCAGGCACGCTGACATCGCGCCAGCTCCGGCCTTTATCCTCCGAGATCTTCACGGCGCTGACATCATAGTTACCCACCCATTTTTCACCGGGCGGCGTCAGGCAGTAAAAGACCGGCAGCAGCCAGTTGCCATTCGGCAGCACCACGATCGGCTGGCGAATAAAGGTGCCAGGCTTATCCAGCAGGGTGTCGATCGCCCCCCAGCTCCGGCCCAGATCGTGAGACTGACGATAGCGCACGATGGCGGTGTCCTGATTACCGGACTTCTGCGCCGTCCAGAGCAGCCACAGGACCTGATCGGGGTCGAGGAACAGCACCGGATTCTGCTCGGACCGCGTCGGATCCTCAGAGAGTTTCTGCGCCTCACTCCAGCGATCGCTGCCTTTCTGCAGCCGTGAACACCAGACAGAGATATCGGCGATCCCCTCCTGGGTGCCGCCAAACCAGACGCAGAGCAGATCGCCATCCGGCAGCGGCAGCAGGTTAGCCGCATGGTTTTGCGGGCAGGAGGAGGGCAGCATCGCAACCTGCTGCGCGCTATCCTGCGGATGCGGCGCAAGCTGACCGGTACGTTCGGCGGTGACGGTTTCCTGAGTCATATTAGGCTCCACTCTTTTGTGCATTGCGTTGCGGTTGAGGCTGAGACTGGCGTGACGGGATGCAGCGATCAATCACCATAATGATCGCCGGCGTGGCCAGCGCCACATACATATTATCGATGCCAAACGGATTCCCCATCAGGAACCAGACGGAGGTGACCAGACAGGAACCAATCAGACCGGCGTTGGCGCCGCGTGTGCTCTTAAACCACGGCAGATAGAACGCCATGATCGCCACGACGGTGATCGACAGGCGAATCGCGCGGGTAAAGAAGGAGAGCTTCAGCACTTCCGGGAAGAACAGCACAAACAGCAGCGGAAAGAAGCCGATGGCAATCGAGAACCAGCGCGTCACTTTGAACTCGCGCTCTGGCGTAGGGTGACGGTAAGGAACATAAAAATCTTTCACCACCAGCGAGGCGATCGCCAGCGCCACGGTGCCGACGCTGACGAAAATCGATGCCACCAGCGAGGTCGTCACGATGCCCGCCAGCCAGGGGGACATATCCTGCAAAAACACCGGCAGGGCATAGAGGCTCTTGATGTCGGGATGAGCAAACTTCGCCGCCACGCCGATCAGTGCCATCGCCAGGCCGATAGGCAGGCAGAAGAAGAAGGCGACCCACGTGGCACGCTTAGCGGATTTGACATCTTTGGTCGAGGAGATCGCCTGGATCACAAACTGGGTGCAGAAGATCGAGCCCACGGTTCCGATCAGCCAGGCCACAATGGTACTGGCCCCGACGTGACCATCCCACGTCCAGTAGAAGGCGGGCATTTTCTCGATCATCGGGGCCACGCCGCCGGTCATCTTCAGCGCCACGTAGAGGATAATCAGGATCCCGATGTACTTAATGGCGCTGTGCAGCAGCGTCACCCAGGCCACCCCTTTCATGCCGCCAAACGCGAAGTAGAAGGTACTCACCACCGCGGTAATAAAGGCCGCCTGGGTCAGGTCGATCTTCAGCACGGTAGAGATCGCCGCCGCGCCGCTGATGTAGTTGCCGACGTTCACCAGCAGCAGCGCATAGATCATGATCAGCGAAATGATGTTTTTGGTCGAACTGCCATATTTTTCGGCGATCGCCCCGGAGATGGTGATCTTACCGGTGTTGTAGATGCGCTTCACCAGGATCAGACCAAACAGCGGGAAGCCAATCGCCGCGCCGATCACTGACCAGGAAGCGGCGAAGCCATTTTCAAAGGCGGCCTGCGCAGTGCCGATCGTGGATTTTGCCCCGATATATTCCGACATCAGCATGATGCCGACGATAAAGGCGGGCATGGCGCGGGAGCCTTCCATAAAGTCACCGCTGCTTTTACTGCGCAGCCGCCAGGTCAGCCAGGTGGTGAACAGGATATAGGCGACCACCATGCCTACGATCAGTAAGGTGCTCTCAGTTGAAAATGCGTTCATCATAACCTCGATTGTGCTGGCAGATGGCGACCATCAGGTTCGTTCTCATCTGACCGGTAGGAGACAAAGGCGATGGCGTTTATTGCAGGTAGTGGGTGACGATCTGACGGATCTGCTGCTGCTCTTCGGCGCTGAACTGCACCGCATAGCGGCTTTCACCCACCTCGAAGCCCAGCAGGCTGACCGCTTTTTTCACGGCGGCCGGTGAGAAACCGATGCTGTAGAGCGCCGTGCGCAGACCGGTGACGTTCTCCTGAGCCTGCTGCGAACCGGCAATATCGCCGGCAGCGAAGCGCGCCCAGATAGCGTTAATCGCCTCCGGGGCCACGTTGGCCAGCCCGGAAATGGCGGCGGAGCAGCCCTCAACAAACCCCTGATGGATCAGCGAGTCGGGGCCATTCAGCACATCAAAACCGTCACAGTCGGCGGTGGCCTGCAGGAAGCCGCGCAGGCTGTCATAACTGCCCGCCGAATCTTTGATGCCGATGATGTTGGGATGGGCGGCCAGCGTGCGCACCGTCTCCGGCTGCAGCGTATTGCCGGTGCGCGCCGGGATGTTGTAGAGGAACAGCGGCACCGTCAGCGCGTCAGCCACGCGCCGGTAGTGATCGATCAGCTCCTGCTGTTTCAGCGGCACAAACCAGGGGGTGATCGCGGAGACGGCATCCACGCCCAGGCGGGCGATCTGTGTGCCGAGCCGGATCGTTTCACGCGTCGAGATTTCGCCGATGTGCGCCACCACCGCCGCGCGGCCGCTGACTTCATCCACGCAGGTGGCGGTGACGGCGAGCTTTTCCTGCTCGTTCAGCACAAAGAATTCGCCGTTGGTGCCGCCGCAGAAGATGCCGTTACCGGCCCGCAGCTGTCGTCTGACCTGCTCACGCTGTCTCACCGGATCAAAAGCGCCGTCACGATCGAAGGTGGTGACGATGGCGGTCAGTACGCCGCTTATTTTCTTATTCATGACAATCCTCATTACGCCTGGCAGGAAGGAAACAGGGTCAGATAGACCGCGCGCACATCGTCAGCGGTGACCGCCATCGGGACATTTTTCATCAGGCGCTGCACGTCGAGCGCGGCTTCCACCAGATAGGGCAGGTGATCCGGGCCGATGCCCAGCGCTTCCAGACTGGCAGGCAGCTGCAGACGCGCCACCAGTGCGGTGAAGTAGTCGACCAGCGCATGGGACTTCGCTTCATCACTTAAACGGCGGTCAGCATCGGGCAGCAGGTCATAGGCCTGAGCGAATTTACTCACCGCCGCCGGACGGACAAAGCGCATGCAGGGGGCCAGCAGAATGGCATTCGCCACGCCGTGCGGCAGATGATATTTGCCGCCGAGCGGGTAGGAGAGGGCGTGCACCAGATGCGTGCCGGCATGGGCAATCGACGCGCCGCCATAATAAGAAGCCCACAGCATCTCCAGTCGTGCCTGCAGGTTCTCCGGCTCCCGCAGGGTGGTTTCGAGATTGGCGAACAGCTTCTTCATCCCGATCAGCGCATAGTTATCGCTGACCGGATTGGCGACGCAGGCGGTAAAGCACTCGATCAGGTGGCAAAGGGCATCAATACCGGTTGAGGAGGCGATGTGCGCGGGCATGCTGGTGGTGAGTTCCGGCACCAGCGCGACGACATCGGGCAGCATGATCGGGGAAATAATACCGACTTTGGTCTCCTTCTCCGGGATCGCCAGAATCGCATTGGGCGTGGCTTCTGAGCCGGTACCCGCGGTGGTCGGAATCAGCATGGAGCGGGTGCGGTGCTGCGGTTTCTCCCCCGCCAGCAGGGCTTCCAGCGACGGGGCCGCATCCACGCACAGCACCGACAGCAGCTTTGCCACATCCAGCACGCTGCCACCGCCGATACCGATCACCATGTCAGCCCTGCGCGACGTGAGTGCGGCAAGAAGGGCGGCCACATCATGCTGGCTCGGCTCGGGGGGAACACTGTTCACCACGCTGATGTGGGGGATCTGCTCCCGGAGTTGCCCCAGCAGCGCCTGCACAGCCGGAATCGCTTCAATGTTCCGGTCAGTTACCACTACCGCGGATGAAACCCCCTCCAGCAGATAGCGCATGTCGTTTAACGCCTGATAGCCGCTGATCACCGTGCTGTTAATGTTCATTTCATACCCTTATATCGATCGCGTCTGAGCAGATGATTAACTTTGCTCATCTCAATGCGAGGTCAGTCACTCTGTATGGCTCATTTTATAGGGCATATCGATTTCGATTAATTTGAAGTTGCTCACATATAATCAATTATGATTGAATATAATCAATGGCAGCGGTAATCGCCTGACAGGAGTGAGGATGGGCTCATCATTATGGAAAACGCCGGTGCTGGTCATCGCCGATGACTTTACCGGTGCCAACGATGCGGGAAGCGGACTGGCGCAGGCCGGCGCAGGCGTTCAGGTGCTGTTCGACACCCGGGGCGCGTTGCCAGAGACGGCAGATGTGCTGGTCGTCAGCACGGAGAGTCGGGCGATCAGCGCCACTCAAGCGGCAGAGCGCGTCACGCAGGCGGTGCGGCACTTCGCGGCGCAGTTTCAGCACGGCTGGCTGTTCAAAAAGATCGACTCCACGCTGCGCGGCAATATCGGCGCTGAAACGGTGGCGGCACTGAAGGCCAGTGCGAAAACGCTGGCGCTGGTTGCACCGGCGGTGCCACGGCTGGGCCGCACCACGTGCGGAGGTCACGTCCGGGTCCATCAGCGTCTGCTCACGGACACCGAATTTGCCAGCGATCCGAAAACCCCGATCGCCAGCGCCAGCGTTCTCGAACAGATGCAGATCGCCGGCAGTGTGATCGATCTTGCCACGCTACGCAGCGACCGGTTTGATGCGGTGCTGGCGGCGGCGCACGGCATCGTCGTCGTGGATGCCGAAACCGGGGCGGACCTGGCGCGACTGATCGCCGCTGCTGCGCGGCTGCGCGAGACGCCGCTGCTGGTCGGTGCCGCCGGATTAAGCGATGCGCTGGGCGCCGCGCTCCGGGTGCGAACGCCCCGGCCGGTGCTGGCGGTGGTGGGATCGATGAGCGAGAGCGGGCAGCAGCAGGTTGCCACGCTGCTCAGCCGGCGTGACGCAGCGAGAGTGGATGTCGATATCCGGCAGCTGTTCCGGCAGCCCGCCTGGCCCGATCGGGATCGCTGGATCGACGAGGCGGCTGCGGCACTGCGGGCCGGTCGCCATACGGTGATCACCACCTGCCAGCACGAGGCGCAGCGGCACGAGATTGCGCAGCTCTGTCAGCACTTCAGCATGACGCGCCAGCAGCTGGGGGAGGCGATCTGCCAGTTTCTCGGCGAGATCACCTACCGGCTCTGCCGCACTGCGCAGCCGCATGCGCTCTATCTGTCGGGAGGGGATGTGGCGATGGCCGTCGCCCGGGCACTGGGTGCCAGCGGCTTTACCATTCAGGGTCTGGTGGCGGGCTGTGTGCCGCACGGGGTTCTGCTTAACAGTGAATTTACTCTGCCGGTGATGACCAAAGCGGGTGGCTTTGGTGATGAAAACACCCTGGTAGCAGCCATTGATTTTATTGAGGAGAAGTCGAGTGAGTAAAATTATTGCGATCACCATGGGCGACCCGGCGGGCATCAGCCCGGAAATCATCATTAAATCGCTCTCTGAAGGTGAGCTGAATGGCATTCCTGCCGTGGTGATTGGCTGCGCCAGTACGCTGCGCCGCATTCTGGCGATGAACATTACGCCCCAGGCCGAGCTGCGGGTCCTTGACCGGGTGCAGGATGCACGCTTTGCTCCTGGCATCATCAACGTGATTGACGAGCCGCTGGCTGACCCCGACGCGCTGAAACCCGGCGTGGTGCAGAAAGAGGCGGGCGATCTGGCGTGGCGCTGTGTGAAACGTGCTACGGCGCTGGCGCTGGCGGGCGACGTGCAGGCGATTGCCACCGCGCCGCTGAACAAAGAGGCGATGCATGCGGCCGGCCATCTCTATCCGGGGCACACAGAGCTGCTGGCCCACCTCACTGACACCCGGGATTACGCCATGGTGCTCTACACCGATAAGCTGAAGGTGATTCACGTCACCACTCACATTGCGCTGCGTAAGTTCCTCGACACGCTGAACCAGCCGCGCATTAAAACGGTCATTGGTATGGCGGACACTTTCCTGCGGCGCGTCGGTTATCAGGCTCCGCGCATCGCCGTGGCGGGCGTCAATCCCCATGCCGGAGAGAACGGACTGTTTGGCGATGAGGAGATCACCACCGTTGCACCTGCCATTCAGGCGATGAAAGCGCAGGGGATTGATGTCGCCGGGCCGTGCCCGCCGGACACGGTGTTCCTGCAATGCCAGGAGGGACACTATGACATGGTGGTCGCGATGTACCACGATCAGGGGCATATCCCGCTGAAGCTGCTGGGCTTCTATGACGGCGTCAACATTACTGCCGGCCTGCCGTTTATCCGCACCTCTGCGGACCACGGCACCGCCTTTGATATCGCCTGGACAGGTAAAGCGAAGTCTGAGAGCATGGCGATCTCCATCAAACTCGCGATGCAGCTCGCATAGGGAAATATGAAGGGACAGAGCCGTCTTGACCAGATTATGGATTATCTGAAAAGCCATAATCTGGTGACTGTTGAGCAACTGGTCAGTGCGATCTCCGCCTCACCCGCCACGATTCGCCGTGATTTGATCAAGCTGGATAAAGAGGGCGTGATCAGCCGCAGTCACGGTGGTGTCACCCTGAATCGGTTTATTCCCGCCCAGCCGACCACCCTGGAGAAGATGCAGCGTCACCTGGCTGAGAAGCAGGCCATCGCGGAGTGCGCCGCCAGCTTTGTCCGGGCAGGCGATGCCATCGTACTGGATGCCGGCACCACCATGCTGGAACTGGCGCGTCAGCTGACACATCTGCCGCTGCGGGTGATCACGGCCGATCTGCACATTGCGCTGTTTCTGTCGGAATTTAAGCAGATTGAGGTGACGATTATCGGCGGGCGGATTGATGACTCCAGTCAGTCCTGCGTGGGCGAACATGGACGCCGGTTGCTGCGCAGCATCAAT
Organism: Pantoea sp. EKM103V; assembly: GCF_011800365.1. Lineage (NCBI taxonomy): Bacteria > Pseudomonadati > Pseudomonadota > Gammaproteobacteria > Enterobacterales > Erwiniaceae > Pantoea > Pantoea sp. EKM103V. The sequence continues at coordinate 74,251 of NZ_JAALFQ010000007.1, read as the reverse complement.
CCCGATATCGCCTTCGTCAGCTGTAACTCCTGGAGCCTGGAGCGCGGCATCACCACGCCGACCGAGGAGAAAGCGGGGCTGAAACATGACCTGCTAGCCAATGCGGCTCGCCGGGTTCTGCTGGCGGACAGCAGCAAATATGGTTCCTGGTCGCTGTTCTGCGCGGCACCGCTGGATGAGCTGACCGATGTGGTGACGGACAGCGGTTTAGAGGACGCGGTCTGCCGCACGCTGCGCGAGCGCGGCATTGCGCTCGCGCTGACGGCCTGAGAGACAGCACGCGCAGGTTACCGCCGGTAACGCTGCGCGCCGGGTGATTACAGCGTCTTCAGACCAACATAAGGGATGTTTCTGCCGTAGTAGATCTCACGCATCTCTTTCCACAGCAGGTCGGTGATGCGTTTGTGCTCCTGCGGGCTGAGATCTTCCGGACGGGTGTTAAACAGGTAGTGCTTCAGCTCAAACTCTTTCAGCAACATCTTGGTGTGGAAGATGTTTTCCTGATAGACGTTCACATCCACCATGTCATACATCGCCTTCATATCCTCAGACATGAAGTTCTGAATCGAATTAATCTCGTGGTCGATAAAGTGCTTCATCCCTTTCACGTCACGGGTAAAGCCGCGCACCCGGTAATCGACGGTGACGATGTCTGACTCCAGCTGGTGGATCAGGTAGTTCAGCGCTTTCAGCGGTGAGATCACGCCACAGGTTGAGACTTCAATATCCGCGCGGAACGTGCAGAGTCCGCCTTCAGGGTGGCTCTCCGGGTAGGTGTGCACGCAGATATGGCTCTTATCCAGATGGGCCACCACCGAGTTGGGCAGGGGACCCGGATGTTCTGAGTTATCGATATCTTTCGGATCTATCGGCTCTTCGCTGACCAGAATCGTGACGCTGGCTCCCTGCGGCTCATAATCCTGACGCGCGATGTTCAGCACGTTGGCACCGATGATGGAGCAGGTCTCGGTCAGGATCTCCGTCAGGCGATTCGCGTTATATTGTTCATCGATATAGGCGATGTACCCATCGCGTTCAGCTTCAGTATTCGCATAGCAGATATCGTAAATACAAAAACTCAGGCTTTTCGTCAGGTTGTTGAAGCCATGTAGTTTTAGCTTTTGCAATTTCATTCACCCCCTTAGAAATGTGCTGTCAGCACGCGGCAGACAGCGCATTCAACAGATATTGTGGCAGGGCAAAGCTGCCGGTATGGATGGCTGGCGTGTAGTAACGGCAGGCCAGGCCAGCGGCCTCGAAACGCGCCTGTAGCGTGGCGGTATCCAGGTGGCGCAGCGCCGGATTGTCGCTCGCCCAGGCAAACGTCATGATGCCGCCGTAGTAGGTCGGGATCGCGGCCTGATAGAAGCTGACATCCGCAAAGTAGTGACCCAGTTTGCGATGGCTGTTCACCGCCTCATCCTGCTGCAGGAAGCAGACGCCATTCTGTGCCACAAAGATGCCATTTTCATTAAGGGCCGCTTTGCAGCCGGCATAAAATTCAGAGGTGAACAGACTCTCGCCCGGACCAATCGGATCGGTACAGTCGGAGATGATCACATCGAATTTTTCCTGCGTCTGATTGACGAAGTTTACCCCGTCATCGATCACCAGCGTAAAGCGCGGATCGTCGTAGGCGCCTGCGCTGTGGTTCGGCAGGTACTGGCGGCAAAAGGTCACGACGCCCGCATCGATCTCCACCATGGTAATCTTTTCGATCTGAGAATGACGCGACACTTCACGCAGCATCGCACCGTCACCACCGCCAATGATCAGCACGCTCTTCGCGGCGCCGTGCGCCAGCAGGGGAACGTGAGTCATCATTTCATGATAGATAAATTCGTCACGCTCGGTCGTCTGAACCACACCGTCCAGCGCCATGACGCGACCCATCGCGGCATTTTCGAAAATGATTAAATCCTGATGCGCAGTTTTTTCACGGAACAGCTCTTTGTCTACCGTAAAATACTGGCCAAAACCGGCATGAAGGGTTTCATGCCACGTTTCATTGTGGGCCATGGTGCTCTCCTCTGATGTCGCCATGAAGATGGGCGGCACATCATAGCTAACACTGACCGTGGTTGCACGGTCAAATGTCCGGCAGCAGAGGGTGGGGGCGTTACCTGACGTAAGCCAGCAGGCTCAGTGAATCGCGGGCCAGAGACTTGCACTTTTTGTCGTTGGTGATGGCGATGCCGCTGAGGTCGCGATAGCTCTCTTCGCCCAGCGCTTTCATGTTGTAGTTGCTGTAGTTGCTTAAATCCCAGCGGTTCTGCTGAGCAAAAAAGACCAGCGCTTTGCGAATCTGCGCGTCCGGAAGATCCTGATAGCCACAATCATTTTTCAGATAGACGAAAACCGCCGTGAGATCCGCCAGATCTTCCGCTTCGGATTCACTCAGGGCAAAACTGGTGGAGGAGAAGCCAAGGAGTCCCGTCAGCAGCAGGATCTTGATGCTTTGCTTCATAGTCGTTCTCTTCAATGGATATTGTTAATGACGTTAGCACAGTTGCTCTCAGGTTTTCGATTAATTTGCCGTGGTGAGCCGCTGCGCCGCCTTTTTTCGTCAGATTCTCACGGGTAGCGCTTGACCTTCCCATAAGGTCAGGGTTTAGGCTGTGCGCTCTGATGCCACAAGGATGCTCACCATGCAACGTCGCCACTTCCTGAAACTCACCGCCGCACTGAGTGCAGCCGGAGCGTTACCGCTCTGGAGCCGTTCGCTGATGGCGGCACCCCGCCCGCTGCTGCCGATTCCCTCTCTGCTGGAACCCGACGCCAGAGGCACATACAGCCTCACCGCCATGCAGGGGAGCACGCAGTGGAACGGCAAAGCGGTGCCGACCTGGGGCTACAACGGCAGCCTGCTGGGGCCGGTACTGCGGCTGCAGCGCGGCCAGCCGGTGACGGTGAACATTCATAACCGGCTCAGCGAAGCGACCACGCTGCACTGGCACGGGCTGGAAATCCCTGGCGCGGTGGATGGCGGACCGCAGGCGGCGATAGCCCCCGGCGGCTCGCGTCAGGTCTCCTTCACGCCCGATCAGCCCGCCGCAACCTGCTGGTATCACCCCCATCTGCACGGCAAAACCGGGCATCAGGTGGCGCAGGGGCTGGCGGGCCTGATCATGCTGGAAGATAAAGAGAGCGGCACACTGCGGCTGCCTGTGCAGTGGGGCGTGGATGATGTGCCGCTGATTTTTCAGGATAAGCAGCTGACTCAGGATGGCCGCCATATCGACTATCAGCTCGACGTGATGCGCGCGGCGGTAGGCTGGTTTGGTGACATGATGCTGACTAACGGGGCGCACTATCCGCAGCATGCGGTGCCGCGCGGCTGGCTGCGGCTGCGCCTGCTCAACGGCTGTAATGCCCGGTCGCTGCACGTTGCCGCCAGTGATAAACGTCCTCTCTATGTGATCGCCAGCGACGGCGGTCTGCTGGCGGAGCCGGTCAGCGCCGAGGCGCTGCCGATCCTGCCGGGCGAGCGCTTTGAGGTGATGATCGACACCTCCGACGGCAAAGCCTTTGATCTGGTGACGCTGCCTACCGATCAGATGGGGATGACGCTGCCGCCATTCGATCAACCGCTGCCGCTGGTGCAGATCCTGCCGCTGCGGGTGATGGCCAGCGCCACGCTGCCGGATCGGCTGGCGACGCTGCCCGCTCTGCCCGCGACAGCGGGGCTGCACACCCGCTGGCTGCAGCTGATGATGGACCCGCAGCTGGACCAGCAGGGGATGCAGGCGCTGATGCAGCGCTATGGCGAGAAAGCGATGGGCAAAGGCGGGCATCACGCGATGCCGCAGAGGCAGGGAAAAGCCGGGGAGACGGGCGACCATCCGGCGATGGCGCAGGCGCACGGCTCCTCCGCCGCGCCGATGGATCACAGCATGCACGGTATGACGGGTATGGCGCAGCCAGCGGGTTATGATTTCCGAAACGGCAATAAAATCAACGGTCAGGCGTTTGATATGACGAAACCGTCGTTTGCGGTGAAGCTGGGCGACTATGAGAAGTGGACGATCTCCGGCGAAGGCGATGCGATGCTGCATCCGTTTCATATTCACGGCACCCAGTTCCGCATTCTCTCCGAGAATGGCAAACCGCCGGCACCCCATCGCCAGGGCTGGAAAGATATGGTCAATGTCGACGGCTGGCGCAGTGAAGTGCTGGTGCGCTTCAACTATGTCGCCGCCGCCGAACACGCTTATATGGCCCACTGTCATCTGCTGGAGCATGAAGATACCGGCATGATGCTGGGCTTTACCGTGAGCTGATTACGCCTGCTCCAGCGCCAGCTTCACATCTTCAATCAGGTCGCCCGCGTTCTCAATGCCAATCGACAGCCGCACCGTGGCGCCAGTGATACCGATCCGCTGACGCACCGCCTGCGGCACGCCGGAGTGGGTGGTGCTGCCCGGATGGCTGGCCAGCGACTCGGTGCCGCCCAGGCTCACCGCCTGCCTGAACAGCGACAGCGCGTTGAGGAAACGGAACGCCGCAGGCTGGCCGCCGACGATATCGAACGAGAAGGTCGAACCGGCGCCGCTGCACTGCTCGCGATACGTTTTGCCCTCGGCGCTCTCCGCGTCGAGATAGGGCAGCCAGTGCAGCTTCGCCACTTTCGGGTGATCGCGCAGAAACGCCGCCACGGCTTCCGCATTCTGCCAGGCCTTTTCCATGCGCAGCGACAGCGTTTCCAGCGATCGGCTGAGCATCCAGCTTGAGTGCGGGTCCAGCTGGGTACCGATGGCGCTGCGCAGGGCGCGCACTTTTGCCATCAGTGCTTTGCTGCCCATCGCCGCCCCCGCAATCAGGTCCGAATGTCCCCCCACATATTTAGTCAGCGAGTAGAGCGAGAGATCCGCGCCCAGGGTCAGCGGCTGCTGGAACAGCGGGCCGAGCAGCGTGTTGTCACAGGCGATAATGGGTCGTGAGCCCTGCTGCTGGTCAATCTCATCAGCGATACGCGCCATCAGACGAATGTTGACCAGGCTGTTGGTGGGATTCGCCGGGGTTTCAATCAGGATGATCGCCACGCGGCCCTGCGCCATCGCCTGCTGTGCCGCCTCACGTACTCTGGCCTCATCATTGCCGTCGCTGAAGCCGACCGCGCCAATCTCCAGATTGTGCAGCGTCTTGCTGAGCAGGGTTTCGGTGCCGCCATACAGCGGCTGGGAGTGCAGGATCACCTCGCCGGGACGGGCAAAGGTCAGCAGGGTGGTGGCGATGGCAGCCATGCCGGAGGAGAAGAGTGAGCAGCTCTCCGCCTGCTCATAGACGGCCAGCCGATCTTCCACTATTTCGCTGTTAGGGTGGTTAAAGCGGGAGTAGACCAGCCCGCCCGATTTGCCCTCTGGCGGCTCGCGCCGGCCGGAGACGTAATCGAAGAAATCGCGTCCCTCTTCGGCGCTGTCGAAGACAAAGGTGGAGGTCAGAAAGACCGGCGGCTTCACCGCGCCTTCTGACAGGCGGGGATCGTAGCCATAGTTCAGCATCTGCGTTTCAGGGTGCAGCGGCCTGTCGCCGATATGCGTTTTCTTGCTTGAAGGTGAAGTCATTGTGATCTCCGGCCTGCGGCGCGAGTAGGGTAACGATATGTTGGATAAAGGCTACCATGCAGCGAATCATGCTGGTAAATGCCGTAATGTTCTAAGGTAATGCGCATTTGAGCCAGCCGCAGACGACCGTGAACAATTTTCGCGACGTAATCGTTTGCCTGCGCTGCGGCGCAGCCGACGCGGCGGCGTCTGTGATAGACTTCGGGGCTTTTCTGACGTAACCGGGCTGAACGCAATGAAACACACTGTTGAAGTGATGATCCCTGAACAGGCAATCGCCACGCGCATCGCTGAACTGGGCAAAGAGATTACCGATCACTACCGCGACAGCGGCAGCGATATGGTGCTGGTGGGGCTGCTGCGCGGCTCATTCATGTTCATGGCTGACCTGTGTCGCGCCATTGAGGTGCCGCATGAAGTCGATTTTATGACCGCCTCCAGTTACGGCAGCGGCATGTCCAGCTCACGTGATGTGAAAATCCTGAAAGATCTGGACGAGGACATTCGCGGCAAGGATGTGCTGATCGTCGAAGATATCATTGACTCCGGCAACACCCTGAGCAAAGTGCGGGAGATCCTGCAGCTGCGTCAGCCAAAATCCCTGGCGATCTGCACCCTGCTGGATAAGCCTGAACGCCGCGAAGTCGAGGTTAACGTTGAGTATGTCGGCTTCGCCATTCCCGATGAATTTGTGGTGGGCTTTGGTATCGACTACGCCCAGCACTATCGCCATCTGCCTTACATCGGCAAAGTGGTGCCGCTGGAATCCTGACAGCGCATAACCGCACATTCTTCCAAGGCCTGCACCCTCCGACTGGTGTAGGCTATGTCGCGTTTTGCGCCGCGATCGGTTCAGGCTTCGACCTTCATCTGCAGACTGGCGATGCCATTGCGGTAGCGCTGTTCCAGGATCTCCCGGCTGTCTGCCGTGACATCAAGGTTACGCAGGCAGCCGTCCTGAATGCCGTAAACCCAGCCGTGCAGTGAGACTTTCTGCCCGCGTTTCCAGGCAGATTGCACTACGGTCGAGTGCCCCAGGTTATAGACCTGTTCAATCACGTTGATTTCACACAGTTTGTCCAGGCGCTTATCCGGCGGGAGTTCCCCCAGCAACACGCTATGCTTGTACCAGAGGTCGCGGATGTGCAGCAGCCAGTTGTCGATCAACCCCAGCTCCGGGTTATCCATCGCGGCCTGCACGCCGCCGCAGCCGTAGTGGCCGCACACGATGACGTGTTCAACTTCCAGCACTTCAATAGCGTACTGCACCACGGACAGACAGTTCAGATCGGTGTGGATCACCAGATTGGCGACGTTGCGGTGAACAAAGAGTTCGCCCGGTTCCAGTCCGGTCAGGCGTTCGGCAGGAACACGACTGTCTGAGCAGCCGATCCACAGGAAGCGCGGTTTTTGTGCCTGGGCGAGCCGCTCAAAAAAGCCGGGATCTTCTTCAATCAGTAATTTTGACCATTCGCGGTTGTTACTGATCAGGGTGTTAATGTCTGTCATGGCGTTGAGCGACCGGTTACTGCGCAAGGTGCGCGCGCGTACTATATGCCAGGGCTGACTAAATTTAAACGGCATTACGATGCCACCAAAACAGGGTATGGATGCAGAATGACATATGCACTGGAACTTTCTCAGCTGACCAAGACCTATCCCGGCGGCGTACAGGCGCTGAAGGGCATCGATCTTAACGTTGAAGCGGGTGACTTTTATGCGCTGCTGGGGCCAAACGGTGCCGGTAAATCCACCACCATCGGGATTATCAGTTCGCTGGTCAATAAATCCGGCGGCAGCGTGCGGGTGTTTGGCTACGACCTGCAAAAAGATGTGGTGAATGCCAAGCGCCAGCTCGGCCTGGTGCCACAGGAGTTTAACTTTAACCCATTTGAGACGGTGATGCAGATCGTCGTTAACCAGGCGGGTTACTACGGCGTCGGACGGCGTGAGGCCAATCAGCGGGCGGAGAAGTACCTGAAACAGCTCGATCTGTGGGGAAAACGCAGTGAACGGGCGCGCATGCTCTCCGGCGGGATGAAACGCCGTCTGATGATCGCCCGCGCGCTGATGCATGAGCCCAAACTGCTGATTCTGGATGAGCCGACGGCGGGGGTCGATATCGAACTGCGGCGCTCAATGTGGGGGTTCCTGAAAGATCTGAATGCCAAAGGCACCACCATCATTCTCACCACCCACTATCTGGAAGAGGCGGAGATGTTGTGCCGCAACATCGGCATCATCCAGAGCGGTGAGCTGGTGGAAAACACCTCGATGAAAGGGCTGCTGTCCAAGCTGAAATCAGAAACCTTTATCCTCGATCTGGCGCCGCGCAGTCCGCTGCCCGCGCTGGAAGGATTCCAGTATCGCCTGACGGATACCTCCACGCTGGAGGTGGAAGTACTGCGTGAGCAGGGGCTGAACAGCGTCTTCAGCCAGCTGAGTGCGCAGGGGGTGCAGGTACTGAGTATGCGAAATAAAGCGAACCGTCTGGAAGAGCTGTTCGTTGGCCTGACGACGCAGGGAAAAACAGGAGCAAAAGCATGACACATTTGTACTGGGTGGCGCTGAAAAGTATCTGGGCCAAAGAGATTAACCGTTTTGCCCGCATCTGGATCCAGACGCTGGTGCCGCCGGTGATCACCATGACGCTCTATTTCATCATCTTCGGTAACCTGATCGGGTCACGCATTGGTGAGATGCACGGCTTCAGCTATATGCAGTTTATCGTGCCGGGATTGATCATGATGGCGGTCATTACCAACGCCTATGCTAACGTCGCATCCTCATTCTTCAGTGCCAAATTCCAGCGCAATATTGAAGAGCTGCTGGTCGCACCGGTGCCGACCCACATCATTATTGCGGGGTATGTTGGCGGCGGCGTGGCGCGTGGCGTCTGCGTCGGAGTTCTGGTCACGGCCATTTCGCTCTTCTTCGTGCCGTTTCACGTTCACTCCTGGACGATGGTGGCGGTGACGCTGCTGCTGACCGCGATTCTGTTTTCACTGGCCGGTCTGCTGAACGCCGTGTTTGCCCGGACCTTTGACGATATCAGCCTGATCCCGACCTTTGTGCTGACGCCGCTGACCTATCTGGGGGGCGTGTTCTATTCGCTGAGTCTGCTGCCGCCATTCTGGCAGGCCGTTTCGAAGCTGAACCCTATCGTCTATATGATCAGCGGGTTCCGCTATGGCTTCCTGGGCATTAATGACGTGCCGCTGGCCTTTACGCTTTCGGTATTGATCGCGTTTATTCTGGTTTTTTACTGGCTGGTCTATGCGCTGATTCAGCGCGGACGCGGATTACGCACCTGACGAAACCTTTACCGAAGCCACGCAGCGAAACGCGCGTGGCTTTTTTATTATCGGATAAAAAATCGCCGCCTTTTCCGGTTGTCACTGGCCTTAAAAAACGATCCTTTCTTCTGTTCCGCCTCTCTTTTTTCACGCGATTGCGGAAAATAGCCGCCTTTTTCGCCCTCCTGATAAAAAATAACCCTAAGCATTATCTGATATTAAAGTGGAACCGGTTTCTATCTTAATGATTCTCCACTGTTAAATTTTTTTTAAGATTAGCCTTAAGCCCCGACTGTTGTTTATTTCAGCGCGAGTGATCAGAATACCGCCGAATAAGGTTATTCCTCTGCTCATGGACGAAAGGGCGGGAATGGAGTGTCTGTAATAAGAAGAATGGTCGCACATTCAGGGCCAGTTTTTAATCAAAGGCAGGAAAAGATGAATCGTATAACGTGGATCGACAATCTGCGGGGATTGAGTATTCTCGCAATCATTTTTTTGCACAGTACTATCGCTGTCCATAACAATGCCGGTCATTTTACCGCCTTCAGCAGCCTGCTAAATGAGATGCTGGCACCGGTAAGGCTGGGGCTGATGTTTTTTGTGTCGGGCTTATTTGTCGATGCCGGATTAAGAAAAGGCCTGGGTCCTTTTTTTAATAACAAGGTGCGCAGTATTCTCTATCCGTTTGTGGTCTGGGTGGCAGTTTATGGCGGGCTGAAAATTCTGTTCAGCTCAATGGCCAATACGCCGCAATCGCCGATGAATATTATTCTCTCTCACCTGACCGGTGGCGGCGATATGACCTGGTTCCTGCATTCGCTGTTTATCTTCTTTATTGTGATTATCTTTGCCCGTCATCTGCCGTTCCTGCTGGTGTTCGGCATCTGTATGGCGCTGAGCTGGGCACTGCCAGCCATTGACCCGGACGGCGTGTTTGCCAGTTTCGATAACAGCCACATTAATAAATCCCTTTATCTGTTTGTTTTCTTCTATCTGGGCGATTACGTGGTGAGAAAGCAGGTGGATATCGCGGAGAAAGTGCAGCACGGTCCGACCCTGCTCATTTCAGTGGCCAGTTTTGCGCTGCTCTCCTGCCTGAATATTTTTGTGCTGGATCGTCATTCGCAGGCATTACTGTCACCGCTGGCACTGCTGTCGGTTCCGTTCTTTGTCTGGATTGCGCTGAAGCTGAAGTCTGAACTGGTTTATTATATCGGCGTCAATTCTATCGTCTTCTACCTGTCGCATTATCTGGCGATTCAGTTCTTCAGTAAGATTGTGAAATTTGAAAGCCCGTCCGCCTGGGTTAACGATCTGAAGTTTATTTCGGCTTTCCTGGTGGCGCTGGCGTTACCCTGGACGCTCTGCCTGATGAGAAAGCGTGGCTGGTTTAATTTCCTCTTTACGATGAAAAAACCGTCGAAGCCGCTGGCGGCCAAACCGGTTTAACGAAAATAACCGCAAAGAAAAAGGGCCGGCCGTATCACGGGCGGCCCTTTTTTATCAGGCGATCTGTACTGGCAGCGCTTTTGCCAGACGCTTCATCTGGTTGTCACCCTCAAAATAGGCGACCTTAGGCTGCCACTGACGTGCTTCCGCATCTTCAACCTGCACATAGGAGCAGATAATTAAAATATCGCCCTGGCAGGCGCAGCGGGCGGCCGCACCATTCACCGAAATGATCTTTGAGCCACGCTCAGCCGCGATAGCATAGGTGGAAAAACGCTGACCGTTGGTGACGTTATAAATATCGATCGCTTCATATTGCAGAATGCCGGAAGCATCCAGGAAATCCTGATCGATCGCGCAGGAACCTTCGTAATTGAGGTCCGCCTGCGTCACTTTCACGCGGTGTAATTTGCCTTGCAGAACAGTGCGAATCATAGCCAGAAACCTTGTCAGAGAAATAAAATAATCTGTAGCGGGTGTGCTTACAGCGTCAGGTCAACGGTTTGGTTGTCAATCAGGCGGGCATTGCCCAGCCAAGCGGCCATCAGTACGACAGCGCGCTGACTGTCCACCGTCAGCGGCTGCAGCGTTTCCGCATCGCAGATCGCCAGGCCATCAGGACGCAATCCCTGCGCGACCAGCGCCTCACTGGCCGCCTCAATAATCTCTTCAACATGGCGCTCGCCGTTTTCCAGCCGCGTCGCCATCTGACGCATCACCTGGCTCAGCACCGGGGCCAGCTGACGCTCATCGGCCGTCAGGTAGCCGTTGCGCGAACTCAGCGCCAGACCATCCGCAGCCCGTACGGTAGGCACGCCGACAATTTCAATGTCAAAGCCCATATCGGCCACCATCTTACGAATGATAGCCAGCTGCTGAAAATCCTTTTCACCGAAACAGGCAATGTCGGGCTGCACCAGATTAAAGAGTTTGCTGACGATGGTGGCCACGCCGCGAAAATGGCCCGGACGGGTCGCGCCCTCCAGCAGAGAGGAGAGCACCGGCACCTCAACAAAGGTCTGATTCTGCGCGCCCTGCGGATAGACTTCAGCCGGCGAGGGGGCAAAGACGACATCCACCTGATGGCGGTTCAGCTTTTCGCAATCCTCCTGCAGCGTGCGCGGATAGCGAGCCAGGTCGTCTGCCCGGTCAAACTGCATCGGATTCACGAAGATCGACACAATCACGATGTCGCCGCGCGCCCGCGCCTCATCCACCAGCGTCAGATGCCCTTCATGCAGGTTGCCCATGGTCGGCACCAGCGCAATACGTTTACCCTGCTGACGCCAGCGACGGACTTCCTGGCGCAGCATCAGCAGCGTTTCAATGATCAACACGGTGACTCTCCCGAATTACTGGAAACTGTGCTCGGCCGCCGGGTAGGTACCGGCTTCAACTTCAGCGATATAGTGGCGAATCGCCGCGCGAACATCGCCGCTCTCCGCCAGGAAATTTTTGGCAAATTTAGGGATGTGGCCGCCGGTCACGCCCAGGGCGTCATGCATCACCAGAATCTGTCCATCGGTGACGTTACCGGCACCAATGCCGATCACTGGAATCGTGAGGGCGGCGGTGATCCGCTGGGCCAGCGAGACTGGCACGCACTCCAGCACCATCAGCTGTGCGCCCGCGGCTTCCAGCGCCAGCGCGTCGGCCAGCAGCTGCTCGGCTCCCGCTTCATCACGCCCCTGGACTTTATAACCGCCAAAGATATTGACCGACTGCGGCGTCAGCCCCAGATGACCGCACACCGGCACGGCGCGTTCGGTCAGCATCCGGACGGTTTCAGCCAGCCAGCTGCCGCCTTCCAGTTTGACCATGTTGGCTCCGGCGCGCATCAGCTGCGCAGCGTTGTCAAAGGTCTGTGCCGGCGTGGCATAGCTCATGAAGGGCAGGTCAGCGAGCAGCAGCGCCTGCGGCGCGCCACGGCGCACGGCGGCGGTGTGATAGGCGATGTCGCTGACCGTCACCGGCAGCGTTGAGTCATGCCCCTGAATCGTCATACCTAACGAATCGCCAACCAGCAGCACCTGAATGCCTTCATCGGCAAACAGGCGGGCAAAACTGAAATCGTAGGCGGTCAGCGTCGCGAATTTTTTACCGCTGGCTTTCGCCTGACGCAGATGTGAAATCGTGGTGGGTTTCATGGCGCTCTCAACTCAGGAATTCTGATGGGCGCAGTTTACTGGATAGCGTCAGAGAGCGGAATCAGAGAGTTGTGTTTGTCTGCTCAGCGCGGCCACAGGGTGATGCTGCGGCTGTCGAGCGTGGCCAGAATCGTGCTGAGCGCGCGGCCATCCGGCAGGCGAACATCCGGCGCAATCGCCAGCAGCGGCACCAGCATAAACGCCCGATTCAGCAGGTCATAGTGCGGCACCGTCAGGCGTTCGCTGTTGATCACAGCCTCGCCAAACAGCATCAGATCGATATCCAGCGTGCGCGGTCCCCAGCGCTCCGCCTTACGCACCCGGCCATGCTCCTGCTCAATGCGCTGGGTGTGGTCCAGCAGCGCTTCGGCGCTGAGATCGGTCTCCAGCGCCACGGCGGCATTCAGGAAGTCGGGCTGATCAGGCGGGCCATAGGGCGGCGTGCGGTAGAAGGGCGAGGTGGCAATGCGCTGCGTCTGCGGCAACGCATCCAGGGCGCGAAGTGCTGCATCAACCTGATGCAGCGGATCGGCCAAGTTACTGCCTAATGCCAGGTAAACCCGGGTCATGAGGCGTTCTGGTTATCACGACGCGGCGCGGAAGAACGGCGGCGCGGACGACGCGATTTATGGCGCGGCACCGGATCGTCGCCGAGGTTGTTCAGCATGTTTTTCTGCTGCGGCGGCGCGGCGACCTGGAATTCGCCCCACCACTGGCTCAGACGCAGCAGTTCCGGGTTATTTTCCACTTCCGCCCGCAGCGCCAGCAGATCGTAAGCGGCGCGGAATTTCGGATGCTCCATCAGTTTCCAGGCGCGTTTACCGTGACGGCGCGACATGCGTAGCTGCAGCAGCCAGATATCGCGGATCAGCGAGGTGATGCGCTTCGGAATCGCCAGCGCACGGCAGGCTTCATCCAGCGTATCATTCATCGCCATCGCAAAGGCTTCAAAGTAGGTCAGGCCACTTTCCTGCGCAATGCGCTCTGCCGCTTCCAGCTGCGGATACCAGAACATCGCGGCAAACAGAAACGCCGGATTCACGCGCATATCATTCTGAATGCGGTTATCGGTGTTTTTCAGCACCTGCGCCAGCATGCGCTCCATGTGGCTATCGCTGTTTTCCGTGAAGTTGCGCGCCAGCGTCGGGAACAGCGGCTGGAACAGCTGATATTCACAAAGCTTCAGATAGGTGCTGTAGCCGTAGCCTGCCTGAAGCAGCTTCAGCGACTCTTCAAACAGGCGAGCCGGTGGAATATCACGCAGCAGCGAGGCCAGACGCGGGATCGGCTCTGCCGTTTCCGGCGCAATGCGCATGTTAAGCTTCGCAGCAAAGCGCGCCACGCGCAGCATACGGACCGGGTCTTCGCGGTAACGGGTTTCCGGATCGCCAATCAGGCGGATGATGCCCTGTTCCAGATCGCTGATGCCGCCCACGTAGTCACGCACGGTGAAATCCGCCACGCTGTAGTAGAGGCTGTTGATGGTGAGATCGCGGCGCTGAGCATCATCTTCAATCGAACCGAAAATATTGTCGCGCAGCAGCATGCCGCTCTGGGCGCGCTGCGAACTGTTGCGATCCTCAGCCATCTCTTCCGCCTGATGATGTCCACGGAAGGTGGCAACTTCGATCACTTCCGGGCCAAACATCACGTGTGCCAGACGGAAACGGCGACCGACCAGACGGCAGTTGCGGAACAGCTTGCGCATCTGCTCAGGCGTGGCGTTGGTCGTCACATCGAAATCTTTCGGTTTTTGCCCCAGTAGCAAATCGCGCACGCCACCGCCTACCAGATAGGCTTCATAACCGGCTTTATTGAGGCGATAGAGCACTTTGAGGGCATTTTCGCTGATGTCTTTACGTGAGATGGTATGGCTTTCACGAGGGATGATGGTCATAAGACGCTCTGGTTCAACCTCTGCTGGGGCTTCCTCTTCATCACGCTTCAGGACTTTCCGGCAAAAATTAGCTACTCGGGTAAAAATGGGACACCTCGACAGTGGCATAAAAAGGGTGTAGGTAAAATCAGCGGCTAATCATAGCCTGTTGAGAACCGTTTGAGAATGCTGTTGTCTATGCATCCGGTTTCAGGGCGTTCTCCTGCGGCATCAAAGCGATATTCCACTGCGACACCGCATCAGACAGCAGTTTGTCCTGCGTTAAGTCCTGCCAGCCGGGTGAAACAGGCTGTCCGAGAAAGCGCAACGCCGCCACTAACAGCGGCCGGGCGTCGCCATCCGGCAGCGACGGCGCATGATTCTGCTTCGACAGCTTATTACCGTCGTGATTAAGCGCCAGCGGCAGGTGCAGCCAGGCGGGCACCGTCCAGCCGAACTGTTGATAAAGTGCAATCTGCCGCACGGTCGGCTCAATGAGATCGGCGCCGCGCACCACTTCGGTAATCCCCTGAAAGTGATCGTCAACCACCACCGCCAGGTTATAGGCAAACAGCCCGTCGCGCCGGTGAATAATAAAATCTTCCTCTGCCAGCCCCCTGTCCGCCTCAACGTGACCGCGCAGCCGGTCCTCAAAGGCAAAAACCGGGGCATGCTGACGTAAACGCAGCGCAGCATTCTCCGGCCCGCGATGCCGATCGCGGCAGTAGCCATCATAGAAACCGCCAATCTCCTGAATGCGGCGCCGCGGGCAGGTGCAGAAATAGCTCTGACGATGCTGCTGCAGCCAGGCCAGCGCCTCCCGGTAGGCTTCATGACGCTGCGACTGCCACAGCACCTCACCATCCCACTCCAGTCCATAGTGCGCCAGCTGATGCAGGATACGATCTGCAGCCCCCGGCACTTCGCGTGGCGGGTCGATATCTTCAATCCGCACCCGCCAGAGCCCGTTCTGCGCACGCGCGCTCAGGTAACTGCCCAGCGCAGCAATCAGCGAGCCGAAATGGAGTTCACCAGAAGGAGAGGGGGCGAAGCGACCGATACAGGAGGATGACATAGGTTTCAGAAGTGACCACGCAGCGGACAGGACAACAGGTGTACCGCTGCGTGGCAACAGGCTGGACGCGGCATCAGCCGGCCATTTGTTTCTCACGAATTTCTGCTAAGGTCTTACAGTCGATGCAGAGATCGGCGGTAGGACGCGCTTCGAGACGGCGGATACCGATCTCTACGCCACAGGAATCGCAATAGCCGAAGTCGTCATCTTCCACTTTCTTCAGCGTCTTCTCGATCTTTTTAATCAGTTTACGTTCGCGATCGCGGTTACGCAGCTCCAGGCTGAACTCCTCTTCCTGCGCGGCACGGTCTACCGGGTCCGGGAAGTTAGCAGCTTCATCCTGCATGTGCGATACGGTACGATCGACTTCGTCCCGCAATTGATTACGCCAGGCTTCCAGAATCTTGCGAAAATGGGTCAGCTGCGCGTCGTTCATATACTCTTCGCCCGGTTTCACCTGGTAAGGTTCGACGCCGGCGATAGCGAGAATACTCAGGGACGATGTTTTACGGTTTTGACCTTCTTGCATGTTGCTTCTCCTGGATAACACGCACTATACCCTTCGACTTGCGTCTCGCAGGGGCGTTGCTGCCAGCCTGCATTTGACATCTGCGGGGTACATCGATCCCCCATTGGGGAAAAAAACAGGCCGCTATAAATAACAGAAGCAGTCAGGGTTGGCAATTCTTCGTGAACACACCTTGACAAGCCTGTGAGGAACAGCGTAGTTGGCCCCCGATTCTGAGCATTCTTACCACATAAAATTGCAAAAGATATTACAAGGTTACGTTAACCGGCGTTTTAAGAACTATTCCCGCCGCGGATAAGTCTGCCTGATACGCGAAAACCTCTACACCCTCTCGCTGCGCCTGAGCCAGTTGTTCTGCATACGCCGCATCAATGTGGCGTGCCGGGGAAACGTCCTCAATCCCCGAGTGCAGAACGGCAAACAACAAAACGGCCCGATGACCCTCTGCCGCAACCGTCGCCAGTTCGCGCAGGTGTTTCTGTCCTCGAATCGTCACCGCATCCGGAAAATAACCTTTACCTTCATGTAAAAGGGTTACGGATTTCACCTCAATATAGCAGTTGCGTCGGCCCTCTGCTCTGAGCAGGAAATCAATTCTGCTTTTTTCACTGCCATATCTGACTTCCGCCTGACGCTGGGCATAACCGGTCAGTTCCGCTATCCGGTTCTGGTCCAGCGCTTCGGCTACCAGTTGATTCGCGCGCAGCGTATTGACGCAGATCCACTCTCCCGCCTGCGTCTCGGTCAGCTCCCAGCTGTGCGGGTATTTGCGCGTCAGGCTGCCGGAGGTGGAGTACCAGACCCGATCGCCTGGGGTGGCGCAGCCGGTCATGGCGCCGGTGTTGGCGCAGTGAATCGTCAGCTGCTCGCCCTCGGGCGTCACGACATCGGCCAGGAAGCGCTTGTAGCGGGCGATCAGGCGGGCGGGTTTAAGAGGAGGAGAGAAGTGCATGGGGATCCTGAGAGCGTAACGGCCAGCTGGCCAGGGTGCGATAACGGGTACGGCCCCGGCTGTACTCCGAGGCAAACAGCGAAAACGCCGGGACATGAAAACGCCAGTGAAAGCCGCGCGGCGGCAGCGCCACGGGCTGTGTCGCCCGGCGTAACAGCGTGATGTGCGGATGAAACGGCTGTGGGCTCTGGTGGCAGCCGTGCCGGGCGGCCTGGGCCCGCAGCAGGCTGGCGAGCTGTAACAGACCGCGTGGGGCGCGCTGGCAGCCGAGCCAGACTACGCCGGGGCGCGGCCAGTGTCCGGCATCATCCAGCTCGAGATCGAAGCCGGGCTGATCAATGCGCGATGCCAGCGTCTGCAGGCGCTGGGAGGTCTCCGGCGCGACCTCGCCGAGAAACGCCAGCGTCAGGTGCAGACTGGCGGCGGCCACCGGCTGGCCCGCCTCTGCAGGGAAGGTGTCGGCCCGCCAGCGCACCAGCTGTTGCTGCATCGCGTCAGGCAGGCTGATGGCAAAAAATAAGCGTTGTGTCGCCATGGCGCTCTCCGGCAAATATCACGGATGGATGCTACAATGCGCGCCATCTTAGCACAGGCAGAAGCGGAGTTTGCTGTGAGCGATTTACCGGTCAGCGCGGTGCTGCCTGACATTCTGGCGGCGCTGAGCCACGCCCCTCAAATCCTGCTGGCCGCACCGACGGGGGCAGGCAAATCGACCTGGCTGCCGCTGCAGCTATTACAGCAGGCGGCACTGCCGGGGCGAATCATTATGCTGGAGCCACGGCGGCTGGCGGCGCGCAACGTAGCGCAACGGCTGGCGGAGCAGCTCGGCGAGCAGCCGGGGGCGACGGTAGGATTCCGCATGCGCGGCGAAAGCTGCGTCGGGCCAGAGACGCGACTGGAAGTGGTGACCGAAGGCATGCTGACGCGCATGCTTCAGCACGACCCGATGCTGGAGGGCGTGTCGCTGGTGATCCTGGATGAGTTTCACGAGCGCAGCCTGCAGGCCGATCTGGCGCTGGCGCTGCTGCTTGATGTGCAGCAGGGGCTGCGCGACGACCTCCGAATCCTGCTGATGTCCGCCACGCTGGACAATGCCCGGCTGGCGGCGCTGCTGCCCGACGCCCCTTTGATCGTCTCTGAAGGACGCAGCTTTCCGGTGGAGCGGCGTTATGCGTCGCTGAACCAGACGGTGCGTTTCGAAGAGGCGGTAGCGCGTGAAGTTGCCCAGCTGCTGCAGGAAGAGAGCGGTTCGCTGCTGCTGTTTCTGCCGGGCGTGGCGGAGATCGAACGGGTGAAGCGTGAACTGGAAGCGCGCATCAGCGACGACGTGGATCTGACGCCGCTCTACGGTGCGCTGCCGCTGGCGGCACAGCGCCGGGCAATCCAGCCCGCCGCGGCCGGACGCCGCAAAGTGGTGCTCGCCACCAATATTGCCGAAACCAGTCTGACCATTGAGGGGATCCGGCTGGTGGTCGACAGCGCACTGGAACGCAGCGCCCTGTTCGATGCCCGCAGTGCCGTGACGCGTCTGCAGACCCAGCGCATCAGCCAGGCGTCGATGATCCAGCGTGCGGGCCGCGCCGGGCGTCTGATGCCGGGGATCTGCCTGCATTTACTGCCGCAGGAGCAGGCCGCCCGCGCGGCCGCGCAGAGCGAGCCGGAGATCATGAACAGCGATCTCTCCTCGCTGTGGCTGGATCTGCTGCAGTGGGGCTGCACCCAGCCGCAACAGCTGCAGTGGCTGGATCAGCCACCGATGAAAAACCTGGCGGCGGCCCGGCAGCAGTTAACCCATCTGGGGGCACTGGATGACCATGGCCTGCTGAATACCCTGGGGCGGCGCATGGCACAGCTGGGCAGCGATCCGCGCCTGGCGGCGATGCTCTGTGCTGCGGGCGACGAGGCGGATGCGGTTGCCAGCGCCGCACTGCTGGTGGCGATTCTGGAAGAGCCACCCCGCAGCGGCAGCGCCGATCTGCGCGATGCGCTGCACCGGCCTCAGGCTCAGTGGCAGCGGCGGGCGCAGCAGTGGCAGCAGCGACTGAAGGTACGAGGCGGGAGGGTCGATGAGGATCGTTTCGCTGGCTTGCTGGCGGTGGGGTTTGGCGATCGGCTGGCGCGGCGACGCGACCAGAGCGGCCGCTATCAGCTCGCCAACGGGCTGGGGGCCAGGCTGGATGAGCAGGATGGCCTGACGCGTCATGAATGGCTGATCGCGCCTGCCCTGTTACAGAGCAGCGCCGCGCCGGATGCCCGGATGCTGCTGGCTCTGCCGGTCGACATTGAGGCGCTGTGCCAGCAGCGGCCCGCCCTGGTTGAACGCCGCACCGAGGTTGAGTGGGATGAAGAGAAGGGCACGCTGCGCGCCCTGAAGCGTGAGCAGATTGGCGCACTGATACTCCGGACGCAGCCGATGGCAAAGCCGGAACCGGCGGTGCTGCACGCGGCGATGCTGCGCTGGATTGCGGAAAAGGGGCTCTCCGTGCTCGGCTGGACGCCAGAAGCAGAGCAGCTGCGGGTGCGTATCCAGTGTGCGGCTCAGTGGCTGCCGGAAGAGTGCTGGCCTGTCGTCGATGATGCGGCACTGCTTGAACGTCTGCCGGAGTGGCTGCTGCCGCAGATGACCACGGTGCGCGATCTCCGCAGCCTGCAGGCGGTAAACCTGACCTCCGCGCTCTTACATTTACTCACATGGTCACAACGTCAGCGGCTGGATAGTGCGCTGCCAACTCATTACACTGTGCCGACCGGAAGCCGGCTGCCGATTCGCTACGATGCGGAGAAGCCGCCCGCGCTGGCGGTACGGATTCAGGAGATGTTTGGTGAAGCGCAGAACCCCACCGTAGCGGAAGGACGCATTCCGCTGGTGCTGGAGCTGTTATCGCCCGCCCAGCGGCCGTTGCAGATCACCCGCGATCTGGCGGCGTTCTGGCGCGGTGCCTGGCCGGAGGTCAGGAAAGAGATGAAAGGACGGTATCCGAAACACCTCTGGCCCGACGATCCGGCTACCGCCTTGCCAACAAGGCGAACCAAAAAAATGTCCCCGCAGGGTTGAGTCCACTGGATCGAATTCAGAGGGTTCTGCCATGCGTTATGCGAGAAAGCAGTTAGAGTAGCGGCGCTGCCGTAAGCACTGCCTGGAGAAGAAAAGTAATGTCTGGGAACGATCGCGAACCAATAGGGCGCAAAGGTAAAGCGTTGCCGCCGCGCAGCAGTGCGGGGCGGGGACGACGCAGGGATATCGAACAGGATATCGACCAGGACGATTTTAATGATGACGAGGAGGAAGCGCCGGTGCCACGTAAAGGTAAAGGTGGAAAACCGCCGCGCGGCAAACGCCGTTGGCTGGGATGGGTAATTAAACTGTTCCTGGTGTTTGTGGTGGTTATGGCCGCGTGGGGCATCTACCTCGACTCGGAAATTCGCAGCCGTATCGACGGTAAAGTGTGGCAACTGCCCGCCACCGTCTATGGCCGCATGGTCAGCCTGGAACCGGGCATGGCCTACAACAAAAGTGAAATGGTCGCCCTGCTGGAAGGCACCCAGTATCGCGAAGTGTCGCGCATTACCCGTCCCGGCGAGTTTTCGGTGAAGGGCAACACGATTGAGCTGCTGCGTCGTCCGTTTGATTTTCCCGACAGTAAAGAGGGGCAGATCCATGCACGCATGAGCTTCAGCAAGGATGAGCTGAGCGAGATTAAAAACCTCGAAACCGGTCGCGATTTTGGCTTCTTCCGCCTCGATCCCCGGCTGATCACCATGCTGCAGTCGCCAAATGGCGAACAGCGACTCTTTGTGCCCCGCGCCGGTTTCCCGGATCTGCTGGTCGATACGCTGATTGCCACCGAAGATCGCCATTTCTATGAGCATGACGGCATCAGCCCTTACTCGATTGGCCGTGCCTTCCTGGCGAACATCACCGCCGGCAAAGCGGTGCAGGGCGGCAGTACGCTGACGCAGCAGCTGGTGAAGAACCTGTTCCTCACCAACGAGCGTTCGCTGTGGCGAAAAGCGCGTGAAGCCTATATGGCGGTGATCATGGATGCGCGCTACAGCAAAGACCGCATCCTGGAGCTCTACCTGAACGAGGTCTATCTCGGCCAGGCGGGCAGCGATCAGATCCGCGGTTTCCCGCTGGCGAGCCTCTACTACTTTGGCCGTCCGGTCGATGAGCTGAGTCTGGATCAGCAGGCGATGCTGGTCGGCATGGTAAAAGGTGCCTCGCTCTACAACCCATGGCGCAACCCGAAACTGGCGCTGGAGCGACGCAACCTGGTGCTGCGCCTGCTGCAGCAGCAGAAGGTGATCGATCAGGAGCTGTATGACATGCTGTCGGCGCGTCCGCTGGGCGTGCAGCCGAAAGGGGGCGTGATCACGCCACAGCCTGCCTTTATGCAGATGGTGCGTAACGAACTGCAGGCGAAACTGGGCGATAAGATCAAAGATCTCTCCGGGGTGAAAATCTTCACCACGCTGGATCCGGTGTCGCAGGATGCGGCGGAAAAAGCGGTGGTTGACGGGATTCCGACGCTGAAAAAACAGCGCGGCCTGAAGGATCTGGAAACGGCGATGGTGGTGGTTGACCGCTTCAGTGGCGAAGTGCGCGCCATGGTCGGCGGTGCCGATCCGCAGTACGCCGGTTACAACCGTGCGCTGCAGGCGCGCCGTTCGATTGGCTCACTGGCGAAGCCGGCGACCTATCTGACCGCGCTGAGTCAGCCTAACAGCTACCGTCTCAACAGCTGGATCGCCGATGAGCCGATTGCGCTGAAGCAGCCCAACGGCAGCCTCTGGAAACCGATGAACGACGATCGTCGCTTCAGCGGCAAAGTGATGCTGGTGGATGCGCTCACCAACTCCATGAACGTGCCGACGGTGAACCTCGGTATGACGCTGGGGCTGGATGCGGTGGTGGACACCTGGACGAAGCTGGGCGTGGCGAAGGATCAGCTCAATCCGGTGCCTGCCATGCTGCTGGGTGCACTGAACCTGACGCCGGTTGAAGTAGCGCAGGCGTTCCAGTCGATTGCCAGCGGCGGTAACCGCGCTGAGCTGTCGGCGGTGCGGTCGGTGATCGCCGAAGATGGCAGCGTGCTCTATCAGAGCTATCCGCAGGCGCAGCGCGTGGAACCGGCTCAGGCCGCCTATCTGACGCTCTATACCCTGCAGCAGGTCGCCGATCACGGCACCGCCCGTGCGCTGGGGGCGCGTTTCCCGAATGCGCATCTGGCCGGGAAAACCGGGACCACCAACGATCTGATCGACAGCTGGTTTGCCGGTATTGATGGCAAAGAAGTGGCGATCACCTGGGTAGGACGCGACAACAACCAGCCGACCAAACTCTACGGTGCCAGCGGTGCGATGCAGATCTACCGTCGCTACCTCGATAATCAGGCGCCGATGCCGCTGCAGCTGACGCCGCCGGAAGATGTCTCGCTGATGAACATCGACTCTGCCGGTAACTTTGTCTGCGGCACGGGCAGCAGCACCTGGCGCGCGCTGCCGGTCTGGGCGCTGGATCCGAATGCGCTGTGTCAGCAACAGCAGCAACAGGTTCAGCAGCAGCAACAGCTGTTCGATCAGCAGCAGCAGCAACAGCAGCAACAGCAGCAGCCGACCCAGCAACCGCAGGAGCAGAAAGAGAGCGACGGCGTAGCAGGGTGGATAAAAGATATGTTTGGCAAATAAATCGGCCAGATGGGTTAAAAAGGGCGCTTCGGCGCCCTTTTTTTGTGGTCTTTTATTACTCTTCAATCGCCCCGCAAACGGCGTCAACGCTGGGATTTGTTCTTGCAGTGCCCGCTGCAGTTCGCATATTATCTAATCCGTTATAATAATCATTATCGTTTCGATTCGCTCGCCTGAGCCTATTTTAAGAGACACTTTTATGAATGCGCGAACGCGTTTTGCCGACAACACCAAAAAAACATTTTCCCGACCGCTTCTGGGCGTCATGATCTCACTCAGCCTGAGCACCTCGCTGTATGCCGCGCAGACGGAGACGATGGTCGTCTCGGCAGAAGGCGGCAGTGGGGTCGAAGCCGAAAGCCCCTGGGGCCCGGCGCCGACGATCGCCGCGAAGCGCAGCGCTACCGGCACCAAAACCGATACCCCAATCGAAAAAAATCCGCAGTCCGTCTCCGTGGTGACCCGCGAAGAGATGGAGATGCGCAACGTGACCAGCGTCAAAGGGGCGTTTAACTACACGCCTGGCGTGCTGACCGGCAACCGGGGCAGCTCAGACGTGATTGATGCGTTGTCGATCCGCGGCTTCAGCGAAACCAACACCAACCAGTATCTGGATGGCCTGAAACTGCAGGGGGATAGCTTCTCCGAGTTTGCCCTCGACCCTTACTTCCTGGAGCGCGCCGAACTGCTGCGCGGTCCGGTTTCGGTGCTCTACGGCAAAAGCAATCCCGGCGGCGTAGTCGCGCTGGTGAGTAAGCGCCCGACGCAGGAGACCCTGCGTGAAGTCCAGTTCCAGATGGGTAACGATAACCTCTTCTCAACCGGCTTTGATTTCGGCGGCGCGCTGGATGATGACGGCGTTTATAGCTATCGACTGACCGGCCAGGCGCGCAGTCAGGATGCGCAGCAGACGATGAACAAAGAGAAGCGCTACACCATCGCGCCCGCATTCAGCTGGCGTCCCGATGAGCGGACCCGCATTGACCTGCTGACCTATTTCCAGAACGAGCCGGAAACCGGCTATTACGGCTGGCTGCCGCGGCAGGGCACGATCGTGCCGATCACCCGCGCGGATGGCCGTGAATATAAGCTGCCGACCAACTTCAATGAAGGCGAGCAGAGCAACAAGATCTCCCGCACCACCAAAATGGTGGGCTACAGCGCCGAGCACAGCGTCGACGACACCTGGACGCTGCGTCAGAACCTGCGCTACGCCGATCTGCGCACCGACTACCGCAATATTTATGGCAATGGCCTTATCCCGGGGACGCAGATAATATCCCGTGGCTCTGCGCTTTCCCATGAGAAGCTGAACCAGTTCGCGGTGGATAACCAGGCGCAGGCAAAATTTGCTACCGGGCGGGTGGATCATACGCTGTTGCTGGGCGTGGACTTCCAGCGTACCCGCAACGATATCGACGCACAGTATGGTGCTGCATCCAGCCTGGATGCCGTCAATCCGCAGTATGGCAATGACAGTGTGACATCCTACGGCCCTTATCAGCACCTTAATAAGCAGCGTCAGACTGGCCTTTATACGCAGGATCAAATGGAGTGGAACCGCTGGGTGCTGACGCTCGGTGGACGCTACGACTACGCCATGACCTCGGTTTACGATCGGGTGAAGAATAGCGTTGATCGCCAGAACGACCAGGCCTTCACCTGGCGGGGCGGTCTGAACTATGTGTTTGATAACGGTATCGCGCCTTACTTCAGCTACAGCGAAGCCTTTATTCCTAATGCGGGTGGGACCTATGACGGTCAGGCTTTTGATCCGTCACGTGCGAAGCAGTATGAAGCGGGCGTGAAGTATGTGCCGAAAGATCGTCCGGTGGTCCTCACTGCCGCGCTGTATCAACTGACCAAAACTAAAAACCTGACCGCCGATCCGGATACGAAAAATCATCCCAATGCCAGCGTACAGAGCGGTGAGATCCGTTCGCGCGGCGTTGAGCTGGAAGCCAAAGCGGCGCTGAATGCCAACGTCAACCTGACCGCCTCATATACCTACACCGATGCGGAATATACCGAAGACACCCTGCTGAAAGGCAAAACGCCGGTGCAGGTGCCGAAGCATATGGCCTCACTCTGGAGCGACTACACCTTCCACGAAACTGCGCTGTCAGGTGTGACGCTGGGCGCTGGGGTACGGTATGTGGGCGAAAGTCAGGGGCTTTACAGCACTGGCTCTGAGCAGAACCAGAACTTTAAGGTTGCCGGTTACACCACGGTGGATGCGGCGCTGAAATATGATCTGGGCCGTTTCGGATTGCCAGGCTCGTCGGTGGGCGTGAACGTCAACAACCTGTTCAACCGCGAGTATGTCGCCAGTTGCTACCGTGAATACGCCTGCTACTGGGGTGCAGAGCGCCAGATTGTCGGTACCGCCACCTTCAGATTCTGATTTAACCGGGCGCTGCGGCGCCCGTTCACAGGGATTATCATGCCGTATCCGCACGCAGAAGAGGCCACCTTTACGCTGGATAACGCCAGCTTTGAGGTCCCGGGCCGAACCCTCCTCCAGCCACTTTCACTGACCTTTCCACCAGGCAAAATGACTGCGCTGATTGGTCACAACGGTTCAGGTAAGTCGACGCTGTTGAAAATGCTGGGTCGTCATCATGGTGCCAGCCACGGCGAGGTTCGTCTTAATCAGCAGCCGGTCGGGCGCTGGAACAGTAAAGCCTTTGCCCGTCAGGTCGCCTATCTGCCGCAGCAGCTACCGGCAGCCGAAGGCATGACGGTTCGTGAGCTGGTGGCGATTGGCCGCTATCCCTGGCACGGCGCGCTGGGCCGCTTTGGTCAGGAAGATCGCGACCGGGTGGAGGATGCGATTACGCAGGTGGGGCTTAAACCCTTTGCCGGTCGGCTGGTGGACAGCCTGTCGGGCGGTGAACGCCAGCGCGCCTGGCTGGCCATGATGGTGGCGCAGAACAGCCGCTGCCTGCTGCTGGATGAACCCACCTCGGCGCT
The DNA here is from genome assembly GCF_011800365.1 of Pantoea sp. EKM103V. Classification (NCBI taxonomy): domain Bacteria; kingdom Pseudomonadati; phylum Pseudomonadota; class Gammaproteobacteria; order Enterobacterales; family Erwiniaceae; genus Pantoea; species Pantoea sp. EKM103V. Next base: position 48,699 of record NZ_JAALFQ010000007.1, on the reverse strand, counting down.
GGATATTGCTCATCAGGTTGAGGTGCTGGCGCTGATCAAAAACCTCAGTCAGCAGCGCGGCTTAACCGTGATTGCGGTACTGCATGATATCAATATGGCAGCACGCTATTGCGATCATCTGGTGGCGCTGCGTCAGGGAACGATGATTGCCGAAGGTGACGCAGAGGCCATTATGCAGGCTGAGGTGCTGGGTGCAATTTACGGCATCCCGATGGGGATTTTACCGCACCCGCAGGGTGGCGCACCGGTCAGTTTTGTCTGTTAAGGAAAGGATGATGCCCGATCTTTCTCGCCGCCGCCTGATGCTGGCACTGGCGGCCTCGCCACTCTTTTGTGCGCTTCCCCTGCGTGCCGCGACGCCGAACCCTAGCCGGATTATCGCGCTGGAGTGGTTACCCACCGAATTGCTGATGGCGCTGGGTATCACACCTTACGGCGTGGCCGATCTGCATAACTACAACATCTGGGTCGGGGAGCCGCCGCTGCCGGCGGGCGTGACGGATGTCGGTCTGCGCACGGAACCCAATCTTGAGCTGATGGTACAGATGCAGCCGTCGCTGATCCTCTGCTCCAACGGCTACGGCCCTTCGAAAGAAAAACTGATGCGCATCGCGCCGATCATGGGCTTTGACCTGCAAAGCGGCGACGGCAAACCCCTGACCGCCGCCCGGGCATCGCTGCGCCAGCTGGCTGCGCGGCTTGGGGTCAGCGAGCGGGCGGAGCAGCATCTGCGCGAGGTCGACGCTCAGCTGGCGGCAGCGCGGCAGCGTCTGGCACCCTATGCCGGACGCACCCTCCTGCTGATGTCGCTGCTCGACAGCCGTCATGCCATCACCTTCGGCAAAAACAGTCTGTTTCTGGAAGTGATGACGCTGCTGGGCCTGAAAAATGGCTGGCAGGGCGAAACCAACTTCTGGGGCAGCGCGGTGGTTGGCATCGAACAGCTGGCGCAGGCCGGGGATGTGCAGGCAATCTGCTTCGATCACGACAACGATGCCGATATGGCACAGCTGATGCGCAGTCCGCTGTGGCAGTCGCTGCCGTTTGTACGCGCCGGACGTTTTCAGCGCGTTCCGGCGGTCTGGTATTACGGTGCCACGCTCTCGGCGCTGCACTTTGTTCGCGTGCTGGAACGCGCGCTGGAGACGCAATGATGCGCCATGCCCTGTTTCCTCGCCTGCTGCTTAGCCTGCTGTTTCTGCTGGCGCTCAGCCTGACGCTGGTTAATCTGCAACAGGCCCTGCCGCCCGCCGACTGGGCGCAGGCGCTCTGGTCACCGGCTGTCGATAACCTGTCGCAGATGGTGTTTCACTACAGCCTGCTGCCGCGCACCGTACTGGCGCTGCTGGTCGGTGCCGGACTGGGGCTGGCCGGTCTGCTGTTTCAGCAGATCCTGCGCAATCCGCTGGCGGAGCCGACCACGCTGGGCGTCTCGTCCGGGGCGCAGCTTGGGATCACCGTGGCGACGCTCTGGCATCTGCCCGGCGGCGCGCTGACCCAGCAGTTTGCCGCGCTCAGCGGCGCGGTGCTGGTGGGGGCGCTGGTGCTGGGTGTGGCCTGGGGCAAGCGTCTGTCGCCGGTCACGCTGATTCTGGCCGGCCTGGTGCTGAGTCTCTACAGCGGCTCGGTCAATCAAATCTTCGCTATCTTCAATCACGATCAGCTGCAGAACATGTTTCTGTGGAGCACCGGCGCACTGAATCAGATGAGCTGGGACAATGTGCAGCAACTCTGGCCGCGCCTGCTGCTGGCCTTTGTGCTGGCCCTGGCGCTGCTGCGTCCGCTGACGCTGATGGGGCTGGATGATAGTGTGGCGAAGAATCTGGGCCTCGCGCTCTCTGTGGCGCGCATTGGCGGCCTTGCGCTGGCCATCCTGCTCAGTGCCCAGCTGGTGAATGTGGCCGGGGTCATCGGTTTTATCGGGCTGTTCGCTCCTCTGCTGGCGAAGCTGCTGGGGGGACGACGGCTAATCACCCGGATGGTGCTGGCTCCCCTGACGGGCGCGCTGCTGCTCTGGCTGGCGGACAGCGGCGTGCTGTGGCTCAGCACGCACTGGCGTGATATTCCGACCGGCACTGCCACCGCGCTGCTGGGCGTGCCCATCCTGCTGTGGCTGCTGCCGCGTCTGCGAACCGGCTCCGTGCCGCCCGCCCTGAATCAGGGTGACAACGTGCCCGCCGAGCGGCAGAACCTGCTGCGCTGGGCGCTGATCGGCATCGCCGTGCTGGCCCTGCTGGCCTGGGTCGGCCTGGCCGGGGGACGGGATGCGCAGGGCTGGAGCTGGTCAGCGGGGGAGATGCTGCATTCACTGCTGCCGTGGCGTGCGCCACGGGTGCTGGCTGCGCTGGTGACCGGCCTGATGCTGGGCGTGGCGGGCAGCCTGATCCAGCGGCTGACCGGCAATCCGATGGCCAGCCCGGAAGTGCTGGGCATCAGTTCCGGTGCCGCCTGTGGTGTGGTCGTCATGATGTTTCTCGTGCCGGGGGATGCACTGGCGTGGCTGCTGCCTGCCGGTGCGCTGGGTGCGGCGCTGACGCTGCTGGTGATTATGCTGGTCGCCAGCCGGGGGGGATTCTCGCCGGAGCGGATGCTGCTGGCAGGTATGGCGCTGAACAGCGCCTTTGTCACCCTGCTGATGCTGCTGCTGGCCAGTGGCGATCCGCGCATGGGCGACCTGCTGAGCTGGATCTCCGGCTCGACCTATAACATCAGCGGCCGTCAGGCGATGCAGAGCGCGCTCTGCGCGCTGGTGCTGGTCGCGCTGGCGCCGCTCGCCAGTCGCTGGCTGACCCTGCTGCCGCTCGGCAGTGTCACCGCGCGCTCGGCCGGCATCGCATTAACACCGGTGCGGCTGAGTCTGCTGCTGCTGGCGGCCGCGCTGACCGCCAGCGCGACGCTGACTATCGGTCCGCTGAGCTTTGTCGGGCTGATGGCTCCGCATATGGCGCGGATGCTGGGCTTCCGGCGGGCTCTGCCGCAGATGGTGCTGTCAGGATTGCTGGGAGCGGGGTTGATGGTGCTGGCGGACTGGTGCGGGCGGATGCTGGCCTTTCCGGATCAGATCCCAGCCGGGCTGATGGCGACGTTTTTAGGCGCGCCTTACTTTATCTGGCTGTTGCGGCGTTCAGTTTAATAAGACCGGCGCCGGTCTGAGAGTATTGACAAAATCTGGTCCGACTCGCTGTCAGACCGAGCCTGCGCAGGGAACACAGTCAGATCGGAAAGGCGCAAAAGCCGTCATCCCTGACACGCTCGGCCCGCGCCATCCCTGGCGCGGGACGCTTTCCTCCTCTGCCTGTGTTCCCTGCGCATTGAGTTTCGTGTTGCTGTGAGATCCTGCATCGGATTCTACTGCCGATCTGCATCTCTACTGCAGCCTGCTACAGCTTCGCGAAACAACGACGCGCGGCATCGATGGTGTGCTGAATATCCACTTCGCTGTGTGCCAGCGACATAAAGCCCGCTTCATAAGCCGATGGAGCAAAGTAAACGCCTTCCTCGAGCATCAGGTGGAAGAAGGTTTTAAAGCGCTCCACATCGCAACGGGTCACGTCTGCATAACAGGTCACGCTATCAGCGTCGGTGAAGAAGAGGCCGAACATGCCGCCAACGTGGTTCACCACCAGCGGGATATTCTGCTCTTTCGCCGCGTCACGCAGACCTTCAGCCAGCTGACGGGTCAGCGCATCCAGTTTCTCATGGGTGCCCGGCTGTGCAAGCTGAGTCAGACAGGCGTAGCCCGCCGCCATCGCGATCGGGTTTCCGGAGAGCGTACCCGCCTGATAAACCGGACCGGTCGGGGCCAGCGCCGCCATCACTTCGCGACGGCCACCGAATGCGCCTACCGGCATACCGCCACCGATGATTTTACCCAGGCAGGTAAGATCGGGACGGACATTGTAGTGAGCCTGCGCGCCGCCCAGCGCAACGCGGAAGCCGGTCATCACCTCGTCAATAATCAGCAGCGCACCAAACTCGTCGCACAGGGCGCGCAGGCCCGGCAGAAACTCAGGCTGTGGCGGAATGCAGTTCATGTTGCCCGCGACCGGCTCAACGATAATGGCGGCAATCGCCTCAGGGTATTGCTCAAACGCGCTGCGCACCGAGTCGAGGTCGTTAAAGGTGCAGGTCAGGGTATGTTTGGCGAAATCGGCCGGGACACCCGGCGAGTTTGGCTGACCGAGGGTCAGGGCACCGGAACCCGCTTTCACCAGTAGATGATCGGCGTGGCCGTGATAGCAGCCTTCAAACTTGATGATTTTGTCGCGGCCGGTAAAGCCACGCGCCAGACGGATAGCGCTCATGGTCGCTTCGGTGCCGGAGTTCACCATCCGCACCATCTCCATGCTCGGCACCAGATCGCACACCAGCTGCGCCATGGTCACTTCCATGCCCGTCGGTGCGCCAAAGCTCAGGCCACGCCCGGCCGCTTCGATCACCGCATCGCGGATCGCCGCGTTATTGTGACCCAGTACCATCGGGCCCCATGAGCCGACATAATCGATATAGGCTTTGCCATCGGCGTCATAGAGACAGGCTCCGTCAGCGTGATCGATAAACAGCGGAACGCCGCCCACACCGGTAAATGCGCGTACTGGCGAGTTTACGCCACCCGGGATCAGGCGTTGTGCCTCGGCAAACAGTTGTTCGGACTTACTCATTTTCGGCTCCAGCGGTTCAGAAAAATAGGGTGCCATTCTACGGAAGAGGGGCAGCCGGCGAAAGGTGGTTTCACCCGCAGCGCCCCTTACAGAGGGGAAAGCGGCACAGAGTGCGAAGGGCAGAGCTTGATTGCGCTGAGGTGCTGACTGATAATAGCGTAATTAAGGTCGTTTTCTGACCTGGACGTTTAGCGGAGTAAAACATGAGTGATGAAGTAGTAGCACTGCCGTTGCAGTTTACCGACGCCGCAGCCAACAAGGTCAAGAACCTCATTGCCGATGAAGAGAACCCGGCGCTGAAACTGCGTGTCTATATCACCGGTGGCGGTTGCAGTGGTTTCCAGTATGGCTTCACCTTTGATGACCAGCTGAACGATGGCGATATGACGATTGAAAAGCAGGGCGTCTCGCTGGTGGTTGACCCGATGAGCCTGCAATATCTGGTGGGTGGATCGGTGGATTACACCGAAGGGCTGGAAGGTTCGCGCTTCATCGTGACCAACCCGAATGCGAAAACCACCTGTGGCTGTGGCTCCTCTTTCAGTATCTGATGATGCAGGCCGTCAATCTGACGGCCTCGTTTACCACTCTACCGTTACCAGACGGATTCCCTGCTTCTGACTTCCCTCTGTCCGGCTCTGGCTCTCTGTAATGCGCGGCTGCGCACTGGCCTGTCTGCCACAGTTAACCTGCGGTGCGGGCTGACCACGTGCCGTGTTAATTTCACAGCGTGAATAGATGACAAGCCTGGCGCCTATAGAGCCAGTGATCGATCCCGCACAGGCAGATCCGGCGATCGTCAGCCCTATGGCCAGCAGCAGTGCTCTGGTCATATGAAGTTCCTGGTGTTTAAAAGGCGCCGGGGCGCTAAAAGGAGGGCGAGCATACGTGGCTCGCCCGTCTCTGTTATTGATTAACGGCAAAAAGTGCGGCGGCTTTAATCAATTCGCTGATTTATCGATCGGGATGCAGGGCCGCACAGAGTTGCTGCGCCGCCAGCAGCAGTCGCGGGCCAGGGCGGCTAAGCCAGTCCTCGTTGATGGCGATCACCGGCACCCTGAGCTGCGGCTGCCAGAATGTCCGGATATTCTCCGCCTGCTGCGCATCGCCGCCCGTCACTATCGCCTGAGGATGGCGCATCAGAACCTGCTCGCGGCTCACCTGCGGCCAGCTGACGCGGCTGTCAGCAAAAATATTCCTGCCCCCGCAGAGGGTAACCATCTCATTCTGCATCGTCTCTCTGGCGGCGGTGAACAGCGGCTGCTGGCCAAACTGCAAAAAAAGCGGAACCGCAGCCAGGTGAGTATAGCGCTGGCGCAGCGCCGCCGCCTGCTGATGTAACTGCCGGGCCGCGCGGGCCGCCTGCTCCGGCCTGGGGCTCCAGTGACCCAGATCGGCCAGCGCCGCGATCATCTCATCCAGCGTCCGCGGATCGATCCACTTAACCGGTACACCGAGCTGCTGTAACTGGGCGATCTGCCGCTGCGGATTGCCGCCCCGCCAGGCCAGAACCAGATCGGGTTTAAGCTGCAGGATCCGTTCTGTTCTGATGCCCTGCCAGTCGGCAACCTGTTCAATCTGTTTTGCCTGTGGCGGATAGTCGGACCAGGCGCTGACCGCAATCGGGGTGATCCCGGCGGCAAAGGCGAGTTCGGTGAGATGGGGAGCAAGGGTAATAACGCGGGGTGGGGAAGCCAGCAGGCTGCCGCTCAACAGCAGCAGCCAGCAGAAGAGCAGGGTTTTAGCCACGCGCCAGATGCGCCAGCAGGTTCTCCACCATCAGTGAAGATTGCTTTGCTGCCACGCTGAGGAACTCATCAAAACTGAGGTGCGACGCTTTGTCGGCCACGTCAGAGATGGCCCGCACCACCACAAATGGCACCTGGAACTGATGGCAGACGTGACCGATGGCGGTCGCCTCCATCTCAACCGCAATCGCCTGCGGGAACTGACTGCGAATGCGCGCCAGCGGTTCGGCGCCGTTGATAAAGGCATCTCCGCTGACCACCAGGCCGCGCACAGCATTCAGATCAAGCTGTTTGATGCAGGCTTCCGCTGCGGCGATGAGGGTGCTGTCTGCCACGAACGCGCCCGGACAACCCGCCATCTGACCCGGCTCGTAGCCAAAGGCCGTGACGTCCGCATCGTGATAACGCACTTCTTCAGAGACCACGATATCGCCCACGCTGAGCGACGGCGCTAATCCACCCGCAGAACCGGTGTTGATCACGACGTCAGGCTTGCAGAGTTGCAGCAGCAGCGTGGTACCCAGCGCGGCAGAGGTTTTACCAATGCCCGATTTCAGCAGTGCCACCTCAACGCCCTGCAGGGTGCCGATATAAATTTCACAACCCGCCAGCGACAGCGTTTGACGGTTTTCAATTTTGTCGCGCAGCAGTGTGACTTCCTGCTCCATCGCGCCAATAATGCCTGCTTTCATAGTGAGTCCCGCTAATGTAAAAAATGAAAAATTAGGGCATAGTTTAGCATGGCATTCAGGGGATTAATTCACGAAAAAATAAGGGGTAATCCATGTCGGCGATCAATTTCAGGAAGAAGATCAGCTTCTCGCGCCCTTATACCAGTCGAAAAGATCCGGAAGGCGAATATTACATTACCCGCCATTTTGAGAGCGACCGCGGGCGGATTATCAACTCCGCCGCTATCCGTCGCCTGCAGCAGAAAACCCAGGTGTTCCCGCTGGAGCGCAACGCTGCCGTCCGCTCCCGCTTGACACACTCGCTGGAGGTCCAGCAGACCGGCCGCTACATCACCAAAGAGATCCTGCAGACGCTGAAGATGCAGGGCGGGCTGGCGCAGTATGGTCTGGATGAGTTAGAGGGGGCGTTTGAAAGCCTGATAGAGATGGCGTGTCTGCTGCACGACGTCGGCAATCCGCCGTTTGGCCACTTTGGCGAGGCGGCGATCAACGACTGGTTTGAAGAAAATCTGCCTGCCGAACTGGTCGATCCGCTGGTGGCCGGTGTGGAAGGGGAGGCGCAGCGTCAGGCTTTTGATCAGCTCAACGCCACCATCCGCCAGGATCTCTGCCATTTTGAAGGCAACGCCCAGGCCATTCGCATGGTGCATACGCTGCTGCAACTCAATCTCAGCTATTCTCAGGTTGCCTGCATCCTGAAATATACGGCCCCCGCCTGGTGGCAGGGTGAAAAACCCGCCGAATTTAGCGTATTGATGAAGAAACCGGGTTTTTATCTCTCTGAACAGGATTATATTACCGAGCTGCGTGCTGCCACCAATATGAAAGAGCACCACCGCTTTCCGCTCACCTATATAATGGAAGCCGCGGATGATATCTCCTATTGTATTGCCGATTTGGACGACGCTGTAGAAAAAGATATCTTCAATGTTGAGAGTTTGTATGAATTTCTCAATAAAGCCTGGGGACCGGTTAAAAATAATGACGCTTTCAGCCGGACGATTGGCGAAGCCTGGCGTGAAGCCTGTAATAAAAAACGCCGCAGCCGCAGTGATCAATTTTTTATGTCATTACGCGTAAATGTTCAGAGTGTATTGGTCAGCTATGCAGTCAAGCGTTTTGTTGATAATCTGCCTGCCATATTCGACGGCAGTTTCAATCATGCGCTGCTGGAAGATGAGGGTGAAGAGGGGCGCTTACTGCAGCTGTTTAAGACCGTCGCCCGTCAGCAGGTCTTTAACCATTCTGAAGTGGAGCAGCTGGAACTTCAGGGTTACCGGGTCATCAGGGGCCTGCTGGAGATCTATCAGCCGCTGATGCGCCTCAATTACGAAGCCTTTACCACGCTGATAAATGAAGATTTCCTGCGTAAGCACCCCATCGAAACCCGGCTTTTTCATAAGCTCTCCGGTAAACACCGCAAAGCGTATTTACATAAGATGCGTAACCTGGTGGTGGAGCATAAATATCAGCGGCTGTTGTGGGAGCGTTATTATCGCTTCCGCCTCATTCAGGATTATATCAGCGGCATGACCGATCTCTATGCCTGGGATGAGTACCGGCGGCTGATGGCCGTAGAATAAGCCGCCAATTGTAAAGAGCGCGAATAAATTTTTACTTTTGCCTGAAACTTTTTAAGGAACTTCGCGCTAAAACATTTATCTCACCTTTCGACCACAGCAATGGTCTGAACAGTAATCTTACAGAGAAATGAAAAATGAAAAAAAAGACCTTAGTATTAAGTGCGCTGGCGTTAAGCCTGAGCATGGCGCTCGCCCCTGTTACTGTTTCTGCTGCGCAAACGGCCTCTTCAGATAGCCAGCAACTGCCAAGTCTGGCTCCAATGCTGGAGAAGGTCATGCCGTCTGTGGTCAGTATCAGCGTCGAGGGCACCACCACGGTTAAAACTCCCCGCATGCCACAACAGTTTCAGCAATTCTTTGGCGACAATTCGCCTTTCTGCCAGGACGGCTCGCCGTTCCAGGGCTCACCAATGTGCCAGGACGGTGGAGCAGGCGGTAACGGCGGAGCGCCAGGCCCGGATACCCAGCAGGAGAAATTCCGCGCGCTGGGATCGGGCGTCATCATTAACGCCGAAAAAGGCTATGTGGTCACCAACAACCACGTGGTGAACAACGCCACCAAAATTCAGGTGCAGCTGAGCGATGGCCGTCGCTATGACGCCAAAGTCATTGGCAAAGATCCGAGCTCCGATATTGCGCTGGTGCAGCTGCAGGACGCTAAAAATCTGACCGCGGTGAAGATCGCCGACTCTGACAGCCTGCGGGTGGGGGACTACACCGTGGCCATCGGTAACCCTTACGGACTGGGTGAAACCGTGACGTCAGGTATCGTCTCTGCGCTGGGACGCAGCGGACTGAACGTGGAAAATTATGAGAACTTTATTCAGACCGATGCGGCGATTAACCGGGGTAACTCCGGCGGCGCGCTGGTTAACCTCAACGGTGAGCTGATCGGAATTAACACCGCGATTCTGGCACCGGATGGCGGCAACATTGGTATCGGCTTTGCTATCCCCAGCAACATGGTGAAAAACCTGACGGCGCAGATGGTGGAGTTTGGTCAGGTGAAACGGGGTGAGCTGGGCGTGCAGGGAACAGAGCTGAACTCCGAGCTGGCTAAAGCGATGAAGGTGGACGCACAGCGCGGTGCCTTTGTCAGCCAGGTGCTGCCGGACTCAGCTGCCGCCAAAGCGGGGATTAAAGCCGGTGACGTGATCGTCTCCATGAACGGCAAACCGCTCAGCAGCTTTGCCTCGCTGCGTGCGGAAGTGGGCTCACTGCCGGTGGGCACTACGCTGAAGCTGGGCCTGCTGCGTGACGGCAAGCCGCTCGACGTCTCTGTCCAGCTGCAGCAGAGCAGCCAGGCGAAAGTTCAGTCTGCGACCATCTACACCGGCATTGAAGGCGCCGATCTCAGCAACATCGAAGCGGGTGCCAAAGGTGTGCGGGTGGATAACGTCAAACCGGGCAGTGCCGCGGCGCGTATCGGCCTGAAGAAGGGCGACGTGATTCAGGGCGTTAACCAGCAGGTGGTGACCAACCTGGGCGAGCTGCGTAAAGTCCTCGACACCAAACCGTCGGTTCTGGCGCTGAACGTGAAGCGTGGCGACAATACGCTCTATCTGCTGATGCAGTAAGCGACGCGTAATAACCTCTCAGGCGGACTGCGGTCCGCCTTTTTTATGCCCGCTCTCCGCCGTGACAGAGTGTGATAGTGACCGCAAATCCGGGAAATCAGCGCCCGCCTCTGTGCAATTGCACAATGCTCCGCGCGCGACGCCTGCGTATTCTGTTGCTCCCCTATTTTTTCAGGAGTAATGGATGGCTGCCTATCACCTTGATGCCCGGCTGGCGCAGGATATCGTGGCGCGCACCATGAGAATTATCGACAGCAATGTCAACGTGATGGACGCGCGGGGCCGCATCATTGGCAGCGGCGATCCTGAACGCGTTGGAGAGTTGCACGAAGGCGCACTGCTGGTGCTCTCTCAGGGACGCGTGGTGGACATTGATGACGCCGTGGCTAAACATCTGCACGGCGTGCGGCCAGGCATCAACCTGCCGCTGCGCCTGGATGGCGATATTGCGGGTGTGATTGGTCTGACCGGCGAACCGCTGGCGCTGCGTCATTATGGCGAGCTGGTCTGTATGGCGGCAGAGATGATGCTGGAGCAGGCGCGACTGCTGCACATGCTGGCCCAGGATAGCCGTCTGCGTGAAGAGCTGGTGCTGAATCTGATCCGCAGTGACACGCTGTCGCCGCAGCTGACCGAGTGGGCGCAGCGGCTCGGCATCGACCTCAATCAGCCTCGCGTTGCCGCTGTCATTGAGGTGGACAGCGGCCAGCTCGGCGTAGACAGTGCCATGTCAGAGTTGCAGCAGCTGCAGACACTGCTGACCACGCCGGAGCGCGATAATCTGATCGCCATTGTTTCGCTGACCGAAATGGTGGTGCTGAAACCCGCCCTGAATGCACATGGACGCCACGATCAGGAGGATCATCGCCGCCGCATCGAGCAGTTGCTGCAGCGGATGAAAGAGCGTGGGCATCTGCGGATGCGTATTGCACTCGGCAATGTTTTTACCGGGCCCGGCAGCATTGCGCGCTCCTATCGCACCGCCCGCACCACCATGATGGTGGGCAAACAGCGGATGCCGGGATTACGCAGCTACTTCTATCAGGATCTGGTGCTGCCGGTGCTGCTCGACAGCCTGCGAGGCGGCTGGCAGGCGAATGAGCTGGCGCGGCCACTGGCAAAGCTTAAAAGCATGGATAACAACGGCCTGCTGCGTCGTACGCTGATGGCCTGGTTCACCCACAACGTGCAGCCGGGCGCCACTGCGCGCGCGCTGTTTATCCATCGCAACACGCTGGAGTACCGGCTGAACCGGATTTCTGAACTGACCGGGCTTAACCTGGGGCAGTTTGATGACAGGCTGCTGCTCTACGTGGCGCTGCAGCTGGATGAGCAGGGATAACACGCAAACGGCGGGCATAAAAAAGGCCAGCGGTGCTGGCCTTTCCGGTCGGGCAGGGAATTAACGACCGTTACGGGTTAATTTTTCCAGGTCCGATTCAATCTCACTGATTTTGTGAGAAACCACGCTTTCCAGATGACGCAGGTCATCCAGAATTTTGCGTTTCAGATCCACTTCAACCTGGTCACGCTGGCAAATCTGGTCCAGTTCGTCGATGACATAACGCAGATTCGGGCTGATCTCCTGAACTTCTTTATAGCCCTGGGTCGCGTGGTCGGCCACGACGGTTTTGCGCTGACGCGGATATTTGAATTTGACGCTTTTCGCGAAAAATTCACCTTTATCTTTGCGGAAGTAGATTTTCAGAATGTCGTTATTCGCTTCCTGACGCAGGCTGTAGCGATCGATGTCGTCCGGATTACTGATTCCTAAGCTTTTCAGATTGTCATACATGGCGTTGTTTCCATCAAAAGTGAGAAGCGCGCAGTCTTGTTCATGACGTCAGACAACTGTAGACATAAATCAGCGGGATGAACATTGCGCGACAGGATTTAACTGGCGCGGATTATGACCTGGATGAAATCTAAACGCACCCGTTCCTTCGCGGCGCGAATCAGGTTGATTTGGAATGGCTGTAAAGAAAAGATGACGGGCTGGTTTCCAGCCCGTCACTGACATCAGTCGATGGTGCGCAGCAGTTCGTTGATACCGGTTTTGCTCAGGGTTTTCGCGTCAACTTTCTTCACGATCACCGCACAGTAGAGGCTGTAGCTGCCATCTTTAGACGGCAGGTTACCGGAAACGACGACCGAACCGGCAGGAACGCGGCCGTAATGGACTTCGCCGGTTTCACGGTCATAAATTTTGGTGCTCTGACCGATATAGACGGCCATTGAGATCACGGAGCCTTCTTCAACAATCACGCCTTCAACGATTTCAGAGCGTGCGCCAATGAAGCAGTTGTCTTCGATAATGGTCGGGTTTGCCTGCAGCGGTTCCAGCACGCCACCGATTCCCACGCCACCTGAGAGGTGAACGTTTTTGCCGATCTGCGCACAGGAGCCGACGGTCGCCCAGGTATCCACCATGGTGCCTTCATCCACGAAAGCGCCGATGTTGACATAAGAGGGCATCAGCACCGTGTTACGGGCAATGAACGCACCCTGACGCACTGCCGCAGGCGGCACCACGCGGAAACCGGCGGCTTTAAAACGCGCCTCATCCCAGCCAGCAAACTTCATCGGGACTTTGTCGTAAAAACGGGTTTCTGCCCCTTCCATGACCTGATTGTCGTTGATGCGGAAGGAGAGCAGCACTGCTTTTTTCAGCCACTGATGCGTTACCCACTCGCCGTCGATCTTTTCAGAAACGCGCAGTTCGCCGCTGTCCAGCAGGGCGATCACCTGGTTGATGGCATCACGGGTTTCGCTGTCAACGCTGACGGGGGTAATGTCCGCGCGACGTTCAAAGGCGGATTCGATAACGCTCTGTAACTGTTGCATATTTTTTTCCTGATCGGTCATGTGCAATGCCGGGCACTCTCCCGGCACAAATAAAATAGAGGATGATAAATCGTGTCTGGTCACACTTTATCGTTTGGATTAAGGGCCTCTGTCAACCGTTGTTGCAATGCTTTGCGCATTTCTTCGTCCAGCGCCTGCCGCTCACTGTTGGCCAGAATAAAGAGATCTTCGACCCGTTCGCCGATGGTGCTGATGCGCGCGCCGTGCAGTGAAACGCCGAGATCGGCAAAGACTTCACCAACCCGGGCCAGCAGACCCGGCTGGTCCAGCGCCACCAGTTCCAGGTAGCTGCGCCGGTCGGTGTGGGTCGGCAGGAAGTTGACCTCGGTGTCCACACTGAAGTGCCGGAGTTTGGCTGACGGTCGGCGGGTGCGCGGCGGCACCCACTGCGACTGGGTTATCGCCTGCTCCAGCGCCTGAATGATCATCGGATGGCGATCCGGGGAGAGCGGACTGCCATCGGGTTCCAGCACAATAAAGGTATCCATGGCCATACCGTCGCGGCTGGTGAAGATCTGAGCGTCATGGACGCTGAGATTGCGGCGGTCCAGTTCACCGGCGACAGCGGCAAACAGGTGGGGGCGATCGGGGCTCCAGATAAAAATCTCCGTTCCGCCGCGCGTGGCCTGCGGGCTGACCAGCACCAGCGGCTTCTTCAGGTCATGCACCAGCAGATGGCGGGCATGCCAGGCGATCTGATTTGGCGTATGGCGCAGGAAGTAGTCAGCGCGGCAGCGGTTCCAGATCTGATGCAGGCGCTCCTCATCTATATTGTCCATCCGCAGCAGCGCCAGCGCCTGCAGACGATGATGGCGCACCCGCTCGCGCAGATCCGGACTGTTCTCCATGCCACGACGCAGCTGCTTTTCCGTGGCGAAAAAGAGTTCGCGCAGCAGGCTCTGCTTCCAGCTGTTCCAGAGGCTCTCGTTGGTGGCGCAGATATCGGCCACCGTCAGGCAGACCAGATAGCGCAGCCGGTTTTCGTTCTGCATCACCTCCGCGAACTGCTGGATGACCGTCGGGTCCTGAATATCGCGCCGCTGAGCCGTGACCGACATCAGCAGATGATGGCGCACCAGCCAGGCCACCAGCTGTGTTTCCCGCGAGTTGAGGCCGTGCATCTCCGCGAAGTCGAGCGCGTCCTGTGCGCCGAGAATCGAGTGGTCACCGCCGCGCCCCTTGGCGATGTCATGCAGCAGCGCGGCCATCAGCAGCAGCTCCTGCTGAGGCAGGCGCGGCCACAGCTCGACGCACAGCGGATGCTGCGGACGGGTAGACTCGCTGGCGAAGCTCTCCAGCTTCTGCAGGACGCGAATGGTGTGCTCATCCACGGTGTAGGCGTGGAACAGATCAAACTGCATCTGGCCGACAATATGGCCCCACAGCGGCGTATAGGCCCACAGCACGCTGTGGCGATGCATCGGCACCAGCGCCCGGCTGACCGCGCCAGGATGGCGCAGAATCGACATAAACGTGCGGCGCGCCTCCGGGATCTGACACAGCGGCTGTTTCAGATGGCGGCGGGCATGGCGCAGGTGACGCAGGGTGGTGGAGTAGATGCCTTTGATGTTCTCGTTGCGCACCATGACGTAGAACATGCGCAGGATCGCCTGCGGCTCACGGGTGAACAGCGTTTCATCACGCAGGTCGATCAGGTCGCCACGCAGCTGAAAGTCGTCATCGACAGGTCTGGGCTTCTCATTGGTGGAGAGCGCCAGAATCGCCTCATCAAACAGCTGTAACAGCATCTGGTTCAGTTCACCGATGCGTCGCGTACCCCGGTAGAAATCCTTCATCATCCGCTCGACCGGCTCGTTGCCTTCGCCCTGATAGTTCAGGCGCTGCGCCACGCTGAGCTGGCGATCAAACAGCAGGCGGTTATCGTAGCGGGGCAGGGAGAGGTGCAGCGCAAAGCGGATGCGCCAGAGAAACGCCTGGCATTCGTTGAGTTCGCTGCGCTCTGCCTCGGTGAGAAAGCCAAAGCCGACCATCTCATCCAGCGTGGTGGCACCGAAATGGCGTCGGGCGACCCATTGCAGCGTATGAATGTCACGCAGGCCGCCGGGGCTGCTTTTGATATCCGGCTCAAGGTTGTAGCTGGTGCCGTGATAACGTTTGTGGCGCTCCTGCTGCTCCTCGATTTTGGCGGCAAAAAAGCGGGATGAGGGCCAGAAGCCGTCACTGAAGACGTTCTTCTGCAACTCCAGGAACAGCGCCACGTCGCCGGTCAGCATGCGTGATTCAATCAGATTGGTGGCGACGGTGAGGTCAGATAATCCCTCCAGCAGACACTCCTCCAGCGTGCGTACGCTGTGGCCCACTTCCAGCCGGAGATCCCACATCAGGGTCAGCAGTTCGCTGGTGCGCTGCGCCGCCTGCTCATCCAGCGGCTGACGGCTGAGGATCAGCACGTCGATGTCAGAGAGCGGGTGGAGTTCGGCCCGCCCATAGCCGCCCACGGCTACCAGCGCGATGGCGGACATCGCATCGAAGCCAAAGAAGCGCCACAGGCGGCGCAGCAGCCGATCGATAAACAGCGTGCGGGCATCAATCAGCTGTTCCACGGCTTCACCGGCGTCGAACGCTGCAGCCAGATGCTGCTGAAACAGCTCGAGCCGCGGCTTCAGCAGGTCGCGCGTCAGCTGATCGTCACCCCATTCGGCCGGTGAATCGACCAGACCGTTTTTTACCTCTTCCGACAGGCTCACGCTCATGCTGCTCTTCTCTTTTTTAGCCAAAAAAAAGCCGGCACATGGCCGGCTTGATCTCTATCCGGGGAATTACCCCTCGGCGACGAGCACAGCAGGCAGCGTGTCGTCTTTGCGCAGGGTTAAAATCTCACAGCCGTTTTCCGTCACCACAATAGTATGCTCATACTGCGCGGACAAGCTGCGATCTTTGGTTTTTACCGTCCAGCCATCTTTCATGGTGCGGATGCGGTAATCGCCGGCATTGACCATCGGTTCAACGGTAAAGGTCATGCCCGCCTGCAGCACGACGCCGCTGTCATCCGCATCGTAATGCAGCACCTGCGGCTCTTCGTGGAACCCTTTACCGATGCCGTGACCGCAATATTCACGCACCACGGAGAAGTCATTCGCTTCTACATACTTCTGGATAGCCCGGCCCAGCTCGCGCAGACGGATACCTGGCTTGATCAGACGCAGTGAAAGATAGAGGCTCTCCTGGGTCACGCGGCAGAGGCGCTCGCCCTGAATGGTCGGTTTGCCGACAATAAACATCTTCGAGGTATCGCCGTGGTACTCATCTTTGATCACGGTGACGTCAATGTTGACGATATCGCCATCCTTTAACGGGCGATCGTCGCTCGGGATACCGTGGCACACCACTTCGTTCACCGAAATGCAGACCGACTTTGGAAAACCGTGATAGCCGAGACAGGCAGAGACAGCCTGCTGCTTTTGGGTAATGTGATCGTGGCAGATGCGGTCCAGTTCACCGGTGGTCACACCCGGTTTAACGTGCGGTTCGATCATCTCCAGCACTTCGGCGGCCAGGCGGCCCGCGACGCGCATTTTTTCGATTTCTTCAGCTGTTTTGATTGAAATTGGCATTAAATTAATCCGCATTTGTCGAAATTTTCGACAATAATAAGTTCTGTGCTGTCATGTTAGCAGCCAGAAAATGGGCTGCCAAATAGAGAACGCGCTGGCTTCCGTCAGCGATCATTTATTGGCGTCCCCCGGCGGTTTGTGGTATAAAGCGCGCCGACGATTCTCTGTATGGCCGTTTTGGTCAGCAGGAAACGCATAACTCTCATTATGTGTAATAAAACACACATGTATCGACACATACGCCGGGGTGCCTTGAAAGAGGTCGGTCGTATGGGATACATGGAGGCCCAACCCCAAATCAAATTTCAGAGGTAATCATGGCAACTGTTTCCATGCGCGACATGCTCCAGGCTGGTGTTCACTTCGGTCACCAGACCCGTTACTGGAACCCAAAAATGAAGCCATTCATTTTTGGTGCACGTAACAAGGTTCACATCATCAACCTGGAAAAAACCGTTCCTATGTTCAACGAAGCTCTGGCTGAACTGAACAAGATCGCTTCCCGTAAAGGTAAGATCCTGATCGTAGGTACCAAGCGCGCTGCTGCTGAAGCGGTAAAAGAGTCTGCACTGAGCTGCGACCAGTTCTTCGTAAACCACCGCTGGTTAGGTGGCATGCTGACTAACTGGAAAACCGTGCGTCAGTCAATCAAGCGTCTGAAAGATCTGGAGACTCAGTCTCAGGATGGTACTTTCGACAAACTGACCAAAAAAGAAGCGCTGATGCGTGCGCGTGAGCTGGCCAAGCTGGAAAACAGCCTGGGCGGTATCAAAGACATGGGCGGTCTGCCAGACGCGCTGTTTGTTGTTGATGCTGACCACGAACACATCGCAATCAAAGAAGCAAACAACCTGGGTATCCCGGTATTTGCTATCGTTGATACCAACTCTGATCCAGATGGCGTTGATTTCGTTATCCCAGGTAACGACGACGCAATCCGTGCTGTAAGCCTGTACCTGAATGCCGTTGCGACCACCGTTCGCGAAGGCCGTTCTCAGGATCTGGCTGAGCAAGCTGAAGAAGCGTCTTTAGAAAACGCTTAATAAGGTTTGCTCTGCATAAGAGCCCTTAGTATTCAGATGTGATCTGTAAGGGGCCTGTACTGGCCCCTTTATTTTATCTAAGTCTGTAACGCCCCCTGTCGGACGGCGGGACAGAGTAAATTTTCCGCAAATAAGTGTCTGCTGGTGCACATGTACTCAGGCACGAACCGAGGATTCTGGAATGGCTGACATTACCGCTGCATTGGTAAAAGAACTGCGCGAGCGTACTGGCGCTGGCATGATGGACTGCAAAAAAGCGCTGACCGAAGCGAACGGCGACATTGAGCTGGCGATTGAGAACATGCGTAAGTCTGGCGCAATCAAAGCAGCGAAAAAAGCAGGTAACGTTGCGGCTGATGGCGTGATCAAAACCAAGATCGTTGGCGACTACGGCGTGATTCTGGAAGTAAACTGCCAGACTGACTTCGTCGCAAAAGATGGCGGTTTCCAGGCATTCGCAGACAAAGTTCTGGACGCGGCTGCAGCCGATCGCGTAACCGATGTAGAAGTTCTGAAAGCGCAGTTCGAAGAAGAGCGCGTTGCACTGGTTGCTAAAATCGGTGAGAACATCAACATCCGTCGCGTAGCAATCCTGGAAGGCGCAGAGCTGGGCAGCTACCTGCACGGCGCACGTATCGGCGTACTGGTTTCAGCGAAAGGCGCTAACGAAGATCTGATCAAACAGATCGCTATGCACGTTGCGGCAAGCAAGCCTGAATTCGTTAAGCCAGAAGACGTTTCTGCTGACGTGGTTGAGAAAGAGTACCAGGTTCAGCTGGACATCGCGATGCAGTCTGGCAAGCCAAAAGAGATCGCAGAGAAGATGGTTGAAGGCCGCATGAAGAAATTCACCGGCGAAGTCTCTCTGACTGGTCAGGCTTTCGTTATCGACCCAAGCAAAACCGTTGGCCAGGCTCTGAAAGAGCAGGGCGCTGACGTCATCAACTTCATCCGCTTCGAAGTGGGCGAAGGCATCGAGAAAGTTGAGTCTGACTTCGCTGCAGAAGTTGCAGCCATGTCCAAGCAGTCTTAATGCTCTGAAAGAACCGCCAGATGGCGGTTCTTTTTTGTCTGTGAACCGCAACAGACACATTTTCAGTTTCATCCCAATAGCAATTTCATTGCGGTAAGCGGATGATCGATCACAATTTACTTCTCCTTTACACCCTATCTTCCAGGAAGAACTGACCATGGCGACCAACGCAAAACCTGTTTATCAACGTATCCTGCTTAAACTCAGCGGTGAAGCCCTGCAAGGCGCTGAAGGTTTTGGTATCGACGCGAGTGTGCTGGACCGTATGGCACAAGAGGTAAAAGAGCTGGTTGAGCTGGGCATCCAGGTTGGCGTTGTGATCGGCGGGGGTAACCTGTTCCGCGGAGCGGGCCTGGCGCAGGCCGGGATGAACCGCGTTGTGGGTGACCACATGGGTATGCTGGCTACCGTAATGAACGGCCTGGCGATGCGTGATGCGCTGCACCGCGCCTATGTGAATGCCCGCCTGATGTCAGCGATTCCACTGAATGGCGTCTGCGATAACTACAGCTGGGCAGAGGCGATCAGCCTGCTGCGTAACAACCGCGTGGTGATCTTCTCCGCCGGTACCGGCAATCCGTTCTTCACCACCGATTCTGCGGCCTGCCTGCGCGGTATTGAGATCGAAGCGGATGTGGTCCTGAAAGCGACCAAAGTGGATGGCGTCTATTCCGCCGATCCGGTGAAAAACCCGGATGCGACCCTGTATGAGCAACTGACCTATACTGAAGTGCTGGATCAGGAGCTGAAAGTGATGGATCTTGCGGCCTTTACCCTGGCGCGTGACCACAAACTGCCTATCCGTGTTTTCAACATGAATAAGCCAGGCGCGCTGCGTCGCGTAGTGATGGGTGAAAAAGAAGGCACCCTGATTACGCATTAATACCCGAGGCGAGATAAAATAAGGTATATTCTGTCAGCGCGATGATGACGCATCGCGCACCAGTCAGGATTATCGATGATTATCGATCCCGCTTCCGGCCAGGCCGGAACTGGCCAGGTCAAACCGAATCCAAGGGTTTCAACGTGATTAACGACATCAAAAAAGATGCTGACACGCGCATGGAAAAATGCGTTGAAGCATTCAAAAACACCATCAGCAAAGTGCGCACGGGTCGTGCTTCCCCTTCGCTGCTTGACGGCATCGTCGTCGAATATTACGGCACGCCGACGCCACTGCGTCAGCTGGCTTCCGTCACTGTAGAAGACTCACGCACGCTGAAAATCAACGTGTTTGATCGCACCCTGAGTGCGGCAGTTGAAAAAGCGATCATGAAGTCCGATCTCGGTCTGAACCCAAGTTCAGCCGGCAGCGACATCCGTGTTCCGCTGCCTGCGCTGACCGAAGAGCGTCGTAAAGATCTGATTAAAATCGTGCGCGGCGAAGCCGAGCAGGGCCGTGTGTCGGTACGTAACGTCCGTCGCGATGCCAACGATAAAATCAAAGCGCTGCTGAAAGATAAAGAGATCAGCGAAGACGACGAACGTCGTGCGCAGGATGAAATCCAGAAAATGACGGATGCTTACATCAAGAAAGTGGATGCTGCACTGTCAGAAAAAGAGACGGAGCTGATGGATTTCTAATCCCATCGCTGCCGGAAAAAACGCCGTACAGAGAGGTATTCGTATGAATGCGACATCTGGCGGCGTTTTACATTGTGCCACTGTGCACCCTGACTTCACACGGATAGCTTCATGAAGCGATTAACTCTGCTGGGATCAACCGGCTCAATCGGCACCAGCACGCTGGCGGTGGTTCGCGCCAATCCGGCGCTCTATCAGATTACAGCACTGGTGGCCGGTCATAACGTGGCGCTGATGGCCGAACAGTGTGCAGCCTTTACCCCGCGCTACGCCTGCATGGCAGACGAAGCCTCCGCTGCTGCGTTGCGTGAGCGACTGAGAGCAATCAGGGTCAATACTGAAGTGCTCTCCGGCGTTCAGGCAGCCTGTGAGCTGGCCGCGCTGGATGAGGTGGATCAGGTGATGGCGGCGATTGTTGGCGCCTCCGGCCTGCTGCCGACGCTGGCAGCCATCCGTGCCGGAAAAACCGTGCTGCTGGCGAACAAAGAGTCCCTTGTCACCTGCGGCCGTTTGTTTATGGAGGCCGTGCGTCATCATCACGCACAGTTACTACCGGTCGACAGCGAGCATAACGCCATTTTTCAGAGTTTACCGGCTACCATCCAGCATCAGTTAGGTTACGCTGACCTGCGGGATAATGGCATCGAGTCGATTATCCTTACGGGATCAGGTGG
This sequence comes from Pantoea sp. EKM103V, assembly GCF_011800365.1. Lineage (NCBI taxonomy): Bacteria > Pseudomonadati > Pseudomonadota > Gammaproteobacteria > Enterobacterales > Erwiniaceae > Pantoea > Pantoea sp. EKM103V. The sequence continues at coordinate 27,664 of NZ_JAALFQ010000007.1, read as the reverse complement.
TCCTTTTCGTGACACAGATTTAGCCGATCTCAGCGCCATGTCGCCCGATCAGGCCTGTGCTCATCCGAACTGGTCGATGGGGAGAAAAATCTCTGTCGACTCGGCCACCATGATGAATAAAGGTCTTGAGTACATTGAAGCCCGTTGGTTGTTCAACGCCAGCGCAGCGCAGATGGAAGTGATACTCCACCCGCAGTCGGTGATTCACTCCATGGTGCGATACTGCGATGGCAGCGTGCTGGCTCAGTTAGGTTCACCGGATATGCGTACGCCCATTGCTCACAGCATGGCCTGGCCTTCGCGCATCAATGCAGGCGTGACGCCGCTGGATTTCACCCGCATGTCGGCGCTGACGTTTGCTGAACCTGACTTTAATCGCTACCCCTGTCTGAAGCTGGCCATTGATGCCTGCGAAGCAGGGCAGGCGGCCACCACCACGCTCAATGCAGCCAACGAGGTTGCCGTTGCGGCTTTCCTGAATCACCAGATCCGCTTTACCGACATCGCTGCGCTGAACAGTGCGGTGCTGGCGGCACAGGTGTGTGCGGAACCGGATTCGGTGGACGCTGTCCTTGAAATCGATCGCTCTGCGCGCGCGCGGGCAACAGAAATGTTGTCGCGCTTCACGTCGTGACGCCGATCGATATGAGGCCATTTGTTCGCTTCAGGTGAAAATGGTATAGTCGCTGGCTCGCGTTTCACGGTCTGTCACCGAATTCGGTGTGGCCCGACACTGAGAATCTGTCGGGATTTGAATCGGGCGCAATGTATTCAGAAACCACAGCATTTCTGATGAAAGGAATTGGTTAAGCGTTATGTCGTCTAACAATCACAACAACACTGATGACCAGCAGGGAAACGGTCCGCGCCACGTCGCTATCATCATGGATGGCAACGGTCGCTGGGCCAAAAATCAGGGAAAATTGCGCATTTCAGGCCACAAAGCGGGCGTCAAATCGGTACGTCGTGCCGTCAGCTTTGCTGTCAGCAACAATCTCGAAGCCCTGACGCTTTACGCCTTCAGCAGTGAAAACTGGAGCCGTCCGGCGCAGGAAGTTACCGCGTTAATGGAACTGTTTGTCTGGGCACTCGACAGTGAAGTGAAGAGCCTGCACAAACACAACGTCCGGTTACGCGTCATTGGCGATACCAGCCGATTCAGCCCGCGTATTCAGGAACGTATTCGCCGTTCTGAGACGCTGACTGCAAATAATAGTGGCCTGACGCTCAACATTGCTGCCAACTATGGCGGCCGTTGGGATATTATCGAAGGCGTGAAAAAACTGGCTGAACAGGTTCAGGAAGGCTTACTGCGTCCTGACCAGATTACCGAAGAGAGCCTGACGTCGCAGCTCTGTATGCAGGAGCTGGCGCCAGTGGATTTAGTGATAAGGACCGGGGGAGAGCATCGGATTAGCAACTTCCTGCTGTGGCAGATTGCCTATGCTGAATTCTATTTTACCGATGTGCTCTGGCCGGATTTCGATGAACACGTTTTTGAAGGTGCACTGAATGCATTCTCTCTGCGGGAGCGTCGTTTTGGCGGCGCTGCACCAGGCGGCGCCTGAGCAATCTGGGGGTAACCTTTGCTGAAGTCTCGTCTGATTACCGCGTTAATTTTAATTCCGCTGGTAATAGCTGCACTGTTCTGGTTACCACCTGTGGGTTTCGCAATTACCACCATCATTATCTGTATGCTGGCCGCCTGGGAATGGGGTCAGCTGGCAGGGATGGCATCCCGTCAGCAGCGCGTCTGGCTGGCGGTTCTTTGTGGTCTCTTACTGGCCCTGATGCAGTTTACCCTGCCTCCTTATCAGCATGATGTGCATCTGCCGCAGGTGGCGACATCGCTCTGGGCGTCGCTGGTGTGGTGGGTCGTTGCGCTGCTGCTGGTTCTCTCCTATCCCGCTTCGGCCGCCTTCTGGCGCCATTCACGTCCGCTTCGCCTGCTGTTTGGTCTCTTAACCCTGGTGCCTTTTTTCTGGGGCATGATGGCGCTGCGTCAGTATCACTATGAAACCGATCACTTTGCCGGGGCCTGGTGGCTGCTGTTTGTCATGCTGCTGGTGTGGGGCGCGGATTCAGGGGCCTACATGTTTGGCAAGATGTTTGGCAAACACAAGCTGGCGCCAAAGGTCTCTCCGGGTAAAACCTGGGAAGGTTTTCTGGGCGGTCTGGTCTCTTCCGCGCTGATTGCGCTGCTGTTCGCAACGCTGGCCCCCCTGACGGTGTCAGCTGGCACGCTGGTGGTCTGCGCGGTGATTGCGACCCTGGCGTCGGTGCTGGGTGATCTCACCGAAAGTATGTTCAAACGCGAAGCGGGCATCAAAGACAGCGGTAATCTGATCCCCGGTCACGGCGGGATTCTGGATCGCATTGATAGTCTGACTGCGGCAGTGCCGGTGTTTGCCTGTTTATTGCTGCTGGTGTTTCGCACCCTTTAAGGACAGGCAAAGATGTTGAGCATAATCTGGAGTTTTGTCGCCTTTATCGTTGCGCTGGGCGTGCTGATTACCGTCCATGAATTTGGCCATTTCTGGGTCGCCCGCCGCTGTGGCGTCAAAGTTGAACGCTTTTCTATCGGTTTCGGTAAATCACTCTGGCGGCGTCGTGACCGCCAGGGCACCGAGTTTGTCATCGCGCTGATTCCCCTTGGCGGCTACGTGAAAATGCTCGACGAGCGTGTCGAAAGCGTGCCCGCCGAACTGCGTCATCAGGCTTTCAACAACAAAGCCGTCTGGCAGCGCGCTTCCATCATTGCGGCGGGTCCTGTCGCTAACTTCCTCTTTGCCATCTTTGCCTACTGGGTTGTGTTTATTCACGGCGTGCCGGGTGTGCGTCCGGTAATCGGTGAAATTTTAAACGGTTCGGTCGCGGCGGAAGCGCAAATTGCACCCGGTATGGAACTTAAGGCGGTTGACGGTATCGAAACGCCTGACTGGGATGCTGTGCGTATGGCGCTGGTGGGTAAAATCGGTGACAGCAGCACAACCCTGACGGTGGCACGATTTGGCGAGGACGCGACCCAGGAGAAACAGCTGGATTTGCGTAACTGGCAGTTTGAGCCAGACAAGCAGGATCCGGTTGTTGCGCTGGGCATCCGGCCACGTGGTCCGCAGATTGAGACCACACTGGCAGAAGTGCAGGCGAACTCGCCAGCCAGTGAAGCCGGTTTGCAAGCTGGCGACAGGATCGTTAAAGTCGATGGTCAGCCATTATCGCAGTGGCAGACTTTTGTCACGCAGGTCCGGGATAACCCGGGCAAAAGCATGGCGCTTGAGGTGGATCGCGGCGGTGATGCAATTACGCTGACCATGACGCCAGAAGCCAGATCGGGCAGCAAAGGCGAAGGGTTTGCGGGTGTTATCCCGCGCATTGTTCCGCTGCCGGAAGAGTACAGAACGGTAAGACAGTATGGCGCGTTTGCGGCTATCGGTGAGGCCAGTGTAAAAACCTGGCAGCTGATGAAGCTTACCGTTTCTATGCTGGGCAAGTTAATCACGGGTGATGTGAAGCTGAACAACCTGAGCGGGCCAATCTCGATTGCGCAGGGTGCAGGGTTGTCAGCAGAGTATGGGTTGATTTACTACCTGATGTTCCTGGCGCTGATCAGCGTCAACCTGGGCATCATCAACCTGTTCCCATTGCCGGTTTTAGATGGTGGGCATCTGCTCTTCCTGGCGATCGAAAAGATCAAAGGTGGACCGGTGTCCGAGCGAGTTCAGGACTTTAGTTATCGCATCGGTTCGATTTTGCTGGTGCTGTTAATGGGGCTTGCACTTTTCAATGATTTCTCCCGTTTGTAACCGCTGGAACGCGAACATTCAGGGGATGTGTTAGGAAAACGCATAATAACGATGGCGATGAAAAAGTTGCTCATAGCGTCGCTGCTGTTTAGCAGCGCCACCGTTTACGGTGCAGACGATTTCGTGGTGAAGGATATTCATTTCGAAGGGCTGCAGCGAGTCGCCGTCGGCGCGGCTCTGCTGAGCATGCCAGTTCGGGTTGGCGATACGGTGAATGACGATGATGTCAGAAACACCATTCGCTCACTGTTCGCGACTGGCAACTTTGAGGATGTTCAGGTCCTGCGAGACGGTACAACGCTGATTGTCCAGGTCAAAGAACGTCCTACCATTGCCAGCATTACCTTCACCGGTAACAAAGCGGTGAAAGAGGATCAGCTGAAACAGAATCTGGAAGCCTCCGGTGTGCGTGTCGGCGAAGCGCTTGACCGCACCACGCTCTCTTCTATCGAAAAGGGCCTGGAGGATTTCTACTACAGCGTCGGTAAATATACGGCCAACGTGAAAGCGGTGGTCACGCCACTGCCGCGTAACCGTGTCGATCTGAAGCTGGTCTTTACGGAGGGTGTCTCTGCCAAAATTCAGCAGATCAACATCGTCGGTAACAAGGCGTTCAGTTCTGATGAATTGATCTCCCGCTTCCAGCTGCGCGATGAAGTGCCATGGTGGAACGTGGTCGGCGACCGTAAATACCAGAAACAGAAACTGGCCGGTGACCTCGAAACCCTGCGCAGCTTCTATCTGGATCGCGGCTACGCCCGCTTTAACATCGATTCGACCCAGGTCAGCCTGACGCCGGATAAAAAAGGCATCTACATCACGGTCAACATCACTGAAGGCGATCAGTACAAAATCGCCGGCGTGATCGTGAATGGCAGCATGGCAGGCCACTCAGCAGAGATTGAACATCTGACCAAAATTCCGGCAGGCGAGCTCTATAACGGCGCCAAAGTCACGAAGATGGAAGATGACATTAAGAAACTGCTGGGCCGCTACGGCTACGCCTATCCGCGCGTCGTGACACAGCCTGAAATCAACGATGCTGACAAGACCGTCAAACTGCACATCAACGTCGATGCCGGTAACCGCTACTACGTGCGTCATGTTCGCTTTGAAGGTAACGACACCTCAAAAGATGCGGTGCTGCGTCGTGAAATGCGTCAGATGGAAGGGGCCTGGCTGGGCAGCGACCTGGTCGAGCAGGGCAAAGAGCGTCTGAACCGCACCGGTTACTTTGAAAACGTCGATGTGGATACTCAGCGCGTGCCGGGTTCACCGGATCAGGTGGATGTGGTCTACAAGGTTAAAGAGCGCAACACCGGGACCTTCAACTTCGGCGTCGGTTACGGCACCGAGAGTGGCGTAAGCTTCCAGGTCGGGGTCACGCAGGATAACTGGCTGGGCACCGGTAATACCGTCGGCATCAGCGGCACCAAAAATGATTACCAGACCTATGCCGAGTTCTCGCTGACTGACCCTTACTTCACCGTGGATGGGGTGAGTCTGGGTGGTCGTGTGTTCTATAACGACTTTAAAGCGGACAATGCAGACCTCTCTGACTACACCAACAAGAGTTATGGTCTGGATGGGACGCTGGGCTTCCCGGTTAACGAAAACAACACTCTGCGTGTCGGTCTGGGCTATGTCCACAACGACCTCTCTAACATGCAGCCGCAGGTGGCGATGTGGCGTTATCTGGATTCAGTCGGCAAGCCGCAGCAGAAGGATGACAAAGGCGAATTCTCTGCTGATGACTTCACCTTCAACTACGGCTGGACCTACAACACGCTGGACCGTGGCTTCTTCCCGACGGCGGGTAACCGCACCAACCTGAACGGTAAGGTGACGATTCCTGGCTCAGACAACAGCTTCTACAAGGCCACGCTGGACACCCAGCAGTATGTGCCGATTAACCAGGATCACACCTGGGTGCTGCTGGGTCGTGGTCGTGTGGGTTACGGCGATGGTCTCGGCGGCAAAGAGATGCCGTTCTATGAGAACTTCTACGCCGGTGGTTCCAGTACCGTTCGTGGCTTCCAGTCCAATACCATTGGTCCGAAGGCTGCCTACTACAATAACAACTCGTCGAATTGCCGCCTGGCCGATCCGGATGGCATCTGTAAGTCTGACGATGCGGTCGGCGGAAACGCCATGGCGATTGCCAGCCTTGAGCTGATCACGCCAACGCCGTTCCTGAGCGAGAAGTATGCCAACTCGGTACGTACCTCGGTGTTTGTCGATACCGGTACCGCATGGGATACCCACTGGGAAAACACGGCCGAAACTCGTGCGGCGGGCATTCCGGACTACAGCGATCCTAACAATATCCGCGTTTCAAGCGGTGTTGCGCTGCAGTGGATGTCACCGCTCGGCCCGCTGGTGTTCTCTTACGCCCAGCCGATAAAGAAAGTGGATGGAGACAAGTCAGAGCAGTTCCAGTTTAACATTGGTAAAACCTGGTAATGTTCTGAGCATGGATGCATAGCTGAAGTCTTGCTGCCGGACAGCGCAGGCTGTTCCGGGGCAAACACTGTGTCGCTGACACAAACGTTGATGGTAAGGAGTTTATAGTGAAAAAGTTGTTGTGTGCCGCAGGTCTGGGTCTTGCTTTAGCGGTTTCCGCTGGTGTTCAGGCTGCTGACAAAATTGCAGTGGTAAACGTGTCCAGCATTTTCCAACAGTTACCGCAACGTGCGACTGTTGCTAAACAGCTGGAAAATGAGTTCAAAGGCCGTGCAACTGAGCTGCAGAGCCAGGAACGCGATCTGCAAACTAAAATGCAGCGTTTACAGCGTGACGGCTCTACCATGAAGGCCAGCGAACGCAGCCGTATGGAAAAAGATGTCATGTCTCAGCGTGAAGCTTTCTCTTCAAAAGCCCAGGCCTTTGAGCAGGATAACCGCCGTCGTCAGATGGAAGAGCGTAACAAGCTGCTGAGCCGCATTCAGGACGCCGTGAAGAAAGTCGCTGACAGCGATGGTTACGATGTCGTGATCGACGCGAACGCGGTGGCTTATGCATCAAACGCAAAAGACATTACTGCTGACGTGCTGAAACAGGTTAAATAATTCATGGCATCTATTCGACTGGCTGATTTAGCCCAGCAGTTGGATGCAGAATTGCACGGAGATGGCGATATCGTCATCTCCGGCATTGCTTCTATGCAATCCGCCACAACTGGCCAAATCACATTTCTTGCAAACAGCCGTTACCGCGAGCAACTCGCCCTGATAAAGGCTTCAGCCGTGGTGCTGACGGAAGCGGATCTGGAGTGGTGCAATACGGCAGCGCTGGTGGTGAAAAATCCCTACCTGACCTATGCGCGTATGGCACAGATACTCGATACCACCCCCCAGCCCGCGCAGAATATCGCGCCCAGCGCGGTGATCGACCCTTCAGCCCGACTCGGCAACAACGTCGCGATTGGCGCTAACGCCGTAATCGAAGCGGATGTGGAGCTGGGCGACAACGTGGTGATCGGCGCAGGCTGCTTTGTGGGCAAAAAAACCCGCATCGGTCGTGGCACCCGTCTCTGGGCCAACGTCTCCGTTTATCATGAGATTCAAATCGGCCAGGATTGTCTGATTCAGTCAGGCACCGTCATCGGTTCTGATGGCTTCGGCTATGCCAACGATCGCGGTAACTGGGTGAAAATCCCGCAGTTAGGCGCGGTAATTATCGGCGATCGGGTGGAAATTGGTGCCTGCACTACCATCGATCGCGGTGCGCTGGATAACACTCTGATAGGCAATGGTGTTATCATAGACAACCAGTGCCAGATCGCTCACAACGTAGTTATTGGCGACAATACTGCGGTTGCAGGCGGTGTGATCATGGCGGGTAGTTTGAAAATTGGACGTTACTGTATGATTGGCGGTGCCAGCGTCATTAACGGCCATATGGAAATCTGTGACAAAGTCACCGTGACCGGTATGGGCATGGTCATGCGTCCTATCACAGAGCCTGGCGTCTATTCCTCAGGCATTCCGCTGCAACCCAACAAAACCTGGCGCAAAACTGCAGCGCTGGTGATGAACATCGATGACATGAGCAAACGCTTAAAAGCCATCGAGCGCAAGGTCGGCAAAGACGACTGACCGCCATCCCAAAACTGACCGGCTTTCATAATAAAAATGTTAAGCAGGGAAGCCCGGCGCCACAGAACCTATTTGCGGCCTGCGGAAGATCATTTTGATCTGTGCAGGCCGTGTTATTGATGTCATCAGATTTTTAGGACAGGAAGAGTATTTTGACTACTGAAACTCATACTCTGAAAATTGAAGAGATTTTAGAGCTGCTGCCGCACCGCTATCCGTTTCTGCTGGTAGACCGCGTGCTGGAATTTGAAGAGCACAAATACCTGCGTGCAGTGAAGAACGTTTCTGTTAACGAACCGTTTTTCCAGGGGCATTTCCCTGGTAAACCGATTTTTCCTGGCGTTCTTATCCTGGAAGCGATGGCGCAGGCCACCGGTATTCTGGCGTTTAAAAGCGTAGGTAAACTGGAGCCAGGTGAACTCTATTATTTTGCCGGTATCGACAACGCCCGCTTCAAGCGCCCTGTGGTACCAGGCGACCAGATGATCATGGAAGTCACTTTCGAGAAAACCCGCCGTGGTCTGACCCGCTTCAAAGGCGTGGCGACTGTCGACGGTAAAATCGTTTGTGAAGCGACCATGATGTGTGCCCGCAGCCGGGAGGCATAATTCGTGATTGATCCAACCGCCACTATCCATCCCAGTTCTGTCATCGAAGAGGGCGCGGTTATCGGCGCCCGCGTTCACATTGGCCCGTTTTGCTTTATTGGCGCGAATGTGGAGATCGGTGAAGGAACGGTACTGAAGTCACACGTTGTGGTGAACGGCCACACGCGTATCGGTAAAGATAACCAGATCTATCAGTTCGCCTCTATCGGCGAAGTGAACCAGGATCTGAAATATGCCGGTGAGCCAACACGGGTTGAAATCGGCGATCGCAACCGCATCCGTGAAAGCGTGACGATTCATCGCGGCACCACTCAGGGTGGCCATGTCACCACGGTGGGCAGCGATAATCTGCTGATGGTCAACGTTCATATTGCGCACGACTGCGTCATCGGTAACCGCTGTATCTTCGCCAACAACGCGACCCTGGGTGGTCACGTCACGGTCGATGATTTCGCCATTATTGGCGGCATGACAGCAGTGCATCAGTGGTGCACTATTGGTGCGCACGTGATGGTGGGTGGCTGTTCCGGCGTGGCGCAGGATGTGCCGCCTTACGTTATTGCGCAGGGCAACCATGCCACGCCGTTCGGGATCAACATTGAAGGCCTCAAGCGCCGTGGATTCAGCAAAGAGTCGTTGCACGCGATCCGCAACGCCTACAAGTTGCTCTATCGCAGCGGCAGAACGCTGGAGGAAGTGAAGCCGGAGATTGAAGCGCTTGCGCAGCAGCATAGCGAAGTGCAGCCTTTCTACGATTTCTTTGCCCGTTCAACCCGTGGATTAATTCGTTAATTCATGTCAGCGCGTCCTCTAACGATTGCCCTGGTCGCCGGAGAAACCTCCGGCGATATTCTTGGTGCAGGTCTGATTCGAGCCCTGAAAGCGCGCCATCCCGACGCGCGTTTTGTCGGCGTAGCCGGTCCGCTGATGCAGGCGGAAGGGTGTGAAGCCTGGTATGAGATGGAAGAGCTGGCGGTCATGGGCATTGTGGAGGTGCTGGGACGTCTGCGCCGTCTGCTGACGATCCGCCGCGATCTCACCCGGCGCTTTACCGAACTCCAGCCCGATGTGTTTGTCGGGATCGATGCGCCTGACTTCAATATTACGCTGGAAGGCAACCTGAAACGCGCCGGTATCCGTACCATTCACTACGTCAGTCCCTCTGTCTGGGCATGGCGTCAGAAGCGCGTCTTCAAGATTGGTCGTAACACCAATCTGGTGCTGGCCTTCCTGCCGTTTGAAAAAGCGTTCTACGATCGCTTTAATGTTCCCTGCCGTTTTATCGGTCATACCATGGCGGATGCGATGCCGCTGCACCCTGACAAACAGGCTGCGCGTCGTCACCTGGGAATTGCCGATGATGCGCTCTGTCTGGCCCTGCTGCCCGGCAGTCGTGGCGCAGAAGTTGACATGCTCAGCGCCGATTTTCTCAAAACAGCCCGGTTACTGCGCCGTCACTATCCGGCGCTGGAAATCGTCGTTCCGCTGGTTAACGCCCGCCGGCGCGAACAGTTTGAGAAGATAAAAGCCGAAACGGCTCCCGACCTTCCTGTGCATCTGCTGGATGGTCAGGGACGCGAGGCGATGATCGCGAGCGATGCCGCACTTCTGGCGTCGGGCACTGCTGCGCTGGAGTGCATGCTGGCAAAATGCCCGATGGTGGTGGGGTATCGTATGAAACCGGCGACCTTCTGGCTGGCGAAACGGCTGGTGAAGACCCCCTATGTTTCGCTGCCCAACCTGCTGGCAGGGCGGGAACTGGTGAAAGAGTTACTGCAGGATGAGTGTCAGCCTGAAGCCCTGGCCGCGGCGTTAGATCCGCTGCTGCATGCCGGGCCTGAGCGCGAAACCCTGCTGCAGACGTTCAATGAATTACATCAACAGATCCGCTGGAACGCTGATGAACAGGCGGCGGATGCGGTACTGGAGCTGGTGAATGCCTGATTTTATCTATCCTGCCGCCACGCTGATTGCCGGTGTGGACGAAGTCGGGCGCGGCCCGCTGGTTGGCGCGGTCGTTACGGCGGCGGTGATCCTCGATCCGGCCAACCCGATTACCGGGCTGGCGGACTCGAAGAAGCTGTCGGAAAAACGCCGGCTGGCCCTGTTTGACGAAATTAAAGAGAAGGCGCTGGCGTGGAGCCTGGGCCGGGCAGAACCGGAAGAGATTGACCAGCTGAATATCCTGCATGCGACTATGCTGGCGATGCAGCGTGCGGTTGCTGGCCTCTGCATTCAGCCTGACTATGTGCTGATCGACGGTAATCGCTGCCCGGCGCTGCCGATGCCGTCGCAGGCGGTAGTAAAAGGGGACAGTCTGGTCGCTGAGATCAGCGCCGCTTCTATCATTGCCAAGGTCTCCCGCGACCGTGAAATGGCTGAACTCGATCTGCTGTTCCCGCAATATGGCTTTGCACAGCACAAAGGCTATCCGACGGCGCTGCACATGGAAAAACTGACGCAATATGGCGCGACCCCGCACCACCGTCGCAGTTTTGCTCCTGTCCGCAACGCGCTGATCGATGCGGACGTACTGGCCGCCAGCCAGCCCCATACGCTTTAATAGCCTGACGCTGTTTTAACCGGAAACTGATATGGCTGAACCCCGTTTTATACATCTGCGCGTCCACAGTGACTATTCGATGGTTGATGGCCTGGCGAAAACCGGGCCGCTGATCAAAAAGGCGGCTGCGCTCGGCATGCCCGCGATTGCGATCACCGACTTCACTAACCTGTGTGGCCTGGTGAAATTCTACGGCGGGGCGCACGGCGCAGGGATAAAACCGGTTATTGGTGCCGATTTTAAGGTCGCCAGCGAGCTGATGGGGGATGAACTCACGCAGCTGACCGTGCTGGCGGCGAACAATACCGGCTATCAGAACCTGACGCTGCTGATCTCCCGCGCCTATCAGCGTGGCTATGGCGTGGACGGGCCGATTATCGATCGCGACTGGCTGATGGAATTGCAGGAAGGGTTAATCCTGCTGTCAGGCGGACGCCGCGGAGATGTCGGCCGCAGCCTGCTGCGCGGTAACAGCGCGCTGGTTTCACAGTGCCTCTCTTTTTATCAGCAGCATTTCCCTGACAGATACTATCTGGAACTGATTCGCACCGGCCGTCCGGATGAAGAGAGCTACCTGCACGCGGCGGTGGAGCTGGCGATTGCCGAAGGCATTCCGGTGGTCGCGACCAACGAAGTCTGCTTTATCAATGAAGAGGATTTCGACGCGCATGAAATCCGCGTGGCCATCCATGACGGCTATACGCTGGATGACCCCAAGCGTCCGCGCAACTACAGTCCTCAGCAATATATGCGCAGCGAAGCGGAGATGTGCGAGCTCTTCTCGGACATCCCGGAAGCGCTGGAAAACAGCGTAGAGATTGCTAAGCGTTGTAACGTCACGGTCCGGCTGGGCGAATACTTCCTGCCGCAGTTCCCGACCGGTGATATGACCACGGAAGATTATCTGGTCGCGAAATCCCGCGAGGGGCTGGAAGAGCGTCTGGTGTTCCTGTTCCCGGACGAAGCTGAGCGGCTGCAGAAACGCCCGGAATATGATGAGCGTCTGGAGGTTGAACTCAATGTAATCAACCAGATGGGCTTCCCGGGCTACTTCCTGATCGTGATGGAGTTCATCCAGTGGTCCAAGGATAATGGCGTGCCGGTCGGGCCGGGTCGTGGTTCCGGTGCCGGCTCGCTGGTGGCCTATGCGCTAAAAATTACCGATATCGATCCGCTGGAGTTTGACCTGCTGTTCGAACGTTTCCTGAACCCGGAACGTGTCTCAATGCCCGACTTTGACGTCGATTTCTGCATGGAGAAGCGTGACCAGGTGATTGAACACGTCGCGGACATGTACGGGCGCGAAGCGGTTTCACAGATCATCACTTTCGGCACCATGGCGGCGAAAGCGGTTATCCGCGACGTTGGCCGCGTGCTGGGTCATCCTTATGGTTTCGTGGATCGCATTTCCAAACTGATCCCGCCCGATCCCGGCATGACGCTGGAAAAAGCCTTTATTGCTGAACCGCAGCTGCCGGCCATGTATGAGGCGGATGAAGAGATCAAAGCGCTGATCGACATGGCGCGTAAGCTGGAAGGGGTCACGCGTAACGCCGGTAAACATGCCGGTGGCGTGGTCATCGCGCCAACGAAGATCACCGATTTTGCGCCGCTCTACTGCGATGAGCACGGTCAGTTCCCGGTGACCCAGTTCGATAAAAATGATGTGGAGTATGCCGGCCTGGTGAAGTTCGACTTCCTGGGGCTGAGAACGCTGACCATCATCGACTGGGCGCTGAAGATGATTAACCCGCGCCGGGAAAAGCAGGGGCTGGAGCCGATCGACATCGCCTCTATCCCGCTGGATGACAAGAAAAGCTTCGATATGCTGCAGCGCTCGGAAACCACCGCGGTATTCCAGCTTGAATCGCGCGGCATGAAGGATCTGATCAAGCGTCTGAAGCCCGACTGCTTTGAAGATATGATCGCACTGGTGGCGCTGTTCCGTCCGGGGCCGCTGCAGTCCGGCATGGTGGATAACTTCATCGACCGTAAGCATGGTCGTGAAGCGATCTCCTATCCCGATATCCAGTGGCAGCATGAAAGCCTGAAACCGGTGCTGGAGCCCACATACGGCATCATTCTTTATCAGGAACAGGTGATGCAGATCGCCCAGGTCCTCTCCGGGTATACCCTGGGTGGCGCAGATATGCTGCGTCGCGCCATGGGGAAAAAGAAACCGGAAGAGATGGCCAAGCAGCGTTCCGTTTTCCGTGACGGTGCAGAAAGCATGGGCATCGACGGCGAACTGTCGATGAAGATCTTCGATCTGGTAGAAAAATTTGCAGGCTATGGCTTTAACAAGTCACACTCTGCGGCTTATGCACTGGTCTCTTACCAGACGCTGTGGCTGAAAGCGCACTATCCGGCAGAGTTTATGGCCGCGGTAATGACCGCCGATATGGATAACACCGAGAAGGTGGTAGGCCTGGTCGATGAGTGCTGGCGGATGGGACTGAAGGTGCTGCCGCCCGATATCAACTCCGGCCTCTATCCCTTCCATGTGAATGACGCAGGTGAAATTGTTTACGGTATCGGTGCGATAAAAGGGGTCGGTGAAGGCCCGATCGAAGCGATCATTGATGCGCGAAACGAAGGCGGTTACTTCCGCGAGCTGTTTGACCTCTGCGCCCGAACCGACACCAAAAAGATCAACCGTCGGGTGATGGAAAAACTGATCATGTCCGGGGCCTTCGATCGCCTGGGGCCGCATCGCGCCGCGCTGATGAGTGCACTCGGCGACGCGTTAAAAGCGGCCGATCAGCACGCGAAGGCGGAGGCGATTGGCCAGGCAGATATGTTCGGCGTGCTGGCGGAAGAGCCGGAGCAGGTGGAGAAATCGTACGCCAGCGTCACGCGATGGCCGGAGCAGGTGCAGCTGGATGGCGAACGGGAAACCCTGGGGCTCTACCTGACCGGGCACCCGATTAATCAGTATCTGAAAGAAATTGAGCGTTACGTTGGCGGGGTGCGGCTGAAAGATATGCATCCAACCGACCGGGGGAAAATTACCGTGGCGGCCGGTCTGGTGATCGCTGCACGGGTAATGGTCACCAAACGCGGCAACCGAATTGGTATCTGTACTCTGGACGATCGTTCTGGTCGTCTTGAGGTGATGTTATTTACCGATGCGTTAGATAAATACCAGCAGCTGCTGGAGAAAGACCGAATCCTGATCGTCAGTGGACAGGTCAGCTTTGATGACTTCAGTGGTGGCCTTAAAATGACCGCTCGTGAAGTTATGGACATCGACGAAGCTCGCGAAAAATACGCGCGCGGACTTGCTATCTCGCTGACGGACAGGCAAATTGATGACCAGCTATTAAACCGACTCCGTCAGTCCCTGGAACCTCATCGATCAGGGACGATTCCGGTGCATCTCTACTATCAGAGAGCCGACGCGCGAGCGAAGCTGCGCTTTGGGGCAGCGTGGCGAATTTCGCCCAGCGATCGTTTACTTAACGATCTGCGCTCGTTGATCGGATCGGAGCAGGTGGAACTGGAGTTTGACTAGAACAGGAACATTATGAGTCTTAATTACCTGGATTTTGAACAGCCAATTGCAGAACTCGAAGCGAAGATTGATTCGCTGACTTCAATTGGTCGTCAGGATGATAAACACGTTAATCTGGATGAAGAAGTTCAGCGCCTGCGCGAGAAGAGCGTTGAGCTGACCCGTAAAATCTTCGCCGATTTAGGCGCATGGCAGATCGCTCAACTGGCGCGCCATCCTTTGCGTCCTTATACCTTTGACTACGTCCGCAACGCGTTCGACGATTTCGATGAGCTGGCGGGCGACCGTGCTTATGCGGATGACAAAGCGATTGTTGGCGGTATTGCGCGTCTGGATGGACGTCCGGTGATGATCATCGGGCACCAGAAAGGCCGTGAAACCAAAGAGAAAATTCGCCGTAACTTCGGCATGCCAGCACCGGAAGGCTATCGCAAAGCGCTGCGCCTGATGGAGATGGCTGAGCGCTTCAAAATGCCTGTCATCACCTTCATCGACACCCCGGGTGCTTATCCGGGTGTGGGCGCGGAAGAGCGCGGGCAGTCTGAAGCGATTGCGCGCAACCTGCGTGAAATGTCTGGCCTGAAAGTACCGGTCATCTGTACGGTCATCGGTGAAGGCGGTTCAGGTGGTGCACTGGCCATCGGCGTGGGCGATAAAGTGAATATGCTGCAGTACAGCACCTATTCCGTTATCTCGCCTGAAGGCTGTGCCTCTATTCTGTGGAAAAGTGCAGATAAAGCGCCGCTGGCTGCGGAAGCGATGGGCATTACCGCTCACCGTCTGAAAGAGCTGAAGCTGATTGACTCCGTAATCCCGGAGCCGCTGGGTGGCGCGCATCGCCGTCCGGTCGACATGGCGCAGTCTCTGAAGCAGCAGCTGCTGGCCGATCTGGCCGAACTCGATGGGTTAAGCACTGAAGAGCTGCTGGATCGTCGTTATCAGCGTCTGATGAGCTACGGCTACGCCTGATAAGTGCACTTCCATAAAAGCGGACTCCGGTCCGCTTTTTTTATGCCTGCACTTTCCCTCAACACGCTCACTCGCCGCTTTCAGTTTCCTCCTGGCTCCGCCTCGCTACACCTTACGGGGGTTAGCGGTTATGCTTGACCGGTTCCACCACAATCAGGGAGACAGGCATTGAATATTCTGGCGATCATGGGCGCGCACGGCGTGTTTTACAAAGATGAACCGTTACGCGAACTCGACGCGGCGTTAAATCTGCAGGGCTTCCAGCTGCTTTACCCGAAAAACAGTGACGATCTGCTGAAACTGATCGAACACAACCCGCGTATCAGCGGCGTTATCTTCGACTGGGATGCGCACAACAGTCCCGAACTGTGCGGAGAGATTAATCAGCTAAACGAATACCTGCCTCTGTATGCCTTTATCAATACCCACTCGCAGATGGATATCAGCATCAATGAGATGCGTATGCCGCTGCACTTTTTTGAGTATGCGCTGAATGCCGCCGAGGATATCGCGCTCCATATCCGGCAATACACGGATGACTATCTTGACCACATCACGCCGCCGCTGACCAAAGCGCTGTTCACCTATGTGAAAGAGGGCAAGTACACCTTCTGCACGCCGGGCCATATGGCGGGCACCGCGTTTCAGAAGAGCCCGGTCGGCTGTCTGTTCTACGATTTCTTCGGTGCTAACACCCTGAAATCAGACATCTCGATTTCGGTGACCGAGCTGGGTTCGCTGCTTGACCACACCGGGCCGCACCTGGAAGCGGAAGAGTATATCGCGCGCACCTTCGGCGCTGAGCAGAGCTACATGGTGACCAACGGCACCTCGACCTCAAATAAAATTGTCGGGATGTATGCCGCTCCGGCGGGCAGCACCGTGCTGATCGATCGCAACTGCCACAAATCGCTGACCCATCTGCTGATGATGAGCGATCTGATCCCGATCTGGCTGAAGCCGACCCGCAATGCGCTGGGGATCCTTGGCGGCATCCCGAAGCAGGAGTTCACCCGCGACGCGATAGCGCATAAAGTGGCATCGACTGACAGAGCCACCTGGCCGGTGCATGCGGTCATTACTAACTCCACCTATGATGGGCTGCTCTACAACACCCAGTACATCAAAGAGACGCTGGCTGTGCCGTCGATTCATTTCGACTCCGCCTGGGTGCCTTACACCAATTTCCACCCGATTTATGCGGGCAAAAGCGGCATGAGCGGAGACCGTATTCCGGGCAAGGTGGTCTATGAAACGCAGTCGACCCATAAACTGCTGGCGGCGTTCTCTCAGGCATCCATGATCCACATTAAAGGCGACTACGACGAGCAGACGTTTAACGAAGCCTACATGATGCACACCACCACCTCGCCTAACTACGCCATCGTCTCCTCTATTGAAACCGCTGCCGCCATGCTGCGCGGCAATCCGGGTAAGCGTTTGATCAATCGCTCGGTCGAACGCGCGCTTCATTTCCGCCGCGAGATCCAGCGGCTGCGTGAAGAGTCTGACAGCTGGTTCTTTGACATCTGGCAGCCGGAACAGGTTGACGAAGCGCAGTGCTGGCCGATCCAGCCGGGCGACGAAGCGTGGCATGGATTCACGCAGGCCGATCGCGATCACATGTATCTCGATCCGATCAAGGTGACAATCCTGACGCCGGGCATGAGCGAATTGGGGGAGATGGCGGAAGAGGGGATCCCGGCAGCGCTGGTGGCGAAGTTTCTGGACGAGCGCGGCATCGTGGTGGAGAAAACCGGCCCCTATAACCTGCTGTTCCTGTTCAGTATCGGCATCGATAAAACCAAGGCGATGAGCGTGCTGCGCGGGCTGACCGAATTTAAACGCGCCTACGATCTGAATCTGCGGGTGAAAAACATGCTGCCGGATCTCTACGCAGAGGATCCCGACTTCTATCGCAATATGCGTATTCAGACCCTGGCGCAGGGGATCCATCAGCTGATCCGCCATCACGATCTGCCGCGTCTGATGCTGCAGGCATTCGACGTGCTGCCTGAAATGAAGATGACACCGCATCAGGCGTTTCAGCAGCAGGTGAAGGGCAACATTGAAACGGTGGATATCAGTGAGCTGGTCGGTCGGGTTTCGGCCAACATGATCCTGCCCTATCCGCCGGGCGTTCCCCTGGTGATGCCGGGAGAGATGATCACTGAGAAGAGTCGCGCGGTGCTCGATTTCCTGCTGATGCTGTGCAGCATTGGCCGGCACTATCCGGGGTTTGAAACCGACATTCACGGTGCCAGCCTGACGGAAGAGGGCGAATACCGTGTGCGCGTGCTGAAAAACGACCCGGCATAAATTTTTAAATTTTATCAGCGGCGGGATGCCTGACTCAGGTATCCTGCCCGAATCAGGATATTCAACATGTTGCAGTTAAACGCTATTCACCACATCGCCATCATCGCCTCTGACTATCCGCGCAGCAAAGCCTTCTATTGCGATGTGCTGGGCTTTCGACTGATGGGCGAAGTTTACCGCGAAGCGCGCGACTCCTGGAAAGGCGATCTCGCGTTAGGGGATCGCTATACCATTGAGCTTTTCTCTTTTCCTGAACCCCCTGCACGGGTCAGTCATCCCGAGGCGTGCGGCCTGCGCCATCTGGCCTTTACCGTGCCGGATGTGGCCGCCGCGGTGGCGACGCTGGCTGAGAAAGGTGTGATCTGCGAGCCGATTCGCATTGATGAACTCACGGGTAAACCCTGTACTTTCTTTGCCGACCCGGATGGTTTGCCGCTGGAGCTCTATCAGGCGTAAACTAGCGCGCTCGGCGGGCGACATTCAGTGGCCCGATATTCTGGATTCTGCGATGTCTTTGCCCGCTTTTGACTCACTGCTGCAACCGGACGCTGCCCTGGTGGTCGCGTTCAGTGGCGGACTTGACTCCACCGTGCTGCTGCATCAGCTTCGCGACTGGCAGCAGCAGCATCCTCAGTCGCGTCTGCGGGCGCTGCATGTTCACCACGGACTCAGCCCGAATGCTGACCGCTGGGCGGCCCACTGCCAGGCGATATGCGAACAGTGGCAGCTGACGTGTGACGTGCTGCACGTCACCGTTGACGGCAGTGAAAAGGGCATTGAGGCGGCGGCACGCACCGCCCGTTATCAGGCGCTGGGCGCGGCGCTGCAGCCGGGCGAACAACTACTGACGGCGCAGCATCTCGACGATCAGTGTGAAACCTTTTTGCTGGCGCTGAAGCGCGGCAGCGGTCCGGCAGGGCTGGCGGCCATGCCCGCAGTGCGCAGGCTGGGTTCCCATCGGCTGTTACGTCCTCTGCTTAATCAGTCACGACAGTCGCTTGAAGCCTATGCTCATGCCCATCAGCTGGTGTGGATCGAAGACGAGAGTAATCAGGATCTGCGCTACGACCGTAACTTTCTGCGTCAGCGGCTGCTGCCTGAACTCTCTCAGCGCTGGCCCCACTTTGCTGAGGCGACCGCCCGAAGCGCAGCCCTGTGCAGTGAGCAGGAGCAGCTGCTGGATGAACTTCTCGCCGGAGAGCTGGCTGAGCTCGTCCAGCCGGATGGCAGTCTGCACTTTCCGCCGCTGATGACGATGAGTGAGCCGCGCGCTAACGCCTTACTGCGTCGCTGGATCGCCGGGCAGGGCGGAGCGATGCCCTCCCGCGACGCGCTGCAGCGCATCCGCAATGAGGTGATGGCGAGTCGTGAGGATGCGCAGCCTCGTCTGCGATTCGGACAGGCGGAACTGCGGCGATACCGGCAGCAGCTCTACTGGCTGCCGGTGCGCAGTTCGCTGCGCGACACGGTGCTGACGTGGCCTGAACGCACCCAGCCGCTGACGCTGCCGCAAAGCCTCGGCACGCTGCGTGCCAGCCAGGCGCAGAGCCTGTTGCGCCATCCGCAGCCCGATGAGCAGGTCAGCGTGCGATTTCACGCGCAGGGCCAGGTGCATCTGGTGGGGCGGGAAGGGGGACGGGAGATGAAGAAGCTCTGGCAGGCACTGCATATTCCTCCATGGCAGCGCGAGCGGCTGCCGCTAATTTTTTATAATCAGACGCTGGTCTGTGTTCCGGATCTCTTTATCACCCGGGAGGGTGCGGCATGCGATGAGCAGGGCTGGCAGATTGTCTGGGACAGGACCGCCTGCACAGGAGCTGAACAATGAAAACATGGCTGATCGGCGCCCTGATGGCCGCTGTATTACCGGCCTGGGCCGCGGGAGATGCGCAGCGTGGCGCAGAGAAAGCGGGCAGCTGTATGGCCTGTCATGGCGCGGAAGGCAAAGCGACCGTGCCGCTTTATCCCAGTCTGGCCGGGCAGCACGCCCCGTATCTTGAACATGCGCTGCAGGCTTATAAAAAGGGCGAGCGCAGTGGCGGTCAGGCTGAGGTCATGAAGGCGTTTGTTGCGGGATTAAGTGATGACGATATGGCGGATCTGGCGGCGTATTACAGTTCGCTGCAGCCCTGAGTGTGACAGGGGCGGGGATGTCCCGCCCGGAAGGAGTGAATTACTCTGCGCTGACAACCACCGTGCCCAGCTCGGGATGGGTAAAGCTGGCGATGTGGTCGAGACGTAACTCGCGATGTTCACCGGAGAGATCGATAGCCAGATATTCCACGTTCTTACGTGAAAAAATCTCTTTCGCCTTTGCCTTCAGCTGCTCGCCATCTTTCATGTCCAGTGACAGCATCCAGTTTTTCTGACAGGCGAGTTCCAGGTTATCGTAATCATCGCAATTGATGGGGTGGTACGCTTCATTAATCAACATAGTCGCTCACCAATAAGTTAGCAGCGGCGTAGGCCGCCTGTTCCCTGACAGAAGAGTTTAGCTCACTATTTGCGGCAATATCATCAAGTGCCTTCAATGCGCAGCCAATCGCATCCGGTATGTAACCTAAATCTCCGCTACCGATTTCGGCATATTTGCGGCGAACTAACTCACAATAATTTTGCACATGATCCTCCTCGGCAGAGCGTAGATACTCTGATTAACTGGCGACTATACCATAGCCATTTACAGGAAATCAGCCTGCGTAAAGCAGGAACAGCACGTAAAACACTGCTAAAGTGACAGATTCCGCTGGCTGCCGCGCAACGCAGGATCGCACAAAAGGTTAAGTTGATGAACAGGTTATCAGAGGTAAAGGTCATGAAGCAGGGGAGAGGAGAGCGATGATTATGCTGTCCCGTTCGGTTGAGATCCCGGACAGTGAGATTGAGCTGACGGCGATACGCGCTCAGGGAGCGGGTGGGCAACATGTCAATAAAGCCAGCACGGCTATCCATCTGCGTTTTGACATTGCCGCCTCTTCACTGCCCGCCTTCTATAAAGAGCGGCTGCTTACCGCCAGCCATCATCTGATCACTGCTGAAGGCGTCGTGGTGATCAAAGCGCAGGAGTACCGCAGTCAGGAGATGAATCGCGAAGCCGCGCTGCAACGGCTGCTCAATCTGATCCGCGAACTGAGCACGGTCGAAAAAGTGCGTCGCGCCACGCGGCCGACCCGCGCGTCAAAAGAGCGACGACTGGAAGGAAAAGCGCGCCGCAGCAGTACCAAAGCGATGCGCGGCAGAGTGCAATAAAAAACGCCCCGCAGGCGGGGCGTTTGAGTGCTTATACCTTCAGGGGCGGGCCGCGAAGAGTTCCAGCCCGCGGTGAGAACTTACTTATTCAGCGCCTTCAGCAGGAAATCGACGATCTCATCCTGCTTAATCATCTGCTTCTCACCGGCACGACGTGATTTGTACTCAATCTCCTGATTATCGAGATTGCGATCGCCAATGACGATGGTGTGTGGCACACCGATCAGTTCCATATCAGCGAACATCACGCCCGGACGCTCTTTACGGTCATCCAGAATCACGTCGACGCCTTTCGCGCGCAGTGTGGCATACAGCTCTTCCGCCAGCTCTTTCACCCGGAAGGATTTCTGCATATTCATGGGCAGAATCGCGACCTCAAACGGAGCCAGTGCCGCCGGCCAGATGATGCCGCGCTCGTCATGGTTCTGCTCGATCGCTGCAGCGACAACACGGGTGATGCCGATACCGTAGCAGCCCATGCTCATTATCTGGTTGCGGCCATCTTCGCCCTGAACAGAGGCTTTCAGCGCGTCCGAATATTTCGTGCCGAGCTGGAAAATGTGACCCACTTCGATGCCGCGCTTAATCTGCAGTGTGCCTTTGCCATCCGGGCTCAGATCGCCTTCAACCACGTTACGGATATCCGCAACGCTGGCCAGCGGCAGATCGCGCTCCCAGTTAATGCCGAAGTAGTGCTTACCATCGACGTTAGCACCGGCGCTGAAGTCACTCATCTTCGCGACGGTACGGTCTGCGATGATCGGCATCTGCAGGCCGACCGGCCCGATTGAACCCGGACCTGCACCCACTGCCGCGCGAATCTCTTCTTCAGTCGCGAAGACCAGCGGTGACGCTACGATAGCTGACTTCTCTGCTTTGATTTCGTTCAGCTGATGATCGCCACGAACCAGCAGGGCAACCAGCGCATGACCGCTCTCTTCCGCCCCTTTAACAATCAGCGTTTTCACGGTTTTCTCAACCGGCACATCAAATTGCTCAACCAGCTCCGCGATGGTTTTTGCGTCTGGCGTCTCAACCAGCTGCATCGCCTGCGACGGCGCAGCGCGTTCACCGGCTGGTGCGACGGCTTCGGCCAGCTCGATGTTGGCGGCGTAATCAGAATCGGTTGAGAAGATCACATCGTCTTCGCCGCTCTGGGCCAGCACCTGGAACTCGTGTGATGCACTGCCACCAATAGAGCCGGTGTCGGCCTGTACGGCACGGAAATCCAGGCCCATACGGCTGAAGATCTGGCTGTAGGCGCGGTACATCGCATCATAGGTTTCCTGCAGCGATTCCTGCGACACGTGGAAAGAGTAGGCATCTTTCATGGTGAATTCGCGCGAACGCATCACGCCAAAGCGCGGACGCACTTCGTCACGGAATTTGGTCTGGATCTGATAGAGGTTCAGTGGCAGCTGCTTATAAGAGCTCAGCTCATTACGGATCAGGTCAGTGACCACCTCTTCATGCGTCGGACCCAGCACAAACGGACGCTCGTGACGGTCGGCAATACGTAACAGCTCCGGGCCATACTCCTCCCAGCGACCGCTCTCCTGCCACAGGTCGGCAGGCTGCACGACCGGCATTAAAATCTCAACCGCACCCGCGTTGTTCATCTCTTCGCGCACGATGTTTTCGACTTTTTTCAGCACGCGAACCCCGGTCGGCAACCAGGTGTACAAGCCAGAAGCCAGTTTGCGGATCATACCGGCGCGCAGCATCAGCTGGTGGCTGATCACTTCGGCGTCGGAAGGCGTCTCTTTCTGAGTAGAGAGCAGATATTGAGTAGTACGCATTGATTACGGTTCCAGTTGATCGGAAAGTCACAGACAGAAATTTGCTGGCGGCTAGTGTACCAGTGAGATCACTGGCTCAAAAGCGGGTTTTAACGCGGGTCGATAGCGATCACTTCTGTCCCGGCATCGTCAATGCGCCAGCGTACATTAAAATCCATCAGCCAGGCCGCATATTCCCGCTCCTCTGCCTGGCCCTGACGGTAAGCGGGACGGGGATCCTGCGCCAGCACGTCACGGATAAAACGCGCCAGATGGGGATAGCGGGCATGCTGTTGCAGCTGCTCCTGCGCCAGCGCGGAGAAGCGCACCGGCATCGTGGCCGCCGGTGCTGCCTGGGCAAATCCCGCCCGGGCTTCGGGCAGCGCTTCGGCAAAAGGCAGATAGGGTTTGATATCCACGATGGGGGTGCCATCGACCAGATCCAGACTGCCAAGCTGCAGGATCACCTGCTGCTTCTCAAGCCTGATCTCTTTCAGCTCGACCAGCGACATGCCAATCGGGTTGGGACGAAACGTTGAACGGGTTGCAAAGACACCCATGCGCGCATTGCCGCCCAGTCGGGGAGGGCGAACCGTGGGACGCCAGCCGCCTGCCATCGTCTGATGAAAGACAAACAGCAGCCAGAGGTGACTGAACGCTTCCAGTCCGCGAACCGCTTCCGGCTGATTGTACGGGGGCAGCAGGTGCAGTTCTCCGCCGCCATCCTGCACCAGGCCTGGCTGACGCGGCACGGCAAACTTCTCTTTCCACGGCGAGCGGATGACCCCAATCTGCGCAAAGGTGAATTCACTCATTGATTGCTGACTTTCAATGCCGAGCCCTGACACACCGCCTGACGGTAGCACCCTGGCGTACCCGTCACGATTTCACACTTGTGCAGCAGCACCGCATTGGCTTTCATCTGTGACGCCCGGATCTGCAGACGTTTACGGGCCGTGGCGATGTTAGCGGGCGAGTTCTGATTGCTGATCTGGCAATCTTCAGCAGAGACTTCACCCAGATCGCGGAACGGTTTGCTGACCAGATCGGCGGCATCCGTGTAGAGCTTAACCGGTGCGGGGCGGGCAGCGGGTTTGCGGGTCGGTTCAGTGGAGTGCTGCGGCCTGGACGGTGCGCTGGTTATCGGGTGATACTCATGAACACACCCTGTCAGCATCAATGCTAACAAGCCGAGCGGTAAAAAACGCATGGCAACATCCTCAGGTTTCCAAAAGTGGCGTTATTGAAACAAGGACAGGAATAAATAACAAGTCGGGCAGGGCAGGCTGTAACAGAAAGGGCGGCATAGCGCCGCCCCCGGGGAGAATGTCGGCTGACTTACCAGCCTTTAACTGCACCGCCGTTAAAGACTTTGTTGGCGGCTTCGTTAACTTCGTCAGACTGGTAAGCCTGAACGAACTTCTTCACGTTTTCCGCATCTTTGTTATCTTCGCGCGCGACAATCAGGTTCACATAAGGTGAATCTTTATCTTCGACGAAAATCCCATCTTTAGTCGGGGTCAGGCCGATCTGGCTGGCATAGGTGGTATTGATGACCGCCAGGGCGATCTGCTGATCGTCCAGTGAGCGGGGCAGCTGTGGCGCTTCCAGCTCAACAATTTTCAGATGCTTTGGATTCTCAGTGATATCCAGCGAGGTTGGCAGCAGGCCTGTGCCCTCTTTCAGTTTAATCAGGCCGGCTTTCTGCAGCAGCAGCAGCGAACGTCCCAGGTTAGTCGGATCGTTTGGAATCGCGATCTGAGCGCCATCCTGTAACTCATCCAGCGATTTGATCTTTTTCGAGTAGCCCGCAATCGGGTAAACGAAAGAGTTACCGACGGAAACCAGTTTGTAGCCACGATCTTTGATCTGCTGATCCAGATAAGGTTTGTGCTGGAAGGCGTTAACGTCGATATCGCCTTTGCTCAGTGCCTCATTCGGCAGAACGTAATCGTTGAAGGTAACCAGCTCAACGTCCAGACCATACTTATCTTTCGCGACTTTCTGCGCGGCTTCAGCAACCTGCTGTTCAGCGCCGACAATCACGCCCACTTTGATGTGGTTCGCATCTTTCTCTTTTTGATCGCATCCTGCCAGCGCAATCGCGCCAATCAGTGCACCCACAGCGGCAATTTTTTTGAATTTGAAAGACATATCCTTTCCTTAATAATGTGATATTGCTGGCTTACTTATGGGACACAGCACGTACGATGCGGTCGCCACAGAACTGAATGAGATACACCAAAACCACTAACAACACCAATACCGTATTCATCACGGTGGCGTTATATCCGATATAACCATACTGATAACCGATCTGACCCAGACCACCGGCACCGACCGCGCCGCCCATGGCAGAGTAACCTACCAGGGTAATCAGGGTGATCGTCGCGGCGTTCACCAGACCCGGCATCGCTTCCGGCAGCAGCACCTTGCGAACGATCTGCATCGGCGTGGCACCCATGGCACGTGACGCTTCAATCAGGCCGGTAGGCAGTTCCAGCAGGGCATTTTCCACCATACGGGCGATAAAGGGGGCGGCGCCAACGGTCAGCGGGACGATTGCCGCCTGCAGTCCGATGGAGGTGCCGACGATCACGCGGGTAAAAGGAATCATCCAGACCAGTAAGATAATGAACGGAATGGAGCGGAAGATATTCACCAGCGCGGAGAGCACGCGATAGAGCCCCTGGTTCTGCAGAATCTGTCCCGGACGGGTGACATAAAGCAGAACGCCGACTGGCAGACCCAGTACAAAACCAAAAAAGCCGGAGACAAAGGTCATCATCAGCGTTTCCCACACGCCCCGTCCCAGCAACCACATCATCGCTTCAGACATAACCCAGCACCTCTACTTTCACATGATTCTCCTGCAGCCAGGCTATCGCCTCGCGGGTATCGCTTTCAGTGCCGTGCATTTCGGCCAGCATAATGCCGAACTTCACGCCGCCGGCGTAATCCATCTGCGCACTGATAATGTTGTTATTCACGTTATAACGTCGTGCGGCTTCGGAAAGCAGCGGGGCGTCAACCGATTTACCGGTAAATTCCAGTCGCAGCAAAGGCACGCTGTTCTCGGCGGCAGTGGCTGACAGGCGCTGCTGATAATCATCCGGGATATCCAGATGCAGGGTAGACTGAATGAACTGCTGAGCCAGCGGCGTCTTAGGATGCGAGAAAACCTCACTGACGCTATCTTTCTCAATCAGCTCACCCTGACTGATGACAGCCACCTGGTCGCAGATGCGCTTCACCACATCCATTTCATGGGTGATGAGCAGAATCGTCAGGCCAAGCCGGCGGTTAATGTCCTTCAACAGTTCCAGAATAGAACGGGTTGTCGCCGGGTCCAGAGCGCTGGTGGCTTCATCACACAACAGCACTTTTGGATTGCTGGCCAGCGCACGGGCAATCGCAACGCGTTGCTTCTGTCCACCCGACAGGTTCGCAGGCCAGGCATCGTGCTTATCGGCTAATCCCACCAGTTCCAGCAGTTCCGTCACGCGAGCGTTGATCTGTTCACGGGAGAGATTTCCCAGCTCCAGCGGCAGGGAGACATTGCCCGCGACGGTCCGGGAGGTCATCAGGTTGAAGTGCTGGAAGATCATGCCAATCTGACGACGGGCCTGAGTCAGCTGACGTTCGCTGAGTGCGGTCAGGTCAGCACCGTCGACCAGCACACGGCCTGATGTCGGACGTTCCAGCAGGTTAACGCACCGAATCAGCGTACTTTTACCGGCACCGGAAGCACCGATAACGCCATAAATCTGTCCGGCAGGCACGTGCAGGCTGACGTCCTTCAACGCCGAAATGGTGCGCGTACCCTGCTGGAACACTTTGGTGATATTTTCGAGTTTAATCATTAGGTTATTTATTATCGTGTTGCGTTGTCCGTGGTGTGGGAAGCCTCGTTGCTTTTATTAAGGGTAAAAGCTGGATGGATGGTAAGGCATCCAGACGTCTGAATCAATGGAAGTGATTCAATCTGACATTCTCCCTTTCACAGCAATCATGCGATACTGATCGGCAATTTTTACAGCAGGAGTTTCTACGTGGCGAATAAAGTCCCCGCTATTTTTCTTGATCGTGATGGCACCCTTAATGTCGATAATGGCTATGTCCATGAGATCGATAACTTTCAGTTTATTGACGGCACCATTGAAGCGCTGCAGCAACTGAAGGCGATGGGGTATGCGCTGGTGGTCGTGACCAATCAGTCTGGCATCGCGCGCGGTATGTTTACTGAAGACACCTTTATGCAGCTCACCGAATGGATGGACTGGTCGCTGGCCGATCGCAACGTTGATCTGGACGGCATCTATTTCTGCCCGCACCATCCCGACGCCGCCGTTGCAGAGTATCGTCAGGCGTGCGACTGCCGTAAACCTCAGCCGGGTATGCTCGTGATGGCTCAGCAAGAGCTGAATATTGATATGGCGGCTTCTTATATGGTGGGTGACAAGCTGGAGGATATGCTGGCAGGGCAGGCTGCCGGTGTCGGTACCAAAGTCCTGGTGCGTAGCGGTAAACCGGTGACCGCGGAAGGGGAAGCCGCCGCTGACTGGGTCATCGATAGCCTGGCCGCACTGCCAGCGCGCATTAAACAGGCATAAAAGGGCGCTTTTGTGCAAATTTCAGACGAACGGAAAAAAAGTCTTAATTTGCACTTGCGCTATCTGAACCGCTCCCTATAATGCGCCTCCATCGACACGGCACACCGGCAACGGGAAACGGGTTGAAGGTTCAGGAGACTGAGCCGCC